>JAFVVO010000012.1 GCA_017502165.1 Clostridia bacterium
ACAGTTATGCCTGTAAGGGTTTTGCAGCCAGAGAATGCACCGTTACCTATTGATGTAACACTGTCAGGAATTGTGATACTTGTAAGACTTTTGCAACCCATAAACGCATTATAGTCTATCGATGTTACGCTGTCAGGAATTATGATGCCTGTAAGACTTATGCAATCTTCAAATGCATAAGGACCAATCTTCGTTACCGCCTTACCGTCATATATAGCAGGAACAGTCAGATTTCCCTCTGCATCGTAATCACAATCCGACACGTAATAACTGTTTCCGTCGTCGTTCAGTTCGAATGACAGAGCACTTTCGTTTGCATCGTCGGAAGAACTGCTAAAATGAATCGTTGCATTGGTAAGATATTCGTTTCCGTCAAAGATTGTTATATCATTCCACTGTGTTTCGGTTCCGCCGTAGTATACGTCGGTGAGGCTTTTGCAACCATAGGATGCATTTTCGCCTATCGTTGTTACACTGTCGGGGATTATAATACTTGTAAGACTGTCGCAAGAGTAGAATGCCCAACCGCCTATTGATGTTACACCGTCAGGGATTGTTACACCTGTAAGGTTTGCGCAGTAAGAGAAAGCAAAATCACCAATAAATGTTACATTGTCAGGAATTGCAACATCTGTCAGGCTGGAGCAAAAAAGGAATGCATATTCACCTATTGATATTACGCCGTCAGGGATTGTAATGTATGTAAGGCTCTCGCAATTCTCAAATGCATTATCACCTATCTTAGTCACCGGATTACCGTTATATACAGCAGGAATCGCCAGCTCGCCCTGTGCTGACTCTTTACAATCCGACACATAATAACTGTTTCCGTCATCATTCAGTTCAAAAGTCAGATCGCTTTCACTTGCTGCACCGGCAGTTAATGCAAAGAGCATAATCATAACTGCCGATACGAATAAAAAGGCTATTTTTTTCATTTCTTTTTCCTCCTTAAATATAAAAAGTGAGCCTCAAACGAGACTCATAAAAAATGCAGTTCTCGTTTATTGCGACACAAAACAATTCTTATCGTAATCAACAGATAGTGAATTGGAGAACGCATTTTTAACAAATGCCTTCGCTCTGTTCTTTGTAAAAAATATAATGTTTTGGTCGCACTTTTAGTGTATCACTATTGTTCTGAAAAATCAATAATTTGTTTAATTTATTATGTCTTTATCTATCTTACCCACAACAAAAACATAGACACATCATCCGAGAAAACTCAAAAATGATGTGTCTATCTTTTTAATTGTTATAAAAGATTTTCAGATACCTGAAAGCCCTTATTTACTAGCTTCTTCGATTGCAACTGCACATGCAACAGTCATACCAACCATGGGGTTGTTACCTGCGCCGATAAGGCCCATCATTTCAACGTGAGCGGGAACTGATGAAGAACCTGCAAACTGAGCGTCGCCGTGCATTCTGCCCATAGTATCGGTCATACCATAGGAAGCAGGACCTGCTGCAGCATTGTCGGGATGAAGTGTTCTACCTGTACCACCACCGGAAGCAACTGAGAAATACTTAACGCCGTTTTCAATAGCCCACTTCTTGTAGGTACCTGCAACGGGATGCTGGAAACGGGTGGGGTTGGTGGAGTTACCGGTAATGGAAACGCCAACGTTTTCCTTTCTCATAATAGCAACGCCTTCGGAAACGTCGTTAGCGCCGTAGCACTTAACCTTTGCTCTGTCGCCCGTTGAGAAAGCCTTTTCGTAAACGGTTTCAAGCTCGCCGGTATAGTAATCGTACTTGGTTTCAACGTAGGTAAAGCCGTTAATACGTGAAATGATATAAGCAGCATCCTTACCTAAACCGTTAAGAATAACGCGAAGAGGATTCTTACGAACCTTGTTAGCGTTAAGAGCAATTTTGATTGCGCCTTCAGCAGCAGCAAAGCTTTCGTGACCTGCAAGGAAGCAGAAGCACTCGGTTTCCTCGCTTAAAAGCATTGATGCAAGGTTACCGTGGCCAAGACCAACTTTTCTCTGGTCGGCAACGGAGCCGGGAATGCAGAATGCCTGAAGAGCTACGCCGATTTCCTTTGCAGCCTCAGCAGCAGTTTTACAGCCCTTCTTAAGTGCTAAAGCGGCACCTAAAGTATATGCCCAGCAAGCATTTTCAAATGCGATGGGCTGAGTTTCTCTAACGATAGTTTCAGCGTCAACACCCTTGGAAAGAGCGAACTCCTTAGCCTCGTCCAAATCCTTAAAACCGTACTCTTTAAGGACAACGTTGATCTGATCAATTCTTCTTGAATAACTTTCAAAATTTGCCATATTCTTCGTCCTCCTTATTTCTTTCTGGGGTCAATTACAGTCTTTGCTTCAGCAAAGCGACCGTAAGTGCCGATATTTTTCTCATAAGCTTCTTTGGGGTCAACACCCTTTTTGATAGCTTCCATCATTTTGCCAAGGTGAACGAACTTATAACCGATAACCTCGTTATTTTCGTCAAGACCTTCTTCGAGAATATAGCCTTCAGCCATCTCTAAATATCTAACACCCTTAGCGGCAGTTGAATACATAGTACCAACCTGTGAACGAAGGCCTTTACCAAGATCCTCCATACCTGCACCGATAGGAAGTCCGCCTTCAGAGAAAGCAGTCTGAGTTCTGCCGTAAACGATCTGAAGGAAGAGCTCTCTCATTGCAACGTTAATAGCGTCGCAAACAAGGTCAGTGTTAAGAGCTTCAAGAACAGTTTTGCCGGGAAGAACCTCTGCGGCCATAGCGGCAGAGTGAGTCATACCGGAGCAACCGATAGTTTCAACAAGTGCCTCCTGAATAATGCCTTCCTTAACGTTAAGGGTAAGCTTACATGTGCCCTGCTGAGGTGCGCACCAACCGATACCGTGGGTAAGACCGGAAATATCCTTAACTTCCTTTGAGGCAACCCAAGCGCCTTCTTCGGGAATAGGAGCAGGATCGTGCTTTGCGCCCTTTGCAACACACATCATTTCTTCTACTTCGTGTGAATATTGCATAGAAATTTTCCTCCTAATATAATTTTCCTATTTATTATACAACTTTTTGAAAAAATAGCAACTGAATTGTTCTTTTTTTTGCGTTTATTCCGTATATTTTTTATTAATCACAGTTTTATCTCGACAATTTACATTTTTTATGATATACTTAAAGCCGAAATTTCAGTTGTAACTTTTCAGGAGGATAAAATGGAATTTTCTTTATTAGCAAAAACTATTTCCTGGTGGGAAGCCATTATATTAGGCATCGTTCAGGGCTTGGCAGAATTTTTACCCATCAGCAGCAGCGGTCACTTAAAGCTTACCGAAACCATATTAGGTCTCGACGGTATGCCCCGTATTTTTGACGTTTGCCTTCATATCGGTACGCTTTTGGCAGTGTTTATCGTTTTTAAGGACGATTTGCTTTCCATAATCAAGAATCCCAAGCAAAAACTTACTAATCTTATTATTGCCGCAACTATCCCAACGGTGATTATCGCAGTTATTCTTGAAGTGCTTTTAGACGATAACTTTTCTTCAATTTTCTTAGGCTACGGCTTTATAATCACAGGTATTTTGCTCTACACTATGGAAATGATACCTAAAAAGCACGCCTGCAAGGATATTGATTCCGTTACTTATCTTGACGCTGTTAAGGTAGGCTGTGTTCAGGGTATTGCAACAATGCCCGGTATCTCCCGTTCAGGCAGTACCATTGCAGGAGGCGTTTTCTTCGGTATGGACAGAAAATTCCTTGCCCGCTTCTCATTTTTAATGAGTATTCCCGCTATCCTCGGCGCTTTCTGTTGGGACGTTCTTAAGCTGTTTATTTCTACTGATGAAGCCTCAACCGTTACCATTACCGTTATTCCCGTTATTTTGGGAATGATTGCCGCATTTATCGTAGGCTATTTAGCAATCAGATTTATGCTTAAGCTTATTGCCAACAAATCCTTCAAGCCCTTTGCAGTCTACGTGCTCATTTTAGGCTTTTTAGTTTGCTTGGACAAATTCGTAACACACATTTTCTTTTAATTAAATTCCAAAGAACTTTTTAGCGCGGTATATTTTGAATATGCCGCGTTTTTTCACATATTTATTACATAAAAACCCAATTTTTTTGTTGCCAAACCCCTTTTTTTAGGGTATAATCATATTGTAATTTATTATGATGGCGGAGTTTGTTATTTTTCACTCCCCTATTATTGCAAAAATATATAAGGAGGTCATCTAAAAATGACAAAGAACATCAAACTTTTATCTTGGGTTGATGAAATGGCTGCGCTTACAAAGCCCGAAAGCATCCTTTGGATTGACGGTAGTGAAGAACAGCTTGAGATGCTTCGTAAAGAAGCAATGGAAACCGGTGAGCTTATTAAGCTTAACGAAGAAAAATTACCCGGCTGCTACCTTCACCGTTCAGCGCTTAACGACGTTGCCCGTGTTGAACAGCGTACCTTTATCTGCACTTCAACAAAGGACGGCGCAGGTCCCACAAACAACTGGATGGCTCCTGCTGACGCTTATGCAAAATTAGGCGCCTTATTTGACGGTTCAATGAAGGGTCGTACAATGTACGTTATCCCCTATTCAATGGGTCCCGTTGGCTCTGAATTTTCAAAGATCGGTATCGAGCTTACCGACTCTATCTACGTTGTAGTTTCAATGGCTATTATGACCCGTATGGGCAAGGCTGTTCTTGACCAGTTAGGTGACGGCGACTTTGTTAAGGGTCTTCACTCCAAGGCACAGCTTTCCGAAGAAGACAGATACATCTGCCACTTCCCCGAAGACAACGCTATCTGGTCCATTAACTCCGGTTATGGCGGAAACGTTCTTTTAGGCAAAAAGTGCT
This sequence comes from Clostridia bacterium, assembly GCA_017502165.1. Classification (GTDB taxonomy): domain Bacteria; phylum Bacillota; class Clostridia; order Christensenellales; family QALW01; genus UMGS1322. The sequence goes on from JAFVVO010000012.1 coordinate 4,830, forward strand.
TTGCGCTTCGTATTGCATCCTACCTTGCAAATAAGGAAGGCTGGATGGCAGAGCATATGCTTATTCTCGGTATCGAAAATCCCAAGGGTGAAGTTAAGTATATTGCCGCTGCATTCCCCTCTGCTTGCGGCAAAACCAACCTTGCAATGCTTATTCCTCCCGAGCTTTACGCTAAGGAAGGCTATAAGGTTTGGTGCGTAGGTGACGATATTGCTTGGCTCCGTCAGGGTCCCGATGGAAGACTTTGGGCTATCAACCCCGAAAACGGCTTCTTCGGCGTAGCACCCGGAACAAACGCACATTCCAACTTCAACGCACTTGCAAGCACCAAGAAGAACGCTATCTTCACAAACGTTGCTCTTGACACCTCTGACAACACTGTTTGGTGGGAAGGTATGACCGATGAAAAGCCCGCTCACGCTATTGACTGGAAAGGCAACGAATGGACTCCCGACAAGTTTGTTAAGGCTGACAAGTCAACCTATGCAGCACATCCCAACAGCCGTTTCACCGCTCCTGCAGAAAACTGCCCCTGCATCTCTTCTGAATTTAATTCCGGTGCAGGCGTTCCCATCTCCGCTATTATCTTCGGCGGCAGAAGAGCAAAGACTGCTCCCCTGGTTTATCAGTCAAGAAATTGGCAGCACGGTGTATTCGTAGGCTCAACTATGGCAAGTGAAACCACCGCAGCAGCAGCCGGCGCAGTAGGTGTTGTTCGCCGTGACCCCATGGCTATGCTTCCCTTCATCGGCTACAATGCAAACGATTACTTTGCACATTGGCTTGATATGGGCAAAAAACTTGGTGACAAGGCTCCCAAGATCTTTAACGTTAACTGGTTCCGTACTGATGACGAAGGTCACTTCATCTGGCCCGGCTTCGGCGACAATATGCGTGTTTTAATGTGGATTCTCGGCCGTTGCGACGGTACAATGGACGCTGACGAAACTGCTATCGGCTTCGTTCCCAAGGCAGAAGACATCAACCTCGAGGGTCTCGACATTACCGTTGACACCGTTAAAGAGCTTCTCAACGTTGACAAGGAGCTTTGGACAGAAGAAACCAAGGGTATCGACGAGTTCTACGCTAAGATGGGCAGAGTTCCCGCTGAGCTTCAGGGCGAGCTTGCAACCTTAAAAGCAAACCTTAAATAATAATAAAAAGCTGAAAGGCAACTGACGAAAATCAGTTGCCTTTTTTGCTTTATTAGAACACGTTTGTTTAATTTTCTCAATCTATAAAATCAATCAATGATCTTGAATCCGAGGTTTTACCTTCCAATTTTATTTTACTTTGCTTTTAATAATCAACCCTATAATAAACACAACAACGCTGGGCAAAAGAAATTCCAATGCGCGTACAAGAGCATACGCATCAAGCGGTGCTGAACTCATATATGCATTATAATTGTACACGTCAAGCCCAAAGCTTACCACAAACCCCACTGCCAATAACGCCGATATAATATACGCTATCTTATAGATACTTGCCTTTTTCATATAATGCCCTTCCCCATAAATCTTATTGTTCTCACAAGCTTATTATATCAAAAAACTTATTGTAAATCAAGTTATAACGCTTTGAAATAAGAAAACTCGGTTTTTAAGCCGAGTTTTATATTATTTTACCCCAACAATCCTTGCTAACTTTCCTCTTATTCTCTGCATAGCATTATCAACGCTTTTTCTCGTTATGCCAAAGCTCTGGGCAATTTCATCGTAAGATTTTTCCTGAAGATACTCAATAAGAATTTTTTTCTCAAGCGGTGAAAGTGATTTTTCAAGTCGCATTTGAGTGCTTCTTCTTTTTTCCTTGGAAATAAAGAGCATTTCAGGGTTCGTATCAGAATTTTCAAGCACGTCCCCCAAGGTAGTGTCATCATCGTCTTTAACGGGCTTATTAAGGGAAATATATGTGTTCAAGGGAATATTCTTTTTTCTTACCGCGCTTTTAAGCGCAGAGATTATTCTCCTTTTTATGCACATGGAAGCAAACGCCCCAAAGGAATCGTTTTTCTCAAGACTAAAGCTCATAATAGCGCGGTATAAGCCTATCATCCCCTCTTGAATAACGTCCTCCGTTGACGCTCCCGCCATATAAAACCTACGGCTTTTTGCAATAACCAACGGCTTATATTTATCTAAAAGCAGCTCTGCCGCGCGCTTGTCACCCATTTGCGCAAGGATCGCAAGCTTTTCGTCAGAAACGTTTATCTTCAATTCTTTTCACCCTTTTGACGTAAACAGTCATAAATTAAAATTCCTGCCGCAACGGAAGCATTAAGGGAATCGATTTTTCCAAGCTGCGGAAGCGATACAAGACAATCGCAGGAGCGCTTAACCAGGTTAGAAAGTCCTTCTCCCTCTGCGCCGATAACAAGAGCAACCGCCCCGGTTAAATTAACCTTAGAATAGCTTTTGCCCTCCATTGAAGCTCCGTAAACCCAAACGTTTTCCTTTTTAAGCTTTTCAATGGTCTGTGAAATGTTGGTAACCTTGGCAATGCGCATATATTCAATAGCGCCTGCCGAGCATTTTGCAACTACGGGTGTAAGCCCTACTGCCCTGCGAGACGGAATAATAACACCGTGAACGCCTGCACACTCACTGCTACGGATAATCGCTCCAAGATTTTGGGGATCGCAAATGCCGTCAAGAATAACGATAAAGGGATCCTCACCCTTTTCGCGTGCATAATCTAAAATATCCTCAACCGTGCAATACTCTTTAACTGCAACGTAGGCAATAATGCCTTGGTGTGCGCCGGTAATTGAAATTCTGTCTAAGCGCGCCCTTTCAACCTCTTGAATAATTGCACCGTTAACCTTTGCGTCATAAACAATTTCCTTAACAGAGCCTTGAATTTCACCTTCAGCAACAAGCAAGCGCTCAATCTGTCTGCCTGCCTTAAGGGCCTCGCGAATGGGATTTCTTCCCTCTAAAATATTTTCGCAAACCTCTTGAGTTTCAGGAGCAGCTTTTGTAAAGTTCTTGTCCTCATCAAAATTCTTTTCAAATTTTCTGCCCTTATCGAAAGGCTTTGCACCTTTATCGGAGAATTTTCTATCCCCGTACCCCTTTGAGTCTCTGTCAGAAAATTTTCTGTCTCTGTCCGAAAAATTCTTTTTTCCTTCAAAGCCTGAACGCTTATCAAAGCGGCCGCCCTTTTTATCTTCAAATCGGTTTTTGTTGCCCTTGTATCCGTTATCAAACTGTTTCATTTTCGTTCTCCAATATAGTTTTGATCAAAAAATTTATTCTTTCGCCTCTGCCTAAAATATAAAGATATCCAAATAAAGCCTCGCAGGCCGTAGCCACACGATAATCGTGCATATCGGCATTTTTAGGAATTGTTCCCGGATGAGAATTTCGTCCCCGTTTGGCAATATATTGCTCATTTTCATCTAAAAGAGGCTCAATAATCTCAAATGCCCTGCGCTGAGCCGCGGCACACACAAGCTTAGCCGCACACAGATGAAGCTTATGAGGATTCAAATCGTGGGTTGCAACAATATGTGTCCGCACGTTAAGACTGTACACCGCATCGCCCACCGACGCCAAAATCAACGGATTTAATTGGCGCACCGCATTTTCATCATTTCCAAACTTTCTTTGAAGCTCATCAAAAATAAAGTTTTCTATCTTTATCATTCCTTTTGTAATAGTTCAACTCATTATATCAAATTTTTTATAAAATGTATAGTTCTTTGCAAATATTTAGAAATTATTTATATTCACGCAAAGAAAATATATCGTTTCCGCAAGCATCAATAGCCACTATCAACGGCATTTTTTCCACCTTAAGCTTATGTATTGCTTCCGAAAGCAGCTCATCAAAGGCGACTACCGTACATTCCTTAACGCAATCGGCAAGTAAAGCCCCTGCTCCCCCTGCCGCCGCAAGATACACAGCCTTATTGCGCTTACAAGCGTCTATTACCGCTTGATTACGCTCCCCCTTGCCAATCATAACCGCTTGTCCGCAATCAAGCAAAAGAGGCGCATAAGCGTCCATTCTTCCGCTTGTGGTAGGTCCGCAAGAGCCAATAGGTCTGCCCTTGGGTGCAGGACACGGTCCGGTATAATAAACAGCAATATCCTTTAATGATATTGGAAGCTCTTTTCCGCTCTCAATTAACGCAACCAGCCTTTTGTGTGCCGCATCACGTGCAGTATAAATTTCACCGTTTAAGAGCACTCTGTCACCTATTTTAAGCTTTTCAAGCTCTTTTCTGTCCGCAATAGGAAAGGTAATCTCTATCATAATACCACCTCACCGTGTCTGGCACAATGGCACTGAATATTCACCGCAACGGGAAGTCCCGCAATATGGGTTGGATACGTTTCAACGTATACCGCAAGAGCCGTATTTACTCCTCCCATACCCTGAGGGCCGATTCCCAGCCGATTTATTTTTTCCAAAAGCTCCTCCTCAAGCTTAGCAATAGCCTCGTCCTTCGCAGGAACCGAAACGGCAACAGCGTGCTTTGCCATAATAGCCGCCTTTTCCATCGTACCGCCGATACCAACGCCGACAACCACGGGCGGACAAGGATTTGCGCCGGCATTTTTTACCGTCTCAATAACGAAATTCTTAATGCCTTCAATGCTATCCGAGGGCTTAAGCATTTTAAGCGCGCTCATATTTTCACTGCCGAAGCCCTTAGGCGCAACGGTAAGAGCAATTTTATCTCCCTTGCAAAGAGAAACGTGCACAACCGCAGGAGTATTATCCTTAGTGTTTACTCTGTCGATAGGCGTAAGCACGCTTTTACGGAAATCCTTATACGCTCTTCTGACTCCTTCGTTTACCGCATCCTCAAACAAGCCGCCCACAATATGCACGTCCTGACCGATTTCAGCGAAAACAACCACCATTCCGGTATCCTGGCAAATAGGCATATTATTCTCTCTTGCCACACGGGAATTTTCTATTGCAATTTCAAGATTTGCCTTGCCAAATTCGGTTTTTTCGGTATTTAAGGCGTTTTCAAGCAGTTGAACTGTTTTTTCGTTAAGCTGAATGCAAACGTCCTTGCACAGTTTTTCAATTGCATCAGAAATTACTTCAACGCTGATTTCACGCATAAAAAATCTCCTTATTTTTTTAATAAGAAGATTATAATATATTTATTTAATTTTTGCAATTACATATTACTCAAATCGCCGCTTTCCCGATTACGTACTGCATTACGCCTCTATTTTCCCAAAGATAACTCTTATTTTTAAGTGTTTTCAGGCGTTCTTATTTGCGAAATATAATTACACGTGCCGTCAAAAATAGCGTAAGCAAGCTTTTCCTGATGATTTTGGTCAAGCAATAACGCCTCTTCCTCAGGGCAAGACAAAAAACCGCACTCAATCATAACGGAAGTAGAATTACCGTGGCGAAGCATAAAAAAATTCTCGCTCTTAATTTGACGCTTGTTTTGCTCGTCAACGTTTTTGCTTAAGCTTTCCTGAATAGTTTCCGCAAGCCTTTGCCCCGTTTCCGAGCCGGGATAATAAAAGGTCTGTGCCCCCTTAACACTTTTATTCTGAGGAAAACTGTTACAATGAATGCTTATAACGATATACGGTGAAACCGATTCAATAATTCGAGCTCTCGCGCTCATATCCTCCATTTTGTCGAAATCGCCTTTGCACAGAGCGTCATCGTCCTCTCTCGTTAGGACCACCGTAGCGCCGCAGCTTTCAAACAACCCCTTCAGTTTTTTTGTGATGCTTAGGTTTACGTCCTTTTCTCTTGTTAAGGTCTTTATTCCTATTGCTCCGCCGTCCTGACCGCCGTGTCCCGCATCAAGAACAATCACAAAATTCAAAAGCGGATATTCATTATAACAAGCTTCTGCTCTGCTAACAGACATATTAACCAAATGTAAAACAAAGCACGCACAAAGCAAAACCGAACAAATTATTTTTAAGGCTTTTTCAAACATATTGTTACTCCTTTTCTACAACAATATATTTTAAAAACTATAAAAATATGCTTCAACAACCTTTTGCGTGCTATAAATTTTAATTATTTTTTAATCTGTTATGCTTTTTTAAGAGAATCTAATATATCTTTGCCTTCTTTAACAATAAGCTCCGCAACTCCCGCTTTATAAGGAGAAGTTCTCGCTTCATATCCACCTTCATCATAAGCAGATTTTACGGGGAAATATCCTTCGTCACCGTTAGCAAGTGAGCAAGGCATAATCATTCCCCATCCCGAAGTTTCTTTAATACCCATACCAATATCTGTAAAAGGCTCTCCGGGAATACCTAAAAGCACAACGGGGCCAATTTGAACTGCAACAAGTTCAAGAGCAAATTCCTTTGGACCAAACTCCATTCTGCACATGCGCAGAGCCTCCGCAACAACAGTTGTAAGTTCCATTGCTGTGTAAGGAATTAAATCATCGCGTCCTTCATCATGGAGTTCCTTATATTTGTGGGCCGTAGGCATATCCTCAGGCTCAGGGCAGTTTGCAGGAGCGTAGATCATCTTTCGAAGAATCTTAACGTTATCAACGTCTTCGTAATTAACCTTATCAAACACCTGCAAAACCGTGCCCGCAACAGCTCGTCCTACAAATCGTGACATTCCGGGGCTCTTCATTTCATTATCAAAGCTTATTTCCGTATCGTTCATATCTGACTTCGTGGGATGAACATTTGTGCTTCCTACGTCTCCTTCAGCACCGTTGAAGAAAATACTCTTTGTTCCGTCAAGAGCGTTTTCAATAGTCTTATACATCCATGCAGGCCAATCCCCCGAAAGCATTTCACCGTTAACTGTATCAGCGTGCAAACCGTAATTTACTAAAACGACACTTTCCGCGCCTTCCCGGTCAAAGCGAACAACATTTATTCTTTGGTCAAGTTCTCCAATAGGATAATCAATATTAGGATCATTAATAGGCGGACACGTCATAGTAGAGCCGTCTTTCATTTTATATCGTCTTATATATGCTATTCTATCTGGAGCCTTGCCTACTGCATATCCCATTTTTGCAGGCTTTAAGTCTTTAAATGCTTCAACTGCCCCCTCCGTAATTCTTTCTTTAACTATGGCAGAATACTCTTCAATAAGCTTTTCGTCAGCCTTAAACATATCTGTTTTAACTAGCAAACCTCCGGTATGAGTATGTGTAGCAGAAACAAAAACGTTTTCCTTTGGCACACCCGTTGCTTTTTCAATAAGCCGTCCATATTCAAGCACAAGACCTCTGTCAACACCACAAACAGGAACACTTATTAAAAATATTACGTTGCCGTTTAAAGACAAAGCAAGAGCGCGCACGTCAAGTTCATCTAACACGCCCTTTGCAAACCTTGGAACGTAATAACCGCCAATACCGATATTCATCGGGGGCGTTACGTTAACAGCAGAAAATCCCACCTTAAAATCACTCATATTACACCTCAAAATTATTTTAACACTTAAATCATTTTGCCTTCAGCGATAACGCGCAACACGTTAAACTTATCATCAACAAAAACAATATCCGCCTTTTTACCTACAGCTATTGAACCAATTTCATCATCTAAACCAATTACCTTTGCAGGATTAAGCGAAGCCATTACAAAGGCCTGGGCAATTCCACAGTTGGTATGTGCCATAACGTTACGGCAAGCCAAGTTCATGGTAAGCCTGCTGCCTGAAATACCGCCACGCTCATCAAAGTTAAGGTCTTTAATGTGCTCTAACTCCTTAGGTGCAGGAAGCTCAGAATCCGTACAATCGGTAATAAGCACAACTTTCGAAACACCTTTAACAGAAATCAATAATCTCTGCATATCAGGTAAAACATGAATTCCACAAGAATCTGAAATCATTTCAGTATAAATTTCAGGTTCGAGCAAGCCATACTCATCAGGCCCTACACCTCGAATTCCCTTTGGCACGCTTACTCTTCCCGTAGCATCTCCAAAGTGAGTCTGAAGTCTTGGCTTCAAAACGCCAAGAGCACGAATTTGCTCAGGCGTAGCCTCACTGTGTCCAACAGAAAACACAACGCCAGGATTAGCTTTTTTTGCATCCTTCATAAAATCTTTTATACCTTCAACTTCAGGTGCAACAGTCCATATTTTAATAAACTCTCCACCTTCGGCAACAATGGGAGCATATTCATCCTTCTTAGGTATAGGTTGTCCGTCTAACAAAAATACGCCCGCTCCATATTTAATATTGATATATGGACCTTCCATATTAATTCCTTTAATGCTGGAAGAATGTTTTGCAACCTCTTTTATATGCTTTATTTTCTCAAGCAATTCCGAAAAAGAAAAAGTATATCCTAACGTGGGCAAAAAACTTGTAGTACCATGTGCAAGAAAATATTCTACTGTGTCTTCAATCGTAACGTCAATGCCACTTTTCGTTCCGCGATGAACGTGAATATCTACAAATCCGGGACCAACGTATGCCCCCTGCGCATCGATAATCTCATATCCTTCAGCAGAAATTTCATCTTTCGTGCCAACGTTAAGGATTCTATCATTCTCTATTAAAACAACACCGTCAAATATAATTCCGTTTTCAAGTACAACGTTAGCGTTTATTATTGCTTTTTTCATTTTTTTACCACTTCCGCAGCCATTATCTGATTGTCATTTATATAACAAAATTTTCTGTTTAAAATACTAACACGCCAACAATGCATTTGCAATATTTTTTTCTTAAAATGCAACAAAAAAGCACAAAATTGCTATGTTTACATATAAAAAAGCCCTTATTTCCTAAGGCTTACCGAAATTTAAAAAAATGTATATCGTATACATTTTAATTTTTTGTAAATTTTAATAAAAAAACTATCAAAACGCTCCTTTTGTAATATATTTTTAACAATTTTCAGCAAAAAAAGTTCTCCACAGCTTTTTTCCCAAAAACACTGGATTTTTTTGGTATGTTGTGGATAACTTAATTTTTCGCCAAAAAGTTATCCACAGTTAATATCCCCATTTTCCTGCACATATGTTTTTATCCACAGATAAAAGAAAAGTTATCCACAACTGTTGATAACTTTATTTTTTTCGTTTTTTTCATTTAAGAAAAACCTTGTCAAGTGTTTTTTGCAAATTTATTTGTAAATTTTTCGTATTTTTATTCACTTTTCTGTATATTTTTTGTATATCATTTTCTAAATTTTTCCACTAATTCCTTAACCCATTCCTTTTCGGGACTTTCAACCGTGGCAAGAGGCGCGCCGTTTGAAAGCGGAGTATCGGTTTTGAACATATAAAGCTTAATTTCTCTGTTCTGCCCCTCTTTTATCTGGGCAAAAAACAAAGCGTAATCATTATATCCCTCTTTATATCCAAGCACCGAAAATGTCCCGTAATTTTGCGCAATAGGATATCTTTTATCCTTAATAACCTCTATCTCCGCCCGCTCGCTTCTTCCGTCCGAGCCCGTCTCAAGCACGCAATCATTTTCAGGCAGAACTATTTTCACGTTTTCTATCGGAAGACCGCTCAACCCGTCAAGCGCATAAAACGTTACGTATCCCTTTGGCGCCTCCTCCTTGGGTGTGCAGGCACAAAAGCAAACTAAAATCAGAAATAAACCGCAAATTTTCTTTATCATCTCATTCACCCCTTTTCTTTCTTAACTTAATAATATTTTCTCCCGTTAAAATTATGACTAATATTTAATTGACTTGCATCTGTCTGATACTGTATAATAATATTAACAAAAAAATAAAGGAATGTTGTTTATGAAAAAATTTCTCTCTTGTCTTTTTATTTTGGCAACCGTAGCCGTCTTCTGTGCTTGTTCAACAAACACCTCCGGCTCCATTCCAACCGCAGCAATAACCCCCTCCCCAACTCCCGACGTTATTACAACTCCATCCCCAACCCCCGTTCCCGAATTATATAAGGCAGAGGTCAAGGTCAGCAGCGTCCTCAATGTGCGCGAAAACCCTTCAACCGACGCTAAGATAGTCTCTGCGCTTCCCAACAAAACAGAGGTCAGCGTTTTCAGCGAGGAAAACGGTTGGTGCTATATTGAAGCCGTGGTTGTAAAAGACGGCGTTCAATCCGTTGTCAAAGGCTACTGTTCACGCAACTTTTTATTCAGAACAACTGCAACTCCCACAGCAACGAATCCCACCTTTGCAACAAATCCCCCAAGTGCCGACGCCACGCCGGATAACTTCAATTTTGGCTACACAAATCTTCCAACGCCCTATCCCAAGGACGCCACCACCACTGCCGAAATGTTAGAAAGCGCCGATGCTGACATTGCCATTTGCAAGGCAAAGCTTGCTCAGCTTGTTTCAAAAGTAAAAGCTTACGCTCAGCAGCACCCCAACGATCAGGAAATTCAAACCGCCAAGGACAAAATTGTTGCTTCCCAAGCTCATTGGGAGGAGCACGCCCTGATAGAATTGGAATACAAGTGGGAAATCTACGCAAATATCGAAAGCTGGGGCACAAACTTCAGCTTAGCAAAGAGCAGCGACATATTAAGCACATATGAAGCCCGCCTTGCCTATATGGAAGAGACATATAAAATCTATATTGGCGCCGCCTCATACTTTAAGGGCTAAGCGGAACCAAAAAAGCAAAAACGCATCACTTCGATGCGTTTTATTTTTTAATGATGGTGGTGGTGATGGTGATGATGTCCGCTGTTTATATCGCTAATGGGACGCCTGCACTCATGCTCTCCGCAAGCCTCCCCAACCTGCTCAATTTCAATAGTCACGTGGGATATCCCGTGCTCTGAAAGCTCTTGTCGCATCAGCCTCTTAATTTCTTTAGTATCCCCGTCAACAACTGCGTGGAGCGTTGCATAGGTGTTACTTCCGTCCCAGCTCCAAAGATGCACGTGGTGAACCTCTTTAACGCCCTCAAGCTCTGAAATATGCTCCTTTATTTCTTTAACGCTGAGGTTTTCAGGCGTTTTTGCAAGGAACAACGAGCCTATTTCCTTAAAATTCTTCAGCGCGTTAATCAGAATAAACAAAGCAACGCCAATAGACATAAGCGGATCAATAATTTTTATATCCGTAAAATACATAATTACCGCACCAACGAGCACAACCGCATAACCGAGAGCGTCCTCCAGCATATGCAAATTTACCGCCCGTTGATTTAGTGAATTTTTCTCTCTCGTAAAGAAAGCCGCCAAGAAATTAACAATGACGCCTATAATCGCAAAAATAAGCATTCCCTGATAATTGATAGACTTCGGATGAATAATTCTGTCAATACCGCTTAAAATTACGAATACCGAGCCCACAACAAGCACCGTAGTTGTAATCAGTCCGCCTAAAACCGAATATCTGCCGTATCCGTAGGTATACCGTTCGTCAGGCTCCCTCTCGCTTTTTTTCTCGCAAAAATAGGAAATTCCTATGCTTACGGCATCGGCAAAATCGTGGAAAGCGTCGGCAAAAATCGCCACACTTCCCGTAAATACACCGCCTAAAAGCTCAAAAACCGAAAACCCTAAATTAAGCAAAAATGCAATTAAAATATTTCTTTTCGTACTCATATTACACCTTGACACTCTCTCAAATTTGCTATACAATATATTTGTTACCGAACTATTTGTTCGATAACATAATATTATTTTTCCTGATTTTTCGCAACACACAATAATCAGAAAATGTTTGCTACCATACTTTTTTGTAAATTTGTTCGGAGGTTTTATGGATAGACGTCAACGAAAATCACGAGAAGCCATTTTAGGTGCTTTTACCAATCTATTAGGAGAAAAGAATTTTAACCAAATCACCGTTGAAGAAATCATATCACGTGCCGACGTAGGCAGAGCCACCTTTTATGCTCATTTTGAAACGAAAGATTTTCTTCTTAAAGAACTGTGCCGAGAACTGTTTTGCCATATTTTTGATTCCGTAAGCGGAGAGCACGGGCATCATCACATTTTCTCCTGCGACGCGCCCGACTCAATCTTTATTCACCTTTTTCAGCATCTGAAGCACAACGACAATCAGATTACACAACTGCTCTGCAGTCAGAATAACCAGCTTTTTATGTCCTATTTCAAGCAAGAGCTTCTTTCTCTGTTTGAAAATCAATTTTCCGTCTTCTACCCCACCGAGCCAAAAATAGAGAAGTCCTTTCTCGTAAATCACCTTGCGTCAACCTTTGTGGAAACGGTTTCCTGGTGGAGCAAAAACGGAATGCTTCTTTCTGTTGAAGAAATAAACAAATATTTTATTTTTGCCGTCAAAGGCGAATAGCTTTACAAATTACAAAAAAATCCCCCTTTGCATTTATTTTGCATCAGGGGGATTTTATTTTAGCATCTGTTTTCAGTACACAGTCACAATTTTGGTGCTTTAATACCAATTTATATTTGTCGAAGTTGCACTTGCAGGAACTGATTCAACCTTTTCAAATGAATAATATAACAGTCTGAAGCCCGAATTCTTTTCTTCGGCATTATATTTTACTCTTGCCTTCCAGAACGAGAAATCATAAAAGCCTGCAGAATCGGGATTTGAATCCCAAGCGCCGTACTTAATATAGATAATATATTCGTCGTTTCCTAAGGTTTCGTATGCGTTAACGTAGGTGTTGTGCACAGAGTTTGAATAGAACTCGCCCGACAAAATATACGAATCCGTTGCCGCATCATAATGCTTGCTTGCCTTTAACGTGTTTATCATTTTATCGTCCATTACAAAGCACTTTCTTGCGTAAGCGTAGAATTCTTCAGCAGGCATCTTTGCACCCCAATCATAGCCTTCTTTAGCGTTAATATCCGTCAAAAAGAAAGGAATAATCTGATCGGGAGTAAGCTCGGAAGTATTCTGATAATTGGTTACAAGATACTGGCTTAAATATGATACATCATTTAGCGTTTCCCCAATGGGACGTGGTGCAGGTGTGGGCTTAGCAGTTGCCGTGGGCTTTGCAGTTGCCGTGGGCTTAGCCGTAGGTGTTGCAGCAGCGTCAGGCGTTGCGTTTGCATCAGGCGTAGCGGTAGGTGTTGCGTTTGCGCCTCCATCTGCCGTAGCATCAGGCGTAGGATTTTCTGTGCCCTGCTCATTTTCGGGAGTGCTTGTGGCAGAATTACCGTCAACAATAGGCGTTCCATCAGGTGTAGGCGTTGCATCACCGCTTGCATCTTCACTTCCGCAAGCAACGAATGCAAAAGCCAACATTACCGCCAATAAAATAGCTAAAAACCTTTTCATTATTTTTCTCCTTTGTTCATTTGGAATTACTAACCTATTGTATCACAAATCCCAAATTCTGAAAAGTATAAAAAGATGCTCCGCTTTTGCAGAGCATCTGTTGTTAATTTAATACTTCAATTATTATGTCACCAGTGTCGGTAATTACAACGCAGTTTCCTCCTATCTGCCAGCTATCCGGCAGAACAATCTTTCCCGTATTCGTTTTGGTCGAAAAGATTTTATCCACCAACAAACTGCAAGAAACGTCACCGGTAGTTGTTTGAATAAGAATATCTTCGTTAGCATCACTGGAAACAAGGGTAACGTCACCGGTGCTTCTTTTTATTGTAATGTCATCGTAAGCAATTACGGAATTCAACGTAATATCCCCGGTTGAGCCTTCAGAAACAAGTTTTTCACATTTAACGTTTGATAATATATTTTCTCCCGTTGACGTAGATAACGTTATTTTACGCTCGCAAACAACGTCATTCATCATTATTTTACCGGTAGAGGTACGCAAATCAATATCAATAGCAGATACATTTTCTACCGTGATATCTCCTGTGCTCGTCGTAAATATCAATTCTTCTCCGAAAGCATAATTTTTAACGTTTCCCGTATCAGTCATTATTTCAATATAATTGAACTTCAAATCAGCAGGAATAGTAATATCACCCGTATTCGTCTTTATTGCAACATCAAAATACTCGTTTTGAGGAATATATACCGTAATTTTTGTTTGTTGACATAAAAAGCCTATATGCTCGTACCAATTCCTTTCATCATTAAAGCGTATATCAAGAGTATTTCCCGTGTCATTTCCCCTTACGTTTACATCGTATTTTACTTTTTCATTGTCGAAGCAAACAACCTTAGTTGCATCTGAATCCGTCAAAATCAGTTCCACATCAGACATATCTGCTTCTATCATAATATGTTTATAGTCTTTGTTGATTTCATATTCATTCGTTTCATATTTTGCTGTTGATAATTCAGAAAAATCCCAGTTAAGCTTCATCATAGCAAAGCTGAAAACCGCGCAACCGAGCAAAATAAGAGAAAACGATACAATAAGTGCTACTTTTAAATTTTTCTTCATTACGCTTCCTCCTTTTTAGTTAAACGGTTCTTAATAAAAAATACTATTTTCTTCGTTAAGATTACTACTCCGTCTGTTGCGGCTTTGCAACCTAAGAATAACAATATAGACAAGCCTGCACAGACAATTCCTATGCCTAACAGTGCAATTCCTGCCATTTTATTAGGGGTAAACACAATACCCGCGCCTGCAACAATGCCGCTAAGGGCGCAACTTACAACGGAAGCAAAAACTGCCCACAAGGAAATAATAATGGACCACAAAGAAACGTAAAGAGCAAGAATTACCGCAAAAAACGCAATCGTCAAAGGTATCCATAAAGGTGCGCCTGCTATAAGCAACACAATTTCCCAAGTTTTTAAGCGTCTTTTTGTCTTTATTTTTTCTATAGCAATTTTCGTAAGGGGAATATCCTTAATAATATGTTTGGCTATCTCATCAACAGTCCCAACTGCCGCAACGGCTTCTTCTTCCGAAAGCCCGTCTTCAATACGGTCTTCAATCATTTCCGCATAAAAATTAAGTCTTTCCTCGACCTCCTGCTTAGGCAAATCGGAAAGCTTATCATTTAACGCCAAAATAAAATTAAGCTTTGTCATTCTTCATCCTCCTTGGTAACAAATCGGTATATGGACATAATCTCTTTCCATTCATTCTTAAACTCTTCAATACGCTTAATGCCCCGGTCGGTTATTCGGTAATACTTCCGAAGCCTTCCCCCATGCTCAACAGTTCGAACAGTAAGCATATTTGCAATTTCTAACCGCTTAAGAATCGTATACAAAGTAGATTCAGAAAGCTCGATATAGGGCTTCATATCCTTTATAATCTTATATCCGTAAGAATCTTCATTCTTAATTGCCGCCAACACGCAAACGTCTAACAGTCCACGTTTTAACTGAATATCCATACAATACCTCCCTTTGCGTGATACATCATATCACGAAGTATTGTATTTGTCAATAGTGAAAACAAAAAAATTCTTCAAAACACAAGAAATTTATGATATAATTATTGCGTAGAAGAAAAAAGCAGGTTAAATATGAAGAAAATTATTGTTATCGGTTGCCCCGGAAGCGGCAAAAGCACCTTTGCTAAAAACTAAATAAAATCACAGGTATAGAGTTGTTTCATCTCGATTTGTTATTCTGGAACTCAGACAAAACCACCGTCGAAAAATCTGTTTTTCTTGAAAGACTATCGAATGCACTACAAAAAAGTCAATGGATTATTGACGGTAATTACGCTTCAACCTTAGAAATGCGCCTGCAAGCCTGCGATACCGTTATTTTTTTAGATTACGACACGCAAACCTGCCTGCAGGGAATCGTCGCCCGCCGAGGAAAACCGCGAAGTGATATGCCCTGGACTGAAACTGAACCCGACGAAGAATTTATTTCTTTTATTAAAAATTACAACAACCAAACCCGTCCCAAAGTAATTGAATTATTAGAGAAGTATTCCGATAAAAATATTTTTGTTTTTACCTCCCGAAAAGAAGAAAACGAATTTTTACTGCAAATAGATAAGAAAAAACACGGCTGACCGCCGTGTTTTTGTTGTCAAAAGTGTCGTCAAAATTAAAACCTTTTTCATATCAAGCATACAAAAAGCGGCTTGAAATCTTGTGTTTCAAGCCACTTAAATGATGCATTATATCTTTCCCACTTTTTTCGTGATTCTTTTTTAACTTATTTATACCCTAAACAGTATCCCAAACAGTTATTTTGAACCCTCTTTTCTGCTCAATTTTTCATTTATCAATTTTTTTGTTGCAGAAAGTGTTGCAAAATCGGTTGTGGGATGGTGCCGAGTACCTGTGAAGTTGTTATAAAAAACCGCAGGTTTATATACCGTATTACCCGTTTGATAAATCTTCTTTTATGCTTTGTTGCTTTTGTTTTAGCATTTTATTGAGCTTCGCCGTATTCCTTTTGATTATGGAATATATGATTGCCCAAATCACTATATAACCCACAACAAAAATTGCCGAGAACACCACGATCGGCAATACACCGAAATCCAACCAATCGTTAAGCAGATAGGTTCCGAGGTAGATGATATATAAAACGCCGCCGTGAACCAGAATTGCCAACATCAAGGGCAAGCGTTCGATTTGATAAATGGCATTCATGCCGCCCGAAACAAACGCAAGTGCGGACAGCGAAAATATACCGATACATACTTGATTGACTGTCAAGGCATCTATGACGGCAGACTGCTTCAAAATCAGATACACTATTGCCAAAACAATCGGGCCAATACCGGAAGCAATCAAGCCACGGCGCAAAAATTCCAAAACAAACTTTTTCATATTCCTTCGTACCTCCTTCTGATTTCCGCAAAGCAACGTCTTGAAACGTATTCTTTATACCCGCAATAAAACACGGCATCTACACCTCCGCTGAAAACCGCATCAAATCTCTGAATACGGTGTTCATTGGCAAGTGTTGATTTGTTGATACGAATGAAATAAGAAGGTAAAACCTCCTCCAAATCTCGAAGTCTATCTTGAATACGGTAGCGACTGCCTTTGGTATCAATAGCAATCACTTTTCTGTCAATGATGGTAATACATTCGATTTCCGAAAACTTCAGCTTCCGCATCTCATCATCTTTGTATCCCATAATACTGTCCGCACCGGAATATCCGCAGACGAGATCTTCTATCCGCTGTGTCAAAGAGGAGGGCGCATGAACGATTGCTATGATTTCCTCGTCTGCGTTTTTGTCGATAATAATTTTGTATTTCATCGCCAGGGCTCCTTACTGTTTTTTCATTTGCCTGAGGAAACAGAACACGGCCGCCGCCGTTATCAGTACACTATACAGAATAATCGGCAGGATATGTGAAACTGCGCCCTCAAAATTTCCGTTAAATAACGCTTTTTCCAGTTCTGCTGCGTGAACAAACGGAAGCGCATTTGCTATTTTCTTGAAAGTGCCTCCCACAAGATTCAAATCAAACCAAACACCGGAAAACCATGCGGAAAGATTGGTAAGCAGTGCTCCGCAAATACCGCCAACCTGTTTCACTCCCAAAATACTGCCACACAAAAGTCCGAGTGCAATATTAAAAATTGCCATTGGGACAATGCCAATAATTGCATAAATAATGTTTATGCTAATCTCCAATCCCAAGGGAATCGCAAAGAAATAGCAAATCACGGTCTGCCCGATTGCGATGGGCAGAATCGGGAGCATATAGCCCATAATGAAATCAAATCCCGTAAGGGGTGTTGTGTACAATCTCTGCAAAAGGGCGCTTTCTCGGTCTTTGGCGATCAGAGTTGCTGAAAAAAGTGTCATAAACGACAATCCGAATACGGTAATACCCGGAGTAAGTGTGTTAATCTCAAACAAGTTCACCGGAATATTCGCTTGAATAGCGCTTAAAAGCACCAATAAGACCAAGGGGAATCCCAGACCGAAGCCGAGGTTGAGCGGATCTCGCAAAATCTCTTTGGCGCATCTTGCGGCAAAAGTCATCATTCTCATTACGCACCCTCCTTTACAATAGAAACGAAGGCTGTTTCAAAATCGTTTGTTCCAACCGCTGCGTTTAATTCTTCTACTGTTCCAACTGCAAGAAGTCTACCGCTTTTCATAATGCCGATGCGGTCAGAGAGCGCTTCTGCTTCTTCCATATAATGCGTAGTCAGAATGATTGTGATCTTGCCTTTCAAAGAGCGAATCACTTCCCAAAGATCGTGCCTTGCAAGGACATCCAAGCCCAGAGTTGGCTCGTCTAAAAAGAGAATTTTAGGTTCGCTGATCAGTGCCATAGCAATGCTGACACGCCGCTTAAAGCCGCCGGATAATTTACCTGCTTTCCTCAAAAGAACACTGTCCAGAGAAAACTGCTTGGACAGTTCCTGTATCTTTGCTTTTGTTTTTTCTTTTGAAAAACCGTGGATACCACAGATTAACTCTAAATTTTCTTTTACGGAAAGGTTAGGTGCAATGGCGGTTTCTTGCGGAGATACGCCAATCAGCCGCTTTACTTGTTCGGGTTCCTTTGTAATGCTGTATCCGCCTACAATAGCATCTCCACTCGTAGGTTTTGTCAGGCAGGAAAGCATTTTAATAGCCGTAGTCTTTCCGGCACCGTTTACTCCAAGCAGAGAAAACAATTCACCTTGCTGAATTTCTAAACCCAGCTTGTCTACAGCAGTCAGATTCTTATACTGCTTGACAAGCTGGGTAGTCTTTATTTCTTGCATAAATGTCATCCTCCTTTTTCACTTGCTATATCATAATAGCATATAAAAAAGAAGAAATGTTGTTTTTTGTCTCTTCGGTCGCTTTTAGTGTCTCATCGGCAACTATCTTTTTGCAAATTTAACATTGCGCGTTGCAAAAGTGTTGCAGAAGCATTTTCCTAAATTGCATAAATGCCCGAAAGCCCTATGTTTCCACGGGTTTTCGGGCACTTGTTAGCCAGTTAGGATTATTCCCACTCTTTTTCGGGAATCTTCTTTGGCGTATTTATGCCCTAAATATTATTCTAAATGGCAATTTTGAACCCGTTTTTCTATCCATTATTTCGTTTATCAAAATTTTTGTTGCAGAAAATGTTGCAAAATTGCCTGCGAAATGGTGTCGAGTGGTTGTGGGGTTACGGCTTCGCCATTCGAATAGTATGCTCGGTTTGTTCTGTTTTTACCAGCCCAAGTTTATCGCAAATATGAAGTAATTCCTTGCTTGATACAGGAACATCAGTATAAGCTTCTTTTTCACTTATTGATAGAACATACTCAAGAAGACGAGTGCCAAAACCATTACGTTGATACTGTCCTTCAATATAAAGATTATCTATGTGTCCGTTATGTACTGTAACGATTCCAACTTCTTTGCCAAAAGATATGCTATACAGTTTCCCTCCGCTTGAAACGACTTTGTTAATTCTTTCTGCAATGATATTTTCTTCCGTGATATATCTTGCCTCGTTTTCTTCTCGGGACAAACTGTAATCAAATCTTCCATAACGATTTGCATATCGGCAGATATGCTCAACTTGTTCGGTAGTGCCTGAAAACTCTTTGCATATAATTTGGTTTCCTATAGCAGCCACAATCTGCGAGTCGGGATTTGACCAAGGTTTATTAATTCCCCAGAAGATTGAATTGTTGGTGTTTGTATTTAAACCTGAGAGCAGATCTTTGCGATTACACATCACTTTGTAATTTCTGCGCTTGAAATAAAACATATTGCTTTCGCAGGTAAAGATGGAACTTATCTTTTGTCCTTGATGTATCAATGCGTCTTTCAACGACAGCAAATCTGCATCATTCGGAACGGTGTCATAAATACCGTCAAACAAACGGAAACAAGCCCAATAATCCTTAACTTCCGGTACAATACATGATGTCCAACTTGCATAACAATTCACCAATTGCATCAACACATATTTCCCGTCAAAATTATGAAAATCTTCTTCAGAAATCGATTTAGATTCTTGTTCTGTATATGTTTTTCCTACTGTCTGCAACTGAACAGCAATGATATCTCCATCATCAAAAATCCGTTCCGTGTGTACATTCGGCTTGATTTTCTTCCTTGACGGCTGCGGTGATAATAGTTTTTCTTTGAACTCGGCAAGTTTCTTTTTTCGGGAATCCAAAGTTTTCTGACCGGCTTCTGCCCACAACTCCAAACCGAATCCGCTATCAATCAGTTCAATAGCTTTATTGCGTATCGAATCTGTCAATATGCCTTTCTTCCACATAAAATCAGCGAGCGAATAAATATAGTTGCACCATTCTTCTTCGTCTGATTCATCAAACATTTCTGTCCTAATATATTTATCAATCCGCTTTAACGCTTCTTCTACATCAAACTTGTAAAAGGCGGCTGTGTATTCAATATATAAATCTTTTGCAGTATCATTTCCTGTGATACTGGTATTCCAAATTCCCATACGTTACCTCCTATTTACTTAAAAGCCACTTGCAACTATTCCTTTTGCAATTTTTACATTGCGTGTTGCAAAAGTGTTGCAGAAGCATTTTTATCAAAACATAAAATGCCCGAAAGCCCTGTATTTCCAAGGGTTTTCGGGCACTTGTTAGCCAATAGGTATTATTCCCATTCAATCGTTCCAACGGGTTTAGGCGTAAGGTCTAAAAGCACACGGTTGATGCCCTCTACCTCGCTGGTAATACGGTTGGTAATGGTGTGAAGAAGCTCATAAGGAATTTCCTCAATAGTAGCGGTCATAGCGTCGGTAGTATTGACAGCGCGGATAATTGCAGGCCAGCCTTCATAACGCTTAGAATCGCGCACGCCTACGCTCTTAAAGTCGGGAACTGCAATAAAGTACTGCCAAACCTTAGTGTTAAGACCGTTTTTGTCAAATTCTTCACGAAGAATTGCATCAGCCTCACGAAGCGCCTCAAGTCTGTCACGGGTAATTGCGCCAAGGCAACGAACGCCAAGACCGGGACCGGGGAAAGGCTGACGGTCAACCATTGAAGCAGGAAGACCTAACGCTTTACCAACTACGCGAACTTCGTCTTTATAAAGAAGCTTAACGGGTTCAACAAGCTCAAACTGCATATCTTCAGGAAGACCGCCAACGTTATGGTGAGCTTTAACACCGTCGCTCTCTAAAATATCAGGATAAATGGTGCCTTGTGCAAGGAAAGAAATACCTTCAAGCTTGCTTGCTTCCTCATCAAACACCTTAATAAATTCGCCACCGATAATCTTGCGCTTCTTTTCGGGTTCTGCCACGTCTTTAAGAAGGTCAAGGAAACGGTCAGTAGCGTCAATATAAATAAGATTTGCGTCAAGCTGGTTTCTGAAAACCTCGATTACCTGCTCACTTTCGCCCTTACGCATAAGACCGTGGTTAACGTGAACGCATACAAGCTGTTTTCCGATTGCCTTAATAAGCAATGCCGCAACAACAGAAGAATCAACACCGCCTGAAAGAGCAAGTAAAACCTTTTTATCTCCAACCTGAGATCTGACCTCGTTAATCTGTTCATCAATAAATTTATCGGCAAGCTCTTTTGTTGTGATTCTTACCATTTCTTCAGGGCGCCTAACCAAATCCATAATATTTCCTCCGTAATTTTATTTGTTTTTGATGACAATTATTATACACGAATTTCTTTTTTTACGCAATTATTTATAGAACATTTTTTGATATTTTTTTGTAAAAATTCTATTTAGAAACTAAAAACGGACAGTCCGAGACTGTCCGTTTTTTAATCTAATCTGAAAACCTCTTCAAGCTTGGGCTGTGCGCCTGTTTCGGGGTCCATTTCCATAATCATAACGTCCTTCATATACTCGTTCCACTTGTCAACGATAGGACTGTCTGCCTGAGTTTTTGCGGCAAAATCGACACCCTTTTCGCACTCATAATATCCGAACAATTCGTTACCAACGTTCCAGATACTGTAATTGCAAATACCTGCTTCCTTCAATAAATCTACAAGCTCAGGCCAAATTTCGTCGTGTCTGCGAACGTACTCAGCCTTGCAGCCCTCTTTAATTACTGCCTTCCAAGCGTATCTTTCCATAATAACAAATCTCCTTTATTTATTTTCTTCATAGGCCTTGCGAACTGCCTGAGAAAGCTGGTCCGAACAGCTTGTTCCCTTAAATCCGCAGGTTATGCCTTTAAGCTTTTTTTCAATATCCTCTACCGTCATTCCCTCAACGAGTGAAGAAATAGCCTTAAGATTTCCGTTGCAACCGCCTGTAAACTTAACGTTTGAAACAACGTTTTCGTCAATATCGAATTCAATTACCGAAGAGCAAGTGCCGCGTGTTCTGTAACTGTATCTCATAATAAGCTCCTTATAAAATGGTTATACCGTTCTCACGGCAGATTTTTTTGGTTTCCTCATCCCAAACTGAAACTTGCACCTGACCAATATGTGCTTTTTGAAGGATAAGCATACAAAGCCTTGACTGACCGATACCACCGCCGATTGTAAGAGGAAGCTCTCCCGCAAGAAGCATTCTGTGGAATGGCATTACTCTGCGGTAATTACAGTCAGTTTTATTAAGCTGCTCGTCTAAGGATTTTTCGTCAACGCGAATACCCATTGAAGAGATTTCAAGAGCGCAGCCCATAACCTCATTCCAAATAAGAATATCACCGTTAAGCTTCCAATCGTCGTAGTCGGGCGCTCTTCCGTCGTGAGGAACACCGGAAGCAAGCTTATCGCCTATCTGCATCAAGAACACCGTGCCAAATTCCTTAGTTATGGCATTTTCTCTCTCTTTTGCATTTTTATCAGGATACAAATCTTCAAGCTCCGGAGTAGTTATAAACTTAACGTCTCTCGTAATGCTGACGTCAATGGTCGGAAACTCCTTCTTAATCATTTCCGCGCAATCAACAATAACGTTTACAATATCGCGAACAACCTGCTCAAGATATTCCCTATTTCTATCCCCGCGGGTAATAACCTTTTCCCAGTCCCACTGATCAACGTAAATTGAGTGGAAGTTATCAAGGTCTTCATCTCTGCGGATAGCATTCATATCTGTATAAAGGCCGCAGCCCTCAGAAAACTTATACTCATGCAAAGCCATACGCTTCCATTTAGCAAGCGAATGAACAACCTGCACCGATTTTCCCGTAGCCTTAACGTCAAAGGAAACTGCTCTCTCAACACCGCTTAAATCGTCATTCAAGCCCGTTTCAGGCTGAACGAAAAGAGGTGCCGTCACACGCTTTAAGTTAAGCTTTGCGGCAAGAGCCTGCTGAAATTTTTGTTTTAATAAGCCTATAGCAAGCTGAGTCTGATAAATATCCAGCTTCTCAACGTATTTTTCAGGCAAAATTACTTTATTCATCAAAAGTACCTCTAAAGGAGTATTTACATTTTAAGAGTATAACATTTAACAACAAAAAAGTCAACGTATATTGACAAATTGCAGAAACTTTTATTCATTTTTTACTTTGTATATTTTTGCAAAAAACATAATATTTTTCCACGAATTTTCTCACTTTTTACTCGACAAACACTGTTAACTATGCTATACTTTAATTTATATTATATATTACGTAATTACATTGCACTTTTTGAAAGGAAACCAAAAAATGCCTATTACAGATTTTTTAGAGAGAAACGCTAAAATTTATCCCAACGACACTGCTATCGTGGAAATCAATCCCGAAAAACAGCCTAACAAGGATATGACCTGGCGTGAATTCAATCTTATTGAAACGGCTTCTCAATCCGACAAATACCGCAGAGAGATTTCTTGGCGAGAATTCGATATTAAAGCCAACCGTTTTGCCAACCTGCTTTTCACCCGTGGCATTAAAAAGGGTGATAAGGTCGCAATTCTCTTAATGAACTGCCTTGAGTGGCTTCCCATCTACTTTGGCGTATTAAAAACAGGCGCCTTGGTCGTTCCCATGAACTACCGCTATTCTGCCGATGAAATCAAATACTGTCTCGATCTTGCCGACGTTCGTATGCTTGTTTTCGGCCCCGAATTTATTGAAAGAATAAACTCCATTTCCGATGAAATTCCCGCCGTTGACAACTTATTCTTCGTTGGCGAAAAGGAAGATACACCTTGCTATGCCGACAACTATGCGGAGATGACCTATTACTGCTCAACAACTGTTCCCCCCGTTGAGTTAAAGGATTCCGACGATGCCGCCATCTATTTTTCTTCCGGCACAACGGGCTTTCCAAAGGCAATTCTGCACTGTCACGAAGCCTTGGTTTCCTCCTGTAAAACCGAGCAGAATCACCACTCGCAAACTAAAGACGACGTTTTCCTTTGCATTCCTCCCCTTTATCACACGGGCGCAAAAATGCATTGGTTCGGCTCTCTTTTAACCGGCGGAAAATCCGTTTTACTTCGCGGTGTTAAGCCCGAATGGGTTTTGCAGACCGTTTCCGACGAAAAAGCGACTATCGTTTGGCTCTTAGTTCCCTGGGTGCAGGACATTTTGGACAGCATCGACCGCGGTGAACTTAAATTAGACGAATTCACCCTTTCCCAATGGCGCTTAATGCACGTGGGAGCACAGCCCGTTCCCCCATCCTTGATTATGCGTTGGAAGGAGCAATTCCCTTCTCACGATTACGACACCAACTACGGCTTATCCGAATCCATCGGCCCCGGTTGCGTGCACCTTGGCGTTGAGAATATTCACAAGGTTGGCGCCATCGGTAAAGCAGGCTACCTTTGGGAAACAAAAATCGTTGACGAAAACTGCGTTCCCGTTAAAGACGGTGAGGTTGGCGAGCTTGCCGTTAAAGGCGCAGGCGTTATGAAATGCTATTATAAAAACCCCAAGGCAACCGACGAAATTCTTAAAGACGGCTGGCTCTTAACGGGAGATATGGCAAAGGTCGATTCGGACGGCTTCATTTACCTTGTTGACCGCAAAAAAGACGTTATCATCAGCGGCGGTGAAAACCTCTATCCCGTACAGATTGAAGACCATCTCCGCGCATTTAACAAAATTAAGGACGTGGCAGTAATCGGTCTTCCCGATAAGCGTCTGGGCGAAATAGCCGCGGCAATTATTGAAATTAAGGAAGGCTTTACCTGCACAGAGGACGAAATCAACGAATTTTGTCTTACACTCCCCAAATATAAGCGTCCCAAGAAAATTATCTTTGCTTCCGTTCCCCGTAACCCCACGGGCAAAATCGAAAAACCCCGCCTGAGAGAAATGTACTGCGGCAGAAGTCTTGTTGAAGCTCAGATTAAAAGCTGATTGCTCCGTTTTTGATTTTTTGCTCTCAGCAAGGACGCTTCATAGATTATTTTCACTTCATCAAACAGAATTATAAACACTTCTTAATTCACTACGCAAATCACTTTGTAATCAACTACACTATACACTTTTTACAGAGGTAACAATTATGGAAGGTACTATTTTTACAGCAGCTTTAGTTATTTGCTTTTTTGCCCTTATGATAGGTGTAGGTCTGTACTGCCGTAAGCACGCAACAAATGTTGACGGCTTCGTTCTTGGCGGTCGCTCCGTTGGTCCCTGGCTTACCGCCTTTGCATACGGCACGTCTTACTTCTCTGCCGTTATTTTCGTAGGCTACGCAGGTCAGTTCGGCTGGAACTTCGGCATTGCATCAACCTGGATAGGCTTAGGCAACGCATTTATCGGCTCGCTTTTGGCGTGGGTAATTCTCGGCAGACGCACCCGCGTTATGACACAGCACCTTAACTCAAAAACTATGCCTGACTTTTTTCAGAAGCGCTTTAACTCCTCTGCCCTTAAAATAGCCGCTTCCGTAATAGTTTTCGTGTTTCTCATCCCCTACACCGCATCACTTTATAACGGTCTTTCAAGCCTGTTTGGTATCGCCTTTGACGTTCCCTATTACGTTTGCATCATCGTTATGGCACTTTTAACCGGTCTTTACGTTATCTTCGGCGGATATATGGCAACCGCAATCAACGATTTCATTCAAGGCGCTATAATGCTTGTGGGAATCGTTGCCGTAATAGTGGCAACCCTGAACGTAAACGGTGGCTTTACCGAATCCATTGAGCTTTTGGCAACAAGCCGGAACGGCGGATGGGAATATACCTCCTTCTTCGGTCCCACCCCAATGTTTCTTATTACGGTAGTGCTTCTTACCTCTCTTGGCACTTGGGGACTTCCTCAGATGGTAGGTAAATTCTACGCCATTTCCAACGAAAACGCCATTCGCAAGGGCACCCTTATTTCAACTATATTTGCCATCATCGTTGCAGGCGGATGTTACTTCCTCAGCGGCTTCGGAAGAATCTTCGTTTCGCCTGAGCAGGTTGCCGAAAAGGGCTTTGACGTTATTGTGCCTCAAATGCTTTCAAACCTTTCCCCATACATTGTAGGAATAGTAATAGTTCTGGTGCTTTCCGCATCAATGTCAACACTTTCCTCTCTGGTTCTTACTTCTTCCTCTACCCTTTTCCTTGACGTTATTATTCCTGCTATGAAGAAAGAGCCTACAGAAAAGAGAAAGCTTACTATTATGCAGATTTTCATCGTATTCTTTATCGTGCTTTCTGCCTTAATAGCAATTTTGAAGGATTCAATTTGGTCCGACTTCGTATTTATCGCACAGATGATGGGCGTCTCCTGGGGTGCTTTGGCAGGCTCCTTCCTTGCTCCCTTCCTCTACGGCTTATACTGGAAGAAAACAACCCGTCCTGCCGTGTGGGCATCCTTTGCCTTCGGTGTAGGAATAATGGTAATTCAGCTGTTAGTTTCACTTAAGGTGTTTACCTTTACCGACTTGATTTTAGGCACTATATTCAAGAACTCATTGTATTCCGGTGTGTTTGCTATGGTAGGCGGACTTATTATTGTTCCCATTGTCAGCCTGCTTACTAAAAAGCACTCTCCCGAAAACGTTGACGATATGTTTGCTTGCTACGACGCACAAACAGTAGTTCCCGCAAGCAAATCCTTAACCGAAAAATAATTTTACAGGTGGTAAAAATATGAAAAAACTTATGCTTGGCAACGAAGCAGTTGCCCGTGGCTTATTGGAAGCAGGTTGCTCGGTAGTTTCCAGCTATCCCGGAACACCTTCAACCGAAATAACCGAATACGCCGCAAAATACGACGAAATTTACTGCGAATGGGCTCCTAACGAAAAGGTAGCCTGCGAGGTTGCCTTCGGTGCCTCACTTGCAGGCGCAAGAAGTGCCTGCTGTATGAAGCATGTTGGTCTTAACGTCGCCGCAGACCCCTTATTTACAATGTCCTACACAGGCGTAAACGGCGGTCTCGTTATCTGCGTGGCAGACGACCCCGGTATGCACTCATCACAAAACGAGCAGGATTCAAGGCATTATGCAATAGCCTCAAAAATCCCTATGCTCGAGCCTGCAGATTCTCAGGAAGCAAAGGATTTTACAAAAACAGCCTTTGAGCTTTCCGAGCAGTTTGACACTCCCGTGCTTCTGAGAATGTGCACCCGTATTGCCCATTCACAGTGCAGCGTGGAAATGCTTGAGCCTGCAAAAGCAGTAAAAAAGGAATACGTAAAGAATCCTCAGAAGTTTATTATGGCTCCTGCAAACGCTATCCGCCGTCACCCCGTTGTTGAAAAACGCACGGCAGATTTAATTGCCTTTGCAGAAACCTCTCCCCTTAACAGAATTGAAGAAGGCACCGATAAATCCTTAGGTATTATCACCTCAGGCACCTGCTACGATTACGTTAAGGAGGTTTTCGGTGATACCGTTTCGGTATTCAAATTAGGTCTTGTTAATCCCCTGCCCGTTGAGAAAATCAAGACTTTTGCCGCATCTGTAGAAAGAGTTGTGGTAATCGAAGAGCTTGACCCGGTTATTGAAACTCATTGTAAAGCTCTCGGCATCAAGGTTGACGGCAAAAATATTTTCTCCATCTGCGGTGAATTTTCTCAAAAGATCATTGCCGACGCTTTCGGTATCAAAACTAATTCCTTTACCGAAAATTCCGCACCTATCCCCGTTCGTCCTCCCGTTATGTGCGCAGGTTGCCCCCACAGAGGCTTATTCTACGTACTTTCAAAGAATAAATACACCGTTTTAGGTGATATCGGTTGCTACACCCTCGGCTCTGCCGCTCCCCTTAACGCTATTGACTCCGTTCTTTGTATGGGAGCATCAGTTTCAGGGCTTCACGGCTTTAACAAGGCAAATCAAACTGAAAACAAAACCGTATGCGTTATCGGTGACTCCACCTTTATGCACTCGGGTATGACGGGGCTTGCCAACATTGCCTATAACGGCACCAATTCCACAGTAATTATCGTTGACAACTCCATTACCGGTATGACCGGCCATCAGCAAAATCCCACCACCGGATATAACATCAAGGGCGATCCTGCCACAAAAATTGATTTGGAAGCGCTTTGCAAGGCATTGGGCATCAACCGTGTTCGCGTTGTTGATCCCTATGACCTTAAGGAAACGGAAAAGGTTATTAAAGAAGAAACTGCTGTTTCCGAGCCCTCCGTTATTATCTCCCGCCGTCCCTGCGCTTTGCTGAAAAGCGTAAAAGCAAAGCCGGCCCTTATAATCGATCCCGATAAATGCCGCAGCTGTAAAGCGTGTATGAGAATCGGTTGCCCCGCAATAAGTATGAAAAATTCCAAAGCCGTAATTGACTCTACTCTGTGCGTTGGTTGCGGAGTTTGCGAACAGTTATGCGCATTTTCTGCCATCGGAGGTACAAAATGAAGTTAAATATTATGATCGTCGGTGTGGGCGGACAAGGCTCACTCCTTGCAAGTAAGCTTTTGGGCAGACTTTTAATCAACGAAGGAAAAGACGTTAAGGTTTCCGAGGTTCACGGTATGAGCCAGAGAGGCGGAAGCGTTGTAACGTACGTTCGTTCGGGAGAAAAGGTATACTCCCCCATTATTGACAAGGGCGAAGCAGATTTTATCGTTTCCTTTGAAAAGCTTGAGGCCGCCAGATACGTTGATTATCTTAAGCCCAACGGCAAAATCATCGTTAATTCTCAGGAAATTGATCCTATGCCCGTTATTTGCGGAACTTGCGAATATCCTAAAAGCATTTTGGACGAATTAAGCGCCAAGGGTGTAGATATTGACTGTATCGACGCTCTTTCTCCCGCCATCGAGGCAGGAAGCGCCAAGGCAGTTAACATCGTTTTAATGGGTAAGCTTTCCAATTATCTTTCAATCGAGAAGGAAAAATGGCTTGAAGCCATCGAACAATCCGTTGCTCCCAAATTTGTAGAAATGAACAAAAAGGCTTTTGAGTTCGGAAGAGCTTATAAATAAAAAGAAAGGTCGTTATTAAAATGGAAAACCGCAAATACTATCAACCGGAATTCGAAACCATGCCCGTTGAAGACATTAAGAAGCTTCAATCGGAAAAACTCATTAAGCAGGTAAAACACGTTTACGAAAACGTTCCCTTTTACCGTGCCAGAATGGACGAAAAGGGCGTAAAACCCGAAGACATCAAGGGTATCGAAGATTTGTACAAGCTCCCCTTCGTCGAAAAATCAGACCTTCGTGATAACTACCCCTATGGAATGCTCGCAAAGCCCCTTGCTGACTGCGTACGTATTCAGTCAACCTCAGGTACAACGGGCAAGCGTGTTATTGCCTATTACACCCAGTACGATATTGACCTTTGGGAGGATTGCTGTGCCCGTGCATTAGTTGCCGCAGGCGCAGATAAGGAAGACGTTGTTCAGGTAAGCTACGGCTACGGCTTATTTACCGGCGGCCCCGGTCTTAACGGCGGCTCCCATAAGGTAGGCTGCCTTACGTTGCCTATGTCCTCAGGTAACACCGAACGTCAGCTTCAGTTTATGACGGACCTTAAGGCAACAGTTCTTTGCTGCACTCCTTCCTACGCAGCTTATTTAGGCGAATCCCTTAAGGAAATGGGCTACACTCCCGAAACTATTCCTCTTAAGGCAGGTATTTTCGGTGCAGAGCCCTGGACAAGTGAGAACAGAAGACAGCTTGAAGCCACCTTAGGCATTAAGGCTTACGATATTTACGGATTAACAGAAATTTCAGGCCCCGGCGTTTCCTTTGAATGTGCCGAGCAGGGCGGTATGCACATTAACGAAGACCATTTCGTTGCAGAAATCATCAATCCCGAAACCGGTGAGCCTCTTCCTGAAGGCGAAAAGGGCGAGCTTGTATTTACCTGCTTAGATAAGGAAGCCTTCCCTATGCTTCGTTACCGCACAAGAGACATCTGCGTTTTAAGCCGTAAACCCTGCTCCTGCGGAAGAACCTTTATCCGTATGAGTAAGCCTATGGGCAGAAGTGACGATATGATGATTATCCGCGGTGTAAACGTATTCCCCTCTCAGATTGAGGCAGTTTTACTTAAGGAAGGCTACACCCCCAACTATCAGATCAAGCTTTCAAGAGTTAATAACAACGACACCTTTGACGTATTCGTTGAATTACCCCCTGAGCAGTTTGACGATTCCGTTAAGAGCATTTCCGCAAAGGAAGCATCTCTTCGCGACGCTATGCGTAATATGTTAGGTATCGGCCCTGCAATCCATCTTGTACCCCCCAAGACCATTACCCGCAGTGAAGGTAAAGCCGTTCGTATTATTGACGAGCGTAAGCTTCACGACTAATTATAGGAGGAATTTATTATGGCTATCAGACAACTTTCTGTTTTTCTCGAAAACAAAAAAGGCTCTTTGAGTGAAATCACAAATCTTCTTGCTGAAGCAAAGGTTGACCTTCGTTCAATGTGTATTGCAGAAACAAGCAATTACGGCATCGTTCGTATTATCGCCAATGACCCTGCAAAAGCTCTTGAAATTTTAATTGCATCAGGTTTTGCCGCACAAATACGTCCCGTTACCGCTTTTGCAGTACCCGACCAACCGGGCGGTCTTGCACAAGTTCTTGAAATCTTAGAAGAAAATGGCATCAATATTGAATATATGTACGCTTTAGTTACCACCATTGCCGATAAAGCATACGCAGTTATGCGCACAGACGATGAAGAAAAAACTGAAGCAGTTTTAGCTAAAAACAATATTGAATTACTCGATGAGAAAAACGTTTAATTCTTAATACTATTATTTAACACGGCACGAAAAGTGCCGTGTTTTCTTATCCTTTTATCAAATTTTCACAAACTATTTGTTGACATTTCAACAAATTACGGATATAATCTACGTGTAAAAGTTGAAATTTCAACAATTAGATAAAGGACATTATTTATGATAAAAATTTTTGTAGATTCAGGCAGCAGCATTAAACAAAACGAAAAGGAAAAATACGGTGTAGAGATTTTTCCCTTAAAAATCAATTTAGGCGGCAAGGAATATTCCGACGGAATTGACTTATCACTTGATACCTTCTACCACGCACTTATTCAAGGCGGCTTATTTCCCCAAACCTCCCTTCCCAACCTTGACGAAGCGCAGGCTAAGGTTAAAGAATGTGTTGCCGGCGGTGACCAAGTCCTTATAATCTGTATTTCATCAGGTATTTCAGGCACCTTCAGCACCTTCAAGATGCTTTTTGAATCCGAGCCTAACGTTCGGGTTATTGACTCTAAAACCGCAGTTGGCGGAATTAAAATCCTCGTAAACGAAGCGAATAAATATCTTTCCGAAAGTCTTGATTTCGTCGAAGAAAAGCTGAGCACCCTGATTCCTCGCATAAAGGTTATAGCAATTCCCGAAACCTTGGACTATCTCCATAAGGGAGGCAGATTAAGCAGCGCCGCCTGGATTGCGGGAAGCGTTGCCCACGTCAAGCCCCTTATATCTCTTAACAGCATAACCGGCCGTGTTGAAGTTGCAGGGAAAGCCCTCGGCACCAAGCGCGCCATTTCCGCCCTCGTCGCATACTTAGAAAAGCACGGTTGCGACCAAAATCACAAAATCATCCCCTCCTACACCTATTGCGAAGAAAATCTTTACCGTCTCATTACTGCAACCGACCAACAATACTTAACCAATATGGACGATTTCGATAACCTTGACCCCGCCATTGCTTGCCATTGGGGACCGAATGCATACGGCTATATTTTCGTATCAAAAGAAGAAAACTAATTTTATAGCACTGCCAACGCTTATATTTACTTCTTGCAATCCACGCATCCACAGACGAATAAATCCTTCCAAATAAAAAACGCCCTTAAGAATCAGGAGCTTTTCCTGTCCTTTGGGCGTTTTTATTATTTTTCTATCTTTTCAAGCAGGCATTTACAGCCATAAGTTATCTGATTAAACACCTTCTCGAAATTTCCCGAATACCAAGGGTCCTCTATATCCCCCGGTTTATCGGTAAAATCAAGCAAACGGTAAACCTTTTTATCGTAATCAGAGCCGATTATGCGGTTAAGCCTTGGCAGATTATATTCTTCCATAACTACGATGTAATCGAACTTATCATAATCCTCTGCAGTCATTTTCGTTGCTCTGTGGTCGTTAAAAGGAATTTTTTTCTCCCTTAGAATTGCCCTTGCGGGAGGATAAATAGGATTGCCTATTTCTTCCGAAGACACCGCCTTTGATTCAACGTAAAACTCCTCTTCTCTCCCCTTAATTAAATCCTTAAAAACGAACTCCGCAATAGGAGAACGGCAAATGTTGCCGTGGCACAAAAATAAAACTTTAGTCATAGCTTCCCCCGTTATCTTTGATACAATTCTACGCACTGATCTCCGTCAAACTCATCAGTTAAAACCTTTATAAGCTCATCTAAGCTTGTAGGAACGTTTTTGCCAACGTAATCCGCTCTGATAGGCAGCTCCCTGTGTCCTCTGTCCACAAGCACTGCAAGACGGATACATTGGGGCCGTCCCATATCCATAATGCAATCAATAGCGGCGCGGACAGTTCTTCCGGTAAAAATAACGTCATCAACAAGAATAACCGTCTTGCCGTCAACTGCAAAGAACTGCTTATTTGCTTCCTGCAAAATTTCCGTTTTCTTTACGTCGTCACGGTAGAAGGTAACGTCAAGCTCGGCATATTCCGGCGTAATATCTTCAAACTGAGCAATCTTATCTCTCAGCATTTTGGCCAAAGAAATTCCCCTGCGCTTTATTCCTACTATTATCAGGTTTTTTGCACCGCTGTTACGCTCGGTTATCTCGTGCGAAATACGTGTTACCGCTCTGTTAACCGCATCTCTATCCATTATTTCAGCTTTTTTTACCATTCTTTTTTCTCTTTTCTATCAGAATTTTTATTACGCTTGCGCAAATAATCACAACAACCGATACAACTAAGCCGATAACAAATTTATCGGGCTCGTTAACCCTTTCAACGTCACCAAAATCATCACTGCCGCTTGGCGTAGGCAAAGCAGTCGGTTCATTTGTCACGTTTGGCGAAGGAGTTACCTCTATGGTAGGCGGCACAGTCTGTTCGCTTGCAGAATCGCTTGCCGCAGGCGTCACCTGAGCATCTGTACTCGGCGCCGTACCCGACGTCACTTTAATGCTGACGCTCTTGTTTCCGCCTAACTGGGCATTCAAGAACTCCGCCAAATCGGTGTTAAGCAAATACCTTCCGTTTTCATAAAGAACGTTTCCAAACGCATCAGCTTTATAGCTTGGTACAATATTTGTAAACGAATCATAGGAATTCCACGAATCAATCAAAACGCAGTTCGTCTTATTCTTTGCAAATGCAACGGCGCTTGAAAGGTGCGCTTTTATTTTATCTCTGTTCTTTCCTTCTCCGTCAAAGGCAGTTACAACGGGAATTATGTTGTGCTTTGAGGAATTATTCCACAAACGCTTTTCGAAATCAAAATATTCCTCCGAATCCGTCTTAACGGCTACCATGTCAGCAATATCAGCCTGCGCCGCCTTTGACGAAATAACCGTAACAAGCGCTTCCCTTGATACCGCAGATGCGGCACTTTTGATCTGCCCTATCTTGCTCACCAAATTCTCAAGCACGAAAACAACGGCCTTACCGTCAACAGAAAGATATTTTGAATCCTTCAAATACGCGCCAATTTTTGAAATTTGGTCACTTTGGTCAATAATCAAACAAAATTTTACCTTGCTTGAGCTTTTTGAATGTAACCCGATAGTATCTCCGCAGCAAGAAGCGTAATACGCAAAGAAATCAATACCCATATATTCTGCGTATTTCAAATCGTTATCTACCGTCTCCGCAACAGTTAAAAACTGCTTTGTTCCTAAATCATAATTAAACGGCAAATATCTGTTATATCTTTCAAGAGAAAGTTTCTTAATATTTTCCTGCGCCTGCAGGTTTCCTTCAAACCAAATATCCTTCTTAATGGCACCAACAGTCAATTCCGAAAACTCAATCTCAGCTTCCTCTTCAATAATTTCTTCGGACAGCCTCTGAATTCTTATGTCATCAATGAATAGGTCACCCTGCTCGGAAACCGACTTATTTGCAATAAAGAAAACTGCGCTTTCAAGGTTACCCTCCCAGGAAATAATCGTCTCATCCTCGCACTTGGTAAAACGCTCGTTAACAATTTGCGTGATTTCCGTCTTAAACTCCGTAACGCCCTTATCCGTGGTAATTCTGATTCCCGCATAAAATCTTGAAAACTCGTAAATATCATCGTCCAGCTTAAGCGCAACCGAAAACAGATACGTTCCCTTTGTTATAAACTCGGTTACGTCAACCCAGAGCGCCACCTCCTGCTTTGTACGCTTCGATACGTGCGCGCTGAATTTGCCGTCCGCCGACGTCTCATCGGATATTATCACCTTTTGCTTGGAATCCGTTGTTATTTTGGAATGAAATCCATTTTCGAAGCTTTCATAAAACGTATCATTTGCAGAAGCAAAAACGGTTGCAGAAAACAAGACAGAAAGAATAATTATCAATGACAGTATTCTCTTCATTTCTACCTCCCCTTTTCTTCGGCGCGTTATAAAAGCATATCAAATATATTGTAACATTTTGTCGAACACAAGTCAATTAGGGTTTACTAAAAACGGCAAAAATGATATACTAAATAAAACAAACGTAACAAGGAGGGCAAAATGGAAAATAATAAATTTTTCGTCATTTCCGCAGGTGACCTGGCAGACCATTGTTTTCCCCAAGGCTCTCTCAGTGTTCTCCCCTCGGTTGAACGGATGTTCCAAGGCACCTCCGCCCACAAAAAGCTTCAAAACGTCTACAGTGAAAACGAAAGCATCACCTATAAGCGCGAGGTCCCCCTTGAAACAGTTTTTCAGTACGAAAATTTTTCTCTTAAAATTCAAGGACGGGCAGACGGCATAATTTTTGATAAGGAAAAATATTCCATTCATGAAATAAAATCCACCTACACCTCCGCCTCTGCCATCGAAAAGCCTCTTAAAGCGTCACACAAGGCGCAAATGATGATTTACGCATATATCCTTGCCGAAGCCCATTCCTTAAGCCGAATTAACGGCCGTTTAAGCTATTTTTGCTTGTCTGACGACACAATTATCGACCTGGACTATTCCTTTGAATTTGAATCCCTTAAAGCCGTTGTCAAGCAAATGGCAGATAGCTACGCTTCCCTGCTTACAATGCGCCTCAGCTACCGCCAAGCCTTAGTCACCACCGCTTCCGCCCTTGCCTTCCCTTTTGAATCCTTCCGCCAAGGTCAGCGCGAAGGCGCCAAGCAGATTTTTACCGCATTAAAGCAAAATAAAAACTTATTTTTGCAGGCACCAACGGGAACGGGTAAAACAGTTATGGCGCTTTTTCCCGCAATAAAATATTTAGAGCAGGACGACGCAAAAATTTTCTGCTTAAGCGCAAAGAATCAGACTATGTCTTCCTACGAAAGCACTCTCGCTCTTATGCGCAAGAAGGGGTTGAAAATCAAAAGCTGTACCATTTGCGCAAAATCAAAGTACTGTTTTTATGATGTTCAGGATTGCTCAGGTGAAAACTGTCCCTATTCTTTAGACTTTTACCCCAAGCTTCATGCCGCGCTTCCCGAAATGCTCTTGCAGGACAATTTTGATTTCGACACTATCCGTTCTTTTGCCGAAAAATATCAGCTTTGCCCCTATGAGCTTGCGCTGGAGCTTTCCTTAGAATCCAACGTAATAATCTGCGATTACAATTATCTCTTTGATCCCATAGTTTATCTGCGCCGATATTTTGATGAAGACGGCAAATATATTTTCCTTATCGACGAGGCTCACAATCTTGTGGAACGAGGCCGCGATATGCTCTCAGCAGACATTTGTCGAGCCGACCTGCAGAAAATAAAAAAGCAATTTTCCAAAGAGCACGTCCTTTATAAGCAGTTCGGCAAAATTTTAACGCAGTTAAACAAAATTTTGAAATCCGAAGAGCCTCTTTCCCGTGATTCCCTGAAAGCATTAGACGAAAGCATCTTCAGGGCAAATCAGGAAATATTTGAATACTCACAAAAGGCCGCCGTGCCCAATGAATCCCTTTTACTTTTGAAGGAGCTGGTCCGCTTTTCAACGCTATTAGGGCTTTATAACGAGGAGGACTTCATTCTCTATCACTCAACCGCCACCTTGTTCCTGCAATGCATTGACCCGTCGAAGAACTTAGAAAGCGGCATCAAAAAAGGGCAATCCGCCATTCTGTTCTCCGCTACCCTTCAGCCGTACGAATTTTACAAAAACTGCATTTTGCCCGATTCCGAATCCTTTGGCTTCTCCGTAGATTACCCATTCAATAAGGACAATCTTACGGTTTTGGCAGATTACAGTGTTGACACGCGTTTTACCTTAAGAGAAAACTTTTTTGAAATAATCGCAAGAAAAATCGAATTATACCGCCAAAGCGTAAAGGGCAATTTCATTGTATTCTTCCCATCCTTTAAGTTTATGGAATCCGTTGCCGAATTCTGCTCTGTCCCTTTGCTTATTCAGACATCCGACAGTAATAAGGAAGCACGGGAAAATTATCTTAAGGAATTGCGTGAAGGCTCCCTGGTTACCGCCTTTGCCGTTATGGGAAGTCACTTCAGCGAAGGAATTGACTTAAACGGTCTCGCAGGCATCGTAATCGTTGGAGTTGCCCTGCCAAAATTTGATTTATCCCGAACTAAAATTCAAGAGCATTTTGAGAAAAAATACAAAAAAGGCTTTGAATACGCCTACGTTTATCCGGGAATTAACAAGGTTTCTCAGGCAGCGGGGCGCCTCATCCGCAGTGAAGATGACAAAGGCTTCTTAATTTTAATGGATAGTCGTTTCCAAAGATACAAAAGCCTTCTTCCGCCCCATTGGAACGTTC
The DNA here is from genome assembly GCA_017502165.1 of Clostridia bacterium. Classification (GTDB taxonomy): domain Bacteria; phylum Bacillota; class Clostridia; order Christensenellales; family QALW01; genus UMGS1322. Next base: position 41,745 of record JAFVVO010000012.1, read on the forward strand.
TTCCTCTGTTTTCCGATTCTAAAGCGCAGGAAATCTTATCCTCGTTAGAATAATTCAATAAAAAAATAATCCTTTGAGTATCAAAGGATTATTTTTTTAATGTCTGTTCAAAGTTAAATCAGCGTCAATTTAATATAATATTAATTCTCTATTGAATCTATAATTCCGCCGCCAAGGCAAACTTCATCTTGGTATAAAACCACCGATTGACCGGGTGTAACTGCCCTCTGCTTTTCGGCGTGTGTAATATACATTCTGTCTCCGTCTATCTCCACGTGTACCCTCTGGTCAGGCTGACGGTATCTGAATTTTGCCGTACAATCAAAGCATTTTGAAGGAGCCTCACCGCCTATAAAGGTAAGCTGTGACGCTACCGACGCCTTGGAATAGAGCTTTGGATGCTCCCCCTGCGCCGCATAAATAATATTATTTTTTACGTCCTTATCAATAACAAACCAAGGCTCACCGCTGCCGGAATTGCTTCCGCCAATACCTAAACCGTGGCGTTGACCTAACGTATAATACATAGCGCCGTCGTGAGTGCCGATTTTTTTACCGTCAAGGGATAAAATATCACCCTTGCCTGCAGGCAAAAACGTACTTAAGAACTCTCTGAAGCGTCTTTCACCTATAAAGCAAATACCCGTTGAATCCTTCTTTTTCCATGTCTCAAGTCCTGCCTTTTGGGCAATTTCGCGCAATTCGGGCTTTTGCAAATGACCTATGGGAAATATTACGGGAGAAAGCTGCTTTTGATTAAGCGCATACAGAAAATACGTCTGATCCTTATTTGAATCCGCCGCCCGCATAAGCGTCATCAATCCGTCGCGCTTCTCAAGTCTGGCATAATGTCCCGTGGCTATCCCTTGAGCGTTAACAGAAAGAGCAAAATTCAAAAACGCATCGAATTTTATTTCTTTATTGCATAAAATATCCGGATTGGGAGTTCTTCCTGCGGAATATTCCTCAAGGAATATCTTAAACACCTTATCCCAATATTCCTTTGAAAAATTGACCGAATAGTAAGGAATCCCGATTTTGTCGCATACTGCGCGCACGTCATCATAATCCTGCTGCGCAGTACACTGGCCGTTATCCTCTTCCTCCCAATTCTTCATAAAAATGCCAACACAGTCGTATCCCTGCTGCTTTAATAAATAAGCCGCAACAGAGGAATCAACGCCGCCCGACATACCAATAACTATACGCATAAAATCCTCGTAAAAAAGCCCCGAAATTTCGGGGCTCTTAAATTAATTTTCTTCTTTTTTAACCTTTTTCTTCTTGAATACGTCTTCACCGTAAATGCGGATCTGTTCTTTTCTGTATTCATCACGACATCTGATGAAATTGAATACTGCAGCAAGAATAATCACAACGCCCAAAGCCATAAGAATATATACGCCGGGCTCAATCAAGAAGTTATACTTTGTGTAGAAGCCCAAATCAAGCACTGGAACAACTGCAAGCGCAACACCTAAAACTGATGCAATGCCAAGCTCAACTGCCTGGAACTTGTTGGGAACGATAAGTGCAAGCAAGGTGCTTATTGCAGCTGCAACCATGAAGGAAATAATACCCGTATCCTCAGAAGCAATCTTGAACTCCCCTGCTTCCTTTGTCTTTGCTTCAGACAAGATACCGCCGCCTACCTCACCAACGGTGGGAAGAGTACGTCTGGTATCGTCACGGTAAATATACAAGGTATAACCGTCAAGAGCATAATAAACAACCTTAGGCTCCTGACCTTCAGCAGCAGGATTCTTAGGATCGTCTTCAGACTTTAAGGTAATTGCAACGTAATATGCCAAGCTTTCGCCCTGCTTAATGGGAAGGCTCGTAACCTCCTTTGTGTCGTCTCTCGTATTAAAGGGCTGGAAATAGGGGTTATCGTAACGAGCCCAAGCCTTACGGGAGTCAATAACACGGGTAAAGTCAAAGGTAGTTGCATTGGGAACACGAATATCAATAGTACCTTCCTTATTGTCACGTGTAACTAAAGCGGGAGAATTGTTCTTCGTATCCTTCGTTAAGGTCAAGGTATATTTTCTGAGCATAACGTGCTCAAGCTCAGTTCCGCCGTTATCCACATCGTAAGCATAAGCATATGTAACGAAATAATATACGTTTTCCTTATCAGGCACGGGAATTTTTTCAATATCAACGGTTTTGGTAAGCTCCGCATCGGAAAAAACATTGAAAACAGGTGCGCCTATTGCGGTATAGGTGGAAATCATATTAAATGTTTCCTGCTCCTTACCGATATTCTTGTCAAAAATTTTATCCTTAATGCTAACGTCCTGCTTAGTCTCAACAGCGGGAATCTTCGTATAAGGAATGAAAACGCAAATTATAACTGCGAAGGAAAGAACAGCCAAGATTATTTTAGTAAAAAGGCTATTCATATGTAAGAACTTGTTCATAAGAATCCTCCTTATAATGTAACATATAAATTATACTCTTTTTGACGCCAATAGTCAATACCAAAGTTAAAAATAACCTTGATTTTTGGAACAAAAAGCTAATAATTTACAATTTAGCAAAAAATAAAAAAGCGTATGACTTAATCACACGCCTTTTCTTTTGCTTATTGAAGTTCCTTAACTTTAGCAGCCTTACCAACACGGTCACGCAAATAATAAAGCTTTGCTCTGCGAACACGACCGCGACGAACTACAGTAATGCTACCGATTCTGGGTGAATGTACGGGGAATGTACGCTCAACACCTACGCCGTAAGCAACACGACGTACGGTAAAGGTTTCATTTGAGCTGCCGTTTTTACGAGCAATTACAGTGCCTTCAAAAGCCTGTAATCTTTCACGGTTACCTTCAACAACCTTAACCATTACCTTTACAGTATCACCGATATTAAAATCAGGGATATCTGTGCGAAGCTGTTCAGCTTCAATTGCTCTAATAAGTTCCATATTTTTTCTCCTTAACATAGATGTTCATTGACGCGAATTTACGGTCAAGCGGACCACCCGAATTTATCAAGCTTAATAAATATACCATAAAACAAGGTTTTAAGCAAGCGTTTTTTACTCTTTTTTTATTTTTTCAAGAATTTTTACGTCTTCATCGCTTAATTGCGCCGTTTTCAGCAAATCGGGACGCTTCTTCAGAGTTGTTCTGAGCTGCATTTCCCTCTGCCAGAGAGTTATTTTAGCGTGGTTTCCGCTAAGCAACACCTCAGGCACCTTTAACCCGTTATAATCTGCAGGACGGGTATATTGGGGAGCCTCAAGCAAGCCGTCAGAAAAGCTGTCCTCATAGGCGCTGTCAACGCTTCCTAAAACACCGTCAACAAAACGCGAAACTGCATCCACAACCACCAACGCCGCCAGCTCACCGCCGGTCAAAACGTAATCACCGATGGAAATCTCTCTGTCAATGGCGTTATCAAGCACTCTTTGGTCAACACCCTCGTAATGTCCGCACAAAATAACAAGATGCTCGTTTGTTGAAAGCTCCTTTGCAATTTCGGGGGTAAGCGTTTGTCCCTGGGGCGACATATAAATGCTGACGCACCCATTCGTTTTAACGCTTTCGAGCGCAGAAAATATCGGTTGCGGCATCATAAGCATACCAACTCCCCCGCCAAAGGGATAATCGTCGGTATTCTTATGCTTTGAATCGCTGAAATCACGAATATTTACGATTTCGATTTCTAAAATTCCTTTTTTAACAGCCCTGCCGAGAATAGAGCATTCCACCATAGGCTGTATCATTTCAGGAAAAATAGTTAAAATACTAATTTTCATATACCACAACTTCCTGAAGCATACTTCCCTTAACGGTTATAAGCTTTTTCTCAATATCAATATCAAGCACAAAGCTTTTAACCGCAGGAATTAAAATTTCTTCCTTGCCCTTTTTAACAACGTAAACGTCGTTGGCTCCGGGCTGCATAACCTCATTAACAACCCCTAAGTCCTGCCCGTCGTCAGTTACAACCGAGCACCCCTCAAGGTCGAAAATGAAATATCTGCCCTCGGGAAGCTTAATAGCGTTTTCCCTGTCAACGCAAACGTATTTGTTCCGCAAGGTCTCCGCTTCATCACGGGTATAGATTTTTTCAAGGAATAAAAAGGCACACCCATCTCCTAAACGGGTGCCTTTTACGTTATACCTTGTGTAATTTCCCTTATCCTCGATAAAAACGTATTTCAATTCAAGAAATCTGTCCAATCTGTCGGAAAGGGAATTTACTTTAATTTCGCCACGAATACCTTGTGGCTTTGCAATAAGACCGATTCTTATATAGTCCATATTAAATAATATCAACTATAACGCGTTTTTCTTCTTTAGAAGAAGCCGCTTTAACAACGGTACGAATTGCACGGGCAATTTTACCCTGCTTGCCGATGATTTTGCCCATATCCTCGGGGCAAACACGCACCTCGATAACTACGGCATCATCACGTTCAACACGGGTAACGTTTACCTGGTCCTTTTGCGAAACCAGTTCGCGTACAATAAACTCAACTAAAGTTTCCACAACAATCACCTAATTATTCAAGACCTGCAATCTTGAGCAACTTCTTAACTGTTTCGGAAGGCTGAGCGCCCTTTGAAATCCAATCCTTAGCTGCTTCAACGTCAATTTTGATGTCAGCGGGCTCAGTCATGGGGTTGTAGTAACCGATGTTAGCGATTGATTTACCGCCACGAGCGTTTCTGCTCTCGGAAACAACTACACGATAGAAGGGAGCCTTTTTAGCACCGAGTCTCTTAAGTCTGATCTTTACCATTTTGAAAATCCTCCAATAAAATAAAATTATATATTAAGCTTTTAACTTATCAAAAATTATACGTGCCCTGCAAGAATTATCGAGCACTTAGAAAAATTATCTGAACCTTGGGAAACCGCCCTTTTTCGAAAGCGCTCCAAAGCGTTTCATCATTGTTTTCGTCTGTTCAAACTGTCGGATAAGCTGATTGACCTCCTGAACGGAAGTTCCGCTTCCTGCGGCAATTCTGCGTCTTCTCGAAGCGTTGAGCACGTCGGGATTTCTTCTTTCCTTTTTGGTCATTGAAAGAATAATTGCCTCAATTCTGTCTATACGCTTTTCGTCGATTTCCGCCTCTGAAAGCTTGCTTGTATCCACGCCCGGCATCTGCGGAAGTGATTTCACAATATCCTTCATTGAGCCCATCTTACGCATTTGCTTGAACTGGTCAAGGAAATCCTGCAAATCGAATTTATTTTGCTTAATTCTGTCTGCAAGCTTTTGAGTATCCTCACCGTCAAAGGCCTCCTGAGCCTTTTCTATCAGCGAAAGCACGTCTCCCATGCCAAGAATTCTTGACGCCATTCTATCGGGGTGGAACGGTTCAATATCCGTCAGCTTTTCACCAATACCTGCAAACTTGATAGGCTTACCGCAAACCGCCTTAACGCTCATTGCGGCACCGCCTCTTGCATCACCGTCAAGCTTCGTTAAAATAACCCCGTCAATACCAAGCTTTTCGTTAAAGCTTTGGGCAACGTTAACCGCATCCTGACCGGTCATAGCATCAACGGTAAGCAAAATTTCTGTAGGACGAACTGTTTTCTTAACTTCAACAAGCTCTTGCATCAGCTCCTCGTCGATATGCAATCTACCGGCAGTATCGAGAATCACCGTATCAAACAAATAGCTTTTTGCGTACTTAATTGCTTCCTGCGCCGTTACGCTGGGTGCCTGAGTCCCCTTTTCAAAAACGGGAATATCAAGCTGCTGCCCTAAAACCTTAAGCTGCTCAATAGCGGCAGGACGGTAAATGTCGCAAGCAACAAGCAAAGGCTTTTTCCCCTGCTTACGAAGAAGACCTGCAAGCTTTGCACACATAGTGGTTTTACCTGCGCCCTGAAGACCGCAAAGCATATAAACGCTTGGCGGAGCCGAGGAAACCGTAAGCTTAGAATGGGTTGAGCCCATCAAAGCAATAAGCTCCTCATTAACTATTTTAATAACTGCCTGGCCGGGAGTAAGGCTTGTTAAAACCGTTTCCCCTACCGCCTTCTCAGTTACGCCTTTAACGAAATCTCTTGCAACTGCAAAGTTAACGTCAGCTTCAAGAAGTGCCATACGCACCTCGCGCATAGCCTCCTTAACGTCACTTTCGGAAAGCTTTCCGCGACTTTTAAGGCCCTTAAATACTTTTTGAAGTTTTTCAGTTAATCCCTCAAAAGCCATTACTGCTCCTCCATAACGTTTTTAAGCATTTTACCGTATTCAGAACAATTTTCATTCTGCTCAAGCTCCTGCGCAATCTGCAGAATTTTTCGTTCCTTGCTGACTATTTTCAGCGCATTTTCGTAAAACATAAGCTTTTGCTCGCCCTTAATAATGGCATCTCTTGCCGCCTGGCGCGACACCGAGCAAATTTCACCTATTTCGCCCAAGGACAGATCCTCATCAAAGCGCATACGCAAAATTTTTGCTTGCGTTTCTGTTAATAGCTTTTCGTACGTATCAAGCAGAATGGTAAACTCGATGTTTTCTTCCATTTTGCACCTCCGAAAAGCAAAGGACTGTAAAGCAAATTTGTTTTACAGTCCATATAATATAACTATTACTTAATTTTGTCAAGCAATTTTGCAAACTTTTATTAAATAATGTTTGCAACGAAATCCTCAGCATCAAAGGGACGCAAATCGTCAATACCTTCCCCAACGCCGATATAGCAGATAGGAATATTCATTTCCTTTGCAATTGCCACCGCTACTCCGCCCTTTGCGGTGCCGTCAAGCTTATTGAGAATGATTCCGTCAATTCCAACCGCATCAGAAAAGCCCTTTGCCTGCATAAGTGCATTTTGTCCCGTTGTAGCGTCAAGCACAAGCATATTCTGTCTGTTTGCTTCGGGATATTCACGTGTAATAATTCTGCCTATTTTGGCAAGCTCATCCATAAGATTTTTCTTATTATGAAGTCTGCCTGCAGTATCACAGATAAGCACGTCGATTTTCTTTGCCTTTGCACTTGCAATAGCATCAAACACAACTGAAGAGGGGTCTGCCCCGTCTGCGCCGCGAATAATAAGCGCACCGCTTCTCTTTGCCCAAAGGTCAAGCTGTTCAACCGCCGCAGCTCTGAAGGTATCTGCCGCCGCAACCATTACTGTTTTGCCGTTTTGAGCATAGAAATTAGCAAGTTTTCCGATGGCGGTGGTTTTGCCAACGCCGTTTACACCCGTAACGAGAAACAGAAGCGGATAAGTATCCTCCTGCTCATTCTGGGCAGAAACAAGAACTTCCTTAATGCTTTCACGCAAAAGACCGTAAATACGCTCACTGTCGCCTATTTTCTCACTCTTTACCTTTTCCTTAAGGCTTGCAAGAATATCCTCCGTAGCATTTACGCCGATATCTGCCGAAACAAGTATCATTTCAAGCTCTTCAAAGAATTCGTCGTCTATTTCCTTGTAATACTTTACAAGCTCTTCAATTCTGCTTGAAATATTCTCTTTTGTTTTAGATAATCCGCCGGCAAGCTTTTTAAGCCAACCGTCTTTATTAAATAAACCCATTAAAAACTCCTTATGTAAGCTTTACGGAAACGATTTTAGAAATACCCTTTTCCTCCATAGCCACGCCGTAAAGACTGTCCGCCTCTTCCATTGTGGGCTTGCGGTGAGTAATAACAACGAACTGCGTATCCTTTGAGAACTTACGCAAATACGTTGCAAAGTTACCAACGTTTGCTTCGTCAAGAGCCGCCTCAATTTCGTCTAAAATACAGAATGGCGTGGGCTTAAGCTTAAGCATAGCAAACAGTATTGCAATAGCCGTAAGAGCTCTTTCGCCACCTGAAAGCAAGCTTAAAAGCTGAAGATTCTTTCCCGGAGGCTGTGCAACGATTTCAATATCTGCATCAAGGGAATTTTCGCCGTTCTGAAGCTTAAGCTCTGCTTTACCTCCGCCGAAAAGCTCGCTGAAGGTCTTGGTAAAGTGCTTATTAATAAGCTCAAACTGTTCCTTAAACTGCTTATCCATTTTCTTGATAAGCTCGTCGATTATGCCGCGAAGGTCACTTTCCGCCTTCTGAAGATCGTCTCTTTGGCTTGAAAGCGAATCAAATCTCTCCTTAGTTTCAACGTATTCCTCAATAGCGTTTACGTTTACGTTGCCGAGAGCATTGATAGCCTTTTTAAGTCTGTTGATTTCCGTCTGCGCACCCGTCTGCTTAAAGTTAGGATCTCTGAACTCCTCAGCAGTAGCCTGAGTAAGCTCATATTCCTCCCAGATTCTGTTTTCAAGATATTGCAGGTCGTTGTCAACCTTTGCAACTGCAAGCTCAACCTTATGACGCTTTTCACCCGCATCGTAAATTTCCTGCTCAAAGCGTCTGCGCTTCTCTTCGTTTTCCTTAAGTAAGCCGTTAAGACTTTCTCTGATATTCTCCTGCGCTTTTTCAAGCTCGGACTGCTGAACAAGAGTTTCCTGCATATTGCCCGATTGAGCAATGCTTTCCTCTTTTTCCCTCTTAGCCTCTTCAAGCTGCTTTTGAAGCTTAACTCCCTCAGCCAGAAGAGCCACCTTTGCCACTTCAAGATTTTCTATAAGCTCGCCCATACGCTGAGCGTTATTAACGATAGCGTCAAGCTCCTTTTCAAGTCCTGCGCACTCAATACGGGCATCAGTAAGCTTTTGAACGAGCTTTTCCTTCTCAAGCTGCTTCTTATTATACTCAAACTGACGGGCGCTTATGCTTGATTGTGCCGTCGTGTTGGAGCTTTCAACCTCGCCCTGAGCCTTGTTGATGCGTTCAAGCTCTGCATCAATTTCCTTTAATGTGTCGTCAAGCTGCTCATTTTCAAGACGAAGCTCGTTTTCAGCATCGAGATTACCCTGAAGGTCTGCCTTAAGGGAATGCAGCTTTTCAAAATCGTGGGCGAACTTAATATCAAGCTCGTGGATTTTTACGTCAATTTCGTTTATCGCATCCTCAAAGGCCTTGGATTTGGAATCAAACTCCTTAAGATTATTTTGTACCTGAGCAATTTTTGCTCTTGCCTGGTCAATAACACCCTTAAGACCTTCCATCTCACGCTCTCGGCCAAGAATGCTTGTAGTCTTCTGTCTGACGCTGCCGCCGCTCATAGAACCGCCTGCGTTTACAACGTCTCCCTTAAGAGTAACGATGCGCACTGAATGTGACGTTTTGCGCGCAATAGCAATACCCGTATCAAGATTATCGGTTATAACCGTTTTGCCTAAAAGGCTCTTGATGATTTCATTGTATTTTGCATCAAAGGTAATCAAATCACTGGCAACGCCAAAGCAACCGTTTACCTTAATAGCGGATTTTTCCTGCTCGTTAATGCTCTTACCCCTTATTGCAGAAATAGGCAAGAAAGTTGCTCTTCCCGAATCGGTTGCGCGCAAGAACTCAATTAAAGCCTTTGCATCCTCTTCAGTAGGAGTAACAATGTTCTGCATAGCACTGCCAAGAGCAGACTCAATAGCTACCTCAAACTTTTCATCAACGGAAATAAGCTCTGCAACAACACCGCAAATATGCTTGCGGATATTAGCGTCCTGCTCGCTCTTGGTAAGTAAGCGCTTAACCGAGAAATTAAAGCCTTCAAAATCGCGCTTTAATTCTTCAAGCACCTTTAATCTGGACTGTGCCTGATCAACGGTTGTTTGTGCCTGAGCCAAGATAACGTCGGCATTTTCCTTTTGAGCGTTAAGCTCCTGCAATCCGTTTCTTTGGGCCTGCTTTTCGCTTTCAAGCTTTTCCTTTTCTCTGTCAAAAACGTCCGTATCAGACTTTTGCTCGTTAAGTGCCGCCTCAATATTCGTTCTTTGCAGGCGCAACTGCTCAACGGCAATTTCGATTTTTTCTTTTCTTGAAGCAATACTCGTTTTCATAGCTTCGCAACGGCTTATGCCCGACTTAACGTCCGAAAGCTTATTGATATTGGCAAGCATCTGCTCCTTTAAGGTTTCAAGCTCTGCACTTTCCTTGGCAAGCTCTTCCTCCTGAATTGCCGCTTCCTTTTCCAAAACAGCAATTTCCTGCTTCTTTTCCTCAATGGACGCGCGTTTCTGCTCCTCAACGCTACTGTCACCGTTTATGGCGTCCTCCATTGATTTTTTTCTTGCCTCGTTTGATTCAAGCTCCTTTTCAATTCTTTCAAGCTGACTGTTTATATTTTGGATTCTTTCATCTAAAACGCGCATCTGACCTGAAATATTTTCAGTTCCCGCAGTAAGCTCAAGAAGCTTATTTCTGATTTCGGCAAGCTCCGCCTCTTTGGCAGAAATCTTTTCTTCAAGCTCCTGATTTTCCACAGTAATCTTAGAAACGAACTCACTCTTTTCTGCCCGCTCCTGATCAATTCCCTCAAGCTGAAGATTATAAGCATTTCTTCTCTGCTCTGCCAGCTCATTCTGAACGAGATAATAGTTAACCTCTATGGCTCTGAGCTGCTCGCGAAGGCCTAAATATTCCTTGGCCGTTTCAGCCTGCTGACCTAAAGGCTCAATGCGCTCTTCTAACGTATCAATAATATCGTTAATTCTGACAAGATTATCGCAGGTATGTTGAAGCTTACGCTCCGCCTCGTTTTTACGGGTTTTGTATTTTACAATACCTGCCGCCTCTTCGAAAACAGAACGCCTTTCCTCCTGCTTACCTGACAAAATATTTTCAATTTTACCCTGACCAACTATTGAATAGCCTTCCTTACCTATACCGGTATCCTGGAACAAGGTTACAATATCCTTAAGTCTGCAGCCGGTACGGTTTATGTAATATTCACTTTCACCGCTTCTGTAAAGGCGGCGTGTAATAACTACCTCAGAATATTCAATATCAAGACCCTTGTCCTCATTATCGAAAACAAGGGAAACCTCGCAGTATGATAAAGGCTTACGGCTTTCTGTACCCTTAAAAATAACGTCCGCCATATTAGCGCCGCGAAGCTGCTTAGCGCTTTGCTCACCTAAAACCCAACGAACTGCGTCGCTTACGTTACTTTTACCGCTTCCGTTAGGGCCTACAATGGCAGTTATTCCGTTAGAAAAGCTTATATCAAGTCTTTCTGCAAAGGACTTAAAGCCAAACACTTCTAATCGTTTAAGAAACATTTTTCCTCCAAATTACTTCACCAAGGAAGTATACGCTTTTTTTGCGGCAGCCTGCTCTGCCCTCTTTTTACTTGTGCCGCTACCCTCACCAAGCAGTTCACCGTTACAGTAAACCTCAACGGTAAAAACTGAATTGTGTGAAGGTCCTACAACACTTACAGGTCTGTATTCAACGCTTACGGTCCCGTTACGGAACAAATATTCCTGCAACGCCGTCTTAAAATCCGAAGGTCTCTCATAGGCCTCCTCAATCACTTCCTTAAGCACCGTAAGGATTACCCCTTTAGCGCTTTCAAATCCGCCGTCAAGATAAACTGCGGCAAAAAGCGATTCCAAGGTGTCCGAGAGTACACTTGGCTTCCTTGCTCCTCCCGACGCCCTCTCTCCTGCTCCTAAAAGCACGAAATCGTAAAGACCTATTTGCTCAGCCGCTTCCGACAAAGGCTCCTCCGAAACGATAGACGCCCGCAGGCGTGTCAGCTTGCCCTCGTCGAAATCGGGATATTTTTCAAAAATAAACCCGCTTATTACGTTTTCAAGTACAGCATCACCTAAAAATTCAAGACGTTGATTATTTTTAACGTTATGCTCTGCTGAATACGAACAGTGAGTAAGGGCAAGGTTCAACAGCTCTTTATTCTTGAACTTATACCCTATTCTTGATTCTAAATCCATCATTTATTTTCCTTTTTTGCGCGTGACGCAATCTTCAAATAATGCGTCTAAGCACAGGCTTATTCGCCTGTGCTTAGAATATTTTGTTTGTTGTTAGTTTTTCTTGTTTTCTATGTAAGCAACAATGTCACCAACGGTCTTAAGACTGTCAAGGTCATCCTCGGCAATTTCAATACCGTAGTTCTCCTCAACCTCAAGCAGCAGAGTTGCAATATCCATTGAATCTGCCTTAAGATCTGTAATAAGATTGCTCTCAGCGGTAACGATTGCCTCGTCAACGTTAAGCATTTCAGCTATCTGGCTTTTGATTTCTTCAAACATAATAATCCTCCTAAAAAATATAAAGACAATTTATTCATTAACAGTCATCTTGGGAATATTTTCCTTAATAATTCCCACAACGTCTGCTTGAACTATTTTTATGGCCTGGTCAATGGTAGGACCAACCGTCTTTGCCTTTGCCGAGCCGTGTCCCTTTATAACAACGCCGTCAATTCCAAGTAAGGGAGCTCCGCCGTAAGCGTTATAGTCAATGGCCTGCTTCAACTCCTTAAGTGCAGGCTTAAGAAGCAGCGCGCCTATTTTACAACGAAGAGAAGAAGTAAAGCTCTTTTTCATCGTGGAAATTATAAACTCGCCAAAGCCTTCAAGCCCCTTCATCATAAAGTTACCTGCAAAGCCGTCGGAAACCATAACGTCAACTCTGTCAACAATATCTCTTCCCTCTGCGTTACCTAAGAAGTTAACCAGATTCTGCTCTCTGATTAGTGCCAGAGCCTCTTTCGTTACCTCATTGCCCTTGGCGTCCTCAGTGCCAACACTTGCAAGGCCAACCTTGGGATTTTCCACGCCTACTACCTTTTCCATATAGATACTGCCCATAACCGCAAACTGAGCTAAATTATTAGGCTTACAATCCATATTGGCGCCGCAGTCAATAAGCATTACGCCCTTGTTTTTGTTAGGAAGCACAGGTGCAAGTGCAGGGCGGATAATCCCCTTTATTCTGCCCACTCTCAGCTGAGCACAGGCAAGGCACGCCCCGGTAGAGCCAAAGGTAATAAATGCATCACCTTTTTTTTCTTTAAGTAAAAGCTGGCCGACCACCATTGAAGAATTTTTCTTTTTTCTTATGGCTTCAACGGGATGCTCGTCCATAGAAATAACTTCGGGAGCATCAACAATTTCCACTCTGTCAGAGGGATAATCATACTTCGAAAGCTCCTCTTCAACCGCCTTAAGCTGACCGGTCAAAATAACCGAAAAGTCATCTCTTGCATTAAGACTTTCAACAACGCCCTTAACTATTTCTAAAGGTGCATTATCTCCGCCCATAGCATCAATAATAAGTTTCATTTTCTCACTCACCTTGAAAGAATTTCTGCAATTTCGAAAAGCTCTTGGTTGATTTCTTTTTTCATATCACAGGCTTCAATAATATCCATATCAAAAAGCTGCCCGTTTTTAACGCCTACGCATCTGCCGCCGATTCCCTTAGCAACAAGCTTAATTGCATGCATTCCGAAACGGCTTGCCAATAAAATATCGCTTGCAGTAGGTGAACCTCCGCGCTGAATATAACCTAAAACCGTAACTCTGGGGTCCATTGTAGTTCTTGCTTTAATTTCCTGTGCAAGAGCCGTACCCTTTGCGCCGCCCTCAGCAGTAATAACAATGCTGGAAGCCTTGCCTAATTCTCTGCCGTGAACAAGCTTTTCACAAAGAGCCTCAACGCTCCACTGTCTTTCGGGAAGAACGATATACTCCGCACCTCCGCAAAGACCTGCGTAAAGAGCAATATCACCGCAACGGTTACCCATAACCTCAATAATACTAACACGCTCATGGCTTGCCATGGTATCACGAATTTTTGCAACCGCCTCAATAACCGTGTTAACCGCAGTATCAAAACCGAGAGTAAAATCGGTAAACGCAAGGTCATTATCAATAGTTGCGGGAATTCCTATTGCAGGAACGCCCCTTTCCGTCAGACTGCGGCAGCCTCTGAATGAGCCGTCACCGCCAATAACAACGATACCGCAAATGTTATTTTTCTTAATATTTTCAAGTGCCTTGTTCATACCCTCTTCAGTCTTAAACTCAAGACAACGGGCTGTTCTGAGCATTGTGCCGCCCTTGTTGATTATATTACCTACCGAACGGTTATCAAGGGACACCATTTCGTTATCAATTAAACCGTTATAGCCTCTGATAACGCCAACCATCTCAAAACCGGCAGCAATACCGTTACGAACAACCGAACGAATACAAGCATTCATTCCGGGAGCGTCACCGCCGCTTGTAAGCACCGCAATTCTCTTTTTTTCCATGCAAAAATTCTCCTTAAAATCCTAAAAAATAAATACGAAGTTATTATATCATCTTTGCGGTATTTTGACCAGTATTTTAAGCTATTTTTTTACGATTTTTACGTTTTCCGCGCCAAAAATTTCCTTCAGCTTGTTAAACTCTGCGCTATCAACGTCTATTTTGTTCAAAACCGTATTTTTCGACCTCTGTTTTTCAAAATAGAACACCAAACTGCCCGAGCCGTGCATATTCTCAAGCTCCTGCTTGTAGGGTTGAACGGAAGACTCGTTTTTATCGTTAATTCTCACCCACACCTCAACGGATTCCGCTTCCACGTCCTCACTTGCAGGTGTTATGGCGTTAATCAAAACCGTAGGCTGTTCCTCATCTCGAATGCTCAGCTTACCCGAAACCGTAACGATAGCATCCTCATAGATGTACGAAGAGCATTTTGTTAAGGTAGCGGGAAAAACAAGACCGGTAATGCCCGAGAACAAATCTTCAACGGTAACAAACGCCATCATTGAACCGCTTTTCGTGGCCTTTTTACGAACGGACGTAATAATGCCGATAAATCTGACGTCCTTATTATCCAAAGACATCATTTCGTCGGTAATAATACTCTCTCCGCCCTCGTCCGTTTCAGAAACAATCTTCGAAAGATCAAATCCGAGAGCCTTAACCTGCTCCTTATATCTTTCCAAGGGATGACCGCTTAAGTAAACGCCAAGCATTTCCTTTTCAAGTGCAAGGAACTGAAGCCTCGGATACTCACCAGTTTCACGAATAGTCTGTACCTGAATTTCCTGCTTAACGTCATCATTATCAAACAGCGAAAGCTGACCTTCTACGGAATTTTTATTTCTGTTTACAGCAGAATCAATTACCGCCTCAAAGCCGTTAAGCAAGCTGCGGCGGGAAAATCCCGTAAAATCGAATGCGCCTGCTTTTATAAGGCTTTCGACCATTCGCTTGTTAACGTCACCCATTAAAGCCGTACGCTCCGCAAAATCGTCTAAAGACTCAAACTTTCCGTTTGCTTCTCTTTCTTTTACGATTGATTTTACGCCTGAAATTCCAACGTTTTTAACTGCGCTGAGGCCAAAGCGAATAGCATTTTCACCCATAGGAGAAAAGCCTGAAACACTTGAATTTATATCCGGCGGAAGCACCTGAATATTGTTTTCGCGGCAGTAATGAATGTACCGCGCAGTTTTAGCTTCGTCACCAAGCAAGCTATTGAGCATAGCCGCCATAAATTCAAGAGGATAATAGCATTTCAAGTACGCAGTTTGATATGCAACAACCGCATATGCCGCCGCGTGGGACTTATTAAATGCATACTGCGCGAAAACTGCAATTTTATCGAATATTTCGTTAGCGGTTTTCTCGTCAATACCGTTTCTTACTGCGCCGGGAACGGTAACCTTTCCGTCCTCAACCAAGCCGTGAATAAATACCTGACGCTCAAATTCCATAGCTTTCTGGTCTTTTTTACTCATCGCTCTGCGCATTATATCGCTTCTGCCCAAAGAATACCCGGCAACGTCACGCACGATCTGCATAACCTGCTCCTGATACACCATACAGCCGTAGGTAACCTCAAGAATATTCTTCATAATGGGATGCTGATATTCCACTTTTTCGGGATTTTCCTTACCGAAAATGTATTTTGGAATACTGTCCATCGGTCCCGGACGGTAAAGCGCAATACCTGCCACAATATCCTCGAAGCAGGAAGGCTTAAGCTCCTTCATAAATGAGCGCATACCGTTACTTTCAAGCTGGAATACGCCGTCGCACTCTCCAAGACCGATAAGCTTATACACGTTAGCATCATCAAAGCTGACAGTAGATAGATCGAGTTTTTTGCCCGTGCGCTGGAAAATAAAATCCAAGGTATCGCGAATAACTGTAAGGGTACGCAAGCCCAAAAAGTCCATTTTCAAAAGGCCTAATTGCTCAAGATACTTTGCCACGTACTGTGTTGCCACCATTTCGCCGTTTACGCAAAGAGGCACGTAGGTGTCAACGGGATTTTTAGAAATAACTACGCCTGCGGCGTGGGTAGAAGCATTTCTCGGCAGACCTTCAAGGCGTTTGGCAAAATTCATCAGCTTTTCAACCTGAGGATCCGAGCAAGCATCGCGCAACTCAGGATTTACCTCCAACGCCCTGTCAAGAGTTACGCCAAGCTCTCTTGGCACCATTTTGGCAATTTTGTCAACTGCCGCATAAGGCATATTCAGCACTCTGCCAACGTCACGGATAGCCGCGCGAGCCTTCATCGTACCGAAGGTTGCAATCTGTGCTACGTGGTCAACACCATATTTCCGTTTAACGTATTCAATAACCTCACCGCGTCTTTCATAGCAGAAATCCACGTCAAAGTCGGGCATTGATACACGCTCAGGATTTAAGAATCTCTCAAAAAGAAGATTGTATTTTAATGGGTCAATATTTGTTATTCCTATAGCGTACGCAACAAGGCTTCCCGCGCCGCTTCCTCGGCCGGGACCTACAACAATATCAACACTTTTGGCGTAATTGATGTAATCCCACACAATAAGGTAGTACTCAACGTAGCCCATACGCTTTATCATATTAAACTCATATTCAAAACGCTCGCGTATTTCGGGAGTTATCTCGGGGTATTTCTTCTCAAGCCCCTCATAGCCTAATTTATATAAGTATTCCGCCGCAGTAAGTCCGTCAGGCACCTCATAGTACGGAATATGGATATTTCCGAATTCAAATTCGAAATTGCATTTATCAGCAATTTCTACAGTATTAGCCAAGGCTTCAGGAACAAAATCAAATAACTCTGCCATCTCTTCGGGAGATTTTAAGTAAAATTGCTCCGTAGAAAACCTCATTCTTGCAGGGTCATCCATAGTCTTACCCGTCTGAACACACAAGAGAACGTCGTGCATTTCGGCGTCGTCCTTATTAACGTAATGTACGTCGTTAGTTGCAACCAATGGCAACTCAAGTTCACGTGCAAGCTTGATAAGCAGGGGCAAAATCTGCTTTTGCTCTGCTATGCCGTGGTCCTGAATTTCAATATAAAAATCATCCTTGAAAGCATCCTTAAGCCTTTGGGCAAGCTCCTTTGCCGCTTCATAATTTCCGTTAAGAAGCAGCTGAGGAATGTCACCTGCAAGGCAAGCTGAAAGACATATTAAGCCTTCCGTATGCTTCTCAAGTAAATCGTAATCGATCCTCGGCTTATAATAATAACCTTCGGTGTATGCCAGGGAAACAAGCTTGATCAGGTTTTCATATCCTGTTGTATCCTTTGCTAAAAGAATAAGGTGAGCGTACTCCTTATCCGTCTTTCCCTGCTTATCAAATCTACTGCGGGGAGCAACGTAAAGCTCACACCCAATAATAGGCTTTATTCCTTGTTTTTGGGCTTCCTTAAAGAATTCCACCGCACCAAACATAACACCGTGGTCCGTAATAGCCAAAGCCTTCATACCCAAATTTTTGGCAGCAGAAATGACCTCATCAATTCGTGAGGCTCCGTCAAGCAAGCTATATTCAGTATGGGTGTGAAGATGTACAAATTCCATTATACTAAAAGAGTTCCTTTTATAAGTTTAATTGCGTCAGCGGCTTCCGCTCCCTCAGCAATAACAGTTAAGTTATCACCTTTTTTAAGGTTAACCGCTATCATCCCCATAACGCTGCGGGCATTAACCCTTTGATTATTCTGTTCGATATACGCTCTGCAATCAAGCTTTGAAAGCTTTTCGCAGAGATCTCCTATTTTTTCGGGAATTATCTCTTTGGTAACTGTAATATTCTCTTTCATAAAATCACTCCTGAAAATATAAATTAAGATTTATCCTTTAATTCCTCACTCATTTGATGAATCTTGATAAACCGCTTATTAAGAGCCGATTTAGTAGTTCTTCCGCTTATCTGTGCAAGCTGGGAAAGGGTTGCGTCGGGATTGTTAAGCCGAAGATCGCAGGCTTGCTTAAGAGCAGGCGTAAGGAACACCTTCGCCTTAAACAACGCATTTATATCCTCTATCTGTCTTTGTGCGGCGTTAATTGCCTTGCCGGTATTTGCAAAGAAGCAGTTATCACTGCGGTTAAGGTTATTTTTTACATCCTTTTGAACCCGCACCTCTTCAAACTCCAGCATAGCGTTTGCCGCACCGATAAAAATAAGTACGTCGGAAATATTTTCCATCTGGTTAATATAAATTACGTTTCTTTCTTTACGCTTAGCTATCCTTGCCTGAATATTATTTTCTACCAGCTTCTCAAGCAAAACTCCTGCAAACTCATCGTGAGAAAGCACGAATTCCATTCTGTAATCCTTTTGAGGATCACAAAGAACACCGCAGCCTAAAAAAGCACCGCGAAGCATCGCTTCAAAGCAGCCTTCAAAAGAAAAAATCTCTTTGTTAAGCTCTCCAAAGCTATAATCGTCTGCCGAGCCCGTAAGCAAGCCTATCTCAAAAAGCAGCTTGCCTTCAGGATTTTGAGGCATAATTTCAATTGAATAGCTTATATGCTTTTTAGGTTGATTTTTTTCTACTGCCTTGATTTCTACAAAGCAGGAATATAACCGCTTAAGCATAGCGGCAACACGCATTATAATTTCTTCGTTTTCACTTGCAAGCTCAAGAGAAAGAGCACCTCTGCCCAGCTTAATATTGCCCGAAGAAAAGCTGAAGCCGGCTAATTCCGCCAAAAGCTGTGATTCCTTACCGAATTTTACCTTTGCAAGCTCCAGACGGGTTACTGTTGAGAAAGATTTTTCCATTTTTCCCCCTCAAGCTCTAAATCTCTGTGCTCGCAAGAAACGTCAAAGCCATCCTGCGCAAGTCTTTGGGCAACGCTTTGGGCAAGGAAAACCGAGCGGTGATATCCTCCCGTACAGCCAATAGCATAAAACAACTCGTGCTTGCCCGAATTTGAGTAAGCAGGGATGATCTCCTTAAGCTGACTGTAAACTAAATTAACCGCTCTGTTAAATTCATCAAAGTTAAGCAAATACTGCTGAACACATTCCTCCAACCCACTGTGACTGCGAAGCTCTGCAACGTTATAGGGATTCGGCAAAAATCGCGCGTCAAAGACAAAATCTGCATCAACGGGCAGTCCCCTCTTAAACCCAAAGGAAGAAATCAAGGTGCGTACCGCCGTTGAGTTATTTGTTGCATAAAGCCTCTCAAGAGCGTGCTTAATGTTCTTAGGTTGCATTTTAGTAGTATCTATCAAATAAGTAGCGTGATTCTTAATTGGCTTAAGTATTTCGTTTTCCTTTTCAATGCACTCTAAAATCGTGCCGCAGTCATCTGCCAAGGGATGCACGTGCCTCGTGAAATTGTAACGGTTAACAAGAGCGTCCTTTTCGCAATGAAGATATAATACCTCAACCGGATAGTTATTGCTCTCCATATATTCAAGCGCCGCTTCAAAATCGCGGAAGAATTTTCTGCCTCTGGCGTCGATTCCTACCGCAACCTTCGTAAACTCCGTATTAGTCTGAAAGCACAAATCTGCAAATTTAGAAAGCAGAATACTGGGAAGATTGTCAACGCAGAAAAAGCCCATGTTTTCGAGCATTTTAAGACTTGTAGTCTTACCTGCTCCCGAAAGCCCCGTTACTATTACGAACTGCATTTTTCTCTCCCTTTCTCTTTTAAGCCATACCCTCTCTTAACCGCTTGGGTATATACTCCTGATTAAGATTCAATATGTTTTTTTCGTCGATACCTGCCTCCAAAGCCAAAGCGAGCATTTGCTCAACTTGTCCAACCTTTTCAGGATGATGCGCATCTGAAGACAGTAAAAATTTTACATTTGTTTTTGCTAAAAACACAAGCTGTTCAAGTGACAGTGAGCAATGCTTATTATTAAGCTCAATGCACGTATCCGTATCTTCCGCCGCCTTAGCAATACGCTCCAAATCAAAATCAGGCATACTTGTTCCTAAATGTGAAAGCGCATCTATTCTGTAACGGTGCATAGCGTTAACAAGCGCACGTGTGTTAATCTCTTTAAGCTTTTCTCTGTCGCGAATGAATTTTCTGAATAAATTTCGCCAAACTATTTTTATTACGTTTCGTTGCTTTGTGCCTTTTACAAAATAGTGCATTCCCACTAAAACAACGTCAAAAACGTTTTCAAACTCTTTAGGAAGGTCTATCTCTCCCTCAGGTGAAATAAGGTCAGCTTCAACTCCAAAGTACATCTTTAATTGCGGAAACGCCTTTTGTGCTTCGTCAAATTCTTGGCGCGCTTCCTTAATTTCCTTTGCGTGCAGTCCGCCCGCTATAATAAATAAGCCGTGTTCGGTGATTGCCAGGCTTTTCAAGCCCTTTTTAACGGCTTCCTTGGCATTTTCCATGGCACTGCCTTTGCCGTGGCTGAAGCTTCCGTGTGTATGAAAATCTCCTGTAATCAAATCCTTATTCCTCTCCGATAGTAATTATCTCGGGCTCAAGCATTGTGCCATACTTACTGAAAACTACCTCTTGAACGTGATGTAAAAGCTTTGTTACGTCATTGGCAGTAGCGTTTTGATAATTAATCAAAAATCCTGCATGCTTTTGTGAAATCTGAGCGCCGCCAACAGTACAGCCCTTAAGACCGCAGGAATCTATCATTGCCGCCGCAAAGCCGTCCATGGGACGCTTAAAGGCGCTTCCTGCGCTTGGATATTCAAGTGGCTGAGTAGTTCTTCGTTTTTGAGCAAGCTCCGCTATTTTAGCTTTTATTTCGGCCTTATTGCCCTTTTCAAGACGAAGCTTTGCTTCCAGCACAAGCATATTGGTATGTGAAAAACAGCTATGCCTATATGAAAAGTCAAGCTCATCCTCGTTAAAGGTTTTAATTTCGCCGCTTTCGGTTAATGCGGTTACTGAAAAAACAACGTCCTTTAATTCTCCCTTATAGGCACCTGCATTCATAACGATGCCGCCGCCCAAGCTTCCGGGAATACCTGCCGCAAACTCAAAGCCCGATAAGCCGTTATCAGCGCAGATGCAAGCAAGCTTGCTGAGAGAAATACCGCTTTGCGCGGTGATAATTTCACCTTCAACAGTAGTCTTGGCAAAGTTAGCTCCAAACTTAATAACGATGCCTCTGATACCCTTATCGCGCACTAAAAGATTGGATCCATTTCCGATAAAAAACGTATCAATATTATTTTCTTTTGCCTTTGAAATTATTAAGGTAAGTTCTTCTATTGACCTTGGCTGAACGAGAATATCTGCCTTGCCGCCAATTTTCAAGGTAGTGTAATCGCACATAGGTGCGTCAAAAATATAATCAAAATCACCTTGGGTGATAAATTGCTTCATTGAATCAACGGACATACTGCCCCTCCTACAATATACTCTTTAACATTATATCAAAAAACGCTAAATATTTCAATGCTTTTTTGTTAATTAATCGGTGTTTTCAGCTTTTGCAAGGACTTTTCCCACTCTGCCTGACCTTTGGCGGTTTGAAACAACATCGTATCACTCTTAAAATTGATGGTTTTTATTTCGTTCCACCAATAGTTCATATTCTCGTTATTGTATTGCGGAAGTGCGTCAACTCGGACGGGAAATAAGCCAATGGTGCCTAATTTATTTTGCTGCTCCGGCTCCAGTAAAAATGCGATAAAATCCTGCATTGTGGCAGTTTTCTTTTCATTTTCGCACTTCAAAATTCCAATATACTGAAATAAGTCTGAATATCCTAAAAATTTGATATCACCTGCACGGGCTTTTTCTCTTGATTTTGCGGCTTCAAGGCGGTAAAAATCCCGTTGCGTGCCTACTATTCTGTTAATATTTTGGGAGTAATTATACCCTTCAAAAAGCTCCTGCGGAGAGGCCGTTTTTAATGATAATTCAGCGGAAAAATTGCCCGATAAATGCTCTAAATTTTTGGCGGAATTATAACCCTGTTTAATCGGCAAACCGACCGAAAACACTGACTTTTTAGCCTTTTTTGCGGTGATGATTTTTCCGTCTGTTCCCCACTGATTTTCATCCCCTTGACCAAACATAAAGTATGCGCCCATACACCAGGGAATTGCGTTTTCAAGAGTTATTTTTTTGACGCTGGGATGGATGTTTTCAGTTTCGATTTTTAATGCTTCGAAATCAGCGGAATTAAAGTCGCAATCGGCGCCGAAGGAAATTAAATCGGGGCGTTTTTGGCCGCTTGAAATCAGTTGCTGAGCAAGGGTTGATGAGATAGTTTCTACGTTGATAAAAACACCGTTGTTACGCCGTTCAAAGCCCGCCACGACTGACTTTAGCCAATTTGCTCTACTACCCGTGCCGCCCTCAAATGAGTCGATTTGCCAAAGGGTTATAACACCATAGAAATACTTCTCTCTCCTACGATACATTTCGTCGGTAATTTTGTCTTGATTAAGCTCACCATACAAATTTTTGGGCACAAAAATCATACAAATAACCAGTAAAATTGACGTTAAAATACGAAGAAAAAGTTTCATTTAGCCTCCAAAAATGCGTTTTATAGGGTTTTATAGGGCGTTATAAAGCTTTATAGGAATACAAAGCGTATTAAAAAGACATAAAAGGTTAACCTGCAAGAAGTTATGGGCTCTTATAGGGATTAAAAGGGAATGAATTGTAAAAAGCTTTAATTTTATTCAAAAAAAATCATACTTTTTTTAATTTTTAATCCTCATTTTTTAATTTTTAATTCCCTTTTTTTTAATAAATTATATGCAGCGTTTTTATTATTTTGAATGAAAAACAAAAAACAAAAACTACCCCGAAAATTCGAGGTAGTTTTTTGTGAAAATTTACTTGTTTCTACAGATAAAACTTTTATAATCAGTTTTTAACCATATAGAATACGAAGTCGTGACCAACGGGTTTTTCGCCAATTGCGTAGGTTCCGTTAGAGACTGTTTTTGTACCAACAGAAACGAACTGACCGGTGATGGGGTTAAACCAACCAACAGTGTAGGTACCGTTTGAAAGGCCCTTAACTGTACCGGTTACGTTAGTGTTTCTTGTGGTGGTATCAGGATTGATATACCACTCGCTACCATTAGACTGAAGATTGCCTAAGGGAAGGTTGTAGCCACCGTCACGCATAATTGAAATTTCAATCTTATCGTTATCGGAAAGTTCTGCGGCGGTTACTGCGGCATCGTGAACGGCAAGTGACTTAGTTGTATCGAAATAAGTTTTTGCCTTTGCTGCGTTCTTATATGCAGTGCTCATAAAGCCGGTTGCACCGTAGGTGTTGTTGGTTGCGTGGTAGGTGCTGTTGTTGATGCTGCAATCACCGAAGTAAATAACAGCTGCACTATCACTTCTCATCATTGACCAAAGGAGGTCGCTTGAAGCGGCACCAAAGTAGCTTGAGTTACCCCAGGCAGGTCTGAGTGATGAAAGTGAAACACCACTTTCAGTAAAGAACTTATTGATATAACCCATCTGAACACCTGAATTGGAGTTGAGTGAGTCAATATAAGTTGCGTACTGTTTAATTTCGGTAGTAATATTACCGTTATGCTCGTCAGTGCTATGCTCATAGCAATGGTAACCATTCTTATAGCTCCAGGTGTCATTTGCACCGAAGGCAAAACCTGCCCATCCGTTCATAAAGGCGTACCAGGAGCGATAACGCATGGTGTAGTTATTGGTCTTAAGCCACAAGTAAGCAGGCTCGTAGTTAACGGCAGGCTTGCTTGAGTTGTTGTAGTAATCCTGCGAAATAACGATGTCGCCACTGTACTGGCCGGAATAGTTATAAGCGTTTCTATTCCACCAGCAAGGTGAAACCTGAGCACCAAAGAAGGAGTGACCCTTGATTGCAAGGAAAATTGAGTTTCCTGAATCTTTGTTGCCTTTGTAGATGCCTGCTGAATAGGTGGTTTGAGGAGTTCTTTGTGAGAACTTTTTGCCTGCATCAGATGCTAAATAATAAGCATCGGTAATGCCGCCACCGTAAACGGATGCACCACTAGCGCCTTCCTGATGAGCAGTTAAGGGCTGTGAATAGGGATCGAATTCAGCAATGCCTTCTGCAATAAGGATATAGGGGTTGGTAAGTGAGCACCAGTTCCAAGTTTCAAGGAAGTTATAAGCGGTGCCTACTGTTTCAACGCCGTCACGGATAATTGTAACGTCTGCCTTGTCTTCACGGGTTCTGCCAAAGTAGAAGTCGTTATCGATTTCCTGACCGAGAGACCACATTGAAGGATATGCGGCATAGCGTGCTACCCAGTAACGAGCAACAGAGCGCATCTGAGCATAGAATTCGTCGTTAAAGTCATAACGAACAAGATATTCAGTCATATTATCAAAATCGTTAACGCTACCGTTAAATACAACGTAACGGTCAACGCCCAAACCAACGATAGTTTCGTGAATAATCTTTGCGTTGCTTGCATTCTGGCTTGCAATACTGTTAAAATCGCTTGCAGAAATGCGAACGGGAGTGCCGCCCACGCCGTTAGTTACAACGGTCTTATAATAAGCAACAGGCAGAGAGGTATCCATTCCTCCGTAGTTGGGGATAAGCATCTTCATATACTGAGGGAAGATAAGCTGAGCATTTGCATTCACAAGGCCTTGGTCGGCGATGATATCAAATGCTTCATCAAGACGGGTAAAATACTTAATTGCATTATCGGTACCGGTAATGCCGGCGGTAATACCGCTTAAAAGCTGAGTGGAGCCGCCACCTGAGGGCTGGGTTTGAATAACAGTGTAGCCCTGCTTTGCACGAGTCTCAGCCATAAGCTTAGTAAGATGCACGCGTACCTTATTGGAGGTACCGGTATACTTATAGCCTGAGGGCATTGAAGCGTCTGCTTCATAGCCTGCAATAGCAACGTCTGCTTCTACGATTTCGTCAACGATGTTCCAGTGGGTATCGGCAACGTAGTAGAAGGGAGTACCATCAGCATAGGTGAAGTACTTGCCATTTTCGGTTACGAAGCCGTGCTGATAAATAGCGTGGTCGGAGGAGGAAGCCTTTACACATTCAACGGTGCCGTTCTGAACGGTTTCAAGAGCAGTGCCACTGATGGTATAGTTCCAAACACCTGCTTCGGTAAAGGCAATGCGAACCTTATACTCGGAGCCACCGTTCCAGAAGCCGGGCTGAGTAATGGTGGTGCCGGTTACAGTATTGGTTGCGGTAATTGCTAATTCGTAATTGTTATAATTCTTTGCAGGCTTACCGATAAGGGTAAACTCTGCCATTTTCCAGGTTGTTGCTTTTTCCGGAGAAGCAAGCTTAACGTCTTTAGCGATCTCAAGGCGAACCTGGTCAACGTAAATGTTTTGAACTGCTTTACCCTTCATTAAATCAAGGCAAAGGCCAATAGATCTGCCTGCTTTTGCATCGGCAATAGCGGCTTCATCAATATAAATTGCTTCGGTAAATCTGTTCCAAACACCGTCACCCTTATACTTGATGGTGGATAAACCAACGTATGAATCACCTTTTGCAATGCTTTTGAAATAACCTTTGTCATTTCTTAAGCAGGCGTGAGCAATATCGGAGTTATAGGATGCATTGCCGGTGCCTTTTTTTGCGGTGGTGCAATAAGTAAGCCAATAGGTTCCGGGGCGTGAAAGACGAGCAATCTGGCTTGTTAAATCAAGCTGGAAGGATTGATAATTTTCAGCATTTGTCCAGTTAGTAGTGTCAAACTCCAACCCAATTGAGTTGGAGTTTGTTGTATATGACACATCAGAGCAGGCGGTATTAACGGAAACGTTAGCACTGCCCCAGGGCTCTACGCTACTCTGGTTGGGGGAAGAAGTCGCTGAAGCTCCGTCCCAAATTAAAAATTTACGTTTTCGCCTTTAACGATGGTAATATCGTCAATGCAGAGGTCGTGTGCATTCTTGTTGAGCATATGGAAGGTAAGTGACCAATCCTGACCAACGAAGGTTTCAAGGTCTGCATCGGTAATAGTCCATGTGTAAGACAAGGTTGCCCATTCGCTTGTAGCAGCAATGTTACCTGCAACGTCACGGTAAACCTGAACGTTACCTGTTGATGCAGGATTGTTGCAGCCATTGAAGAAATCGGTCTTATAGGTGCCGGTGGTGTCGTTTGACCACTGAACACCGGTGCATAAGCTGTCTGCACCAACAAGCTTCATACCAAAATTACCAACTTCAGTTTCACCTGTGCTTACGATCTTAGCTCTTACGCTGAAGGTGTAAGTACCTGCTTCGGTGAAATAGTCTTTAAAGTTGCTAAGTGCAGGTGCTGACCAAGTATTTGAGCCAGCAGCAAATGACATTTTAAGGAACTTGTTGCCGTCTTCTTCAGCAATTTCACTTGTATATCTTTCACCGGTTGGAGCAGAAAGAATACCAAGAGCAACGAGCTGGTCTACGCTATCAACGTCATCAAAGGTTGCAAGAGCAGATTCAACCTGGTTGGGAGTAAGTTCCTTATAATTGGAAATTACGTAGTCAGCGCCGCCTTCTACCTTATAGATAGCTGCTGCGTACCAGAAGAGGTTGCTGTCTGCACTGGTCTTGGAGGCTACGAAGGTACCAACGGGGTTGGTTGCGCCTGCCCAAACGGTGTAACGCTTGGTTCCGCCAAGAACGTCGCCTAAGCCAAGAACTGATTTTGCATCAGCTTCGCTAAGCTGTTTAAGTGAGGAAACGAGACGTAAGCCGTGCTTAACAAGAGTGGATGTGCCCATATTTCTGTTGGAAACGAGAGAGATGGACTGGTCAGCATTCTTAGTGAAGCCGGTAAGCTCGAAGTAGTCTTCCTTAACAACTTCTGCTGCATAAACTGCAGTTACATAGAGGTTGCTGGTGGGATAAACTGCTAAGATTCTGTTGTAGGAAACGATGTTTCCGTTAGCGTCTTCCCAGTATGCGAAGGGAACGCCTTCCTTAACAGCGGGAGTTGAGAAGGTTACGAGCTTAAGTTTTTCAACAGTGCTCTTTTCGCCATTAACTGAAATAACAGTCTTATCAGTTGAATTCTTAGTGTAAACGTACTTAACTGCAATCTGCTTGGTACCTGCATCAAGGAGAGCCTGAGCTGCTGCCTGAGCTTCTTCAAGAGTTGCAACAGTTGCTGCGCCGTTTACGCTATAGCCTGCGATGGTATAGCCGAGACGGGCAGGAGCTGCGGGGATATCAGTTGCATTTTCAACGGTCTTAATAATGGTGCCGTTACCTGCAATGATGGTGATTTCATTCTTTTCGGGAACGAAAGAAACATCCTGAGTGATAAGTTCAAGAGTAACGTCGGAGTTGGGCATTACAAAGTCAACAACGCCGTTAACTGCGGGGATAACAGTGGTGCCGTCAGCATATTTAACGCCAACGAGAACCTTAGTCGCATCATTAAGTGCAATCTTGTAGATGTTCCCTTCAGAAGCCCGAACTGCAGATTCAGCAACGCCGTTAATGGTAACGCCGTCACCTTCAACTTCAAGAACACGCTCGTTCTGAGGAGTGGGAACGTATTTTACAACAACGTTATCAATAGAAATAACGGCATTTGTACTCACACGGTCAAAGCACAAAAGCATGTCAGATGATCCTAATAACTCGGGAGTAACGTCAAGAACCCAAGTTAAAGTATGCCAAGCGTTTGAACCAATTACGTGCTTGTAGCCATAGCCGGAAGACAAAATCTGACCTTTTGCTGTGTTTCTGAAAGAAATCTCAGTAAAGTCACGAGCAGCAGTAGTTTTGAAGTCAACAGAGATGCTAATTCTGATGGTCTTTCCTCCACCAAGAGCAGCATCAAGAGCTCTAAGCTGCTCACCTAAAGACCAACCTGCTGAACCGTAAGTTGCAGGGGCGGTATAGGTTACAACCTTGCCCTTTTCAGCGTCTTCAGTAACAGTGAAATTGGTTGCACCGCCTACGCTACCAAGAGCTACGGTTGCACCAACTTCAAGGGCATCGAAGTTTGAAAGGTCGTCAGAAATAAAGTTCTTTTCTAAAGCGTCGAAATCAACAGTAGGAGGTACGTAGTTGGGATCAACGAACTTTGCGGTTAAAGCTTTAGCACCATAGGTGGTAATGGTAGCATCGGAAGAAACAAGTCTGCCAAGGCTATCGTACCAACCACTAAAGGCGTATCCACTATAAGCAGTTGCTTTTGCAGTGTACATACCTTCGGCATTAGCATAGTACCAAACGTTACCTCTAGCAACATCAGAGTTTACAAACAAACCGGTGTTGCCAACATTTTTCATAACTGCACGGTTAACAGCGGTTGTTAAGAACGCCTCATTTGCTGTAGACTGTGCAGGAGTAAAGTGTGTAATATCAAGAGCGAAACGCCAACCAATACCTGCGCTTGCAGTTACCATGGGTGAGGTTGCTGTGGCACTGGTCTTGTTATAATACAAGGTTTGATAGAACAAGCTACCGCTTGTGGGCCAAGCAGCAATTTCATCTGCGGAGAATGCACGCTTAGTGGTAATTGTATAAGCAGAATTTGCAGGAAGGAAGAAGTCCTGGTTACTTCCGCCAGCGCCAGACCAGCCGGTACCAATTCTTGTTTTGAACTGTGATACTGCACTGTTAAGGTTATAAATTTTGATTACGGGAGTGTTGTTTGCATTAAGCGGGAAGTTTGCACCTTTAAATACTGCACCCATAGAGGAGCTTTCCATATCACCAATTCTAACAAGGCTGTAGTTGGTTCCATCAACTCTTGCAAACTTAATGTCATCAACATAGTAAGGGTTAAGCCCCCAAGAGTCAAAACGGAAAGAGAAGGTTCTTGCATTTTCTCTTGCAGCGGTATACCAAGCATCTTCAAGGTATACTACTTCTTCAAAATAGCACCAATTACCTAAACCGATGCTCTTATTGATAGCACCTGCTGATGTAATATAATTGCTTGCGCTATTAATACCTGCGCCGGAATGAGCAAGATTTACCTTGATCTTCTGGCCGCCGTCAGAATCGGTCCAGCTTTCGCAATATACCCATGCTGATACTACGTACCAACCGGATGCAGTGATAACGGGATCTACGATTGATGCAGGCAAAGACAAACCATCCCAACGGTTTACGCCGACAAACTTAACTACGTTGCCAAGCTTTTTGCCGGTGGGTGTTGTGGTAGGTACGCCTGCAGCTGCAAGGTCATCAGCTGAAACGAACGTGCCGTTTACACCATATGTAGCCTGATCAGATTCATTTTCAAAGTCAATAAAGAATTCGCTGTCGTTGGCATAGGAGCCTGCAGCGCCTGCTGACATTGAAAAAAGTGTTAATCCTGAGAATGCGCCTACTGTTAAAGCGAGCACAAGCAGGATTCCCAATAATTTTTTCATAGGATTTTCCCCTTTCAAAAAAATAATTTATATTTTTAGCGTTCTCCACGCTCTGTGAGTATTGTATCACACCGAAAATAATTTGGCAACAGTTTTTTATGTTTTTTTTTGAAAATTTTTAACAAATTTTATCGGATTGTTGGTTTTCGTTAATAAATTATTAAAAATAACGGGGGTTACGTGTTTTTATGGGGGGGTCTTTTATATATAATATATGTATTG
>JAFVVO010000013.1 GCA_017502165.1 Clostridia bacterium
GGAGAGCATCTGCCTTACAAGCAGAGGGTCATAGGTTCGAGCCCTATTGTTCCCACCATCATTGGCCCGGTAGCTCAGCTGGTTAGAGCGCTAGCCTGTCACGCTAGAGGTCGTGGGTTCGAGCCCCATTCGGGTCGCCAATAATGCGGTAGTAACTCAGCTGGTAGAGTGCCACCTTGCCAAGGTGGATGTCGCGAGTTCGAATCTCGTCTATCGCTCCAATTTCGGCGCTATGGCCAAGCGGTAAGGCAAAGGCCTGCAAAGCCTCTATCCCCGGTTCGATTCCGGGTGGCGCCTCCAAAACAAAAAGCACTTCGTAAGAAGTGCTTTTTGTTTTGGAAACTAAGGGTGCCTTGCGGCACGATAAGCACACCTTCGGTGCGTGAAGTTTGCTTCGCAAGTGAAGTACCTGCGGGCGTGGGTGGCACACTTAACTTCACTTTGCGGTGTAACCGCAAAACTTCACTATGGCGAAAGCCACAACTTCACATCGGCAAAGCCGATACTTCACTTATACTCTTGCGGCTCCACAGCTTTTATGCTATAATACACCTAAAGGTAGGTTATGATATGAAAAAAATAGCCATTCTTTTAACAAGTGTAGTTTTAATAGGTGTTATTTGTTTTGTTTTTCTTTCTGACATTTTACAGTATAATACCGGAGTTGTAACCAACATCACAGCTAAAACAAGCAATGAAGATAATTTAGAATTAAAAATAGCATATTTTTTACCAATGGGTGGGTACTTTGTCCGTGATGTTGCCGAAGATGAGGGAGAATATTGCGGCGATGGTGTAAGAGATTACGACGGTTCGTTAGGTAAGTATCGAATTATGATTGAATTCGGTGATGTTGAACCACACAAATCTTTTGCCAAACGAGAGAATAAAGACGGGATATTTGAGATTAAAAATTCAGTAGGTTCATTGAAGGCAAAAATTGTTCACCCATCCGACCATGGTTTTGTCCTCTATGTAGGTTCAGATGAGCAAATTTATGTTGAGAGTTCCGGTGGCTACAAATTAAATGACATTTGTGGAGTAATTAAAATTCCAATAATTGTTGGAGATAAATAGCAAAGAAAATCCTCGGATTTTGCCCAGTTTTTTCGGACGCGAGAGAAAAACCCAAAGCACTTTTTCGGAAGTGCTTTTTTTGTTAGAAAACGACATTGTTTAACTGTTTACAGTCAACGTCTTTTCAAGCAGAGCGAGAACATCGCTATAGAAAAATATTTTTCCATAGCTTGCAAAACGGTAGAACTTATGATAAAATGAAGATAGATAATTTATTTCAGGAGTTTTTAATGGAGCTTGTACTTTTAACTGCCCTTGGGGTAGGCGGCGCAACAATGTTTGGCGCCGTAATGGGATTTGCGTTTAAGAAGATTACGCAAAAATTTTCCGATATAGTTTTATCGTTCGCGGCAGGTGTTATGCTTGCGGCGGCAGTGCTTGGATTAGTGCTGCCCTCGGTAGAACTTGGGGGTAAATTCGGCTTGCTTATAACAATAGCAGGAATTTTTGCCGGTGCAGTTTGCCTCAACCTCATAGATAAGCTTGTACCGCATCTTCACCGTCTTGTTGGTGCTGACGTTGAAGACCATCACAATTCAAACTTAAGCAAGGTGCTTCTTTTTGTGCTTGCCATAGCCATTCACAACCTGCCCGAAGGTATTGCCGCAGGCGTTGGCTTTGGCTCGGGAGATAATTCTCACGCGCTGATGATTGCAGGCGGTATTGCCCTGCAGAATATTCCCGAAGGTATGGTGATTATCGGGCCTATGATTGCCGCAGGGGTAAGCCCCAAGAAAACGCTCGTTTGTGCTTTAATAACGGGACTTGTGGAAATAGTCGGCACGCTTATCGGATATTTTGCCGTAAGCGTTTCTGCTGCGATTTTGCCTTTTGCGCTTGCTTTTGCAGGCGGCACAATGCTCTACGTTATCAGTGACGAAATGATACCTGAAACCCATGCACACGGCTTTGAGCGTGGCGCAACGTATGCTTTGCTCGTAGGCTTTTGCATAATGCTTGTGTTCGACGTTTTGCTTGGATAATTAAATGAAATTAAACGGAACGAATTATAAAAATTCGTTCCGTTTTTTCGTTACACATAAACGCAACTGTCAGTTGCCTTATTGACATCTGATGCTTTGCGTGTTAAAATTATTAACTGTAAAATATAATTTTCAAGCGGGGTAAAAATGAAAAAATACGTTGATGCAGTAAAGAAAAACAGACAGCTTATTCTTGATACACAGAACTATATCTGGGCAAATCCCGAAACGGGTTATCGTGAGGTTAAAACGAGCAAATATATGGAAGATACTTTCGAAAAACTTGGTTACGAAATTACCCGAGCAGGAGATATTCCCGGATTTTATACGGTGCTTGATACGGGACGTCCCGGACCTGAAATTCTTGTTTTAGGAGAGCTTGACGCACTTTTGTGCGCAGACCACCCTGATGCAGATAAGGAAACGGGCGCAGTACATTGTTGCGGTCATAGCGCTCAATGCGCGGCACTGGTTGGTATTGCGGCGGCACTTAAAGAACCTGGTGTTTTAGATGAACTCAGCGGAAGAATCCGTCTTTGCGCAGTTCCTGCAGAAGAGCTTATTGAAGTTGAATATCGTAGCGAACTTATTAAACAGGGCAAAATTCATTATATGGGCGGTAAACCCGAATTTTTATACCGCGGTTATTTTGACGGCGTTGATATGGCTTTTATGGCGCATACTACTCAGGGAACTCAGTTTGAGGCTACTCGTGGCGGCGTCGGCTGTGTTGCTAAAAAGGTAACGTATAAGGGCGTTTCTTCTCACGCAGGCGGCTCACCGTGGAAGGGCTGTAACGCTCTTTATGCCGCAACTCAAGGCCTTAGCGCAATAAACGCTATTCGTGAAACCTTTAAGGAAGACGATATTATTCGCGTTCACCCAATTATTACAAAAGGTGGCGGAGCGGTTAATGCTATTCCTGACACAGTAACAATAGAAAGCTATGTTCGCGGCAAAGAATTTGCAGGAATTAAAGAAGCAAACAAAAGAGTTAACCGCGCTCTTTGCGGCGCGGCGCTTTCCCTTGGCGCTAACGTAGATATTAACGATATTCCCGGTTATGCACCTCTTAAAAATGATATGAATTTGCTCTCAGCCGCAAGGGAAGCGTTGAAAATTTCCTTAGATAAAGATTTGCTTGATTTAGGATATATAAATTCAGGTAGTACGGATATGGGCGACCTTTCCAGTGTGATGCCTGCTATTCATCCTTATGCGCCGGGCGCAAAAGGAAATTCTCACGGCGTTGATTACTTTATTGACGACCCTGAGCTTGCTTGCGTTGAATCTGCTATCTGGCAGATTTCGCTTCTTCACGTGTTACTTTCTGCCGGGGGAGAACGAGCAAAAGAAATTATTGCTCAGAGCAAGCCCGAATTTGCTTCTAAGGAAGAATATTTTGAATATCTCGATTCCTTTGCTTGCGAAGGAGATAGAATTACTTATACTGATGATACGGCGTCAGTAAAACTTTAAGGAGAATGCAAAATGGATTACGTTAAGAAAATAGAATTTGGCGGAATGAAAGGCGGTCACGTTCAGGGCATCGCTACGGACAAAGAGAGAAGATATATGTATTTTTCTTTCACTACTTCACTTATTAAAACCGATATGCAAGGCAATATCATCGGCAGTGTTAAAGGTCTTGCAGGTCATTTGGGTTGTATTGCATATAACTATGAGGACGGCAGAGTTTACGGCTCCCTTGAATTTAAGCACGATATTATCGGCGCGGATATTTTAAGAAAATATGAAAATCCCGAAGACATTGTTGACGGCTTCTACGTTGCTATTTTCGATGTGGACAAAATTGACAGAATTGATATGGATGCGGAAAAAGACGGCATTATGACAAGTGTATTTCTTAAAGAGGTTTATGACGACTATTCTGCAGAAGGTCACAGATATTCCTGCAGCGGCATTGACGGTCTTACCTTTGCTCCCGCACCTGCAAGTAAGGAGGACAAAAAATATCTTTACGTTGCTTACGGAGTTTACAGTAATGTAGATAAAACCGATAACGATAACCAGGTTATTTTGAAATACGATATTTCCGATTGGTCAAAATACGAAAAGCCTCTTAATCAGCTTGATATGCATCGCACAGGCCCCGAAAAGCCTGATAACAAGTATTTTCTTTATACGGGTAACACAAATTTCGGCATACAGAATCTTGAGTTTGATGCGCCTACGGGCTACATTTTTGCGGCAGTTTATAAGGGCTATAAGCCGAGCTTCCCCAATTATCCCATGTTCGTTATAGATATGAATACTGAAGCAAAAACGGGGCAAATTAAAGGACTTGAAGAAGAGGGCGAAATGCTTTCCCTTGCCGAAATTGGACTTAAGCACGAGGAAACGGGCGTCCGCGGACTGAATTTCCCTTTAGGCGCAACGGGTATTATTTCCTTAGGTGACGGCTATTTTTACTTCTCCCGTGACGTGCGGTTTGAAAACGGCTTATTCGGTAGCTATGTAACCTTGTATAAGTACGAAAACGGAGAGTTTACAGAAGCATAAAACAAAAGGCACACCGAGCGGTGTGCCTTAATTCATTTTATTTAATATAAATCATCAGGAATTTCAGGGTCAAGATAATCAAGGTTATCAAGGCATTTGCCTGCACCTAAAACAACGCAGGAAACGGCGTCCTCCGCCACAAAGCAGTTTACTCCGAAGGTGGAGGAAATGTATTTATCAAGACCTAAAATCATAGCTCCGCCACCGGTTAAAACGATACCGCTTTCAATAATATCTGCGGCAAGCTCGGGCGGCGCTTCGTCAAGAACCTTATGTATTTCCGCCAAAATTCTGTCAAAGGAATCTTGCATAGCCTCCTGAACCTCAACGGATGAAACCTTTATGCTCTTGGGAAGACCCGTTAAAAGATTTCGGCCCATAACCTCGGAATAGAGGGTTTCGCTTCTTGGCCAAGCGGAGCCGATATTTATTTTAAGCATTTCGGCAGTACGCTCACCGATTAACAAATTATGCTTGCGGCGCATATATTTTACTATATCGTCATCAAACTGATTGCCTGCAACCTTAATTGAAGTGCTTATAACACTGCTTCCCAAGGAAAGCAGGGCAATATCGGTAGTTCCGCCGCCGATATCAACGATCATAACGCCGTGAGGACGGTTGATGTCGATATTTGCGCCGATTGCCGCGGCTCTGGGCTCTTCCATGACGTAGGAGCACTTGGCGCCTAACCGCTGTGCCGCGCCTAAAACGGAACGCTGCTCAACGTCGGTAACGCTGCTGGGAACGCACATGATGATTCTTGGGCGAAGCAGACTTCTGCGGGGAAGTGCCTTGCGCATAAAGAGCTCAAGCATATCCTGAGTAATATCACAATCGGAAATAACGCCGTCCTTAAGTGGACGCACAACGGTAATGCTCTCGGGGGCTCGCCCAAGCATACGCTGAGCCTCAAAGCCAACGCCTTGAACCTTTCCCGTTTCCGTATCAACTGCCACAACGCTGGGCTCCCGCAAAACGATGCCCTTACCCTTAACGTAAATAAGAACCGTAGCGGTGCCTAAATCTATGGCTATATCTTGCCTTTTGAATAACATAGAAACCTCTTTGTAAATTAAATTAACAGCATTTAATATAGTGCATAAAACTACAAAATAATTATATCATAAAAATTTTGCAATTTCAAGTAAATTGTTAAAATAGAACGGATAACAAAGTAAAAATCAAATATTGTTTGCGGTATTGACAAAATTCTCTTGACGAAATAAGATAAATTTATTATATTGATACTATCAAGCAAACGAAATATTTTAGGAGAAATTATGTTCAAAGAATTAAACGAGCTTTTGAATGCTTATAAGGAGCGAGACCCTGCCGCCACAAGTAAGTGGAGCATATTCTGGCTTTATCCCGGCGTGCGCGCAGTCATTGATCACCGCATTGCCCATTGGTTTTATAAGC
Organism: Clostridia bacterium; assembly: GCA_017502165.1. Taxonomy (GTDB): domain Bacteria; phylum Bacillota; class Clostridia; order Christensenellales; family QALW01; genus UMGS1322. The sequence continues at coordinate 6,006 of JAFVVO010000013.1, forward strand.
ATAAGCATTTTTATATAGCGCGCTCTATTTCGCAACGCTCCCGCAAACGTACGGGTATCGAAATCCATCCGGGCGCACAAATAGGTAAGCGCTTGGTTATCGATCACGGTATGGGAATAGTTATCGGTGAAACTACAATTATTGGTGACGATTGCCTGCTTTACCAGGGGGTAACCTTAGGCGGCTCCGGTAAGGAAAAGGGCAAGCGCCATCCCACCCTCGGCAACAACGTGCTTGTAGGGGCAGGCGCAAAGGTGCTTGGCTCCTTTAAGGTAGGGGATAACAGCCGAATTGCCGCAAACGCAGTAGTGCTTAACGAAATTCCCGACCACGCAACAGCCGTTGGCGCTCCTGCAAGAGTAGTCCGTCTCGGCGGTGAAAAGGTTGAGCTGCTTGACCACGTTCATATTCCCGATCCCGTCTCTCAAGCCCTTAAAAAGCTTTCCGACAGAATTGAGGAGCTTGAGAAAAACCAAGAAAAATAATCGTTTTCAGGCGCTGGCTTCAGCGTCTGTTTTTTATCTTAAATAAGAAGCAAAGTTAAAGAAAAAATCGGCAAAAACACAATATAAGCACTTATGAGCATATAAACATAAGTGCTTATTTTGTTTAAGAAATCACAGTAAAATGCAGATAAGACCGCCGCTACCGTCATTGACGATTCTCTCCATGGTCCGTTGCATTTTTCCTCTCGCTTCAAGGGGCATATTGGCAAGCTTTGTTTCCAAGCCCTCCATGACAAGCTCGTGCAGACTTTTGCCGAACATATTGCTTTCCCAAATGCGCGCGGGATCGCTTTCGAATTCGCTCATTAAGTATTTAACAAGCTCCTCACTCTGCTTTTCACTTCCTACGATAGGGTTGACCTCGGTATCAATGTTAACCTGCATCAGATGTAGGCTTGGGGCGCTCGCCTTTAATTTTACGCCGAAATGACCGCCCTGACGAACGATTTTAGGCTCTTCAAGAGTCATTTCCTCCATAGAAGGCGAAACTATACCGTAGCCCGTTTCCCTTGCCTGCTCAAGAGCAACGGCAATTTTATCGTATTCCTGCTTGGCACTGATAAGGTCGCGCATTAAGGAAATCAGGTGGTAGTCGCCCTTAATTTCCTGGCCGCATTCTTCACCTAAAATCTGATAGAACAAATCGGGCTTAACCTGCAAATCGTAGGTAACAGCGCCTTCCCCAAGCAAAACGGAATCAAGAGAGAGGCTCTTGACGTTTTCACTTGCCTCAAATGAAGAAAGTAAGCGAGTGTAATCGCGCATTTTCTTCGTTTCACCGTCAAAATTAAGGGAGGCAAAAATCTCCTGCATCAAGGGATGGTCGCAATCTAACGCCTGAATCCAACGGGGAATTCTTATGCGCATTTGCCGAAGAGGAAATTCAAATAAAACTCGCTCAAGAAGCGCCTGAATATCGGATAATTCCATATTTGCCACGTCTAAGGGAACTACGGGAACACCGTATTTTTCTTCAAGGGCAAGCTGTAATTTTTGGTTTTCTATAGAGTAAGGCTCGTTGGTGTTAAGCACTACTATAAAGGGCTTTCCAAGGGTTTTTAACTCGCTTATTACCTTTTCCTCAGCATCAATATAGCTGCTTCGGGGAAGAGACGTAAAGCTTCCGTCGGTGGTAAGCACAACGCCAATGGTGCTATGGTCGCAAATAACCTTTTTAGTGCCAAGCTCCGCCGCCTTTTCAAAGGGCATTTCCTCGTCCTGCCAGGGCGTGCGCACCATTCGGGGCATATCGTCCTCGGTGTGACCTAAAATACCGTCAATTAAATAACCTACGCAGTCAACTAACCGCACGGAAAAGGAAGTATGCTCGTCAAGACTGATTTTTACCGCCTCGTTAGGAACGAACTTCGGCTGAGTAGTCATAATGGTTTTACCGCTGGCGCTTTGGGGAAGTTCGTCTAAGGTGCGTTTTTTCTCGTTTTCATCACTGATATTGGGCAGAACCTGAAGGTCCATAAATTTCTTTATAAACGTGGACTTACCGCTTCGAACGGGACCTACAACTCCGATATAAATATCACCGTTTGTACGCTGTGAAATATCTTTGTATAAATCAAACTGTTCCAATAAAATTCCTCCTTGCCGTTTTTTACACATTAAAAACTATGTCTTTCTAAAGGGGAATATTACAAAATAAATCAAAAGGGCGGAATGTCACGTAATATATATAATATATACACAGTATTTTCTATTTACAATTTAGGATATTTATTGTATAATCTATGATATATTGGGATCGTGGGGGATTTTATGCGCAGGTTTTATTGCAAAAGTGAAAATATAAACCAAGACGGCATCTTTTTCGATAAAGATGAAAGCCAGCACATAAAAAAGGTGCTTCGTCTTACCCCGGGCGAAGAAATTATCGTTTCCGACGGAACGGGTGAGGATTACCTCTGCGTTTTAACGGAATGTGCTGAAAAATGCGTTGCAAAAATAAACGGTAAGGTCAAGAACGAAAACGAGCCAAAAACCAACGTTATTCTGTTTCAGGCGGTAATTAAAAACGAAAAGATGGATTTGGTTATTCAAAAGGCGGCAGAGCTTGGAATAACTAAAATCGTTCCCGTTATAACCGCAAGAACGGTAGTAAAAATAGAAGACGCAAAAAAAGAACTTCATAAGAAAGAACGTTGGCAGAAAATAGCTCTTGAAGCCTGCAAGCAATGCGGTCGCTCAAAGGTGCCCGAGGTTTGTTCGGCAATGAGCTTAAAGGAAGCGATAAAGCTTTATTCTGCCTGCGAAACGAAAATTGTGGCTTATGAAGAAGAAAAAACTCAAAGCATAACAAAGGCTGTAACAAAAACTCAAAGCGTAGGATACTTTATAGGCCCCGAGGGTGGCATAACCGAAGAAGAACATTCACTTTTAGTTTCGGCAGGCGGCGTAAGCGTAAGCTTAGGCAAACGTATTCTGCGCGCAGAAACGGCGGCTATTGCCTGCGGTGCGGTTATTATGGCATTAACGGGAGAAATGAATGTTTAAGTGTGCGCTTGCAACACTCGGTTGCAAGGTTAATCAATGCGAAACGGAAGCGTTAGCGCGCGAGATGGAAAATCAGGGATATGAGATAACAGATTTTTCTTCTAAAGCCGACGTTTACGTAATAAACACCTGCTGTGTTACGGCGGAGGGGGAGAGAAAATCCCGTCAGCTTGTGCGCAGGGCAATAAAGGCAAACCCCGACGCGATAATAGCGGTTACGGGCTGTGCGGCACAGAAAGCGCCTGAAAGTTTTGCAAAAATTCCGGGTGTAACAATAGTTGCAGGTAACAGTAAGAAAATTGATTTACCTGAATTGATACAAGAAAAAGTCCCAACGGTAGCAGTTGAGGATATGGCGCATTTTGTCTGCTATCAGGATATGCCCGATTGCTCTATTGAAAAGACGAGAGCCTTTATAAAAATTCAGGACGGCTGCAATAATTTTTGTTCTTATTGCATTATTCCGTATCTTCGGGGCAGGGAACGCTCAAGGAGTCTTGAAAGCGTAATCAAGCAATGCGAGCTTTTAGCAAAGCAGGGCTTTAAGGAAATAGTTATTAACGGTATCCACTTGTCTTCATACGGTAAGGAATGGGGAATAACCTTGGCTGACGCAGTGCAGGAAATTTGCGCGATTGACGGAATTGAGCGAGTGCGTTTAGGTTCCTTAGAGCCAAACGTTATTACGGAAGAGTTTTTGTCAAAGGTTACTCAAAGTGAAAAATTCTGCCGTCAGTATCACTTATCACTTCAGTCCGGGTGCGACAGAGTTCTTAAAAATATGAACAGAAAATACTCAACCAAAGAATTTAAGCAGGCGGTTGATTTAATAAGGCAGAATTATCCCTTAAGCGCAATTTCGACGGATATAATCGTTGGCTTTGCAAAGGAAACTGAGGAAGATTTTGCCGAAACCAAAGCCTTTTGTGAAGAAATCGGCTTTGCCTGGGCGCATATCTTCCCATATTCAATCAGAGAAGGCACCGTTGCCGCTAAAATGGAAGGTCAGCTTGATAAGGAAACTAAAGCCCGCAGAGCAAAAGAGCTTACCGAGGTCTGCTCCCGCAAGGGAGAAGAATATCGCAGGCAGTTTATCGGTCAGATAAAATCGGTGCTTTGCGAAAATAATAAAGACGGCGTTCAGCAGGGACTGACGAGGGAGCATTTGCTCGTTCAGTTTCCCTCGCACAAGATAGAAAACGAAATAGTAAAGGTTAAGATTACACAAGTTTCCCCTGACGGACTTGTGGGTGAAAGGATAGAGTAAAATGGACTGTATTTTTTGCAAAATAGTTGCAGGTGAAATTCCTTCAAAAAAGGTTTATGAGGACGAGCAGGTGCTGGCATTTTTCGATATTAACCCTGCTTCACCGGTGCATATTCTGGTAATTCCCAAAAAGCATATTGAAAGCGCAGTAGCATTAACCGAAGAGGATAACGCTTTAATTGCGCACATTTTCAAGGTAATAGGTATTATTGCAAAGGAACAAAAGCTTAATAACGGCTTCCGTCTGGTAAGCAACGTGGGCGCCGACGGCGGACAAACTGTAAAGCATCTGCATTTCCACATTTTAGGCGGAAAACAGTTTGGCGAAAGCTTTGGATGATAAAAAAGAGAAAGAGGTTGTATTTCTTTGGAAAACGAACGTTTAATGCCTAACGATATTGAGAGCGAACGCTCGGTTTTAGGCGCAATTTTACTTAAAAGCGAATGCATAAATCTTGTTTATGAAAAAATAAAGAGCAGTGAGTATTTCTATCGCACAAACAATCAGGAAATCTATGATGCTATGTGCCAACTGCTTAAGTCGGACACGCCCATTGATATGGTTACCCTTTCAAGTGAGCTTATCAAAAGAGGTATGCTTGAAAACGTAGGCGGAATTTCCTATTTAACTGAGCTTACGGGTGCGGTACCCAGTGTAGAGAACGTTGAGCATTATGCCGACACGGTTGTTGAAAAGTATAAGCTTCGCCGCTTAATTACCGCCCTTAGCCAATCCGTTTCCGAATGCTACGGAATGGAAAAGGACAGTAAGGACGTTATTGAAGGAGCAGAAAGCGCGCTGTTCAACATTGCCATGAACAACGAAGCCTCAAAGCTTGAGCACGTAAGCGAAAGCGTTAACGAGGTTTACGAGCAGATTCGCGAAATCTACTTAAATCACGGCAAAACCCGCGGTGTACCTACGGGCTTCTATGAAATTGACCAGATGACCGGCGGTCTTCAGCCCTCTAACCTGATTATTATCGCAGGCCGTCCAAGTATGGGTAAAACCAGCTTGGCAATGAATATGGCGGCTCACGCGGCAATGGTAGAAAAGAAATCCGTTGCTTTCTTCAGCCTTGAAATGAGCAGAAGCGATTTGCTTATGCGTTTAATCGGCACTGCCGCAGGTGTTGACGGTAACAAGATCAGAAGCGGTAACTTAGAGCAGGACGACTGGGAGCGCATTTTTGACGCAACGGAGCTTCTTAACAATTCCAAGCTTTACATTGACGATACTACCCAGATCGGTGTAACTGAAATCCGCAGTAAGTGCAGAAGAATTAAAGATCTTGCACTTGTTGTAATCGACTATATTTCACTTATGTCAACCGAAACAAAGGAAAGCCGTCAGCAAGAGGTTTCGCTCCTTTCCCGTCAGCTTAAGGGCCTTGCAAGAACGCTTAACGTTCCCGTTATCGTTCTTTCACAGCTTAACCGTGGCGTTACCTCAGGCAGAAAGGGTCACACCCCCATGCTTTCCGACCTTCGTGAATCAGGCGCCATCGAGCAGGATGCCGACGTTGTAATGCTTGTTCACCGTCCGGGATATTATCCCAGCGATGGGGAAGAGGTTGATAAAAACCTTGCGGAAATTATTATTGCAAAACAGCGTAACGGCTCAACGGGAACAGTTGAGTTAACGTGGAACCCCGAGCTTACTCAGTTCTTGAGCAGGTCCTACAGAGAGGAATAACGGAGGAAATTTTAATGATAGAAATTGAAAATCTGACGAAGCTTTACGGCAACAAGCTTGCGGTAGATAATATCAGCTTCAAGGTAAAGAAAGGATCAGTAGTTGGTTTTTTAGGCAGAAACGGTGCAGGTAAAAGTACTACTATGAACATCATTACCGGCTACATTTCCGCCACAAGCGGAACTGCGAGAATTAACGGTTACGATATATTAAAAAATCCCCGAGAGGTTAAAAAATGTATTGGCTATCTTCCCGAGCGTCCGCCCATTTATCAGGAAATGACCGTGCAGGAATATCTTAAATTCGTCTGCGCCATTAAGGACGTTAAGGCAAGCGCAGTTTCAAGCCATATTGAAGAAATTTCAAATCTCGTTAAGCTTAACGAGGTTATGGGCAGAAGAATCGGCAATCTTTCAAAGGGATATCAACAGCGTGTAGGTATGGTTCAGGCGCTTGTGGGAAATCCCGAGGTTCTTATTCTTGACGAGCCCACCGTTGGTCTTGACCCCAAGCAGATTATTGAAATCCGCCGAATGATTAAGGCGCTGGGCAAAAAGCACACGATTATTCTTTCCTCACACATTCTTCCCGAGGTAGCCGACGTTTGTGAGCAGGTTGTTATTATCAACCAGGGCAAAATCGTTGCGCAGGATACCTTGGCTAACTTGCAGGAGGGTATTCAGGAAAGCGCCAATATGGTTGTGCGTATTGCAGGCAGTGAATCCGCCGCAACAAAACAGCTTCGCGCTCTTTCAGGCGTTAAGTTTGTTGAAGGCCTTGGAGTTCGCGAAAAGGATACGGTTGATATTTTAGTTGAAACCGACAAGGGTGTTGACGTGCGCAGAGCAATGTTCAACGCTATGGCAAAGGCTAATATGCCTATTTTAATGATAAAATACGTTGACGTAACGCTGGAAGATATTTTCTTAAAGCTTACCGGGGCAGAAAGGGAGATTTAATTATGTGGGCAGTTTGTAAAAAAGAAATTCAAAACTACTTCTTTTCTCCCGTTGGATACGTGTTTATTGCAATTTTTATGCTTATAAGCGCCGTACTGTTCTTTAACATTAACCTTACTGCAAACACCTACGGCACGGGATATTCGGGAATGGCGGATTATTCAACCGCTTTGCAGAATATGACAATTTACTTAAGCTTTATCACTCCCGTTTTAACTATGAGAATTTTTGCTGAAGAAAGAAAAAATAAAACCGACCAGTTGTATTTAACTTCACCCCTCAGCATTACCTCGGTAGTATTAGGTAAATATTTTGCCGCACTTACCGTTTTGCTTATTGCTATGGTGCTTAACCTTATTTTCCCCATAGTTATTGCGCTTTACACCTCTTCAGGCTCCTTAAGCTTTGCGATGCTTATGGTGCAGTACGTTGGCTTCTTCTTAATCGGCGCAACCTTTATGGCAATCGGCGTGTTCGTTTCTTCAATGACCGAAAGCCAGGTGGTAGCGGCAGTTGTAAGCTTTGCCGTTGCGGCGGTTATCTGGCTTGGCGACAGTATGCTCACAAGCCTCGGAAGCGAAGCCTTGACGGATATAGCATCATCACTTAATATGCTTGCGAGATACCAAAGCTTTGCCGACGGTATCGTAGGCTTCTCGCCCCTGATTTATTACGTATCAATTTCAGGCTTGTTCGTATTTTTAACGGTACGTGCGATTGAACGCAGAAGATGGACGGGGGTATAAAAATGAACTTCAAAACAGATAAAAAATGGCTTAAATACGGAGGCTTCTCCGTTTTAATTACCGCGCTGGTTATCGTGGCGGTGTTGGGTGTAAACATTTTAGCAACCTTCGTTGAAAACAATAACGGCTTAAAGGTGGATTTTACTCCCACGGAAACATATACTCTCGATAAAAATGCCGAAACGGCGCTTAATGACTTGGAAGAGGAAATAGTTATCTATACCTTTATTCCCGCCTCTGCCGCAAGCAACTATTCAAATATGACGCAGAATATCGTTGAGCTTTTTGACGGCGCCTCAGATAAGGTAACCTCCCGGAACGTTGACCCCGTTGTTAACCCCTCCAAGCTTAAGCAATTCTCAACGGACATTAAGGATTTGTCCTCTTACTCCGTTGTAGTAGCATTAAAGAACGACGAAAGCAATTTCCACGCCTTTAACGAGAGCGAGCTTGTTGAATATAACAGTAAAACGGGCAAATACTATTTCGTTCTTCAAAGATGGATTACAAGTGCGCTTGTGTATCTTCGTACAGGTGTTCGCCAAAACGTTTACGTTTTAACGGGACACGGTGAAAAGATAAACGAGGAAACCGCTACAATGCTTAACCGCATCAGGCGTGAAAACTACACCGTTGATGAAATCAGTCTTATTTCAGGTCAGCAGACGCTTCAGCAGGGCGACATTTTAGTTATGCTTGAGCCTAACAGCGACCTTTCCAAGCAGGAATACGATAAGATTATCTCTTTCCTTGATGATACTCACGGACGCTTGCTCTTTGTTGCAACCCGTCTTGTAGATGATGCGGGAAATCCCCTTAAAAATTACAATAGCTTATTAACCTACTTTAACTTAGAGCTTGCCGACGGTGTTGTTGCCGAAACCGACCAAAGCCACCGCAGTGCAGAATCGGCAAAGTTTATTGAGCTTGTTGCCGACCAGACTCACGATATTTCCGCGGCAGTACGCGCTGCCAAGGAGCCCGTTTGGGTAAGCGAAAGTACAGCATTTAAGTTTAAGTATGATTCCGATATTACAACCGGCTCATATTCCGAAACCTTTACTCCCATTTTAACAAGCTACTCCTCAAGCGTGCTTGTACCTTGGTCTGATGCAAGTAATTTTGACGTTAACTCCTATAAAAAGGGTGTAAATAATCTTGCTTGCGCTTACGAAAGAGTTAACGAGGGCGTAACGGGTACAGTTGCAACTACCGCCACAAGAATTCTTCTTTTCGGCTCACAGTCCATCGGCACCGCTGACCAGCTGGGTAACTCCAACATTCTTCGTAACGGCATCAACTGGCTTGCAGGCAGAGCCTCAAGCGACACCTTGGTAAACGTTGGTGTTGACCTTACCTCAAGCTACGTGCAGATGAGCCAACTCGATATGAAGATCTGGTTCTCCGTGCTTGTTATTGCAGTACCTTCAATTATATTTGTATCCGGCGTAATCGTTTGGATTAGGAGGAAAAATCTTTAATGGAAGACAATAAAAACCATTCTGAGCAGGAGCTTATTCAGAATGAACAGGAAGAAGACGCTCTTCGCGACGAGCTTTTATCGGTAGAAAAAAACGATACGAAAATAAAACATATCAGCAAAAAACGCTCGCTTATTATCGTTTCCGTTGCCATTTTGCTTATTGCCGCTTTAATTGCAGGCTTTGTGCTTTTCGGCAACAATGACAGCGGTGAGGACGAAAACGTAAAGACTCTTTACGAGCTTGAGCAAACGAGCATTTCTTCTATTGAAATAAAAAATCAAAAAAATAACGAGGTTATCAAATTAACCTCGTTTATGAACGGTTCAACTCAGGAATGGAATCTTGAAGGCTATAAATACGATTTAGTCAATCAGACTAACGTAAGCAAGATTGCACAGTTCTGCGCAAACCTTGAAACTAAATTCGTGCTTGACGCCAACGAAGATAAAATGGCAGAGTACGGACTAAAGAATCCCGATGTTACCGTTACCGTTACTCTTTCTGACGGAACAAAGAGAGAAATCTATTTAGGAAGCGAGTACGGAAGCAGTGAGGGCGTATATCTCGCCCTTAAGGACGTTAAAGAAGAAATATACATTGTAAACGACTTCGTGCGGATTTATTTCTCCTACGCTCTGTCCGATTTACTTAATCTTCCGTCACTTTCCCGCACCACCACCGGCGCTATGACCATCTCCGTGTTAGATGAAAACAGAAGCGCAACAACGCTTTCCTACGTACCGCATCACCTTTACGGTACGGAGGCATGGTATCTTATTGAGCCTACGGTTTCCCAAACCGAAAGCGAAGCGGTTGACGGCTACTTTGAAAACATTTCCAATTTTACCTTGAACGCCTATTATGCTGACGCGGTAGGTAAGGACGTATCCCTTTACGGCTTTGATAAGCCCACCCTTGAAATGCAGAGCTATGACGTGGAAAGCGTGCTTTTAGACCATTTCGTAGTAGGTAAGCTTGTAGAAGGAAGCGAGGACACCTATTACTGCATCCTTTTAGGTAAGGACGATAAATTTGAGGATGCCCCCGTTTATACTGTGAAGAAGGATCAGTTAGCACTCCTTAAAGCGAACCCCGTAACCCTTGCTTCGCCTTATTTGGTAGCCCTTAACATTAACTGGCTTCGCGGCGGCAAGCTTGTGCTTGACGGTAAAACCTATGAAATAACCATCGACAGAAAGCTTCAGTATGATGACGAAGGTAAAATCCTCTATCTTGAGGACGGAACTGAAAACACAAAGAATACCTATTATATCAACGGTATAAAGCTTGACGAGCTTCAGTTCAAGACCTTCTATTCAAGAATGCTGTTCCTTTATATTGAAGGCATCGTGCCTAAGGATACTCCCCGCGGTGAAGAAATTTTCGCATATTCTCTTGACGTTGTTATTCCCGTAACCGACAATGAAACGGGCGTAACCGAAAATAAGGAGCTTACTTATTCGGGCACTTATTATAAGATTTCCGAAACTCACGCGGTTTTAGAGCATAATCAGGCGGAAAATGCGGTATTTACCGTTCGTTGCCGCTCAATCGAAACCGTTAAGGAGGCTCTCGGCCTGCTTCTTGAGGGCAGAATGCCTACGGCATAAGTCAGTCGGTATTTATTATTGCAATCGGTTCGTCCTTAAGGCGAGCAGACGCGGCCTCGTGGCGTGAAATTATGGTGCGGTAAGCACTGTATTTCCGCTTAGGCGCTTCCGGCAATTTGTCGGCAGGATCTTCCTTTTTGAAAGCATTAAAATTAAATTTACGCATAAAATCAACTCCCTTTAATCTGGTAGTAAAAATTATGCGCTTGGTAAGAAATTATGACAGTATTTTGTAAAGTTATCAAAAAAACTGCATTATGCTTTATGTCCCTGGCAGTTCTTCTTTGCGGTTGTGCCGACAAAAATGAATATAAGGGCTTAGAAAAACCCCTTGCAAACGCTCAACCCAATGAAGCGGTTGTTTCTAATGGCGGTCTTGCCTGCAGGCAGGGGGACTGGATATACTACATAAACGGTGATAACTTTACCCGCCATGAAGGCGAAAGATTCCACGAATACGCAGGAGCTCTTTGCCGAATGAAGGTTAGCGGCGAGGAAAAGGACGTGGTAGTTAATAAGGACGTTTCCTTGTTCAATATCGTTGGTGACACCATATATTTGTGTGTTTTCGAAAAAGGCTCCAGCTATATTGCAACGGTTAAGCTTGACGGCACTGATTACGTTACCGTAGAAAAAATTGACGATATATATTCAGGTGGCTGCTATGCCTTTGAGAATGGATATATTTATTACACAAAGGATTATAAGCTTCATCAAATAACCCCTGAGGGTGAAAAGAAGCAAATAACGGAATTCGAAATTTATAATGCACGTGTTTGCGACGAATACCTGTATTTTACGAGGGAAATTTCGGGAGAAATAGGCAGCGTATATAAAATGAAGCATCAGGACAGCAGCTTTGTTGAAGTTACAAAGGAGCCTGCCTACGTGCTTGATTGCTTTGGTGACGTTGCATACTATTATATGATGGGAACGGGAAACGTTTACGAGTATTCCGCTAAGGACGGAAAAGCAAAAATCGTCGTTTACGCAGGATACACGGATTATCTGTTTGATGAAAGTATCGACGGATACGTTGTTTCATACACACTTGAAAGTGAAGAGGAAATAAGCGGTACATTCCTGATTCCCTCCGGCGGAGGACAGAAAAAACAGATTTCCCAGCATAGCGGAAGATGTATGACCTATTATAACGGCTACGTTTACTACGTTAACGTTACCAAGCTTAATAATTTGTACCGTTGCACGCTTGACGGCACGGTTGAAGAATGTATAAGTGAGGAATTTGTTTACGATTACGACACCCTGGACGTTGTAGATAATTATCTGTATTTTCTCTCCGACAGTGATTACGACAGAATTTACAGAGTTAATATGGACACTTCTGAAGTAGAATGTGTTGAATTTGAAGATATTTCCTTAGTAGGATAGAAGGAGAAGCGTATGAAGAAAATTATTGCGTTTTTATGCGTGGCAATGCTTTTAATCAGCCTTTGCGCCTGCACACCCAAGCTTGAAGGCGGTCAGCCCGATGGCGAAATAAAATCAAATGGCGGTATTGCGGTTCAGCAGGGCGATTGGATATACTTTATTAATGGCTCAATGCCCGAGCTTGCAAAGGACGCTCTTTCAGTAACCGAGCAGGCGGCAATTTACCGTATGAACACCCTTGACGGCTCAGTTGAGCAGGTTACAAGCGAAAAGGCCTTCAATATGTACGTTTACGGTGATAAGATTTTCTATACTACTCCCTCATCCACTAACGTGCATCTTAAATGCGTCGGAATTGACGCGCAAGGAAGCAAACGCCTTTTAACCTTTGATGACAGTGAGTTTATCACCTACGGAGAAAAGGGCGTAGCCGTTGCAACGGTAGGTGAAATTATCTATTTTGATTATGAAACCTTAACGAAAAAGACCTTTACCTCCGGTACCGTTACGGGAATGAGATTAAGCCAAAGCTACGTTTATTATTACGATCAGACTAAGGTAGGCCTTAAAAGAATAAATATTGAAACGGGCATTGAGGAAACTCTTTGCGACGAAAACGGTATGATTCTGTACGTAGACGATACGGAAGCGTATTTTATTTCCGTTCGTGTTCCTTATAAGCTTAACGCAAACACCCTTGAGCTTACCCAGATAAGCGAAGCCTTATATAAAAATCTTCAGTTAAATTACGCTAACCGCACAATTATTTGCCTTGAAAGTGATGCTGAAACCGTTGGCATTTTCTCGCAGCCTATTGATAACGTGGCAGGTCAGCCCGTGGGCGAAGGCGGTAACAAGGCAAGATTAAAGCTTCACACTAAGGAAATCAGCGCCTACTGCGTAGATGATAACTTTATTTATTTTGTTGAAGCTGAAACGGGTGACGTTTACAGAATGACCTATGAAGGCACCGATAAAACCGTTTTAGGCAAGGTGGATTCCGTTTACAGCGTAGATTCTATGGACGTTGTTGGAAATATGCTCTTTATTCACGATTCACTTGAAAGCGGAAAGGCATATTTTGTAAAAACTGACGGAAGCGGTTCATTAACGGTTGCAGTTAAAACTATTGAGGAAGAAAAATAGAAACAATTTAGGAGCAATAATGAAAAATGCAATTTTAACTATCACCACCAAGCAGGCGGGAATGGATGAGGATTTAACCTTTACAATGCGTACCCAATGCGTTGAAACGGCAGAGGGCACAAAAATCAACTATGAAGAGGCTCTCAGCGAAGAGGATACGGTAAACACCCAGCTTGTAATTGCCGATGACAGTATTATGGTTGAGCGCCAAGGGGAAGTGGGCGGAGATATGTTTTTCAAAAAAACCACCACCTACGAAACTAAGTATTACGCTATGGGCGGACTTGCACTTGATATGCGTATTTTCACTACAAGCCTGCAAATCGACAAAAGCAACGATGGAATTGAAGCCTCGGTAGATTATCAGCTGTTCCTTGCCGGCTCAAACGTTGGCAAAATGGGAATGGATATAAAAGTAGAGTATATATAATATATGTATGGACAACCGTAAAGGTTGTCCTTTTTTAACAAAAGAAGCAGGGAAAGCATACGCTAAATAAGGGTGATAAAAATGTATGTTTTTGACGCGCATTGCGATTATTTGTGGAGTAAACAGGTTAAAGGTCAATCGGTTTTAGAATGTAAAAACGAAAATGAGAGTAAAATAAAAAAGAGTATATTCGCGGTATTTGAAGGAAAAAATGCGCATAGAGAGCTGGTTAACAGACAGATAGATGAATTTTCCAAGCAAAAACCCGTAGAAGAAGCCTTTATTGCATTCGAAGGCTTGTCTTGGGCAGAAAACAGAGGGGATGCGGATATACTGCAAGCCTTGTCACCCGTTTACGTTGGACCGATGTGGAACAGAAAAAATCACTTTGGAGGCAGCTGCTACGAAGACGGCGAGCTTACGCCCTTTGGAAAATGCTTTCTTTCCCAATTAGACGAAAACGGTATTTTTATTGACCTTGCCCATTCGGGAGAGAGAATGTTTTTTTCTTGCTTTGATGAGTTTGAAAACCTTATGTTCAGCCACGGCAACGTGTATTCTGTGTGTCCTCATAAGCGCAACTTAAAAACAAATCAAATCAAAAAGCTTATTCAGCGTGATTGCTTTTTAGGGCTTACGCTTTTTGCCGACTTCGTCGGGGATGAAAAAATCGAAAAACTGCTTGAGCACGTGGAGGCGGTGCTGGATGCAGGAGGTGAGAATATTCTCGGCTTCGGAAGTGACCTTGACGGTTGCGAAAGTATAGTAGGAAAAAACAAAAACCTCCGCGTATTCGAGGAAATTCAGGAGGAGCTTTCAAGGCGCAATTACTCAAAAACGCTAAAGGAGAAGATATTTCACGGTAATTTGGAACGCTGCCTTAATAAAAACAAAAAAATAGGGCAAAGAGAGAAAAAGTCGTTGACAAAATAACTCTTTGATAATATAATAACACGTGCCTTTGAGATAAGAAGACCGAATTGCGGGTGTAGTTCAATGGTAGAATCTCAGCCTTCCAAGCTGATTGCGTGGGTTCGATTCCCATCACCCGCTCCAACCTTATTTTAAGGTTTTGGTGTTTATGCGCCAGTAGCTCAGTTGGATAGAGCAACGGCCTTCTAAGCCGTGTGTCGGGGGTTCGACTCCCTTCTGGCGCACCAAAAACACCGCAAAAAATGGTGGGTATAGCGCAGTTGGTTAGCGCGCCAGATTGTGGCTCTGGAGGTCGAGGGTTCGACTCCCTCTACTCACCCCATTTTATTTGCGAGTTTGGGGTGTAGCCAAGCGGTAAGGCAACGGATTTTGATTCCGTCATGCGCTGGTTCGAGCCCAGCCACCCCAGCCAATATGATTCATTAGCTCAGTCGGCAGAGCACCTGACTTTTAATCAGGGTGTCCCGGGTTCAAATCCCGGATGGATCACCAAAAAGAAACACTTCCTTTTGGGAAGTGTTTCTTTTTGTGTTTGTGTCCGCAAGGACACAACATCGTTTTGCA
>JAFVVO010000014.1 GCA_017502165.1 Clostridia bacterium
ATTGAAAGAATTCGCAAACAATTACCAACGGTAATTGAACATATTCCTTGAAATGATATCGAAGTTGCAAAATAACGTTTTTAAGACGTTTTTTGCAACATAGAGCCGATTTTTATCGGCTTTGTCGAGAAATTCAATTAAT
The DNA here is from genome assembly GCA_017502165.1 of Clostridia bacterium. Taxonomy (GTDB): domain Bacteria; phylum Bacillota; class Clostridia; order Christensenellales; family QALW01; genus UMGS1322. The sequence goes on from JAFVVO010000014.1 coordinate 143, forward strand.
TTCTCGACATTCGATAATCATTATAATCACAAACCCTCGAAAATTCGGGGGTTTATTTTTATGACTGTTAAAAAGAGTTGCAAAATAATTTAATTATGATATAATTATTTGCATAACAAAGGAGATAAAAATTATGTTAGACATTAAATTTTTACGCGAAAATCCCGAAATTGTTAAGCAAAACATAAAAAACAAGTTTCAGGATTCAAAATTACCTCTTGTAGATGAGGTTATTGAGCTTGATAAGGAAAACAGAAAGAATATTCAGCTTGCGGAAGAATTGCGCGCAAACAGAAACAAATATTCCAAGCAAATCGGCGCATTGATGGCTCAGGGCAAAAAGGACGAGGCAATGGAAATGAAAAACCTTGTTACTCAGCAGAGCGCTCAGCTTGCCGAAGCAGAGAAGAAGGAAGCCGAATTGCAGGAGAAAATCCGCAATATTATGATGGTTATTCCTAATATTATCGATCCTTCCGTTCCAATCGGTAAGGACGATTCCGAGAACGTTGAAATTCAGAAATACGGTGAGCCCGTAGTTCCTGATTTTGAAGTTCCGTATCATTCCGAAATTATGGAAAGCTTTGCAGGTATTGACCTTGATAGCGCAAGAAGAGTTGCAGGTAACGGCTTCTACTATCTTATGGGTGACATTGCCCGCCTTCATTCTGCAGTAATTTCCTACGCCCGCGACTTTATGATTGACCGTGGCTTTACCTACTGCATTCCGCCCTTTATGATTCGTTCCGACGTTGTAACGGGCGTTATGAGCTTTGCAGAAATGGACGCTATGATGTATAAGATTGAGGGCGAGGACCTTTATCTTATCGGCACCAGTGAGCATTCAATGATTGGTAAGTTTATTGATCAAATGCTTCCTGAAGAGACTCTTCCTCAGACTCTTACCAGCTATTCGCCCTGCTTCAGAAAGGAAAAGGGCGCTCACGGCATTGAAGAACGTGGCGTATACCGTATCCATCAGTTTGAAAAGCAGGAAATGATAGTAGTTTGCAAGCCCGAAGACAGTAAAATGTGGTTTGATAAGCTTTGGCAGAACACCGTTGACTTGTTCCGCTCCCTTGATATTCCCGTTCGCACGCTTGAATGCTGCTCAGGCGATTTGGCTGACCTTAAGGTTAAATCTATTGACGTTGAAGCCTGGTCACCCAGACAGAAAAAGTATTTCGAGGTAGGCTCCTGCTCAAACCTTGGAGATGCTCAGGCACGCAGACTTCGTATTCGTGTTTCAGGTGCTGACGGCAAGTATTTTGCCCATACTCTTAATAACACCGTTGTAGCTCCTCCCAGAATGCTTATTGCCTTCTTGGAAAACAACCTTAATGCCGACGGTACGGTTAATATTCCCGTGGCCTTAAGATCTTATATGGGCGGTAAGGAAAAGCTTGTGCCCAACAAGAAATAAAAAATGAGCAAAATAAAAACTCTTCTCAAATTTTTGAGAAGAGTTTTTTTTGTTATTAGCTCTTGGGGTTGATGTTCCTTCTGAACACTTGCGGGGAACAACCTACAATAGCGTTGAAGGCGCGCAAAAACGCAGGATGGGAGGCAAATCCGCACTCAAAACAGATTTCCGTAATTTTAAGATTTGTGCAGGCCAAAAGCTCCTTTGCGTAGTTTATTTTAAGGTTTGTCAGATAAGTTATATACGGCACGCCCACTTCACTGTGGAAGGCGGTGCTGAAATGGCTGGTGTTATAGTGGGCAATTTTCGCAACGTCCTTAAGTGACGGATTTTTTCTGAAATTAGCGTGCAAATATCTCAAAGCCGCGTTTATGGGGGAAAGGCTTGCTGAGCTTTCGTCTCCTGCCTTGTATTCCGTTTTTGTTATTTCAAACAGCTTCAGAAAAAAACATTCAAGCAATCCGTTCAGATAATTTCTGTTAGGAGGAATTTTCTCGTTTTCATTGACACAAAGCAAGCTTATATCCTCAAGAATTTTGAAATCCTCCGCCGGTATCTGAAAAAAGGGAACCTGAGGCAAGGAAAAAATAACTGACAAGGTGTTGTCGGAAAGGACTCTGTCCGATAGGGAAAGGTTAATTATTTTAATGTCTGCCTCCGGTATAATCTGATGATAATCCGTATGTCTTAAAACAGAAATTGAGCCTCTTGACAAATTTGTTTTTTGTCCGTTCAACAGCTGTGAGCCGTTCCCGTCAACAACCATTTCAATTTCCAAAAAATCGTGCCAATGTAATGAAGTGGGCTCCTCAACCTCTCGCACAGAGACATAAGAGCCGTATTTCATGGGAATATCCTTTGAAAAATATTTTTTTAAGCTCTGCTTTTTCATAACTACCTCGAATTATTTCGTAATGATTATTGAATGTCTAAATAGGGCAAAACCCAATTTTGACATAAACATATACATTATAATGGAATTATACCACATATTTTTTAGAAATTCAAGTCAAATCCAAAAAAATAAAGGTATTTTCCAAACAAATAGTATATACTTTACTATTTAAGATATGGTATAATTTGTTTGAATAAAAAAGACTCTGAAAATATGCAGAGTCGAAAGGAAAAATAATGAAAGAATTTATGTTAGGCTGCAATTACTGGGCATCAAACGCAGGCACAGAAATGTGGAGAGAATGGGATAAAAACGTTGTTGAGGAAGACTTAAAGAGGCTTTCCGAGTACGGCGTAACCCACGCTCGAGTTTTCCCTAATTGGCGCGATTTTCAGCCGATTATCCCTATAATGACCTCAGGCAACAATATTATTGAATATCGCCTGAAGGACGAGGCTCTTGAGCATAATCCCTATTATTTAAGCGAGGAAATGCTTGATAGATTTGACGTTTTTTGTGATTTGTGTGATAAATACAATATAAAGCTCATTGTAGGGCTTATTACCGGTTGGATGAGCGGACGAACCTTTGTACCCGAATTTTTAGCAGGCAGAGACTTGTTTTGTGACACAACGGCATTAATACTTCAGCAAAAATTCATTGCAGGCTTTGTAAGGAGATTCAAAAACCGCTCCTGCATTTGCGCTTGGGATTTAGGTAACGAGTGCAACTGCTTAACCAGAGCAAAAAGCAGAGAAATTGCGCAGAACTGGACGAGCATTATTTCCAATGCAATTCGTGCCAATGACCACACCCGTCCCGTTATTTCAGGTATGCACGGCTTAGGTATGGAAAACGAATGCTGGACGCTTCAGGACCAGGGCTTCTACACGGATATGGTTACTACGCACCCTTATCCCTATTGGGTAGAGCATTGCAGTAAGGATTATTTCCTTGATTACCGCACAATGATGCACGCCACAAGCCAAACTAAGCTTTATAGTGATATCAGCGGAAGACCTTGCTTGGTAGAGGAAATCGGTACTATGAGTCCCACTATCTGCAACGACCAATGCGGAGCTCTTTTCTTAAGAGCCAATTTATATTCCGCTTACATAAACGGCAGTGAAGGTCTTTTGTGGTGGTGCGCCAACGAGCAATCGAATTTAACAACCGTTCCTTACACAACTAATATGTGCGAGGTAGAGCTTGGAATGTTCTTTGAAGACGGCACGCCCAAGCCTCTTATGAAGGAATTTTGTGAATTTGCGGATTTTCTGAACACCACCAAGCTTGAGCTTCCCAAAGCGCAGGAAGACGCCGTTTGCATTTTAACTCAGGAACAGGACCAGTGGGGCGTAGCTTATATGAGCTTCTGCCTTGCAAGGCAAATTGACGTTAATCTGCGGTTTGCCTATGCCGACGACGGTATTCCCGATGCCGACGTTTATATGCTGCCATCTATTAACGGTATACACGTTATGCCTGCCGAAAACTATAAAAAGCTTCAGGAAAAGGTTAAAAACGGCGCTCGGCTTTATATTTCAAACGACGATGGCTTCTTATCGGGCTTCAAGGCTCTTACGGGCGTTGAAATTGTTGACGGTAACTTCAAAAACACTCAGGGCGAGATTACGTTAGACGGTGAAAAAATAGAATTTACACGCAGAAGAAATGCACTTTTGCAATCGGTGGGAGCTGACACTGTTGCCAAGGACCAAAACGGAGACATTGCAATTTCTTCCTTTAAGCTTGGCGCAGGCGAGGTAGTTTACGTAAACTTCCCGTTAGAAAGAATGCTGCTTGACAAAAACAGAGCCTTTGACGATAACAAGCATAAGGTTTACGAATATTTCTTCAAAAAAGAGCTTGCAGGTAAAAAGGTTGTTTCTAAAAATCCCAAGGTATCCGTTACAACTCACGTTGGTGAAGATAAAACTTATATTGCCGTTATGAGCTATTCAAAAAACAAAGAAAAAACCGAGCTTGAATTTAACGGCTGCAGGGCAGACGAGATATTTATCGGTAACCTTGATGAATTAGAACCCTTCAGTGCGGTTATTTTCTCAATAAAATAGGAGATGTGGTGAAGAATATGGATATTAAATTTGGTTCATTTCAATTTAACGTTAATGAAAACGGTGACGTTGCGCTTGTAAAATACTGCTCGGTAGATAACTCGGATTTAGTGAATTTCTACGCAGATTATAAAAATCCCGTGTATCAGCTTTTGGAAGACGAAGCTTACGGTGTATCCGATTTCGTTATGTCAGAGTCAACACGCAGGTTAAAATACGTTTCCCACGAAATAAACGGCAACCTTTTAACTATCGTTCAGGAAAACGGCTCAAGCCGCATCACGTCAATTTACGAAAAGTATGAAGATACGAATGCTATTCGCATTACACAGAAAATAACGAATATTTCAGACGTTGACGTTGACGTTTTAATGCTTAACACCTGCTGCTTCAGATTCGGCAGAAACGTTATGGCAGAGCAGAAGGATTGGTATTTACACCGTTTTTCCAATTCCCGTTACACCGAATCAATGCCCCTTGTAAGCACCTTCTTCGATTTAGGAGTAATGTATAAAAACGGTGCTTACAGATATGCCAACGTAAGCAACCATTCTTCTATTGAATATGTACCTCAGCTTATTGTTGAAAACCGTAAAACAAGTGATTTTATGATGTTTCAGCTTGAAAGCTATTGGGATTGGTACACTGAGCTTACTACTGACGGTGGCAGAATGTTTGCTCTTGAGCTTGGGGGAGCCAATGCAATGCATCACGCCTGGGATAAGGTGCTTGCCCCCGGTGAAAGCTATGAAAGCGTTCCCGTAAGCGTTTGCTTTGGTAAAAGCGTTAACGAGGTTGCGAAGGAAATGACCTTCTATCGCCGTCATCTCAGACCTGATGCCGAGGTGGATAAAAATCTTCCTGCAATATATAATGAATATATGCACTATTCCTGGGATAGCCCCTTTGAAAAGAGAGCCCTTGAAACTGCTCCTGCAGTGGCAAAGGCAGGTGTTGAATACTACATTATAGACTGCGGCTGGCATAATTCACCTGATGCAAACAGCACTAACAGTATGTATCGCTTGTTTGGTACCTGGCGCGAGGACAGAGGAAGATTCCCCAACGGAATTAAGTACGTTTCCGACTATATGCATTCTCTCGGTATGAAATTTGGTCTTTGGATTGCCCCCGAAGTAGTTGGTATGGACAATAAAGAAATGCTTGAATACTACGGTGATGAATGCTTTATGCAAATCAAGGGCAAAAAGATTTGCAACGGCACGGGTTATCTGCTTGATTACCGTCACGAAAAGGTTCGGGATTATATGAGCAAAACCATTCGCCGTATGATAGAGGAATACGGTTGCGATTACATTAAGTTTGACGGTTGCCCTGCAAGCCATTTCGGTACTGATTATAACAGTACGAGTATGGGTGCGGGACTTGACGAGCATACTAAGGCATTTAACGATTGGTCTCAGGAAATGATTAACACCTTCCCCAACGTAATCTTTGAGGATTGCGCAGGAGGCGGGCAGAGAACGGATTATAAGGCCCTTTCAATGTTCCATCTTATTTCCACTTCTGACCAGACCGACTATGACTTATATCCCTATATTACGGGCAATATATTTATGTCTGTTCTTCCTGAGCAGGCGGCAGTATGGAGCTATCCTATCGACCGATATCTTCAAAAGGAATACGGCTTTGAAGATGCCGCAAAGCACGTAAGTGACGAAAGAGTTGCAGTAAATATGATTAACGCTGTTTTAGGCAGAATTCATTTTGCGTCACCCGTACAACAGCTTTCGGAAGACAAAATGGCGCTTGTAAGAGAAGGTGTTGACTTCTACAAGAAAATTGTTCCCGAAAAGCTTCAGGCAGTACCTTACTGGCCCAACGGATACAATCTTGTGGGTGACACCTCCGTTTCGGTAGGACTTAAGACCGACAACAAGATTTATCTTGCAGTTTGGAATCTTAGGGGCGATAAAACCGTTACGGTTCCTCTTGCTGACGTTAAGGCGAAAAACGTTGTGGTAGCATATCCAAAGTCACTTGCAACAGATTTCTCCTTTGATGAAAATTCAATTACAGTGAATTTTACCGAGGACGTTCAGGCAAGAATATTTGAAATCACGTTATAATAAAACAAAAAACGGTAGTTGATGTTCAAGCTACCGTTTTTATTCTTGTTTTGTATTTACTTATTTATTTTGTAAATTCTAACGTCATAATCGTTATAAATAATTTCACCAATGGCTGAAAGACCATCTTCGTTAACGAAATAAGAAGAATATTCTTCCTCGCCGACAACCACGTAGTCAACCTGATATTTTTCAAATAAATCTTTCTGACCTTCGGGGTCGGAATACATTAAACCAATATCACGCTGAAGTCTGCTGAAATTGCTAAGTCCGTGGGTTGAGAAGAAGGAGTTTGAACCGCAAACGATATTTCTTCCCGTAAGCCCCGTAATAGCATTATTATATCGGTCGTTAGTCAAAAGCATTGCGTCAGGCTCCAGGTTATTCTGTATCCACCAGGACACCTTAACCTGCGGAGCGGAGAAAATTTCGTATTCGCCCGCAACGTATTCTCGTTGCATTGAAAGCGTTGCCGAAAAGGTGCAGAGAATTACGGTGGCGGCGGCAATAATACGTCTTCCGCCAACGCCCTTAAGCTTCTCGTAAAGCACGCACATATAATCCGCTACTACCCCGCACACAAGCACGAAAGCAGGATATATCAGCTTGTTATTGTCGTAGGGGTTAGGCTGGAAGGCAAAGGTTTCAGCAATCAGCATAATAACTGCCACGGGAGCAACAATACTTTTTTGGCGGTTATTTGCATTTAATACGGCAGGAATAAGCAATAGGGCAGGAACACCGATATTTTTAACGTAGAACCAGAAATAAGTGTCCCTCGAGTTTATCCAGTTAAAGTGAGGACGAAGGAATGTTCCTGCGGTGCTCTGCTTAAAGGTAAAGCAAATAAGCTGGGGTAGGGCAAGGATTAGAACTATTCCGAGGAATAAGCCCCAAGTGGAAGCAATGTCCTTAAATTTGCCCTTTAACAGAGCGTGAACAATAAGGAAAATATAAATTGCACCTATGGCGCTTCCGCAGAAAAGAAGCGTGTAAAGCCCTGCAGTATCATAGTCAACGTTGGTGGGAGAATCACCTGTAAAGCAGCAAACTGTAAAGAAAATTACTGCCCCTGCGCCAAGCAAGGAAAGTGCGACGATTCCTGCACTTTTAGGCTTAAAGCCCGATTCGGCATAAAGGCGGGAAAGCATCCATACTGCCGAAATAAGACCTAAGGATAAGAAGATATGTGTGCTTATTAATGGGGTAAGACCTGCAAAAATACCGGCAAACACAAAATACTTCTTTTCCTTTAGGAAAACGGCGCGGTAAAGCAGATATAATACCGCAAACAGCATCATCCAGCCAAAAAGCGTAGCTCTTTGGGGAATCATCATATCACAGAAGGTGTTGACCCAACGAATCATTTTCCCGTCAAGGTTAGTGGGAGTTTCGTATAGGGCGGTAAAAATTCTGTCAAAGTTTTCCGTATCCAGCTTAAGTCCGTCAAGGAAATACATAAAACCGAAGCCGCCGTTAAAGAAGAACAGCACCCAGGCAAGCAGAGCTTTGCCAAATTTCTTAAGCCAAAGGCGGAAGAAGGCAAAGGCACCGAGGAAAACGTTAAAGGCTCCCATAATTGTAGGTACGATATACGCCCAACGGAGTGACGAGCCGAAAACGTAAATTGAAGAGGAAACAGTATCGCTTAAAAAGGGATATGAAACCTGCGTTTCGGGATATATATTATAGTAGAAGGGCATCTGTCCCTGCACAACGGGAGTGGTTATAAAGCTTAAATGAATATTTGCGTCAAAGTATGTGCTTTGACCGAAAATATATCCGCCGTCCTCGGCAGGCGCAAGAATATGGTTGCTTTCAACAAGAGCGTAAAAAACAGTCATCACGCCAACTATGGTTAAGGAAATAATATCCTGCTTGTCAAAGGAAAAAGAGGGACAGTCCCAATTCTTTTTTGTCAACAGATAGCAGGCAATAAAGCCGCAAAGCAGAATAATCAGGGCAATCACGTGGGATAACACGTTAAAGCCGAATATAAAGGAGGTAAGGGTGGGCAACCACATAAGTAAAACGGTGCCTGAAACCGAGCCAAGCCAAATTCTCGTTAAAAGTGAGAATTTAGTAAAAAGCCTTAGTGATAAACATAGGCCAAACAGTATAAAAAGGGTGAAATAAAGGAAACCTGAAAGGTTTCCTAAAAAAGTTCCTGCAAACATATTCTTTGTCCTTTATTCTCCACGCAAGCGCATGGTAATGTCTTCAACGTAATTTCTTAAGGTTACGTCGGTCTTTATAGCATTACGAACTTTTCCTATACCGTTAATAATGGTAGCGTGGTCACGGCCGTTAAACTCGTCACCGATTCTCTTGTTGGAAAGATCCGTAAGCTCACGGCAAAGATAATACGCAATGTGCCTGGGCTGAACGTAAATCTTATCTCTGCGCACACCGATAATATCCTCAGGAAGAAGATTAAAATATTCTGCAACGGTGTTTATAATCATTTCGGGAGTGCAATGACGCTGAATTTCCGCATGATAATCCTTAAGCGCACGGGTGGCAATATCCATATTTATGGGAGTGCCCTCCATATTGGCAAAAATTATAACACGCTTAAGTGCGCCTTCAAGCTCACGCACGTTGTCGCTTGCCTTTTCGGCAATAAGCAGCAAAATGTCGTCCCCAATATCCTGATGCTCGATTTCCGCCTTTTTGCGAAGAATTGCCGCGCGGGTTTCCAAATCGGGAGGAGTAATATCAACGGGCAAGCCGCCTTCAAAACGTGAGCACAGTCTGTCCGAAAGCGTTGCAATGCTCTTGGGCGGACGGTCACTTGAAAGAATAATCTGCTTATTTGAATTAAACAAATCATTAATGTTATGGAAGATTTCCTCCTGGGTGCTTTCCTTGCCTGCCAGGAATTGAACGTCGTCAATCATCAAAACGTCAACGTTCTTGCGGAATTTCTCTCTGAAAGCAGTTATCTGATGCTTTGAAAGAGCGTCAATAAAATCGTTGGTATATCTTTCGCAGGTTATGTATAAAACCTTAGTGTCCGGATTCTTTTGAAGAATATGGTTTCCGATAGCGTGCATAAGGTGAGTCTTGCCAAGACCAACTCCGCCGTAAATAAACAAAGGGTTGTTGATGGTGGCGGGAGCCTCCGCAACGCTTACGGCTGCCGCGTGGGCAAACTGGTTGCCTGAGCCGATAACGAAGTTTTCAAAGGTATAACGCTCGTTGAGCATTGGATGCGGAATGGTGGATTCCTGAGGAAGCGTGGAGTCCATTACTGCCGCCGCTTCTTTTTCAAGAACGAGAACAACGTCAGCACCGGGGGAATCAATAATTATATTGAGTGCCGAAACTAAATATGCGTGCATCATTGTGGCGGTCATTATATGCCTGCGCTGTATCTCGGTTGCGATAAGGTATAAGGTATTATTCTTAAAAACGAGAGGCTTTAAGGTTTTAATGAACGTGGCGTATGAAATTTTAGAAATATCCTGTGGCGATTGCTCTATAATAGCACACATTTGCTGAAAAAGCTCATTAGCGTCCATACGTTGCCTCCCTTCTTAAAAACTAAAATGAAATTCGGATTGAGTTATGCTGCCTGCATAAAACTTCAACCGTCGCAAGTGGAATAATAATACCATAAAATCCGTGGATAATCAACAAAAAAAACGCAATTTTGAAAAGAATTTTTTGAAAATTGTGGATAACTTTTTTGGAAATACAATATGTTGTGGTTGACCAAAAAATAAGCATAAGGACGGGTAATTGAGAGCGAAAACGGTGAAAATAATTTTGTCAGCCGTTTGTTAAATCGGGAAAACAAGAGAAAAATTTTCCAATTAGAAAAAATACGTTAGTAAAAGTTGAAAACGATAAATTTTGCGTAAAACGGAATTTTCATTTGACACTTTTGCTTGTTTTTTATATAATAGATACGCTAATGTGCAGTATTATGTAAATTTGCGCCTACAAGGCGATTATGAAAGGATGAAAATAAATTATGTTACGCACTTATCAACCTAACAGACGTAAAAGAAAAAAGGTACACGGCTTCCGTAAGAGAATGCAGACCAAGAATGGCAGAAACGTTCTTCAGAGACGTCGCCGTCGCGGCAGAAAGGTACTTAGCGCATAATAAATAGGGGGTAAACTCTTGAAAAAACGTGATATGCTTAAAAAGAACAAAGAGTTCAGGCGTGTGGTTTCAAGAGGCAAATCCTACGCAACACCTTCTATGGTGTTAATATGTGCTAAAAACAAAACGGGCGTAAAGGCAGGCTTTTCTGTTAGTGCAAAGCTTGGCAACGCCGTAGTTCGCAATCGAACAAAAAGAATTATGCGCGCAGGCTTCACACCGCTTTTACCGTTGGTTAATAGGGACAAGGCTTACTTATTTATAGCCAGGAGAGAGCTTTTAGGCAAAAGCTCCGATTACGCAAAGGAGCAGATGCTTGGGCTTTTATCTCAGGCGGGAGTATTAAATGAATAATCCTGTAAAAATTCTGTTATTATACCTTATAAAATGGTATAAGCGGAGTGTTTCACCAAATTTACCGCCGGCGTGCAGATTTCTTCCCACGTGCTCCGAGTATGCCTATACGGCAATCGAACGCTTTGGCGTTCTGAAAGGCGGGGCACTTGCTTTATGGCGCATTATGCGCTGTAATCCATTTTGCAAAGGCGGGCATGATCCCGTTCCACAAAAAAAAGAACAGGAGAAATCCAAGTGAATTTTATCAGTGAATTTTTCGGCACTATATTTGACTGGATAAACGGATTTACCAATAACTACGGTATATCTATCGTTCTGTTTACCATACTTTTCAGGTTGCTTTTGCTTCCCTTTGACGTTCGCAGCCGCGTAGGTCAGAGAGAATACAGCGCAAAAATGAAGAAAATTCAGCCTGAAGTCGATATGATAAACAAGGCGTATAAAAACTCACCTGAAAAGGCGCAGCAGATGATTATGGACCTCAGAAAGCGCGAGGGTATAGGTATGCTTCCCAAGGGATGCGGCACCATGCTTATTACCTATCCTATCTTGATTGCTTTCTTTGCAGTTTTCCGTAACCTTGCGGCAGAAAAGCTGGTTGAGCTTTCAACCTTAACCGACCAGACAGCAATTGCTCAGTGGTTTGATACAAACAGCTTCCTTTGGGTAAAAAATATCTGGCAGCCCGACGTTTACTTTAACTTCAACGAGGTTTGGGGCTTAAGAACGTTCTGGATAATCAAGGACATTAACGGTCCCGTGCTTCCCTTGGCTGAACAGATTTCAGGCGTTTTGCAGTCTGCCTTTAACGGCGGAATGCTTTCCGAGTTCAATCCCAACGGTCTTGATTTGGCGGCTTTTGCCCAGCAGGTAGGGGACAACCTTGCATTAGCAAGAGATTACGTTGCAACCACCTTCGGTACTGCAGGAAACGGCTTCTATATTCTTCCCATTTTAGCAGGTGTTGTTCAGGTGCTCAGCTTTAATGCTACAAGCCAACAGCAGCAGCCCGCGTCAAATGATCCTGCGGCAGCCAACGCGGCATCAACCGGCAAGTTTATGAAGATATTCTTCCCGCTTATGTTCGTTTATTTCTGCCTTGTTTCAAGTACGGCGCTTGCTATTTACTGGATTACTTCAAGCCTTTGCATGCTTCTGTCAAACTTTATCATCAATAAGGTGCTTGACGAAAAAGAAAAGAAAAACAGCTTAACGCAAAATTAAAGGAGAAATTTATGGCAAGGGTTTTAGAAATTGAGGGCGAATCTGTCGACCAGGCGCTCTACCTTGGCCTTGAGCAAATGAAGCTTTCCATCGACGAAATCGAAATGGAAGTGCTTGAATACGGCAAAAAAGGTTTTATGGGTATCGGTAATAAGCCTGCAAAGGTGCGTCTTACCGAGCGCGAGGAAGCAGTTGTTCCCGAGTTTATTCTCAATAAGGATAAGCCCAAGGAGAAGCCCCGCAGAGAAAAAAGAGACAGACGCGAAAAACGCGAAAAATCTGAAGAAACCTTCGTTGCAACGGGTGAGTATTTCCCCGAAGGCACCGAGTTTGTTGAAAACGAAGTAACCGAGTTCCTTAAAGGACTTATGGAGCACGTTGGTGTTAACGGCACCGTTAAGGCGGCAAACACCGATAACGGCCTTTTAGTAAATCTTGAAGGCGATGATATGGGCGTGCTTATCGGAAGACGCGGCGAAACGCTTGATGCGGTACAGTATCTTGCTTCTTTAGTTTACAACAAGGACAAAAACGATTATCACAGAGTAACGGTTGATACGGAAAACTACCGTAAAAAGAGAGAAAACACTCTTATCCGTCTTGCAAAGAAAAAGGCAGCTCAGGTTTCACGCACCGGCAAAAAGGTAGTGCTTGAGCCTATGAGTCCCTTCGAGAGAAGAATTATTCACTTTGCACTTCAAAACGATAAGTTTGTTACAACCTACAGTGAGGGCGAAGAGCCTAACCGTCATCTTGTAATCGATAAAAAGTAATAAAAAGAAAAGCTCACCTTCGGGTGAGCTTTTTTTATGTGGTAGAAATCAGCATTTGTGCAAATATTTGCGCTAAGCGGGTTGTTGATTTGTTTATATAGATATATGAAGTGCGGTACAACCCTTCGTTGATTCGTAACAGACAAAAATCATTACTGATATGGTCCGCCCAAGAAATTTTCGGGAAAAACGTTACGCCAAGCCCCATACTCAAATATTTTCGCACGTATTGGGGATCGTCACATTCAATAACAAGGTTGGGAGAAAGCAGATTTTCCTCAAAAAACACGTCCATATAATGTCGCAAACGACTTTGCTTATCTAAAGAAATAAATTTTTCTTTTTGCAATTCATTGGTTGAAACAAAAAGTTTATCAGATAAACGGTTATCCTTGTGCACGGCTAAACAAATTTCTTCAGTTAACCAAAAATGCTTGTCAAAATAGGTATCGGAAATAATTTGGTCAGTAATTATAACGTCATAAGCGTGCAGAGTAGAAAGGTTTTCTTGGAATTGATGCCGAATGTTCAAGGAAGTTTTAGGATATTTTCTCTTAAAATCAGAAACGGCTTCAGTAACTTTTTGTCTGTTTGTCAGCACTAAAAGATTTATTTCCCCAAAGGGCGTTTGAGATAAATCAAAAATATCTGTTTTTGCTTGGTTGATTAACTTTTCAGATTTATCAATAGCCTGCAGAAAAATTTTCCCGTATTCGTTAAGCTTGATTTTGTTTGCAGTTCGGTCAAAAAACTTTACGCCTATTTCATTTTCCAATTTTTTTATACTGGAAGAAACACAAGAAGTTGGCACCATAAAATGACGTGCGGTTTGAGAAAAACTTTCTGTCTTTGCCGCATGGCTAAAATATTTTAACTGTAAAATTTCCATAAAACACACCCTAAAAAACAATGTTAAGAATATTGTACCATACAAAATAATATATAGCAACTATATGTTAAAACATACTTTACAGTAACGTAAAAAGGAAATATAATTAAAATGAATTAATATAATCATTATATAAAAGGAAAAAAACAATATGTTTGAGTTTGGATTTTATGAAAAAGAAATTACACCTCCTCTTGGTAGCGGGATACCTGGGTATTTCAATATTCGCAGAGGGTGTGACGTTCTTGATAGATTGTATGCAAGAGCCGTTGTTATAAAAAACGATAATGAAAAGGTTGCGATTTTATCTATTGACGGACTGCACCCTAAAAAAGATATATGTGATAAAATTGCTGAGAGAATTGAAGCTTATACAAAAATTCCTCGAAAAAATATAATGATAGGTTTTACCCATTCTCATACGGCTTTACCATTTAGGTTTGAAAGAATAGCCTTTGAAGACGACGAAATCGTAGCCGATTCAATTAAAGGCTATGCGGAAGTCTTTGTGCGATTAGTTGCTGATTGCGCAACTCTTGCAAGTTTAAGGCTAAAAAAAGCCACGGCGCATTTTGGCAAAGGCACAGTTGAAGGTGTTTCATTTTGCCGTGATTACTTTATGAAAAACGGTACGCCTCAAACAAACCCTACAAGAATGAGCCCCGAAATTATGGGCGCTGTTACTGAAGCAGACAAAGACCTTCCGGTATTAGTAATAAAGGACGAGCAGCATCAGCCTATAGGTGCTATTTTGAGTTTTGCCTGCCACGGCGATTGCATAGGTGGCGAAGGCTTTTCAGGTGATTACGTTTCAATTCTTTCTAAGGAACTTAAAAGAACTTACGGCGAAGATTTTGTTTCCGTATTTCTTCTTGGTTGCTGTGGTGACGTAAATCATATTGACGTATCAAAAAAATCAGATGCGGCTGACCATTATAAAATGATGGGTAAAAAAGTGGCAGATGAAGCAGTTAGAATAATAGATAAAGCAAAAAAATTAAAAAATGAAAACCTTAAATCAAAACTTGAATATATTCCTATAAAACGAATTGATGTAGAAAAACAAAAAATAGAAGAAGCAAAACATTGTATCGCAACTATTAAAGAGAAAAAGGGCGTTAGAATTGCCGCAGATAGTACGGACCCTGAACAGTATCAGTTAGCCATGGCAAAAAGACTTGTGGATTTTCTGGAAACAACTCCTGAAGAATTTGAAGTTCCCGTTCAATGTATTCAAATCGGTGAGTTTACCATTTACGGTTTTAATTCTGAAATCTTTACTGAATTTGGCAAAATAGTAAAAAAAGGTGATGGTACAGGTATAAATCTTATTGCCACACTTTGCAATGAAGCTTTTGGTTACGTTCCCACAAGAGATATGTTTTTTGATACTATTTACGAATCCCGTCCCGGCTCTAACCGTCTTGAAAAAGAAGCAGGATATATTATGGCGGAAAAACTTATATCAATGAAAGAAAAGCTCACCTGACGGCGAGCTTTTTTGTTTTTTGTTTTTCGGTTATTCAGAACAGGATGCAGTGGCTATAGCATATTCGTCGCTTTTCCACTTTCCTGAAAAATATACTATAATACCGAAAATAGCTTCCGTTACCCATGAAAGCACTATTGCGGCAAAAATACCGTACATTTCAAACTTATTAAACAGAACGTAACTGAAAACAACGCGGCTTACGGCATACACTAAAGTAGAAATAACAAGTATTCTTCCTGCGCCTGTGCTGCGGAAAAGCGCGTGGAACATATTGTTCAGAGTGTTGAAAAATACAAATGGCAAACAGTATTGGAGAAAAATGTTGGAATAATTTATGGAATCGGGTTTGTCAAGGAACAAACCTGAAATAACATTAGCAAATATAACAACGGGCAATAGGGAAGAAGCCAAAATTGTAAAGGTCTGAGTTAAACCTGTTTTCAAGCCTTTTTTTATTATTGAATACCGTTTAGCACCCATACATTGAGCAACGTAGGTTGAAATGGTTTTGTTTGAATTTTGATAAATACTTGCTTCCAAATCATAAATCTTCATACCTACCGTATATCCTGCAATAGCGCTTGCACCGCAGGAGTTGGTAAGGGGAGAAACTAATGTGGTACATAAATACATTATAGATTGTTGCAAGGTTGTGGGAACGCCAAAACGAATAGACTGGCGAATTTCTTCTTTGTCAAAATAAATTCCCTTAAATGAAACGCCAACTTTCTTAAAAGCCTTCAGAATCATAACAATATAGAAAATTCCAATAACCGAAGCAGAAATAACGGAAGCAAGGGCAGTTCCCTCGACGCCGAAGTGTAAGAACTTTATAAAAACGTAGTTTAAGGTTATGTTAAGCACGTTTGAAATAATTGATGCAATCAGGGGAAGTTTTGTCATACCAAGGGCATTAGAAATGTAAATACCGCACCAGGTCAGATTAAAAATAACCAATCCGCCAATATAAACTGAAAAATATGCAAAAGCCGCATCCCAAAGGTCTTGCCCAATATTCAAAAAATTAAAAATTGCAGAGTGAAATATAATACACAAGGCAGAAAGAGTTAAAACAAAAAGCGAACTGAAAAGCATATTTATCTTTACAACGTTTGCAGTTTTCTTGAAATCACCCGTTCCTATAAGCATTGCAACGTAAACGGAAAATCCCGTGCCGTAACCCCAACAAATAGAAGAAATCAAAGAAATCAGCGGTGAAGTACTGCCGATAGCAGATAAGGCTTCTTCCCCAAGCAAGTTGCTTGACATCATTGAGTTTATAATACTGTGGGCACTGGATAATAAAGCACTCAAAATCAGCGGTATTGAAAAAACAAGGAAATTCTTTTTGATATTTCCTTCAAAAATTTGCTTCATTGAAAATCCCTTCTTGCAAGTTTTGAAAAATTCATATATAATTATAGCAAACAATCAAAAAAAATCAATACTTGCGGTTTTTATTATAAATAATCAACAATGCGCAAAAGGAGAACAAAATGTATCAATCAGAGCGAGCAGACGCCATAATTAAAATTTTGAAGAAATACCACTACGTTACGGTGGATTTTTTAGTTGAACAAATTTGCTACAGTCCTGCAACAATCAGGAGAGATTTAACGTTTTTAGAAAAGCAAGGAGTGGTAAAACGTTCTTACGGGGGAGTAGAAATAAAGGACGATAACTATACTCCGTTTAGGTTCCGCCAACATAGTATGAAAAAAGAAAAGAACAGTATTGCGCATTTTGCCGCATCTCTAGTTAAAGATGGTGACACCGTATTTATCGACGGCTCCACAAGTGCGCAGTTTCTGGGGCATTTTCTTGAGCAAAAGAAGGATTTAACCGTAGTAACAAACAATATGATTCTTGGCATACAGTTAAAGGAATACGGCATAAACACCTATGTAACGGGCGGTTATATCAGCGAAATGCCGGGAATTTTAGCAGGGGAAATCACAAACAAAACTTATGGAATGTTCCATGCGGACATTATGTTTTTCTCAACCATAGGCTTTGATAAAAATAACGTTTACGAAAATTCCGAAACCTATTATCAACATCACCAAAAAATGTTTGAAAATTCTTCTGTACGTGTTTATCTTTGCGGAAGTAATAAGATAGGCAAACAAGGAAGACTCGTTAATTGCGCTATTGATGAACTTGATTACGTAGTAAGTGATAATGAGATTGATGAAGAAATAAAAAATTTACATCCAAACACAAAATTTGTTTGTGTTGGAAATTAAGTTTTAATTTGGAAAATAATAAATTTTATAAAAATTCAATAAAACAACGATTTTAAGAAAAATAAAATGAAAACAAAAGCGGTCAGATAAAATTTATCTGACCGCTGAATTATTTTGCTATTACTAAGATATGCTTACTTGCACAAGTCTGCAACGATTTGGTTTATAAGCTTTCCGTCGGCTTTTCCCTTAAGCTGACCCATAGCTGTACGCATAATCATACCCTTATTTTTTTGCTCAATAAGCTCAGCACAGTTTGCTTTAAGGAAAGCAACGATTTCTTCTTCGCTCATAAGCTTGGGAGCGTATGCTTCAACGGCTGCAAGCTTTGCCTTATATTCTTCAAGTAAATCCTGTCTGTCAGCGGGGCAGGTGTCAACCTGCTCTTTAAGAGATTTAACCTCTTTAAGAATAACTCTGTCAACAAGCTCCTCAGGAATGTTGTCACGCACGCCTTCATCAATGGCAACTCTTTTAACGGCTGCGATTAAAGAAGAAACAGCATCCTTCTTTAATTTGTCCTTTGCCTTCATAGCGGCAATCATTTCTTTTTGTAAAAATTCAAGCTGCATATATATTTCCTCCTAAATGGTTTTTGCTTTTAATAAGCACAAATTTGGCTATCTACGTAAATATTATAATATTATCTTGCGAAATCGTCAACAAACTAATTGCAAAAATTTCAACCTAATGGTACAATATACACAATAACTTTTGTAAAGGTGTTTATTATGGCAGAAGAATTAAGAAAAAATTTCATTCAGGAAATCGTAGAAAATGATATTGCCGAAAGTGACGGCAAAATAAATATTGTTACGCGTTTTCCTCCCGAACCTAACGGATACTTGCATATCGGTCACGCAAAGGCGATTTGTGTTGACTTCGGTATTGCCAAAAAGTATGGTGGAAAGTGCAATCTTCGTATGGACGATACTAACCCTGCGAAAGAAGATAACTTCTTCGTTGAAGCTATCACCCGTGACGTTCGCTGGCTTGGCTTTGAGCCTGACGAGCTTTGCTTTGCGGCGGATTATTTTGAGGAAATGTACGCTCAGGCAGTAGTTCTGATTAAAAAGGGTCTTGCCTTCGTTTGCGATATGACTGCTGACGAAATCAAGGAAAGCCGCGGAACTTTAACCGAGCCCGGCAAGGAAAGCCCCTACAGAAACAGAACTGTCGAGGAAAATCTTGATTTATTCGCTAAAATGCGCGCAGGTGAGTTTGCTGACGGCGCAAAGGTTTTAAGAGCAAAAATTGATATGGCTTCACCTAACATCAATATGCGCGATCCCATTATCTACAGAATTTTGCGTATGGAGCATTACCGCACGGGCAACGACTGGTGCATTTATCCCATGTACGACTACGCACATCCCATTGAGGATATGATTGAAAACGTAACTCACTCCATTTGCACCCTTGAGTTTGAGGACCACCGTCCCTTATACGATTGGGTAGTTGCAAACGTTGATATTGACGCTAAGCCCCGTCAGATAGAGTTTGCCCGTCTTAATATGACAAGAACCATTATGAGCAAGCGCTATTTGAAGAAGCTTGTTGACGAGCAGAGCGTAAGCGGTTGGGATGATCCCCGAATGCCCACTATTGCAGGACTTCGCAGACGTGGCTATACTCCCGAAGCAATCCGTGATTTCTGTGATAGAATCGGTGTTGCAAAGAGCAACTCTGTTGTTGAAGCAGCACTTTTAGAGCATTGTGTCCGTGAAGACCTTGCCGCAAAAACTCAGCGCAAAATGGCGGTTATGGACCCCATTAAGCTTATTATTGATAACTATCCCGAGGGACAGTCAGAGCTTCTTAAAACTGAAAACGGAAGCGATGAGGAAGCAGGAAGCCGTCAGATTTCCTTCTCCCGCGAGCTTTACATTCAGAGCGAAGACTTTATGATTGACCCGCCCAAAAAGTTCTTCCGACTTTTTGTTGGTGGAGAGGTTCGTCTTAAATCGGCATACATCGTTAAGTGCACGGGCTATGACGTTGACGAAGCAGGCAACGTTGTGGCAGTTCACTGCGAATACGATCCCGAAACTAAATCCGGCGGCTCCGGTGCTGACCGCAAGGTTAAGGGAACACTTCATTGGGTAGACGCCAATAATTGCGTTGAGGCAGAATTCAGACTCTATGATTACCTTCTGGATGAGCGCGAGGGCGAGGGACTTGACTTTGCAGAAAGAGTTAATCCCACTTCTCTTATCGTTAAAAAGGGCTATCTTGAAAAGAGCCTTGAAGACGCCTGCGTCGGCGATTCCTATCAGTTTATCCGTGTAGGATATTTCAGAAAAGACGAGGACAGCGCGTCAATCCCCGTGTTTAACCGCATCGTAGGGCTTCGTGACACTTGGGCAAAGGTTAATAAATAATAAATAAAAACGAAAACTCCGTAGAGGTAAAGTGACTTCTGCGGAGTTTTTTTAACAAAAAAGCCCCACCTCGTTGGTGGGGCATTATAGCATAATACTATAAAATCAAATTTAATTTATAAGATATTCAGTTGTCTAAAATTAAAGCTGAATTGTGCATTGGACCGATTTCCTATCTAAAGATTTTGCAAATAATAAACTTTCTCACACTAACACGTCCTTTATTTGCATTTGAGTCAGGGCTGCTTAGTACATTGGCTTAATTCCTTTCTGTCAGATTTCGAGATAGTACCTCTTGATCATAAGATTCACGCCCTTTTTCTTTTTTTGTTTGGGACTGCTTAGTACATTGGACCAAGTTCCTTTCTTAAATTTGCTTCCGTAACAAGTGCCTGCGCCCTTCCGTTACGGCTATCCTTTCTTATCTTCACTTGTATTATACCAAAGGGAAATAGGTTTGTCAATAGTAAATTAAAAATTTTTTAATATTTTTTTAACAAATTCAAAATAAAGAAAAAAGCCAACGCATTTAGCGTGTTATCCTTAACGGAGAACACGCTAAAACTAAGTTTGCCCTTATGGGCAAGTGAAGTTTACTTCGAAAGTGAAGTTATCCTGCGGATAGTGAAGTTTTGCCTTTGGCAAAGTGGGCAAACCTAACTTCACTGCGAGCCCCTGTGAGCAACTTCACTGTGCGTAGCACAACTTCACTTTCGCAGTAGCGAAAACTTCACTAACAGAAAAAGAGCAGACACATAAGGTCTTTTCACCCTTGCGTGTTTGCTCTTTCTGCTTGTATAAAGGTTTGGGCTTAGCCCATTTGCATTTGACCAGTCAAATGCGATGCTCGAACTTAACGATGTTTTCCAAATTCTCCGCTAAGAGCATCACCCATTTGCATTGGCTTTTTTGTTAAGCTTTATTTGTTTTCGTCGGAAGCATCCTCAGAAATTTCTTGTTCTGCCTCTTCGTCGGCATTATCTGACTGAGCGCTTGACTCTAAAGAAGAAGTAAAGTTATCTTCAAATATCTCAGCATCTTCCTCATCTTCGGGATAGTCGTAAAGGTCGTCACGCATCTTTCTTCTGGAAATACCGCCGTTAATCTCGTTGCCGTAGCCCATTTGCTTTCTCCAGATGATAATGATAATATCAATACCTAACAAAAGGAAAAGCACCGCAAACATAATTATAAGGCCCATTTCGGGAGAGCTTGAGGTATCCTTCTTCGGAGGATCCAGGAAGGGCTGAGAGGTGTCCTCAGGAACGGGAGTAGCAATATCGTCCTCCTCAACCTTTATGTTGGGATCCAGCGTAGGAGGTGCATTGGTTACGGTATTATCCTTATAGGGATCCTTTGTGGGCTCGTAAATTATACCGGGAGTTTTTGTAGGAGTGGGAGTGGGGGTTTCGGGAACTATCGTTGAAGTGTCTTCACTGGGATCTACCGACGGAAGCTCACCGTCAGGCGTGGGGGAAGGAGATTCGCCCGTACCGTCGGGAGTAGGCTCCTCAGACGGAGAGGCTGAAGGCGTAGGTGTTGCGTCGGGAGTTCCGCTTAAGGAAATATTTGAAATCTTAATGCTTTCGATATGCTCACTGTTGGATATGCTTATGGTAATTCTTACCGAAACGTTCGCAAGCTGATTTTCGTTTATCCTTTTTGTTACCGAGGAGCCTGAAACGTCAGCACCGTTAAGAATGGAAATATACGTGTTGAGCGCACCGGTTTCGCCTTCCTGATAAGTAGGAGTGCAAGCAAAGGAGAAAGTTATTTCACCGCCGCTTGTGCCTAAAACCTCGGCAACCTTATCTGAGAGATTGTTGGCAGTTAAAATTACGGTGTCGCCGCTGATGTTGGAAATATTTCCCGTTGAGCCAATGGTGGCAATGGAAGCACCGCTTGGAGAAAATCTGTCAGGGCTTACCGTTGTTTCGCCTGCGGAAACCGCAAAGGGCAAAAGCATTAAAGTAAGTGCTAAAAGAAGAATTCCTAATTTTTTCATAATATACCTCTGAACGAAATTTGAATACCAACTATATTATACACTCATATTGCGGTAAATGTCAATCGACCAAATTATAAAAATATTA
This sequence comes from Clostridia bacterium, assembly GCA_017502165.1. GTDB lineage: Bacteria > Bacillota > Clostridia > Christensenellales > QALW01 > UMGS1322. Next base: position 22,198 of record JAFVVO010000014.1, read on the forward strand.
TATATATTTTATTGTTTGTTTTGACAAAAGCACCTATTATCTGTTAAAATATATATGAAGTATATTATATTAAACAAAACTTTAATAAAAAGTAAAGGAGAAAAGCTATGCTGCCGATGTTAAAAGAATTTTTATACACCTACGTAAACAGTGTTAATCTTTCCGTTGTTGCCGTTGTTGTAATGGGGGCGTTACTTATTCTTTATTGCATATTTTCTTCTTTGGGAACGCGGGGACTGAAAAAGATAATAAAGGTGTTCCGCAAAGATACGGGGGACGACGTTATCCGCAACATAGAAAAGCTCAGATTATCAAAACGGTACGCAAAAATGTGGGAGGACTATTATTTTGCATACTGTGAAGAGGATACAGTTACTCTTAGCAGCTACCTGATTAAAAATGATTTGTTCGTTGAACAGAAAACCTTTCTTGTGGCATCACGCGCAACTGCCGTTATCTGCTTCAGCGTTGCTTTTGCAGGTGCAATTTTAATTCCCGGTCTGTTCGAATACGAAAGAAATCTGCTTATCTGTATGTTCTTCGGTCTTTTGTCAATACAGGCCGTCCTTGAAATCGTTTACACTGCGCTTGCCCAGACAAGAAAAAAACGTGTTGCGCGCTTGATAGAGGAATTCGAGATCCTCTCCTGCCGCAAGCTTCCCGGTAAAGCAGTTGACTTTAAGCAAAAATTCGTCTTAAAAAAGGTAGAAGAATTAAACGAAAAAATAAATGAAATGAGCGTTGGCATCAAGCAGCTTAACGCCCGTCTTGACAGACAGTACAGATTGCTCGAAAAGCAGGATACACCTAAGCAGGAAAAGCCTGCGGAGCAAGATACGGCAAAACAAGAAAATGCCACCGAGCAAAAGGAAACTGAAGCTAAATCGGAAAACTCAGCCCAGCAGGAGAAATAATTTTAATGATACTTAGTATAACGAACCAAAAAGGCGGCGTAGGCAAAACCACGTCTGCAATAAATATTTCAGCAGGCCTTGCGCTTATGGGACGAAAGGTGCTTTTACTTGACCTTGACCCGCAGGGCAACGCCACCAGCGGCCTTGGAATAGAGAAAAACCACAAGGGCATATACAACGTGCTTGTTGAAAACGAAAGCATTAAGGCGGTTATTATACCCACAACCGTAAATAACCTTGATATTATTCCGTCAAATATTGAGCTTTCGGGCGCAACGGTAGAAATGGTTGCTCTTAAAAACAGAGAGCATCTGCTTAAAAATGCAATAGAGGAAATAAAGGACCGATACGATTACGTTATTATTGACTGTCCTCCGTCACTTGATTTGCTTACCGTTAACGCTTTTACCGCTACCGACAAGGTGCTTGTGCCCATTCAATGCGAATATTACGCTCTTGAGGGGTTGGGACAGCTTATGAACACCATTATGGTAATCAAAAAGCGTCTTAATCCGAATCTTGATATTGACGGTGTAGTATGCACCATGTATTCAACACGCACAAAGCTTTCCGAGCAGGTAGTGCAGGAGGTTAAAAAGTACTTTTCCACCAAGGTGTATTCTACGCGAATTCCCCGTAACGTGCGTTTAGCCGAAGCACCCAGCTTTGGCGAGCCCATTCAGATTTTTGACGCCTACTGTCCGGGGGCATTGGCCTACAAGGAGCTTTGCAAGGAAATTATCGAAAGAAACGAGGCAAACAAATGAGAAAAGCAGGTTTAGGCAGGGGAATGAACGCTCTTATGGGCGAGGATTTCTCCGTTGATAAAATTCAGACTAATACCAACATTGACCTTGAGTACGTTCACCGGCTTCCCATAAATAAAATTGACGTAAATAAAGCACAGCCCCGTAAAACCTTTAATCAGGAAACTATTGCCGCTTTGGCAGAATCCATTAAAGCAAACGGAATGCTTCAGCCCATTACCGTCCGTGCGGTAGGGGACAGATATGAAATCGTTGCAGGTGAACGCCGCTACAGAGCTTGCAGATTGCTTCAGATGACGGAAATTCCCGCTATTGTTAAGGAGCTTTCACCAAGGCAGGTTTGCGAGCTTGCACTAATAGAAAACCTGCAAAGAGAAGACCTTAACCCTATTGAAACCGCCTTTGCTATTGATTCCTTAATGAACGAGTTTGAATTAACTCAGCAGGAGGTTTCCGAACGAATCGGTGCATCGCGTCCTGCAATTGCAAACGCCCTTCGCCTGCTTAAATTACCGCAAAAGGTTAAAGAATATATTGCCTGCGGAGAGCTTTCGGCAGGCCATGGCAGAGCTCTTGCGGCAGTTAATGACGAATCAACTCTGCTTGCTTTGGCTCAGGACGCAGTAAAATATGCCTGGAGCGTGCGCGAAATCGAAAACAGAGTAAAAGCGCTGGGAAAGAAGCCTGCTAAAAAGCAGGAAACCAAGCGTATTGCCGAGTTTGACCGCATAGAAGAAAATATGCGCCACTATCTCGGCACAAAGGTAACCATAAACGGCAACGATAAAAAGGGTAAGGTGGAAATTCAGTATTTCAACCGTGACGATTTAGAAAGAATTATATCCCTGCTTTCGCCTGACGGGGAGCTGTAAGCATCATTTTCTTAAAAGTTAAGCAAAAATATATTGCAAAAACTCATTTCAGATGATAAAATAATATTTATACTGTTATTGGAGGAAATCCTGGCAACTTTGTCGGGTTGGCTAACTTGGATAAACTGATTATACACGGCGGAAAGAGAATGAGCGGTGAGGTTACCGTAAGCGGCGCTAAAAATGCGGCCGTTGCCATAATTCCCGCGGCACTTATTTCCGACGGTGTTTGTGTTATAGATAATATTCCCGAAATTGAAGACGTAAAGGTTCTTGCTGAAACCCTGCGTTCACTTGGCGCAAAGGTTGATTTAAGCGTTCCCGGTCAGATTACCATTGATCCTACCGAGGTTAAATCTATCTGCCCTTCCGAAAAGCTTACAAGAAAAATGCGTGCATCATATTACCTTATGGGCGCGCTTTTAGCACGCTTCGGCTCAGCTAAGGTACCACCTCCGGGCGGTTGCTATATCGGTAAAAGACCTATTGACCAGCATCTTAAGGGCTTTATGGCTCTCGGTGCCGATGTTAAAAATACTAACGTTGTGGAAATCAACGCTCCCGCACTTCACGGAGCAGAGGTTTATCTTGACGTTGTCAGCGTAGGCGCTACCATCAATATTATGCTTGCGGCAGTTAAGGCAGAGGGCACAACCACCATATTTAACTGCGCAAAGGAGCCCCATGTTGTTGAGGTTGCCAACTTCTTAAATAATATGGGCGCAAAAATCAAGGGAGCAGGTACCGATATTATTAAAATCAGGGGCGTAAAACAGCTGCATTCTTGCTCATATACGCTTATTCCCGATCAGATTGAAACGGGAACCTGGATGGTAATTGCCGCCGCAACAAAGAGCGATATTACAATTAAAAACTGTATTCCCACTCATATGGAATCTCTTTCTGCGAAGCTTGAGGAGGCGGGTTACAGAATTGATGAGGGAGAGGATACTCTCCGCATTATTCCCAAGGAAGAGAGACCTCGTGCAGTAAAGGTAAAAACGATGGTTTATCCCGGCTTCCCCACAGACCTTCAGCAGCCCTTCTCGGCGCTTTTGTGCTGTGCTCAGGGAACAAGCACCATTACCGAAACTATTTTTGAGCAGCGCTACCGCCATTTAGATGAGCTTCGCAAAATGGGAGCCACTACTGACTTTAACGACCGTGTTGCAGTTATTGAAGGTGTAGAAAAGCTTTACGGAACTGACGTTGAAGCCCTTGACCTCAGAGGCGGCGCCGCCTTAATCGTTGCAGGCCTTATGGCAGAGGGTACAACCACCATTACAGGCGTTCAGTATATTGACCGCGGATACGAAAAAATCGTAGAAAAGCTTCAGAGCTTAGGCGCGGACATTGAACGTGTAAAGATGTAATATTAAAATTAAAAACCAAACAAAATAACGCCAAACTACTTATATGTGCAACATTGCACATTTGAGCATTTGGCGTATTTTTTATTGTTTGATATAGAAAAAAGAATAATTTGAAGAAAAAACTTGTTGAATCAGAAACTAAAAAAAGAAGCCTCCGCAAAAATTTATGCAGAGGCTTTATTCTAATTAATTTTCTTGCTTTAAGCCGGTCTTATACTCTAAAAAGCCTTCGAGGGAATCGGAATCGCTTACTAAAATACTTTCAAAGCCGTAATATTCCATAAAGGCCTCTAATATAATTCCGCCGTAGACGATAATATCGGCTCTTGGAGCAAAATCGCCGGAATAGGCACGACGCTGCTTAGTTGTAAACGAGGCGAGCGTATTAAGCAGCTCGTTTAACTTTTCCCTTGTTAACACAAAATTCTGAATTTTATCGGGCAGATATGTTTTTATGCCTAAAGCAAAGGAAGCAAAGGTGGTAGGCGTACCGCTTACACCAATTAACCCTGGGGCATTTTTTACGTCTGTTACATCAGCATAATCCGCAATAAAATTATTAAGCACAAATTCTTTTGCATGGGAAATGTCCACCACGCCGTTTTCAGAGGCAAACTTTTCCTTAAGGCGAACAGCACCTATTTTTTGGGAAAGCGCCTTAAAATTATCGTCTAAATTGGTAACAACCTCTGTCGAGCCGCCGCCAATATCAATTACCGCGTAATTTTGTTTTTTTCCTGCGGCACCCATAAAGGCAATTTTTCCCTCTATCGCGCCGGGAATAACCTCAAGAGTAATATCGGTTTTCTCTTTAACAAGAGAAATAAATTCGTCTTTGTTCGTTGCCTCACGCACCATGGCGGTAGCATAAATAAAGATTTTATCCCTTTCAACTCCAAGAGAAAGAGCAGTATTCACGAAATTCGCTATAGCGTCAGCCGTGCGAAGCATAGGCTGAGGTTGAATAGTAAGCGAGGAGTCAATTCCCTCACCCAGACGGGTAGTTTCAAGCTCCTTCGTTATCTTTTTCTGTATACCGTTTTCGCCTTGCGCAACAAAAAGCCTTGTGGAATTTGTACCAATATCAATTACTGCGTACTTCATTTGCCCTCGATAACGTCAACACGGATTTCACCCTCCTGCACCATACCGAAATGGTCACGCATATATCGGTCGATATATTCAAGAGTGTTTTTATCGTCAATGGTTTTTAAGGATTCCTGATATTTTTCCTCTAATTTAGCATTTTCAAGCTCCATTTGCTCGATTTGCTTACGCTGGTTTGAAAGCACGATTTCCTGATTGATATACATATAACAAAAATATCCCAATAACGCCACAAGTACCAAGGTGCACAGAATACGCAATGGGGAAGCTTTTGCTTTTGCCATGGAAAACGTCCTTTCTACTTGAACAGTCTTTTAACTTTTCCGTTCAAATCCAATCTGATACTTAAATTATATAAAATTTTCGCCAAAAAGTCTATAGAAATTTTTAATAATTTTCCTAAAGTTATTCTTTCTGTTAAAAAGCCGAGAAAAATGCCGACGAAAAAGAACCATTCCAGCTTTCCGCTATTGAAGAAAAACGTGCAAACTCCTGAAGAAACCAAAAAAATTATGGAAAACAGTATATCGGAAATTGCCACAAGCAGAGGCTTTCGATTTCTTCTGAAAACGTAGAAAAAATCGTAAACAACACCTAAAAACGCACCGCAACAGATAAAAACGGCAAACAGCGGTGCTTGGCGGGCAGACTCAAAAAGCGTCACTTAAACAACCTGCCGAGGAATCCGCCCTTATTCTCTTGGTCGGAATATTCCACACCCGAAATAAAACCGTCAACAATTAAAACGCCGTTGTCTAAATCAAGTCGAGAGATGTGCAGACCTTGACCAAAGATAGAAACAATGCTGTTTTCCACTCTTGCGCAGACCTCGCTTTCGTCGAAGCTGTCGATTCTGACAATGCCCGTTACGCTGATTCTCTCTCTGTTTTCAATGGTAACACCGGTGCGTGAAACGGAATATTTTTGTTGATTCATAAGTTCATTCATGGTTTTGTCCTCCTTTTTTGCAAATATATGCGCCTTAAACTGCAAAAAGAATAGAAATAGAAAATCTTTTTTGTTGCGAATTATTGAATTATATAATATAATATATCATTATGAAGTACTGTTGTAATTTATCAAGCCCCGAGGAAACCTTTGCCTTAGGGGAGAAAATTTCAAAGAACCTGAAATCAGGCGCCTTCATTGCCTTACGGGGAGATTTAGGCGCAGGAAAGACTGTGCTGGTTAAAGGTATGGCTAAGGGCTTAGGAATAACTCAAAGAGTTACAAGCCCCACCTTTACGATAATGTGCCAGTATTTCGGAAATAAAGAGCTGTACCATTTCGACCTTTACCGTGTTACAGAGGACGAATGTTATGATTTGGGATTTGACGATTTCTTTTTTGACGAAACTGTGATTTGCGCAGTTGAATGGAGTGAAAACCTTTCGTCCTTTCCAAGCCACACAATAGAAATCACCGTAAACAAAATTGACGAAGAAAAAAGACAGATAGAGATCATTGACGGGAAAAATCTTCTTAAGGAAGAATTTTTCAAATAAAAAGGAGAATAAATGAATATTCTTGCTATTGATACTTCAAGTGTATACGCCTCCTGCGCCTTTATGTGCGACGGAGTTATCGTAAGCGAAAAGGTCATTCAGGGGGGATTGGTGCATTCCGAAGCACTGTTTCCCATTATCGAAGAATGTCTTGAAAGCGTAAAGGCCTCAATAGGCGAGGTTGACGTATTTGCCTGCTGTGCAGGCCCCGGCTCCTTCACGGGAGTGAGAATCGGTGTCTGCGCCGTCAAGGGCTTAGCCCAGGCAAACAACAAAATGTGTGCGAGAATTAACACCCTTGATGCTCTTTCAAGGAACGTGCAGTCCTTCGGAACGGTTTGTCCCATTATGGACGCCCGTCGCGGTCAGGTTTACTGCGCTGTATATGAAAACGGCAAAATAATCAGAAATTACGATGCCTGTGCCATTGAGGAGCTGGCAGAATTTCTTAAAGATAGAAAGACGGTTTTTGTTGGTGACGGTGTAAAGGCATTCAGAAGCACCTTAACCGAGCTTTTGGGCGAAAATGCCTGCTTTGCTCAGCCTGAGCATAACTTTACCCGTGCTTCCGCCGCGGCGGCAATAGCAAATGAAGAAGCAGAGAAAGGCAATCTCGTTACTCCTGCAGCACTTGATGCAATCTATCTTCGAGTGCCTCAGGCAGAAAGAGAGTTTAGAGAAAAACATTCGGAGTAAAAAATGAATTTTCAAATTCAAGCGCTTAAAGACGAGTTTTTAGAGCAAATAGATGAAATTGAGCAGGCAAGCTTTTCGCACCCCTGGTCAATGGACGCCTACAAAAAGGAAATAGAAAATCAGGTTGCCCATTATCTTGTTTTAACTAACGATGGGACAGTTTGTGCCTACGGCGGATATTGGCAAATCTTTGCCGAAGGGCATATAACAAATATTGCGGTAAAAAAAGAATTTCGTAAGCAAGGCTTAGGTACGGAGCTTGTTAAAGAGCTTATTAAAGACGCAAAAAATAACGGCATAACTGCTATGACGTTAGAGGTGCGGGCAAGCAACGAGCCTGCAATAAAATTATACGAAAAAATGGGCTTTGCCTCGGCAGGAGTCCGTCCTAAATATTATCCCGACGGGGAAGACGCAGTTATTATGTGGTTGGAGGAAATTTAATTGTTAATTAACGTTAACGGTTACGAAATAAATTACGAGTGCATCGGGCAGGGGAGTGACGTTTTACTGCTTCACGGCTGGGGGTACGACTTAACCTTGTTGCTTCCTCTTGCTAATCAGTTAAGCGATAGCTTTAAGGTAACCCTTGTTGATATGCCCGGTCACGGCAAGAGCAAGGAGCCTGAAAAGCCCATTACGGTTTACGATTATGCGGATATTCTTTTAGGCTTGATGGAAAAGCTTGAAATTTCTTCGGCAAATATCGTAGCCCATTCCTTTGGAGGCAGGCTTTCAATCATTTTAGCAAGCAAGCATCCCGAAAAGGTACAAAAGCTCGTGCTTTGCGGCGCCGCGGGAATCAGAGATAAACGCGGAGCAAAATACTACGTAAAAACCTATTGGTATAAGCTTTGCAAAAATTTATTAAAAACCTTTGCGCCTAAAAAGTTTGATTCTTGGCGTAAAAACAAAGGCTCGGCAGATTATCAAAAGCTGTCCGACACAATGAAGGCAACCTTCTCAAGCATTGTCAACGAGGATTTAACATATTTACTAAAGGAAATAAAAGCTCCCACCTTCTTGATCTGGGGCGAAAACGATACGGCTACGCCTGAATATATGGCAGAAATTATGGAAAAGGAAATTCCGGATTGCGCCAAGGTAGTATATGCTTCAAGAACTCATTACGGCTTTTTAGAAGAAATGAGCCGCACCGTTGCAATAATCAAAACCTTCTTTAAGGAGTAAAAAATGTTACCTGAAATTATGCGTATTTGTTTAATTCTTTCGTCAACGGCGTTAACGCTTATGGCGGCGAAATATTACGTACATATGCTTCAGCTTGAAGGATACTTTATTTCACAATTCTTGCATCATCTGTTTGCAAGAATAAGAAATCCCAAGCTGTTGTTTAAGCCTGCGAAAACTAAAAAACCGCTTGTTTACACGCAAAGAATTATCCGTCTTTACGTTTGCCTTGGAATTTTAACTCTTGCTTACGAAATCTGCGTATGTGCTCTTTTTGCCTCTGCGCTTACAAAGGCATTAGGCTTCCCTGCAAGTCTGCTCGCAGTTTTGCCCATTTTGCTGGTTTCACTTTTTGTGCTTCTTGCGGCGCTTATTACAAAGCCCGTTGAAAAGCTCATTTCCCTTTGGTTTGTTTCCGATGCAAAGAAAATATTGCAGGAAAGAGACGATTTAACCATCGTGGGTATTACCGGCAGCTACGGTAAAACAAGCACCAAGTTTATTCTTTCAACAATTTTAAGTGAAAAATATTCGGTTTTAACACCTCCCGCAAGCTATAACACCACCTTAGGCGTAGTTCGCGTAATCCGCGAACAGCTTCAGCCCGACCACGAAATTTTTATCTGTGAAATGGGCTCAAGGCATATTGGTGACATCAAGGAAATCTGCGATTTCGTTCATCCCCATCACGCATTGATAACCTCAATCGGACCTCAGCACCTTGACACTTTCTTGTCGATTGAAGGTGTTAAAAAGGGCAAGTTTGAGCTTATTGAAGCCATAGATAAGGAAAAGGGATGCGCAGTTTTTGCTTCAAGCAACGAGCATATTTCGGAATTGTACGAAAAGGCTCAGTGCAAAAAGCTAAGCGCAGGCTTTTTAGAAAAAGATGACCTTAGGGCAGAGGATATTTCCGTCGGTTGTGCAGGAAGCGTGTTTACCTTAGTGCTTCCTAATGGCGACAAGGCAGAGTGTGTCACAAAGCTTTTAGGTGCGCATAATATTTCAAATATTTTGGTAGCAAGCGCTATGGCATACGCCCTTGGGCTTTCGGCACAAGAAATTGCACGGGGCATTTCCAAGATTCAACCCGTTGAACACCGCTTGCAGATCGTAAACCAATCACCCGTAACGGTTATTGACGACGCCTTTAATTCAAGCCCCAACGGTGCAAACGCCGCTCTTGACGTGCTTGGCAGATTTGTTGGCAGAAGAATTATCGTAACTCCCGGCTTCGTTGAGCTTGGAGCCGATCAGGATAAATATCACTTTGAACTTGGCAAAAAAATAAAAGACAATGCCGATGTGGCTATTTTAGTAGGAAAAAAGCGTACTGAAAAAATCAAGGAAGGTCTTGAGGGCTTTGCAGGTGAAATCTTCGTTGTTGACACCCTTTCGGACGCAACACAAAAATTAACGGAAATCACTTTTGCCGGGGACGTGGTTTTATTTGAAAACGATCTTCCCGATAATTATAACGAATAACCAACAGAATTTTATCAGTTCCTATGTATTACGATTATTTAATAAGCAGTATTAAGGTGTAAAGCCAACTTAGTAGGAGAAAACAATGGAAACTTATGATTTTTTTGCACCAAACGTAAAAGTAATAGCTAAAACGCAGGTACTTGTTGTAGGTAGCGGTCCTGCAGGAATTTCTGCAGCAGTAGCAGCTAAAAGAAGCGGAGCAGAAACTTTAATAGTAGAGCATCACGGCTGTTTAGGCGGTGCTTTGTCTGTGGGAATGGTGCAATCATATAATTTCAGCACTAACAAGTTTCCGCAGGTGCTTACGGGTATTCCTAAAGAGATAGAAGAGCGTTGCCGAAATTACGGGGCATCTGCTCCTGACTATCGCGGAGCAGGCATATTTATAGAATCTGAATTGTATAAATGTATGCTTGACGCGTGGTTTGAAGAAGAAAACGTAAAGATATTGCTTTATACAACCGTATGCGGAGTGTTTGTTGAACAAAACACCGTTAAAGGAGTTTATTGTGTAAATAAATCAGGTATTGGAATTATCCTTGCCGATTGTGTTATAGATGCAACGGGCGACGGTGACGTTGCCGTGCAGGCTGGCGCAGAATATCAAATGCAAGAAAAAAACAAATTGCAACCCGTAACAGTAGTCTTTGGCTTAAGCGGTGTTGACGTTGATTTGTTTGAAAAGCATTATAAAGCACATCCCGTTGGAGATAAAGACTTTGGCTTTCAACCTGTTTTCCGAGCTGCAAGAGAAAATAACGATTTTAAGTTACCTAAACGTGGGGGAGCGTGGAAATCTCTTACACCTAATGGCGAAATTAAAAGCGCCAATTTAACTGTTATTTCAGAGATAGATGCAACTGATTGTTGGGACGTAACCAAAGCGGAAATAGAATGTAGAAAACAGATTTTAGAGATTGTGAGAGTTTTCCGCAAATACGGTGCAGATATAGGCCTTGGTAATTGTTCCGTTAGAAATATTGCTACTCAGCTTGGTATTCGCGAAACAAGAAGAATTGTGGGCGAATATATTTTGACCGAGCAAGATGTTTTAGAACAAAGAAATTTTGACGACGGTGTTGGCAGATTGTTAACCTGCATTGATTTGTACGGTAATTATCAGAAAAGCCGTTATCCTAAAGAGCTTGAAACGTTTAGTGTTCCCTATAGGGCGTTAGTACCTAAAGCGGTTGATGGCTTGCTTGTGGCAGGAAGATGTATTTCTTGCGATGAAATAAGCTTTGGTGCAGTAAGATTGATGGTTGGTTGTGCCCTTACAGGGCAGGCGGCAGGAACTGCAGCAGCATTAAGCGTTAAAGAAGGCGTGGCACCAAGAAAATTGGATATAAATCTTCTTCGCGAAAAATTATCGCGAGACGGAGTAAATTTATAATAATGACTGTTGTTTGTCGAAACGCTTTTTGCGTTTCGATAAGCCGATATCATCGGCTTTAAGCAAAATAAATTCTGCGAATTTTATTTTGCAACACATTCATTTCAATGTTCAAAGTCCAAATTTTCCTTGAAAATTTG
>JAFVVO010000015.1 GCA_017502165.1 Clostridia bacterium
ATTCAAAAGGGCGCAAAGGGAATTATCGGTAAAGGTAAAATTTCCGAGCTTGCACTGGTTGTCCAAAGCAAAAATATTGAGCTTGCGGTTTATGACGATGAGCTTACCTCTTCCGAGCAACGAATGCTTGAGGAAGAATTAGGTGTGCCGGTTATTGACAGAACTGCCCTGATTTTAGATATTTTCGCTATGCGTGCCGCCACAAAGGAAGGAAAAATGCAGGTTGAGCTTGCTCAACTTCAGTATAGGCTTACCAGATTAAAGGGTGAAGGACTCGCTCTTTCACGTCAGGGCGGAGGAATCGGTACCCGCGGTCCCGGTGAAGAAAAGCTTGAAACTGACCGCAGACATATCAACCGACGAATTTATGAGCTTAAGTCACAGCTTTCACAGCTTTCTAACCGCAGAGGCTTAATGCGCAAGCAAAGAAAAAAGCAGGATTTACCGCAGATTGCCTTGGTAGGATATACAAACGCGGGCAAAAGCACTTTGCTCAAGGCGCTTTCGGGAAGTGAGGTTTTCTGCGAGGACAAGCTTTTCGCTACCCTTGACCCATTAACCAGACGTTGTGAGCTTGAAAAGGGAACGGAGGTTTGTGTTACCGATACGGTAGGCTTTATAAAGAAATTACCTCATCAGCTTGTAGAGGCGTTCCGCTCCACCTTGGAGGAAGCGGTGTTTGCGGACATTTTACTGCACGTTTGCGACGGTTCAAGTGAAGAACTTTATCAGCAAATGCAAGCGGTAGAAGAGGTTTTAACACAAATCGGCGCGGCAAACATTCCTACTATTACGGTTATAAATAAGGTTGATGCCATTGATAAGGATAAAATGCCCATTGAGAAGGGTGTGTTTATTTCCGCAAGGGAAAATATCGGTATTGAAGAATTAAAGAAAGCAATTATTGAAGAGCTCAAAAAGATGCATGCCGAGGCAACGGTATTCGTGCCTTACAGCCGAGGCGACGTGCTTTCCTATATTTACGGCAAATGCAAAGTTCTTTCGGAAGAACATCAGGATAACGGCACCAAGCTTGTCTTTACTGCATCAAGTGAAGAAATAAACCGTGTTTGCGCTAAATTAAAATAAGAAAAACACCTTGAACGGTTGTTCAAGGTGTTTCTTTATATGGAAATCAGAGAGCTTGAATGAATTTTGCAATCTTATCGGCAAGCAGCTCATAGCCAAGGTCGTTGGGATGAAGACCGTCGGGCATATAGGTTTCCTTAATTGAGGGAACGTTAGGCTGGATTCCGCTGTTTGCATAAAGGTCAAGCACGGGAATTGAATAATATTCAGCAACCTTTCTGATTGCGTTAACGTATGTTTCAAGGTCGGGCTTAAGATTACCGTTATAGTCCATACAACCATTTTCTTCATTTAAGCGGTGGAAAGGCGTAATAATCATAAGCTGAGATTTTGTAAAATTAGTTAAAAGATAGATGCAAAGAGTGTGCAGAGCGCCGTAGAAGGTGAAAACATCTCTGTCTTCAAAGGTTCCCAGAGGAACGTTACCGTGACCAAAATCGTTAGTTCCGCCAAACACGGAAACTAAATCTGCATCTAAGTCCATTTCCTGAGCGCGCATAACGTAATCACGGTTAGAGCCGAGATATTCGTCTAATCCTTGCTGACGGGCAATTCTTGAACCGCCTACACCGTAATTACGGCAAACAGCGCCGTATTTCTCGTGAATAAGATTAACGTATCCCTTGGAAAAATCGCTTGCACCGCAACCCTCGGTGATGCTGTCGCCTAAAAAGTTGATTTTAAGATTCTTTAAGTCCATAATAGTACCTCATTAGTTTTTTTGTCGAAATGAAAGTCATTTCAAAGTTCAACAATTATTATAGGTCAATAAAAGTAGAAAATCAATATAAAATTTTTATTTTTTCATAGCAAGATATTTCTTTTGCGTAGCAATTCCGCCGCGAATGTGCCGTTCGTCCTTGTGAAGCGCAAGAATATCCTTAACTTTTAGAAATAAAGGCGGATTTATGTGCTCCAAACGGCTTGTAACGTCCTTATGAACGGTGCTTTTGCTTATTGCGAATTTTTTTGCCGCGCCGCGTACGGTATCGCCGGTTTCAATAATGTAATGGGCAAGCTCTATAGCCCGTTGTTCAATATTTTCATAAAACATAAAAACCTCCGGAGAGAATACTTGGTATAAAGTATTCCTGCTTCGAAGGTTTTAGAACTTATATTTTATTCGCTTATAGCCTGCTTAAGCAAAATAGAATCCTTTGCGTCAATTTTACCGTCAAAATTCATATCGGCGGCTTTGATTTCGGGCTCATTTTTACCGGTCAAAAGATAATTTCTGAGCAATTCCGCATCAGAGTAGGTAATAGAACCGTCGCCGTCAATATCACCTAAAACGAAAAGCTCGTAGGATAACTGATATCCGGCGTTTTCAAGCTTCAGAATTGCACCCGTTGAGATAAGGTCGCTTTCGGTCAAGACAGTTTCGCCCTTAGTGACGGTGCTTATCTGCGGCAGATCCTTAATGCCCTGAAGCAGTTGCTCAACGGTTGTACCGGAGGTAATGGCAAAGATTGAGCCGTTTGTTACCTTAAAAACGTCTGAAGTAATCGAAATGGGGGAAACAACGTAAACGTTTTCACTGGTAGTAGTGCCAAAATACAACCCGAATTTTGATGTCTTGAGAGTAATTATGCTGTCCTCGTCTTCAACGGAAAGAGTGTACGAGGAACTTGTTTCACCGTCAATGGCTACGCCGTCTTTACACCACTGATAATAAAGGGAAGCGTCGTTTTCGGCAGAAAGGGTAGAACCTGCCTTAGGAACACCCGTAACGGTGGGGATAACGGTGTATTCCTCTAAGGCAGAAACGTCAAAGGTAACGAGCTTTAATTGGGGGAACAGATACTTTTCACCAACCGTCCAGGTTTTGCTGAAATCAAAGCCCGAATAGCTTTGCTGCAGAAGTGAAGTGTATTTGTCTAACGTGGTTGCCGAATCGTCAGTAGTAGCGAATGAAAGACAGAAGCAGTTTTCAACGGTGCCGTTTTTATTATTGCTTGTGGCGATTCCCGAGGCCTGACCGTTATTGTTAACGGTGATTTTGCCTGCGTTATAGCAAGCGATTATTTTAGAGCCTGCATTTGACAGAAGGGGAGTAATGCCCGATGCGTATGCAGAATAGTTGGCGCAGGATATTGTTCCTGTGTTAAAGGAATTTGATACGTTAATATTGCAGGAGGAAGAGGCATTTCCTAAAATTCCGCCTACATTTACGCCTAAGCCTGAGGTTGAAATGCTTCCGCTGTTATAGCATTGGTCAAGTGAAATCGTTGCGTTTGCGGTTGTGTAAGCAGCGCCGCAAATACCGCCTACCGAATAGGAAACGAAGGCGTTTACGGTTATACTGCCATTGTTTGCGCTTTTTTCCAATAAAGTGTTTTCAGTAAAGGAAATTGCGCCGCAAATACCGCCTACGGCAACGTTTGAAGCGGTGGTGTTTATATTAAGAGCACCGCTGAAGGTATTGTTGGTAAAGGAAACGTGCTCGGGAGATTTCCAGAATCCTACGATGCCGCCTGCAAACATTGTGTTTTCGGCAGGTGACGCGGAAACGGTTGAGGTAACGGTGCAATCATAAATAGAAGAGTTAATGCTTATACCTGCAATACCGCCGCAGAAGCCCTTGCCCGAAACCGTTCCTGAAACGGTAAGACCTGAAACAAGAGCGTTTTCCATAAAACCGAATAAGCCGTTACCTGAAATCTTTGCGTTTACAGTGTACTCATTGCCCATAAATTTCCCCGTAAAGGGAGCAAGAAGCGTTCCGATACTTTCGATTTTTTCGTTAGAAGTAACGTCGGAAAGCATAAAGTAATCGGCATCGGGAAAGAGTTTAACGTTCTTTAGGTTTTCTACGTTATAAATCGGCAGGAAGGATTCGGTTGAATCAATAAGGTTTTTATCGTCAACGCTTTCGTAAACAGTAACCTTCAGGTATGCTTCGGCCCCGAGATAAGAAATCTTAACGGGATTTACGCCTAAGGCAAAGGCACATTCATCAACTGTAAAGCCCTCGGTAACGGTGGCGCTTGTGCCGTCGTTAAACTGAACGGTAAGAGCCATATTGGAAGTATCAAGAGCAAGGTCTTCGCCCAAAACAAAGGCGGTCTTGCTCGGCGCAGTTTTAATTGCAATTGAAGTGGCCTGCTTTGTAAAGGTAAGGGGATTGTTCTTTAATGACGGGTATTTGTATTCTGCTTCTGATGAAATTTCCCAAAGATTTTCAAAATCGAAGCCTGCAAAGGTTGCCGCAGACTTAAATGCTTCGGGGGTTGAGGCAGGTATGGAGCTGCTTCCCGGGAATGCCTGAGTAACAGAATTGTTAAGGAAATAGCAGTTTTGCGCATTAAGACTGTTACTGCCTGCAATGGCACCGGAATTAGAGTATTTAGGAACTCTGCCGATGGTGTAGCAGCTTGAAATTAAGCAAGGAGCTTCCGCACTTGTGGTGCCGGAGCCGCAGATACCGCCTAAAAATGCGGTAGAGTTATCAGAGAAAAGGTCACCGGCATTAAAGGAATCCGAAACGGAGCATTCGGTTGCCTTTATGCCGTTATATAATGTTTGAACGTAGCCTACGATACCGCCTGCATAGTTCTGAGAGAAGGAATTGGTTCTTGAAAAACGCTGGGAAGCGGTAACGGAGCCGAAATTTACGCATTGTGAAACTGAAATGCTTGCGGCGTTTGCTTCGGGGAACGTCCATCCGCAGATGCCGCCGCCCATGGAAGAGCCGTAAACGGAGCCAAAGTTTGCGCAAGCGGTGTAGGAAGAGCCGATGCTTCTGCCGCAAATACCGCCATAGGCGCTTGAGGCAACAACGGCGCCGTAGTTTTTGCAGTTTTCAAAGGTTGAATTCTTACAGTGGCCTGCAATGCCTCCAACTGCCTCTAAGCCGTACACGTCAGCATAGTTCGTGCAGTTTATAAATTGCGTATTGCTTGCACCGCCTGCAATGCCGCCGATGTAGCTGAGATTTATTTGCGAAATGGGCGTAATGGAGGAATAGGAATAAACTTTTCCGTATACGGTTAAATTACTGATTACTGCATTTTGCGTATATGCAAACAGACCTTGGCAGGTGCTTAATGCTTCAATGCTGAGGTTTTTTATGGCGAAGCCGTTTCCGTCAAAGGTGCCGGTGAACTGTCTTGAAGAAGTACCGATAGGCGTCCAGGAGCCTGTAAGCTCAATATCGTTCATCAGTTTATAGTTCTTACTGAGCGAAGCGGTGGAAGAGCCGATGGCCTTAAGGTCCGCCTGACTGTAGACGAGAACCGTGTCTTCAGCAAAAAGAAGAGAAATTGACGAAACAACAAACGTCAAAACTACTAATACGGAAATTATATTGCGAAAAATTTTCATTTTCTTACCCCTCTATTAGTGAATATATCTTGTACGATGTAAATATTCAAATCTGAAAAGAACGTATTCGTTGTCAACCAGCTTAAAGTCGGAGCAATAGGTGTAAATGTTTCTGCCAAAATAGATTTTAACGGGAATAGTTAGGTCGCAGTCGTCGGTTTGAGTTTGCTCAATGGAAGCAAAGCCTATCGTAACACCGCGGTCAATATCTGTAAGTGATGAGCGGAGACCGTCGGTAATTTCAACGTTATAGCAGGAGAATAAATTCTTCATAAGCGCTTTTTCGTCGGCACTTAGCATAACGTCGCTTGAAAATTCAAAGGAAATAAATTCAGGCTTCTTTTGTACGTTTTTGTTTACCACCTGATTCAAGGTCATATCCGCCGCCTCAAAAATTGCTTTGGTTAAAACGGGGAGATTTTCGGGAATTTCAATTGCAACGGAGCCCATAATTTCGTGTGAAACGTCTTCAACGTGCTCAATTTTTTCTACACAGCCCACAAAAAGCAGGGGAAGAATGATAAGTAAAGAAATAAATCTTTTCATATTTACCTCAGGTCTAAGTTAATTTTTATTTATTATACATTATTTCTTACCTAAATGCAAATATTTATTATATATTTAGAAATGTTTGTGAAATTTTACCAAATTATCACCGCCTGCACTTTACAGAATTGAAAAAATTTTGTATTATATAGTAATATCACGAGCATATCGCTATGGAGGCATAAATGGAAAATAAAATAACGTTTTCACGTTCATTCGGTAATATGATTAAACTGATTAAGGAAAGTAAGGGAGTGTTTTTACACACAATAATTCTTGTGCTTATTCCCGTGCTGATAATCAACTGTTATTCGTTTTTTGTACTCTACGACGGATTCGCGGTTGATTACAACTCGTTAACTCAGCTTGACGTGCTTAATTTTGACTTTTCTGATAAGGAAGCCGTTAACAAGCTAATGGAAGCACTTCAAGGCATAGTTCCTCAAAGCACTCAGAGTACGTCACTCGGCGATGAGGTTTTAGCGGCAATAAATATGCTTTTAACCTTGTTTTTAGATGCGTTTTTAGTTACGCTGGGCTTTTTAATTTTCAGTAAACGAAAATACACTTTGGCGGAAGCTGCTAAAGCGGCAGTCAGAAAAATGTTTCCGATTTTAATCGTAAATTTATTTGTTTCCTGGATATTTTATGAGCTGCAGAATCTTATCTACGTGTGTGCGGTACTGATTATAGCGGCAATAACTATGAAAGAAGCGCTGTTTTTATATTCTGTTTTGGCTACAAGCGCGTTTTATCTGCTTATAGCACTTTTTGTAGGCGGAATCGTAACTCTTTTCTATTCATATATAATTTTAACCGTGGTTTCTTCACGCACCCGCGGTATTCTTGCCTTTGGATATTCACGTGAAATTCTTAAAGGAAAAGTATTTAAGCAAACGCTTCATATTATGCCCTTTGTTGCCGTTTCTGTGGTATTGCCCATGGCATTGCAGGCGGTTGGTATTGCAGGTAACAATACTAAGCTTGGGTTGATTCTTACGGCGGTAAGCGTTATAATACAAATCGTCGGCAATTCGCTTTTATGGTTTTATCTGCTTCCTGACTATTTTGAGCTTGAAAAAACAAGCGGTATTCAGGAAAAATTGCGTAAAATGTTTGAGCAAGCCGCTAAAATGCAGGCAGAAAGAGGTCGGCAGGCGGATATGAAAAATAATGAACAGACAACCGAGGAAAAGTCCGAAGATGACGTTAATATAAGCGGAAAAAGCAATTCCGTAAGCGGCTCAAACGAGGAAAATGATTCCGTAAACGGCTCAAACGTGGAAAATGATTCCGTAAACGGCTCAAACGCGGAAAATGATTCCGTAAATGACGCAAACGTGGAAAATAATGCAGATGACGTTGCAACAGATAACAGTGCATCAGGCGAGGAAGAAGCAACGCCTGAAAAGTAAAAAAGGAGAACAGAAATGCAAAAAAATATGATGATATTACCGCTTCGTGGAGTGGTAGTGTTTCCCAATATGACCATTAACGTTGAAGCAGTACGCAAAAAATCCGTTTCCGCCATTGAAGAAGCAATGGCAACGGATAGCCTTGTAATGCTCGTTTCACAAAAGGACCCCGAGGTTTCCGAGCCTGAGGCGGACGACATATTTTTAGTAGGCACCATTGCGAGAATCAAGCAGATGGTGCGTCTTCCCAATGAGGGAATAAGGGTGGTAGCCCAAGGCATTGAAAGAGGAAGAATCGAAAGCTTTTCCTTTGAAGGTGAAAGCTATTCGGGCTTTGTTTCGACCGTGGAAGAGGCGGAGCTTTTTGATTTAATTGAAGCAGAAGCCCATATGCGCCTGGTTATTGACGAGCTTGAAGACTATAATAAAAACGGAAAAAAGCTTCCTCAAGACGTTATAAACGCAGTTAAGGAAATGCGAGTACCCGGTCTCGTGGCAGACACCGTTGCGGCGGCAATTGTAGACGACTTATTAAAACGACAGGAACTTTTGGAAACTCTTGACCCCATTGAACGATTAGAAAAGCTGTTTGCCTTTTTAGACAACGAAAATAAGATTTTCGGCATCGAACAAAGGGTACGGGGCAGAGTGAAGAACCAGATGGATAAAGCCCAGCGTGACTACTATCTTCACGAACAGATAAAGGCAATTCACGAAGAGCTTGGTGACGGCGAGAAGTCACTTAACGAGGAGCTTGAAAACAGAATAAAAACAAGCCGTATGCCCTCAGAGGTCAAGAAAAAGGCTGAAAAGGAATTGGCAAGAATGGAAAAAATGCCACCTGCTATGCCCGAGAGCTCTATTCTGCGTGCGTACCTTGAATGTCTTGTAGATTTGCCTTGGAAAAAGCAAACGGAGGATAACCTTGAGCTTGATAATGCAAGAACAATTCTTGACCGCGACCATTTCGGTATGGACAAGGTTAAAGAGAGAATAATCGAGTACCTTGCAGTGCGCGCCCTTTCTAATTCGATGCGCGGACCCGTTTTATGCTTTGTAGGCCCTCCCGGAGTAGGTAAAACCTCAATAGCAAAGTCAATTGCTGAAGCGGTTGGCAGAAAATTCGTCAGAATGAGCCTTGGCGGACTTCGCGACGAGGCAGAAATCCGCGGACACAGAAAAACCTACGTTGGCGCAATGCCGGGCAGAATTATTTCCGAAATGAAGAAAGCAGGTACGGTAAATCCCGTATTCTTGTTCGATGAAATCGATAAAATGGCGTCCGATTACAAGGGCGATCCCTCAAGTGCTATGCTTGAAGTGCTTGACCCGGAACAAAATAACGCCTTCCGTGATAATTTCCTTGAGGTGCCGTACGATTTAAGCAACGTAATGTTTATAACCACTGCTAACTCCCTTGAGGGAATCCCCGGACCGCTTCGCGACAGAATGGAAATTATTGAGCTTTCAAGCTATACTGATGTTGAAAAGCTGCGTATTGCTCAAGACCACCTTTTGCCCAAGCAGTTAAAGGAAAACGGAATGAAGCAGGGTGACGTTACAATTTCCGACGAGGCTATGCTGTTCTTAATCAATAACTACACCCGTGAAGCAGGTGTGCGTTCATTAGAACGACAAATAGGCGCGATTCTTAGAAAATGCGCTTGCAGGTTTATTTCAAACGGACGTAAAACTATTAAAATAACTATGAAAAATCTTACGGAATTCGCAGGAAAGCAAAAGTATTTCCGTGATGATGTTATGCTTGAAAATAAGGTGGGCTCTGCAACGGGCCTTGCCTGGACAAGCATTGGCGGTGAAACCCTTGAAATTGACGTTACCGTTTACGCAGGAAGCGGCGAACTTTTGTTAACCGGTCAGCTTGGTGACGTTATGAAGGAATCGGCACGCACGGCATTTTCACTTATTCGCTCACGCTCTGACCGTTGGGACATTAAGCCTGAATTTTTCAAGGAAAAGGATATTCATATTCACATTCCCGAAGGAGCAACTCCCAAGGACGGCCCCTCTGCAGGAATTACGCTTTTCAGCGCTATGGTCTCTGCAATTACGCATCTTCAGGTGCGTGGTGATACGGCTATGACGAGTGAAATTACCCTTCGCGGCAGAGTGCTTCCCATAGGGGGACTTAAGGAGAAATCTCTTGCCGCCTTCAGAGCGGGAATTACGAGAATAATCATCCCTAAGGACAACTTAAAGGATATTGAGGATATTCCCAAGGAAGTTGCCCAAAAGATTGAGTATCTTCCCGTTGATAACGTTGACGCGGTGCTTGAAAACATACTTGTAAAGGATTGAAACACAAATGATAATTAAAAAAGCGGTGTATGATTACGGCTTCGCCCTTGAAAGTCAGTATAAAGATAAAGGCTTGCCCGAAATTGCCGTAGCAGGCAAATCAAACGTAGGCAAATCCAGCTTTATAAATATGCTTGCCAATAACGGCAAGCTTTCCCGTGTTGGACAAAAACCGGGTAAAACTATTTTAATTAACGCTTTTAAGGTTAACGATGCGTTTTATTTGATGGATTTTCCCGGCTATGGCTTTGCAAGGGTAAGCTTTCAGGAAAAGCAACGCTGGGCAGGGCTTATGGAAGGGTATCTTCGTACTTCTGAACAGCTTAAAGGCGTGATTTTGTTGCTTGATATTCGCCACGAGCCAAGTGAAGCGGATAAGGAAATGATAAATTGGCTTGCCTATTATCACGTTCCATTTATTATCGGCGCAACCAAGGCGGATAAATTAAGCGCTTCGCAAGCAAAAGAGGCAATCAAAAAAATTTCCGTTGCAACGGGTATAATTGCTAACCAGATAATACCCGTTTCGTCGGTTAAGCGAACGGGAAAAGAACAGATTTTAACCTTGATGGATGAAATGCTGGCAAGGGAAAATTAAAGGAAAATAACAAAAAAACTAAAAGAAAAAAACGGTTCGCTTTCGAACCGTTTTTTTGCTTTTTGGCAGTTAAAATTCTAAAAAAATTCAGAATTTTTACTTCACCTTATTTGCAAAGGAATTGTCAACAATCTTATCATAGTCGGGATTTTCGACGCTGATGCCTGCATCGGTAATAACCTTGATAAGCTGATCAAAATGCTCCTTTTCGGTTACGGGATTATCCTTCCAGGCGTCGATTTTTTTGTAGTTTTCAACAACCTTTGTTATCAGTTTAATGTCGCTGTCGGGGAAGGCGGGGGCAATAGCCTCTGCAATTTCCTTTGCCGTGTGATTTTTAACCCATTGCTGACCTTTGTAAAGGGCGGAAACAAAGTCCTGAACGAGCTGAGGATTTTTGTCTCGGAAGCTTTGGGTTACCATCATTGCGGTATAGGCAACAAAGTCGGTTTCGGCGCCTACGGAAGAAACGATATAGCCTTCGCCTGCAAGCTCCATAGTAGAAGCGCTGGGCTCGAAAAGCGCCACGTAATCGTCTTCACCCGATAAAAACGCGCCGCCCATTAAATCAAAGCTTACGTCTGTACGTAACGTAAGGTCCTCGTTAGGAACCAGAGAATGTTTCTTCAGGGCGTATTCAAGCGTCATTTCAGGCATACCGCCCGTTCTTCCGCCGATAACCGATTTGCCCTTTAATTTGTCCCAGGTAAAGTTATCGTCCTTTTCTTTGCCTACTAAGAAGGAGCCGTCACGTTGGGTTACCTGGGCAATTACTACGGGATGGTCCTTTTGTCCCTCGTTAAACACGTAAACGGCAGTTTCGGGTCCCATAAAGCCCACGTCTGCCTGACCGGTTAAAAGCGCGGTCATGGATTTGTCACTTCCGCCGCCGTTTGTAAGCTCAATGGTTATGTTCTTTTCTGCAAAAAATCCCAGCTCAATGGCGGCGTAAAAGGGCGCATAGAAAATTGAGTGGGTTACCTCGTTAACCTTAAGTACGGAAGATTCTTCTGTTTTGCAGCCTACGAAGGAAAAGCAAAGCATAAAACACAGTAAAACGGAAAGAATTTTGTTTTTCATAAATAACCTCCTTAAAAACTCTAATTACACATTATGAGACGGGAAAGTTTTTTGCTACAAAAGGAACAAAAAATTTGAAAATTACTTCAAAACATAGTGACTTTTTGCTTTTATTATGATATAATAAATTTATATATCGTAAAATGGGAGATTTTTTGTGAGTTCGTTTATTGAAAATGTAAAACTTAATTCCGTTCAGCTTGAAGCGGTAACAACCACGGAGGGACCTTTGCTCATTTTAGCAGGAGCAGGAAGCGGCAAAACGAGAGTGCTTACACACCGTATTGCGCATCTTATTCTCGATAAAAAGGTTTCGCCCTGGAATATTTTAGCTATTACCTTTACCAATAAAGCCGCCAAGGAAATGAAGGAAAGAATATCTGCGCTTTGCCAAGGTGTCGGGGAAGACGTATGGGTCTCAACCTTCCACGCTGCTTGCGTTAGAATTCTTCACAGAGAAATCGAGGCTTTAGGCTATTCAAAGGATTTTACCATTTACGATGACGACGATCAGGTTAAGGTTATTAACGAAATCGTTTCTAAAATGGAGCTTTCAAATAAAGAATATCCCGCCAAAGAGATTATGTACGTTATCGGTAAGGCAAAGGACCAGCTTCAATCTCCGAAAAAGCTTTCCGAGCTTGCTACTAGCAAGCGCGAAGGAATCTTTGCGGAAATTTATCAGGAATACGAAAACAAGCTTCGCGCGTCAAACGCCCTTGACTTTGACGATTTAATTCTCAAAACCATCATTTTATTCAAAAAATTCCCTAATGTTTTAGATAAATACGCCAACCGCTTCAAATACATTCACGTTGACGAGTATCAGGATACCAATATGGCTCAGTATGAGCTTGTATATATGCTTTCATCCGTTTGGCAAAACGTTTGCGTGGTAGGTGATGACGACCAAAGCATCTACGGCTGGCGCGGAGCAGACATAAGAAATATCTTGGAGTTTGAAAAGGATTTTGCAGGTGCAAAAACAATAAAGCTTGAGCAAAATTACCGTTCCACCAATAATATTCTGAAGGCGGCAAACGCAGTTATTGATAATAATAACGAGCGCAAGAAAAAATCCCTTTGGTCCGAAAAGGGTGACGGTAATAAGCTTCGCATTGAAGAATTGCCTGACGGCAGAGCAGAAGCGGCATTCGTCGTTTCAGAGATTCTTAACGCATATAAATCGGGGGCAAGTTACAGCGATTTTGCAATTTTATACAGAACGAACAGTCAGTCGCGTATTATTGAAGAAATGCTTTTAGGCTCGGGTATTCCGTATTCGGTTTACGGAGGACAACCCTTCTATAGCAGAAAAGAGGTTAAGGACGCTATTGCGTATTTGCGTATGCTTGTTAATCCTGATGACGAGTTGGCGCTTCGCAGAGTTATTAACGTGCCTAAGCGCGGGCTCGGTGATGCCGCAATAAACGAAATAGCTATTATGGCGGACAAGACCTCCGACAGTATGCTCGGTGCAGTATTAAATTGCGCAAGCCTTGATTTTTCGGGCAGGGTAAAGGGCAAACTTTTAAGCTTTTCGGCTCTTGTGGACGAACTTATGACGAACAGTCTAATTATGCCGCCCATTGAGTTTGTTGATTTCCTCTTGGATAAGACGGGCTTAATTGATATGTATAAAAACGATAACAGCGACGAAGCTAAGGATAGGCTTAGTAACCTTGAAGAGCTTTCAAATGCCGCCAAAGCTTATTTTGACGATAACCCCGACGCAACCTTGCGAGATTATCTCGTTAATATTGCGCTGGTTTCCGATCCGGAGGAAAACGGTGACATTTTCGGCTTTGATTCCGGCAGAGTAGGGCTTATGACTCTCCATTCTGCAAAAGGTCTTGAATTTCCCACGGTGTTTATTATTGGAATGGAGGAGGGCTTATTTCCTCTTGCGCGGGCTATGGACGACAAGCAGGAGCTGGAGGAAGAACGCAGGCTTTGTTACGTTGGAATGACTCGTGCAATGAAGCAGTTATACCTGACACACGCAGATTTGCGTATTCAGTACGGTGAAACGAGAGCAAATCCTCCCTCAAGATTTTTAGATGAAATTCCTGCCTCTTACGTTGAATCTCTTATTCCCAAGCCTAAACGCGAGCGCAGGGTGGAACAGAGAAGAGATTTCTTTGAGGATGATGATTGGGACGATGATTTTGCCTTTTCGGGCTTTTCGCAAAGAAGTGAAAATAGATTTTCCTCGGCTCAAAAGGACAGCTTTTCAAGCGGAGTGTGGGGGAACACCCAAAAGAACACAAGCGTCAATCTCGGCACGCTTAATTATTCCAAGCCTCAAAAAAGCGGAAATAACGTTTCCTGGCGAGTTGCCATGAAGGTTCGTCATAAGCGCTTCGGCTTCGGCAGAATAATAAACGTTCAGGGCGGTAACACGGATAAGGTTATGCTTACGGTAGCCTTTGAAAATAACGGAGTAAAAAATCTTATTGCATCTCAGGCAAATTTAGAAATAATCGGTGATTAGTATGGAAGAAATGAAGCGGCTTGTTAAAAGACTTAACGAGTTAAATTATCATTATTACGTGCTTGACGATCCAATCGCAAGTGACGATGAATGGGATAATTTGTATGCACAATTAAAGAAGCTTGAAAACGATTCAGGCGTTGTTTTAGAGGATTCTCCAACTAAAAAGGTAGGCGGAGAGCCTATTAAGGCATTTGAGAGCGTTGAGCACCAAAACCGCCTTTGGAGTATGGACAAGGCTCAGAGCTTCGATGAGCTTATTGCATGGGAAAGCAAGACCTCCCAAAAGATTTTCGAAGAGTTCGGCGAAAGACCGACGTACTCGCTGGAGTATAAATTTGACGGGTTAACAGTCAATTTAACGTACGAAAACGGCGTCTTGGTTGATGCGGTTACCCGCGGCAACGGTATAGTAGGCGAAAGAATTTTTCAGCAGGCAAAAACTATCCGTTCCTTGCCCTTAACTATTGATTTTTCAGGCAGACTGCAGGTGCAGGGCGAAGGCATTATGAAAAAGTCGGTGTTTGATGCTTATAATGAAACTGCCCAAGAACCTCTTAAAAATCCCCGAAATGCTGCGGCAGGGGCACTTCGAAACCTCGACCCCAAGGTAACGGCAA
This sequence comes from Clostridia bacterium, assembly GCA_017502165.1. Taxonomy (GTDB): domain Bacteria; phylum Bacillota; class Clostridia; order Christensenellales; family QALW01; genus UMGS1322. The sequence continues at coordinate 14,485 of JAFVVO010000015.1, forward strand.
CGAGAAAGCTTGATATTTTTCTCTATAACATCGGTGTGCTTGAAGGCGAAGAGTTTACCAATAGCAAAGATGCTATGGAGTTTTTGAAGCAGCAAAAGCTTCCTGTAAACAGTTTTTATAAAACTTTTGATAATATTGACGATATTATTTCCGCAATAAACGAAGAAGAAAAAAACAGAAATAAGCTTGATTTCCAGATTGACGGAATGGTAATAAAAGTTACTGATTTTAAGCATCGTGAAGCTCTTGGCTACACGGAGAAATTTCCCCGTTGGGCAATAGCGTATAAGTTCTTCGCTGAAGAAGTAAAAACAAAGCTTGTTGACGTGGTTTGGGACGTTGGAAGAACGGGAAAGGTAACGCCTACCGCACTTCTTGAGCCCGTTGACATAGGCGGTGCTACCGTTAAAAGAGCAACCCTTAACAATAAATGGGATATTGAACGTAAGAAAGTAAGCATTGGCGTTGACGTGTGGGTGCGCCGATCCAATGACGTTATTCCCGAAATTATGGGCGTTGTTGACGAAAAGGTTAAAGGCGTCGAGATTATTACTCCTGCCTTGTGCCCTTCTTGTAACACATCGTTGATAGAAAAAGGTATGCTTTTATTCTGCCCTAATTCAGCATATTGTAAGCCTCAGATAGTGGCGCGTATTGCTCATTTTGCGTCCCGTGACGCGATGGATATTGAGTCTTTGAGTGATAAAACCGCAACGCAATTGGTCGAAGCCTTTGATTTATCGACGGTTGCGGAGCTTTATGATCTGGAATTTGATCAGCTGCTTGAGCTTGAAGGCTGGCAGGAGAAGAAAGCAAAAAATCTTATTGATGCGCTTAATAAGAGCAAGGACTGTGAGCTGTGGGCGTTTATCTACGCTATAGGAATTCCCAACGTGGGCGTAAAAACTGCCCGTGACCTTGCAAGGACCTTCGGTACGCTTGAAGGCTTCCTTTCTGCAACGCGGGAGCAGCTGCTTGCAATAGAGGACGTTGGCGAGATTGTAGCTGACGGCATATTGAATTTCTTTGTGCAAAGCGGTGATGTAATAGAGCAGCTTCTTGAAAAGGGAGTTATGCCAAAGGAAAATAAAAAAATCGTCTCTGATAGCTATTTCAACGGCAAGGGCGTAGTTTTGACGGGCAAGCTTGAAGGCTTTACCCGTGACGAAGCAGGGGATATTATCCGTGCCTTAGGCGGAGAGGTGCAGTCTTCAGTAAGCAAAAAAACAAATATTCTTGTTTTCGGTGAAAGCGCCGGCAGTAAGCTTGAAAAGGCGCAGAAGCTTGGCGTTGAGCTTATTGATGAGGCAAAATTCAAAATTTTGGCAGGTTTATAATATAAATTTATAATATATAACTTGAAATTGCGCGAATTTTGTGATAAAATAATTTGATAGCAAAAATGTTGGAGGAAATTATTTTGAACAGTATGACAGGTTACGGAAGCGCAACGGTCGCTTTCGACGGACGAGAGATAACCCTTGAAATAAAAGCGGTTAATCACAGATTTTTGGATATAAACGTCAGAATGCCCCGCGTTTTGATGTTTGCGGAGGATTTCTTGCGTAAGGAGGTTGCGAAGTATGTACTTCGCGGTCATCTTGAGATAAATCTTATCTACCGCAACACCCGAGAGGATTCCAAGACCATCAGCGTGGACAAGGCGCTTGTGGGACAGTACACAAACGCTTTTAAGGAAATCAGCGAGCTGGGCTTTGAAAATAACATTCGCGTTTCCGATGTGGCAAGACTTCCCGACGTGCTTGTGATTACGCAATGCGAGGAAGATAACGATGCGGTGCTTGCCCTTATTGAGCAGGCTGTATCCTCGGCATGTCAGGCGCTCAATAAAACGAGAAACGTTGAAGGCGAAAAGATTGGGGCAGACCTTAAAAACAAACTGGCAAATATTCTCGGATTAGCAAAAGAAATCGAAAGAATCAGCCAGGGTAATCTTGAAGATTACGCGTCTCGCCTGCAGAAGCGTTTAGAGGATTTACTTGGGGATAACAGACTTGATGAGCAGAGATTACATCAGGAAATTGCAATTTACGCTGATAAAATTGCCATTGATGAAGAGCTTGTCCGTCTTGACACTCACGTTAAAAATATGCTGGAGTATATGAACTCAAACCAAGAGGTTGGCAGAAAGCTGGATTTCTTTATTCAGGAGCTTAACCGCGAAATCAATACTATCGGCTCAAAATCGGTTAATGCCGATATTGCAAAGCTTGTTGTAACTGCAAAGGGCGAAATTGAAAAGCTTCGCGAGCAAATTCAAAATATCGAGTAACAGAGGAAGAATATGACTAAACTTATAAATATCGGCTTCGGTAATATGGTTTCATCATCTAAAATCGTTGCCATAGTTTCACCTGATTCTGCACCTATCCGCAGAGCTATTCAGGAAGCAAAGGATAAGACCATTGACGCCACCTGCGGCAGACGTACCCGCGCGGTGCTGTTTATGGAAAGCGGACAGATAATTCTTTCTGCCGTTTTACCCGAAACAATTTCGGGAAGACTTAAGGAAAGCGGTGAGAATGATGCAGACGAATAACAAAAAAGGCTTGTTGTTTATTATCAGCGGTCCCTCCGGCTGCGGAAAGGGAACGGTTTGTAACGAGCTGCTTGCAAGAAACAAGGAGCTGAAGCTTTCTATTTCTGCCACCACCCGTGATATGCGTGCAGGCGAGCAGGAGGGAGTAACGTATTTTTACATAACCAAGGAAGAATTTGAGAAGCTTATTGAGGAAAACCAGCTTTTTGAGTACAACTGCGGCTATAGCGGAAAATATTACGGCACACCAAAAAAATACGTGTTCGACAATTTAGATGCAGGGAAAGACGTTATTCTGGAAATCGAAATGAACGGCGCCGCTAAGGTAAAGGAGCAGTATCCTGACGGAATTTTGATTTTCCTTGCACCGCCAAGCTTAGAGGAGCTTCATTCCAGATTGGTAGGCAGAGGCAGAGAAAGTGCCGAGCTTATCGCAGAACGCTTCAATGAAGCAAAGGCAGAGCTTCAACGGGTTGATTCCTATGATTATGCAGTTGTAAACGATAATCTGATTGAAGCCGTTGAAGATATTGAGGCGATTATCCGCGCTGAAAAATTAAAAGTAAAAATTATGAGTCACAAGGTTAAAGACTTAATTAAATAAAGGAGAAATTATTATGTACAGACCCGTAAGTAAGAAGACCCAAGCAAAAGTATCCTGCAAATACGCTCTTTCGTCAGTTGTTGCCAAAAGAGCAAGAATGCTCGTTGATTTAGAGCAGTGCAACGAAGATTTTAAGCCCGTGCTTCAGGCTCTTGAAGAGTTTGAAAACGACGAGCTTGTAGCAAGCAAAGAATGAGCTTGTTTGCTCAGGTAATAGTCGATATTCTCAATCAGGACGTAGACAGAATTTTCACTTATTCCGTTTCAGAGCAAACGCCGAACGTTTCAGTGGGAATGAGAGTTGCGGTACCCTTCGGCAGACAAAAAAACGTTGAGGGAATCGTTGTTTCTCTTTCTGAGGAAACTGACGTGCCTTGGGATAAGCTGAAGCCTATCTATTCCTGCCTTGACGAAACACCCGTTATTACGCAAGAACAAATTGCATTAGCCCATTGGATTAAAAAGGAGTATCACGCCACTATGGCTGATGCTCTGCGCCTTTTTGTGCCTTCCACGCTTCGCTCGGGCAGGGTAAAGACAAAATACATCTCTATGGTGCGTCTGTCGGCAGGGCAGGATGCGGAAATGCTCTTAAGCAGTGTTAAAGCGCAAAGTAAGGCTTATAGAATTATATCCGCTCTTTCCGAATACGGCGAAATGGAGAAAACACGTCTTAATCAGATTGTTTCTCAATGCTATGAGCCCCTTAAGAAGTTGACAGCTCAAGGCATTACGGAGGAATTTTCGGAGGAGGCAAAACGTTCACCGTATCTTGATATTTCCCCCGAAAGAACACCTTGGCTTGAGCTTAATTTGCGCCAAAAACAAGTGCTTGAGGAGATTTTATCTTCACAAGGAGAATATAAGCCGTTTTTGCTTCACGGTGTAACGGGAAGCGGCAAAACAGAGGTTTATATGCAAGCCATAAACGCAGTGGTGCAATCGGGCAAAACAGCAGTGGTGCTTGTGCCCGAAATTTCCTTAACACCGCAAATGGTGCTTAATTTCAGAAAAAAATTAGGCGATAGCATTGCTATTTTACATAGCGCCCTTGGCGCAGGCGAGCGTTACGACGAATGGAGAAGAATTCTATCCGGTGAAGCAAAAATTGTTATCGGCGCCCGTTCTGCCATATTTGCGCCGGTACAAAACATCGGTATTATTATCGTTGACGAGGAACACGAAAATTCATATATTTCGGAAACTCATCCCCGATACGATGCAGTTGCAGTTGCACTAAAAAGGGGAGAGTATAATTCCTGCCCCGTTATTTTAGGCAGTGCAACTCCGTCAGTTACGCGGTATTATCAGATGAAGCAAGGCGCTTTTACGCTTTTGGAAATGCCCAAGCGCGCTAACGGCAAAGAAATGCCACCCGTTGAGGTGGTTGATATGACCGAGGAATTTTCTAAAGGAAACAGAAGCATTTTTTCGCAAAACCTATATCTCAGTATGTGCGATTCCGTTTCACGAGGTCAGCAGATAATGCTGTTTTTGAATCGCAGGGGATATTCCAGCTTCGTTATGTGCCGCGCCTGCGGTGAAACCATAACCTGCGAAAATTGTGACGTTTCACTTACGTATCACAGTAGCGTTAACAAGCTTCGTTGCCATTACTGTGGGTACGAAATACCTATGCCCAAGGTCTGCCCAAACTGTTCAAGCAAGTTTATTAAGCAGTTCGGCGCAGGTACACAAAAGGTTGAGGAAGAATTTAATAAGCTTTTCCCCGAAATTAAAACTGTCCGAATGGACGTTGACACCACAAGGGGAAAGGATGCTCATTATCATTTATTAAAACAGCTTTCCGACGGAAGCGCTCAGGCGCTTATCGGTACACAGATGATTGCTAAGGGACACGATTTTCCAAAGGTTTCCTTAGTAGGCGTTGTTGCGGCTGACGGTATGCTGAGAATGCCCGATTACAGAAGCCGTGAGAGAACCTTTGCTCTTTTAACGCAGGTTTCAGGCAGAGCAGGCAGAGCACAGATTTCAGGTAAGGTGGTTTTGCAAACCTACTCGCCTCAGCACTTCGTTATAGAATGTGCCGCAAAGCACGATTATAAAGGCTTTTATGAAAAGGAAATTGCCGAGCGAGAAGCTATGTGGTATCCGCCCTTTGCCAAAATTGTGCGAGTTCTGTACGTTTGCGAAGATGCTCAAAAGGCATTTGATGCGTCAATTCAGGCTTATGACAGAATTAAGAGCATACTTGAGGGCGAAAAGGAAACGGTGCTTTATTTGCAGCGTTCCGCCGCACCTATCAGCAGGCTTCAGGAAATGTATCGGCATCAGGTTTTAATTAAATTAAAGGAAAATCAGCGTACAAACGAAATTGTAAACGAAATTTTCGATGCAATAGGCGGTATCGCCAACAAGGATTTGTATTGCGATATACAGATAAATCCCGTAAACTTATTTTGAGGTGAATTATGGCTATAAGAAACATAGTAAAGGAAGGAGATCCTTTACTCAGAAAAAAATCAAGACCCGTTGAACAAATAGACGAAAAGATTATTAACTTACTTGACGATATGAAGGAAACTCTTGCAGTTGCTCAGGGCGTAGGCCTTGCGGCGCCCCAGGTAGGTATTCTCCGCAGAGTTATTATCGTTGACACGGGCGATGAGATTTTGGAGCTTATTAACCCTGAAATTATAAAGCAAAGCGGTCATCAGGATAGCTTTGAGGGTTGCCTGAGCGTACCCGGTATTCGCGGACACGTGGACAGACCTAAGAAGGTTACCATTCAGGGCTATGACCGTGAAGGAAATTTAATGGAATATAAGGCGCAGGACTTCGTTGCTACGATTTTCTGCCACGAAACCGACCATTTAGACGGAACTTTATTTATTGATAAGGCTGACAGGTGCGGAAAAGATGATTGATATTGTATTTTTAGGCACGCCTGATTTTGCAGTTCCTTCATTAAAGGCGCTGGTTGAAAACGGCTATAACGTTAAGGCGGTGTTTACTCAGCCCGACAGACCGAAGGGCAGGGGAAACAAACTGGCATTTTCACCCGTAAAGGAATATGCACTTTCGCAGAATATTCCCGTTTATCAGCCCGAAAAAATTAAGCAGGCTGATGCGGCGCAGGTGTTAAAAGAGCTTAAGCCCGACCTTATGATTACCGCCGCCTTCGGTCAGATTTTATCAAAGGAAAATCTTGAATCGGCACCCCTTGGCTGTGTTAACGTTCACGGCTCGCTTCTGCCCAAGTACAGAGGCTCTTCACCGATTCAATGGGCAGTTATAAACGGGGAAAAGGAAACGGGAATCACAACCATGTATACCGATGTAGGCGTTGATTGCGGAGACATTATTCTGCAAAAGAAGCTTACAATCGGTGAAAACGAAACTGCAGGAGAGCTTTTTGACCGTCTTGCGATTTTAGGGGCGGAAACCTTAATAGAAACCGTAAAAATGATTGAAAACGGTCTTGCAAAAAGAACACCGCAAAATCACGCAGAGGCTACGCATTTCCCAATGCTTGATAAGAAAACGGCAGGCATTGATTTTTCTTGGGACAGCAACAGAATAAAGAATTTCGTCCGCGGCAATAATCCTTGGCCTATTGCCTGGGCAAAATGCGGCGAGGATATTATTAAAATTTATTCCGTTACTGTTTTAGACGAGAAAACAAATAAAGCTCCGGGAACAATACTTTCTGCCGACAGTAAATGCGGCTTCAAGGTTGCAACGGGAGACGGTGTAATCAGTCTTGACAGTATTCAGTTCCCGGGTAAAAAGGTAATGGACTCAAAAATTTATTTTGTAGGTAATTCGGTTTGCACCGAAAAATTAACCAATGATTGATTTAGCACGAAAGCAAGCATTTTTGTTGCTTGACGACATAATTTCAAATAAAAAATATGCAAATCTTACTCTTAAAAACGGACTTAACGGCTTTGACGAGCGTGACAGAGCGTTTATCTGTAATCTTGTTTACGGAACGCTTGATAAAATGATTTCCCTCGACTACGTTATTTCGCTTTTTGCCAAGGGCAGAATTCAGCCGAAAATTAAAAACGTTTTGAGATTAGGCGCATATCAGATTTTGTTTCTTGAACGGGTTCCCGACAGTGCGGCGGTGAACACAAGCGTTGAGCTTGCCCAAAGCATCGGCAAAGGGGCGCTGAAGGGGTATGTTAACGGAGTTTTGCGGAGTATTTCTAAAAATAAAGAGAATATTCCGTATCCCAAGGATAACGTTCAACGGATTTCATACAAATACAGCTATCCTGAATTTTTAGTCAGGGAACTGATTTCAGAATTGGGGGATAAAGAGGCGGAGAGCTTTTGCGGGCACGTTGAAGACCATAAAACCTGCCTTCGTGTTGACGAAAACAAGGCGTCCGTTTCTCAAATAAAAGAGCAGTTAAATGCGCAAAGCGGCGTTTATTTTGATAATTGCATTTACGTTTCAGGCGAGCCCGCGCTTTTAGAAAACGGTGTTTGCTCCGTTCAGGGCGAGGCTTCGGTAGCGGTTGTGAATGCGCTTAAATTAGAAGAAAACGACACGCTTTTAGACTGTTGTGCCGCACCCGGTGGCAAAACCGTTTATGCGGCGACGAAGCTTAAGAGCGGCAAAATTTTAGCTCTTGATAAGCACGAGCATAGGGTAGAGCTTATTAAGAAAAACGCTCAAAGATGCGGCTATGAGCATATTATTACCGCTTTGAGCGCTGATATGGCTAAGAATAATTCTTTTGAAGCCTTTGATAAGGTTTTGGTTGACGCTCCCTGCAGTGGCTTGGGTGTTATAGGGCAAAAGCCCGAAATAAAGAATACCTGCACCCCCGAAGGCTTTGCAGAGCTTGAAAAAATACAGAAAACAATTTTGCAAAATGCTTCTGCTTTTGTTAAGCGCGGCGGAACGTTAGTTTACAGTACCTGCACCGTTAGAAATAAAGAAAATATTGATAACGTTACGTACTTCTTAGAGAATAATCCCGAATTTTCACTTGATTCCCTTGAGGGCTGTTTCGGTGAAAGCTTCGAGAAAAACAGAGATTTATCAAAGGGATACGTTCAGCTTTATCCTCACAAGGATAAAATTGACGGATTCTTTATTGCAAGGATGAAAAGAAATTGAAATTACTTAACCTGAGCTTTTCGGAAATTGAAGAATTGGTCGAATCACTTGGTGAGCCTAAATACAGAGCAAAACAGCTCTATCAAGGCTTGCAGATGGGCAAAAAAATCGAAGAAATAAACATCTCAAAGGATTTGAAGGCCCTTCTTGCCCAAAATGGATATACCACGGGCGGAGTGGAAATTCACGAAAAATTCGTTTCGAAAATTGACGGCACAATTAAATACTTATATTGTCTTGAAGACGGTAATATAATTGAGGGTGTGCTTATGCACTATAAGCACGGCTCCACCTTATGCGTTTCAACGCAGGTTGGATGCCGTATGGGGTGTGCCTTCTGCGCTTCTACCATTGGCGGACTGGTGCGTAATCTTGAAGCAGGTGAAATTTTAGGACAGGTTATTGCGGTCAACAGAGATAATATGACGAAAAAGGAAAGAGCGGTAACGAATATCGTGCTTATGGGTAGCGGTGAGCCTCTTGATAACTACGATAACACGCTGAAATTTTTGCGCCTCGTTTCCTGCCCTGAGGGAATTAATATTTCAATGCGGAATATTTCTCTTTCAACCTGCGGAATAGTCCCCAAAATTAAAGAATTGGCAAAAGAAAAATTAGGTATTACCTTATCCCTTTCGCTTCACGCACCTACTGATGAAATGCGTAAGGACATTATGCCCATTTCAAAGGCTTATGCATTAGAAGAAACAATAGACGCTATGCGTTACTACGTTAAGGAAACGGGCCGCAGGGTAGTGTTTGAATATGCACTTATTTCAGAAAAAAACGATACAAAAGAATGTGCCGAAAAATTGGCAAAGCTGATCAGGAATATGCAATGTCACGTTAACCTTATTCCCCTTAATTCCGTTCACGAAAGCGGACTTTCGGGGTCAAGCGGTAACAGAGTTGCAAAATTCCGTGAGTATTTGGAGAAGGACGGAATATCAGTTACCGTGCGACGCGAGATGGGCGCTGATATTTCAGGCGCCTGCGGTCAACTGCGGCGCAGCTACTTATCTAAGGAGGTAAAATAGTGCGTTTTTACGGAAAAAGCTCTCGCGGAATGGTCCGCGGGAACAACGAGGACTTCTTTCACGTTCCCCTTAAGGAAGACGATGCGAGGTTCTTTATTGTTGCTGACGGTATGGGCGGTGTAAATGCCGGTGAAGTGGCAAGCAGTCTTGCAGTTGCCAGCGCAGTAACGTTTGTGGAGGAAAATTACACCTCCGCCTGCGACGTTGCACTTTTATTGCGGCAGGCACTTAACCATGCAAACAAAGCCGTTTTCAATACCGCAAAAGCTGACAAAACATACGAAAATATGGGTACGACGCTTGTTTGTGCCTTGATCAGAGAAAATCTGATGTTTGTTGCCAACGTAGGTGACAGCCGTTGCTACAAGCTGAGCGGTGAAGCCTTCGAGCAGGTGAGCATCGACCATTCCTTTGTGCAGGAAATGATCGATAAAGGTATGCTCAGCCGTGACGAAGCCAACAATCATCCCAACAAAAATCTTATTACCAGAGCAATCGGCGTGGACCGTTTTGTTCGGGTGGACGTTTTCTGCAAGCCCTTTAACAAAGGTGACAGAATTCTGCTCGCCTCGGACGGTCTTACCACTATGGTGAAAACTGACGAAATAGAAGCAATTATAAAAAAAGAAGAGTCTTGCGAAAATATTGTTCGCGAGCTTATTGATAAAGCAAACGAGGCCGGTGGCAGAGACAACATTACGGCAGTGCTTATTGTTAACGATTAAGGAGAAGACTTATGGTCAACGAGATAATTGACGGAAAATATGAAATAATATCAAAAATCGGTACCGGCGGAACCAGTATTGTTTATAAGGCACGCCGTCTTGCCGACGATAAAATTGTTGCAATTAAAGTTATCAGAGACGAGCTTGATAACATAAACGAGCACGAACGACGCTTCCGTCTTGAAGCGGCGGCACTGGCAAAAATGTCACACAGAAACGTTCGCAGAATTCTTGCGGTAGGTCAGTGGGACTCTTCCTTATATATGGTTACCGAATATATTGACGGTGAAACCTTAAAGGATATAATTGCAGAAGAAGGGGCATTGAACGTAAAAAAGGCGGTAGACTACGCCTTGCAGATCGTTGCAGGCATTGAGCACGCTCACAGACGCGACATTATTCACCGCGACATTAAGCCTCAGAACATTATCGTTGCCAAGGACGGCACGGTTAAAATAGTGGATTTCGGTATTGCAAGAATGACCAGCCAGACAACACGTACCATGGCAGGTAAAGACGTGGTAGGAAGTGTTCATTACCTTTCACCCGAGCAGGCGAGAGGCACACAGATTGATGCGCGAAGCGATATTTATTCCTTCGGTATTTTGCTTTATCAGATGTTTACCGGCAGAGTACCCTTTGACGGAAGTGAGCCCGTATCCATCGCTATGAAGCATATTAACCAGACTCCCGAGCCGCCTATTAGCGTAAATCCCTCTATTCCAAAAGGAATTAACGACATAATTCTTAAGTGTATTCAGAAGCGTCCCGACGCCCGTTATCAGACTGCGTCACTGCTTCGTGAGGACTTGCTTTTATTCGTTGCCAATCCTAACGGCTTTAACGTTGAGCTTGAAAGAGCGTCTAAAAATGAGCCTAAGATGATGCAGGAGGATGAAGAACAGCCTATCCGCCGCCGCAGACCGACTAACGAAGAAGCGGTTGCGAGAAGAGAAAGGGAACGTCAGGTAAAAACCAAGGTTTCCTATATTAATGATGATGAAAGAAAAATGGCGCAGGCAGAAAAAGGCAAGCGCGGCTTAGGCTTACTGATTGCTTTGATTGCGTCGGCACTGGCGGTTATCATCGGCGCGGTTGTAATTGTATCAAGCGTGTTAGGTGATACCAATTATCCCGAAAAGCCCATTCCTACCATTTCGGGGCTTACAAAGGCCGCGGCAAAGGCAGTTCTTGAAAGCGAAGCCTTCTCTAAATTCAGGTTTGTTGAAGAGGATTCCTCCGAGGTTGCAGTAGGCTGTGTAATCAGAACTGAGCCGGAAGAAAAATCGGTTGTAAAGGTAAACAGAGAAATCGTCGTTTACATTTGCAAGGGCGCAAAACAGCTTATGCCTCAGGACGTTATAGGTAAAAAGGAAGCCGAAGCAGCTGCAATTTTGCAGGGGCAGGGCTTCAAGGTTGAGTTTATCTATACGGAAAACAAGGATTACGAAAACGGAATAGTCGTTCAGCAAAGTAATTCGTCCCAGGCAATGAATCAGGGCGCAACAATTACCTTAACGGTAATTAAAAATATCGAATTGCTTAAAATTGTCGTACCCGATTTGTCAGGTATGACGGATATCGGCGAAATTAAAAAGAAAATTACCGATGCAGGCTGTCAGGTAGGCAAATATCAGGAAAAGAAAACTGATGACTTAAACACTCTTGGTGTAAGCTGGCAGAATATCGAAGCGGGAAAAGAGTATATTTATCCCAGCAGCGAGGAGCCTCCCGAGGTAGTTATTGAGTTTGAAATAAATGTAAGCAGCGGATATAGCTGTGTGTATGAATATACCGACTACGAGGGACTTTTGCAGGATTATGAGCTTATTATTTACTCTGCAAACGAGGACCAGATAGGCTATGAAAAGTTTGCTCAAACAAGCCAAGTAAGGTACGAATATACAAGCGCAACACCCGACAAGATAACCTTTGAGCTTTGGGTAAAGCATGACGAAAATTCGGCAAGCCGATTCGTAGAAAAGCGTACTATTACTGCCACAATGCCTAACGCCCAGGAGAACGCTGATGCATAATTGCGGATTTATTATTAAATGCGTTGCAGGTGTTTATGACGTTTTAATGGAGGATAATTCCATTTGCTCCGCTTATGCGGCAGGAAAGTTCAGAAATCAGAACGTCACGCCCCTGGCGGGAGATAAGGTAGCACTTAAGCTTTCCGAAAGAGAAAATGAGAAGAATCTGATTACTGAGATTTTTCCGCGTAAAAATGCCCTTGTACGTCCGCCCGTCGCTAACGTTGATACTCTGCTTATTACATTGGCGGTAAAAAAGCCAAACCCCGATTTGAAGCTTGCGGACTATCTTATTTGCTATTGCCGACTGCTTGATATTGAACCGATCGTGCTTATAAATAAGAGCGATTATGACTTATCTGCGGCACAAAATCTGGCGCAACAGTTTGTTTTAAGCGGAGTGCGCGCCTTTGTAACGCAAGGCTCTTCGCCTGACGGAGCAGAAAAGCTCAAGGACGTTATAAACGAAGGCATAACCTGCTTCAGCGGTCAGTCAGCGGTAGGAAAATCCACGCTTACAAACCTGCTTTTAGGAAAACAAATGTTTCAAACCGGCGGCTTAAGCAAGAAAACCGAGAGGGGCCGCCACACCACAAGACATTCGGAAATTGTTGAATTTGCAAAGGGAAAGTGGCTTGCAGATACACCCGGATTTTCTCTTTTAGAGATGCCCGAGCTTTCACCGGAGCAATTCAAGGAGCTTTATTTTGAATATTCGGAATATGCCGGCGATTGCCGATTTAACGGATGTAACCATATTCACGAGCCCGATTGCGCAGTAAAGCAAGCGGTAGAAGAAAACAAACTTTCCAAACAAAGATACGATAGGTACGTTGAACTGTTTGAAGAAATAAAAGAAAAATGGAGAAAAAGATATGATTAAGATTGCACCAAGTATTTTAGCGGCAGATTTTTCGAAATTAGGCCAGCAGATAGAGTTTATTGACGCTTGCGGAGCTGATATGATTCATTGTGACGTTATGGACGGTATGTTCGTACCTAACTATTCCTTTGGTCATTCAATGGTAAAAATGTTCAGAGAGCATACTGAAAAGCCCTTGGACGTTCACTTGATGATTGAAAAACCCGAAAGATATATCGACGAATTCGTTGCGGCAGGGGCAGACTACATTACCGTTCATTTTGAAGCAACCCCTCACGTTCACAGAGTGCTTAATTATATTCGCTCCAAGGGAGTAAAATCGGGAGTTGTTTACAACCCCGGCACGCCCATTGATTCCTTAAAGCATTTGATCGATTCGGTTGATATGGTGCTTTTGATGTCGGTTAACCCCGGCTTCGGCGGTCAGAAATTCATTCCCAGCGTGCTTGAAAAGGTAAAGCAGGCAAGGGAAATAATAGGCAACCGCGACGTTTTGCTTGAGGTTGACGGCGGTGTAACTAAAGAGAATGCGGCGGCTCTTAAGGCGGCAGGAGCAAACGTTTTAGTTGCCGGAAGCAGCGTTTTCTCCGCTTCGGATCCCAAGAAAGCCATTGAAGAAATCAGAAACGCTTAACGTTTAGGAGGCTTTCGGGCTTAAAATTAACAAAAAAATCCCTCTTTGTATATTATGTAGTATGCAAAGGGGGATTTTTTAATGTGAAAAGAATATTTTTTAAGTTCAATCTTGTGGGATTGCTTTGTCTTTGCGCCGGAGTTGCGTTCATTATTTTCAATATTCCGCTGTACGTCTGGCTTATTATGTTAGGCGCTTTGTTGGTGGCGGTGGGCATTTATATGTGTAGATAGGGGGAAGGTAAATGAAAGTTGTTTGTATTAAAGCCCCAAAACTGTTAAGAAAAATTATTTTGGGCATAATGAAGAATGATGACAAAAAAACTGTTGAAAAAAAGTTCTGCAAGTGATATAATATAGAAAACAGTTACGGAGGTATTAAGTATGTCTGAAAATAAAGGAATTATCAGTAAGCCTGAAGCAGGTGGCTCGGTTTCCTACTCGGAAGACGTTATTGCTATTATTTCAGGTCTTGCCGCTTCTGAAATTGAAGGCGTTGCAGGTATGAGCGGCGGCCTTAAAAGCGGTATTGGCGAGTTGTTGGGAAAGAAAGACCTTTCTAAAGGCATTAAGGCAACCATCGTTAACGATGACGTTACCATTGATATAAACTTAATTGCAGTTTACGGCAGCACTCTTCACGACGTTGCTCTTGCAGTTCAAAAGAGCGTTAAGCGTGCGGTAGAAGGTATGACCGGCTTGCGTGTTGCGGCTATCAACGTGCTCGTTCAGGGCGTTCAGGTTCCTGCAGAAGATAGAAGATAAGGCGGTGCTGAAATGAAGGTTGGCGAAAGATTACTTTTAATATTTTTAGCCCTTGCATTTATTGCTACGCTGGTTTGTGTTTGTGCGTGCGTTTGGAGCGGCTTGGTTTTTGCAACGGTTATTTCCTTCGTAGGCGCTTCAGTCTACGTTAAGATTGCTGTTACCGGTGTTTGCACAATTTTATGCGTGCTTGCCGTTCGCGGAATTTTCGTTGGAATCAAATCAACCACTAAGCCCGTTGCAGTTGCCGCAATCAACGGTGAAGGCGGAGTATACATAAGCATTGATACCGTAAGCGACTTGGCGGCAAAGGCCGTTAAAAAGACGGAAGGCGTGCGCGAAATCAAGGTTCGCACCTTTATGAAGGACGGCGGTGCAAATATTTTCATTAAGGTTGCTTTGGCTGCTGACTCGGTTATTCCCGAGGTTTCTAAGGAAATTCAGCAAACCGTTAAAGGTGATATTGAAGCCCTTTGCGGCTTAACCGTTAAAAAGATTGACGTTCAGGTAGATAATTCTATTCAGACGCAAAAATAGTATATTTTAAGGGCGAGATTTCTCTCGCTCTTTTATAGGTTTTTACTGGAGGATGTAATGGCAAAAAATTCAAGAAGCAGAGCCCGTGAGCTTTCCTTTAAGCTTGTCTTCGAGGATATGTTTGGAACTAACACGGCAAATGAAATGTTATTCCGTTTATTTGAAGAAGAGGTTAACTGGCAGGAAATCAGCGAAAACGATACCGACTACATAAATTGGGTTCGCGAAAACGTTAAAGAGCATCAGGCTGAGCTTGATGAGATTATTTCCACCTTTGCAAAGGGTTGGACCATTCAAAGAATGAACAGAGTAGACGTGGCAATTTTACGTCTTGCTCTTTGCGAAATTATTTACCGCGAGGACGTTACGAGTGCTATTGCAATTAACGAAGCGGTAGAGCTTGCAAAAAAATACTCTGCAGACGGCGGAGCCTCATTCATTAACGGAATTTTGGGGGCATACGTAAGAAGCTTATGATTTTTCTCGGTATTGATACAAGCTGTTACACCACAAGCGTGGCGGCAGTTGATGAAAATGGCAAACTTATTTGCCAAAAACGGAGATTATTATCAGTAGCAGAAGGAGAAAGAGGGCTTCGCCAAAGCGAAGCTTTTTTTAAACACGTTAATAATTTTCCTGAGCTTTATAAGGGCGTTTTAGAAGAAATCAACCCTAAGGACATTGCTTGCGTTTGCGTAAGCACTCAGCCAAGAAGCATAAGCAATTCCTATATGCCCGTATTTTTTGCAGGGCGCAGATTAGCTGAAAGTATTGCTATGAGTCTTGACGTTCCGCTTTTTGCTACCGACCATCAGCAAGGTCACGTTGAGGCCGCACTTTACGGCTTAAACGTTCCCGATAAGCCCTTTTGTGCGGTACACCTGTCGGGCGGAACAACGGAGGTGTTGCTTGTTAAGGAGCAACCGACGGAATATAAAACAAAGATTTTAGCCGCAACTAACGATATTAATGCAGGTCAGCTTATTGACCGATTAGGCGTTAAAATGGACCTTGGATTTCCTGCAGGTAAGGAAGTGGACAAGCTTGCCTGCGAATTTAGGGGACAGAAGCTTATTCTTCCCATCAGCGCGTCCTTTGATGCTTGCAGCTTTTCGGGTACGGAAGCGGCGGCAATAAGAGAGCTTGAAGCAGGCTGTGATAAGGCCGCATTGTGCGAAGGTATAATGTCGGCAATAACACGCACGTTGTCCAAAATGGTAGGCGGCGCCGCGTATTACGCAGGTGTACAAGACGTAATAATGGCAGGTGGAGTGTCCTCAAGCACCTATTTGCGCAACAATTTGTCTGCCGCTCTTGAAAAACGCGGAATGAGCGTGAATTTGCAGTTTTCACAAAGAGAATTCAGCGCTGATAACGCAGTAGGCGTAGCACTTTTAGGCCGTAAAAAATACTTAAACAGAGGTTAAAAATGATACTTGACGGTAAAGCATTAGCAAAGAAAATTAAAGAAGATCTCAGAGAGAAAATTCAGGCTTCGGGCAAGGAGGTTTGTCTTGCGGTTATTCTTGTAGGTGAAGATCCTGCAAGCTGTATTTACGTTCGTAACAAGACGAATGATTGCCGTGAGGTAGGTATTAAATCTCTGGAATATAAGCTTCCCGAAACTACTACTCAGCAGGAGCTTATGGAATTGATTGACAAGCTTAATAACGATTCCTCCGTTAACGGAATTTTAGTTCAATTTCCGCTTCCTAAGGGACTTGATGAAGCGGCGGTTGTTCGCGCCATTTCGCCTGAAAAGGACGTTGACGGATTTTCTAAGATAAATATTGGCGGAGTATTGATGAATGACTCCGATTGCTTTGTTTCCTGCACTCCCGCAGGGGCTTTGGAGCTTATTAAAGCATCGGGAATCAACATTTGCGGCAAGCGCGCGGTAGTTGTTGGCAGAAGCAATAACGTTGGTAAACCCATGGCACTTTTGCTTCTTAACGAGGGCGCAACCGTTACTGTTTGCCATTCCAAAACGGAAGATTTGGCAAGTGTAACCAAAGAAGCGGATATTCTCGTTTGCGCAGTAGGCAAGGCACATATGATAACTGCCGATATGGTTAAGGATGGGGCAGTAGTAATTGATATCGGCATAAGCAGAATTGACTCTAAGCAGGTCGGCGACGTTGATTTTGACGCCGTTTCCGAAAAGGCGTTTGCAATTACGCCCAATCCCGGCGGAACGGGACCAATGACAAGAGCAATGCTTATGTTTAATACCGTTAAAGCGGCAGGCTTATTATGAAGGTCTCCGTATCACAGCTTAACGCATATGTAAAGCAAAGTCTTGCGGCAGATGCTATTTTATCCGATATTGTAGTCTCAGGCGAAATTTCGGGTCTTAAAATGCATTCCTCAGGGCATATTTACTTCACCTTAAAGGACGAAAGCGCAGCCATAAGATGCGCTTTTTTCAAACCGCATTCACTAAGGCTTGCCATTAAGCTTCAGGATGGTATGCGTGTGCTTGCAAGGGGAAAGGTTTCCCTTTACGAGCGCGACGGTCAATATCAATTAAACGTTTTTGAAGTAACTGCTGACGGTGAAGGGCTTTTGTATCAGCAGTTTGAAAAGCTTAAAAAACAGCTTTTAGAGGAAGGCCTTTTTGACGAGCAGTTCAAAAAACCGATACCTAAATTCGTAAAAAAGATAGGCGTTGCAACCTCACCCACAGGCGCGGTAATCAGGGATATTATTAACGTTTCTACAAGAAGATGCCCCAATATAAGCATAGTTTTGGCGCCCGTTTCCGTTCAGGGACCCGATGCGCCGCGTTCCATTTGTGCAGGGCTTGACGCCCTTGATAAAATGGACGATGTTGACGTTATTATCGTTGGCAGGGGCGGAGGCTCAATGGAGGATTTATGGTGCTTCAACGATGAAAGCGTTGCAAGAAAAATTTTTGCCTGCACTAAGCCCGTGATTTCTGCAGTAGGTCACGAAACGGACTTTACTATTGCGGATTTTGTTTCAGATTTGCGCGCTCCTACACCGTCGGCGGCGGCAGAGCTCGCGGTATTTGATTATTACAGAGTTCTTGGTGATATTGAGCATTTTTCTCTTGCCTTGGGGCGTCAGCTTGAAAATGCAATTTCTGCAAATTATTTGCGCTTATCGAAGCTTTCTGCCAAAATTGAAAGCCCCGAAAACGCATTAAGCGGGTATGAGCATAAGCTGGAATTACTGAAGCAACGGCTCTTTGAAGGAGCAAAAAGGGAAGACGAAGAAAATAAACTCTCCATTTTTGCGGGGAAGCTTGACGCGCTGAGTCCCTTAAAGGTTCTGGAGAGGGGATACAGCGTAACGGTGGATAAAGATGGCAGAATTATTAAAGATGCGAGCAAAACAAAAAAGGGAGACAGAATTTCCGTGCGAGTACGCAAAGGAATTATAAATGCGGAGGTGCTTGATAATGAATGATATCGAAAAAATGTCACTTGAGGAAGCAATGACAGAGCTTGAAAAAACAGTTGCTTCTCTTGAAGAAAATAAGACCACCCTTGACCAATCTATTGAAATTTTCGAAAAGGGAATTAAGCTTGTTGCCCGTTCGCGCAAGCTTTTAGACGAGTATTCTGCAAAAATTACCGTACTTAAAAAAGAAAACGGCCTGTTTGTTGAAGAAAGCTTTGAGAGTGAAAATTATGACTGATAAATTCTTAAAACAATTAAATGAATATTCTTCCTTAACGGAAGAAAAAATGGCGGAATATCTCGATAATTCGGGCATTCCAGAGGATCTTTCCGAGGTAATGAAGTATAGCGTTATGGCAGGTGGAAAGCGACTTCGTCCTGCACTTGTTTTGTCTTGTAGCAGTTTGCTTGGAGGCAAAATTGAAGACGCAATTCCTTTTGCTTACGCAATGGAGTTTATTCATACCTATTCTCTTATTCACGACGATTTGCCTGCCCTTGATAACGATGATTATCGCAGGGGAAAATTAACCTCTCATAAAAAATTCGGTGAGGATAAGGCTATTTTAGCAGGAGATGCTCTCATTAGCTTTGCCTTCGAAATTATGCTTGAAGCCTGCAAAAATATGAACCAGACTAAAGCGGCAATGTTTATTTCTCAAGCGGCAGGCGCGAGAGGAATGGTGGCAGGTCAGTGGGTTGACGTTAAGCTTAACGGTCAATTTGTTGATGAAAAAACAATGGAATACATCCACTTGAATAAGACTGCGGCACTTATAATCGGCGCACTGAAGGCAGGCGCAAGCTGTGCAAATGCGGGTGAAAAGGATATAGAAAAAATGTCCGCTTTCGGCAGAGAAATCGGATACACCTTCCAGATAATTGACGACATTTTGGACGTTGTAGGTGACAGTGCTGAGCTTGGCAAGGCAACCGGCAGTGATGAAGCAAACAATAAAACCACCTACGTTACTCTCTTTGGTCTTGAAAACGCAAAAAAGGAAGCCGAAAGACATACGGAAATTGCTTTGGAACAGCTTTCGGAGTACGGCGAAAACGCCTGGTTCTTAAGGGAACTTGCAAAATATTTACTAAACAGAAAAAAATAAAAACAAGCC
This sequence comes from Clostridia bacterium, assembly GCA_017502165.1. GTDB lineage: Bacteria > Bacillota > Clostridia > Christensenellales > QALW01 > UMGS1322. The sequence continues at coordinate 33,907 of JAFVVO010000015.1, forward strand.
GAGTAAAATCGGCTTATTTTTTTGCTCATTTTAGCAATAATAAGAGTATGAAAAAGTTTTTTATTTGTGTTTTAGCCTTTGTCTCGGGAATTATCAACGGATTGTTTGCAACGGGTGGGGGAATAGTTGCCCTGCCGATGTTGTATCTTTTGCTTAAAGATAAAAAGCAAGCACACAATTCGGTGGTGTTTTTTGTTCTTCCAATGGCAATTATAAGTGCATGCGTGTATCAAAAAAGCATTGATACGGAATTCTTGCTTAAGCTTTGTGCAGGAGCCTGTTTTGGCGGAGCCTTAGGCGCATTTTTAAGCAGGAAGCTATCCCTTAAATTTATAAAAATTTTGTTTGGCGCATTAGTGCTTTATTCGGGAGTAAGAAGTGTGATATGATAGAATTTTTAATAGGCTTTTTATGCTTTCTTTGTGCGGGAATGGGGCTTGGGGGCGGCGCCTTATTAGTGCCTCTGCTCGTTAATTTTTTTGATTTTCCTCAAGGCTCTGCGCAGTACGTTGGGCTGATTGCATATATTCCGGCTTCTGTTTGCGCGGTGATATACGGATTCAAAAATAAGGATTTGCAATACGCTAAAATTTTGCCGCTTATTCCGCTTGGACTGCTTGGTGCATTTCTTGGGGCATTTTTTGCAATGAAAATTCAAGGAGAACAGCTGAGAAAACTCTACGGATTTTTTATGATTTTTTTCGGGGCATATATGCTTTTTAGTGCCGCAAGGGGCAAAAAAGAGGGGCAAAAATAAAAAAATGCAAAAAAAATACAAAAAAATGTGTAAATTTTATAAAAAATTTTAATTTGCCTATAGATTTTTTGGTAATTATATTATATAATAATAAAAAATTATATTCAACATACTGGCGTTGAATTTTTATATCACTACTGCGAAGGAGAAATTTAAATGAGAAAAATTGCAATTATGGACATCGGCTCAAACAATGCCAGACTTATCTTGGTTTACATATACGATAACGGCAGTTATCGAATTGTTGATCAGCTTAAGGAACCCGTACGTCTTATTTCCGATATGGGACACGACAACATCATTAAGCCAAGAAGAATTCAACAGCTTATAAAAACCATTCATATGTTCAAGCGTCTTTGCAAGGCAAACGGCGTTGAAGAAATATTTGCATACTGCACTGCGGCGGTTAACCGTGCGGCAAATCAGAGAAGCTTCCTTGACGAAGTTTATGCTACCACCCAGATTAACCTTGAGGTGTTAACCGGTGAAAAGGAAGCAACTTTAGTTTACCAGGGCGTTATCAACACAATGGACATTGATAACGGTCTTATTATGGATATCGGCGGAGGCACCACACAGTTTATCCATTTCGAAAAGCGTGTAATTAAGGATCTGGCTTGCCTGCCCTTCGGTACAGTTACCTTGACCGAGCTTTTCGGCCTTGCAGATAAGGTTAAGCAGGAACAGATTGATGCCATTGAGGATTTCTACCGTCAACAGCTTGATGAGATTCCTTGGCTTGCCAATATTCAAGGTTTACCCATTATTGGCGTAGGCGGCTCATTCAGAAACTTAGGCAAGATTATGCGTATGAAGAACAAGAAGGATATCGGCACTCTTCATAACTACGCAATCCGTTCCCGCGAAATCGACGCGGTTTACGAGAATATGTGCAAGCTTGACCTTGACAGAAGAATGAAAATCAAGGGTCTCTCAAACGAGCGTGCTGACATTTTTCTTGCGGCATTTGCGGCAATTAAAACAACCGTTAACTACGTTGAGGCTTCCGATATTTTCATCAGCTGCTGTGGCTTGAGAGAAGGTATTATGTTTGAACAGATTGATCCTGCGCTTGCAGTTAAGCCGGTTCCTCACGTGCACGATTTTTCACTTTTGAACGTTCTTGGCTTGTTCCAGGAAAACACCGAGCACGCTAACCACGTTGCAAAGCTTTCACTTTTGATGTTCGACCAACTTCGTCAGTTACATAAGCTGCCCAACTCTTATATGCGTATTATTAAAACTGCGGCAACTCTGCACGATATCGGCGGCTCAATTAAGTATCACGATCATCATAAGCACAGCTTCTATCTCATTCTCAGCTCCAATATTTTCGGACTTACTCATCGCGAGCATCTTATGAGCGCATTCGTTGCTCTTGCTCACAGAAAGGACGACGTTAAGAAGGAATGCCAGAGATATTCAGATATGATTTCTACTGACGATCTTATGATTATTTACCGTCTTGCAGTTTTAGTTCGAATTGCCGAAAGCTTCGACAGAGCAATGGACGGTATCGTTGAAACCGTTTCCTGCGACATTTTAGGTGATTCGGTTATTATGAAAACTCAGGCAGGTTCCGACGCTTCACTTGAAATTAAGGATGCTCTTACCTGCAGTGAAATGTTCAAAAAGGCTTACGGCAAAAATCTTGTAATACTTTAATTGGGAGAAGCAATCATGCAGTTTACTAAAGGCAAAATCTTAATCAAAAACGGAACAGAGTTCGTTTCCGAAAACATAAATGCAAAGGAAGGAACAATCAGCTATTCAATCCTTTCTGCGCACAACACGGGGGATGACATTAACAAGCTTAAAATTAAGTTTGATGCGCTTGTTTCCCACGATATTACCTACGTTGGCATTATTCAGACTGCACGAGCCAGCGGACTTAAAAAATTTCCTCTTACTTACGCACTTACAAACTGTCATAACAGTCTGTGCGCAGTAGGCGGTACTCTTAACGAGGACGACCATTTATTCGGTCTTTCTGCGGCTAAAAAATACGGCGGAATGTATGTTCCGCCGCATCTTGCTGTTATACATTCCTTTGCCCGTGAAGAGCTTGCGGCTTGCGGCAAAATGATTTTAGGCTCCGATAGCCATACCCGTTACGGTGCGCTTGGCACCATGGCAATAGGAGAGGGCGGACCTGAATTGGTTAAGCAGCTGCTTGAACGCACGTACGACGTGGACTATCCCGAAATCATTGCAGTTTATCTTAAGGGCAAGGTAAGAAACGGCGTAGGACCTCACGACGTTGCTATTGCAATGTGCAAAGAGGTGTTTGCAGAAGGTAAGGTTAAAAATAAGGTTCTTGAGTTTATCGGCCCCGGCGTTGACGATTTAAGCGTTGACTTCCGTTGCGGTATTGACGTTATGACTACTGAAACCACCTGCCTTTCTTCCATCTGGAAGACAGATGAAAAGGTTAGAGAATATTATAAAACCCACGGCAGAGAGCAGGATTATGCTTGCCTTGAGCCTAAGGAATATGCTGAATATGACGGCTTGCTTGAAATCGATTTATCAGAAATCGAGCCTATGATAGCACTTCCGTTCCATCCCAGCAATGCTTACACTATCCGCGAGTTTAAGGCAAACGCAAAAGAAATTCTTGCTTCGTTAGATGAAGAAATCAAGAAGCAATATCCTAAATGCTCCTGCTGCGTTTCCGATAAGCTTAAGGCAGACGGTTTCCACGTTGACCAAGGTGTAATTGCAGGCTGTGCGGGCGGTATCTTTGAAAATATTACCTGCGCAAACGATATATTAAAGGGCGGAAGCACCGGTAACGACGCTTTCTCACTTAACGTTTATCCTGCCAGCCAGAGTGTTTATCTTGACCTTGTTCAAAAGGGAGTTATCGGCGATTTAATGGAAAGCGGCGCAGTTGTTAAAACTGCATTCTGCGGTCCCTGCTTCGGCGCAGGCGACGTTCCTGCAAACAATGCCTTCAGTATCCGTCACACCACAAGAAACTTCCCCAACCGTGAAGGCAGTAAGCCCGGCGAAGGTCAGCTTTCACTTGTTGCTTTGATGGATGCAAGAAGTATTGCGGCTACTGCGGCGGCAGGCGGCATTTTAACCGGCGCAGATGAAATAGAATTTTCAAGCACCGAATATGAATATACTTATCACAGAGATATTTACGTTAAGCGTGTTTATGACGGCAGAGGAAATGCTAATGAGGACGAAGAACTTATTTTAGGTCCCAACATTGCCGACTGGCCCGCTCTTAAGGAAATGCCTGAGCAGGTGCTTCTTAAGATTTCAAGCGTACTTCGTGATAAGGTTACGACTACTGACGAGCTTATCCCTTCAGGTGAAACAAGCACACTTCGTTCAAATCCTTACAAGCTTTCCCGTTTCACCCTTTCAAGAAAGGATCCCGATTACGTGCTTCGTGCTGATGCAGTTGCGGAAATTGAAAATTCCGAAAAACGTAATGAGCTGTTTGCCGAATTAAATAAGCTTGATAACGTTAATATTACCGATTGCGTATTAGGTAGCTGTATTTATGCCAATATGCCCGGTGACGGTAGCGCAAGAGAACAAGCGGCAAGCTGTCAGAAGGTTTTGGGCGGATGGGGCAATATTGCCTTGGAATACGCCACAAAGCGTTACAGAAGCAATCTTATAAACTGGGGAATCCTTCCCTTGCTTTGTGATGAAAAGACCTCGGAAGCCTTTGAAAACGATTCCTACGTGTTCTTGCCTGAGGTTAAAAGCGATCTGCTTTTAGGCAAGGATAAAACCAAGGCCGTTTTAATCAAAGACGGAAAAACTCAGGTTATTTCACTTGGTATTGTACCAATGACGAAGGATGAGAGAGACATTCTTCTCTCAGGTGGTTTGATCAATTATTATTCAAAAAAATAGGGGGATAATTTAATGGGATTTTTTACCCGTGATCTCGGTATTGACTTAGGAACTGCAAATACGCTGGTTTATTTGCGCGGTAAGGGAATTATTATCCGTGAGCCCAGCGTTGTGGCAGTTAAGATTTCAGGCAGCCGTAAGGAAGTTCTTGCGGTTGGTGAAAAGGCTAAAAATATGATAGGAAGAACTCCCGGCAATATTGTTGCGGTTAAACCCTTGCGTGACGGTGTTATTGCTGACTTTGACGTTACTGCGGCAATGCTTTCGGATATTATTCACCGTGCAATGCCCAGAATGTTTTCCTTAACAAGAACGCGCGTTGTAATCTGCGTTCCCTGCGGTGTTACGGGCGTTGAGCGTAAAGCAGTTGAGGATGCCGCCAAAAACGCAGGCGCAAGCCACGTTGTTATTATGGAAGAGCCCAAGGCAAGCGCCATCGGTGCAGGACTTCCCATTAACGAGCCTTCGGGCTGTATGATAGTAGATATCGGCGGCGGCTCAAGTGAAATGGCAGTTATTTCTCTTGGCGGTATCGTTGTTTCCCGTTCACTTCGTATTGCGGGAAATAAGCTTGACGATGCTATTATGAATTTCGTTAAAAAGGAATTTAACCTTGCTATCGGTGAGAGAACAAGCGAAGAAATTAAAGTTCGCATTGGCTCGGCTTATCCCACGGGTGAAGAAAAGTCAATGGATATCCGCGGCCGTGACCTTGTAACAGGCTTACCCAAAACCGTTACAATTACCTCTGCCCACGTTCGCGAAGCACTTCGTGAGCCCTTAATGGCAATTATTGACGCAGTTAAAACAACTCTTGAGGATACTCCTCCCGAGCTTGCTGCAGATATTATGGAGCGCGGTATTTATTTAGCCGGCGGCGGTGCGTTACTTCAGGGGATGGATACCTTAATTAAGTATGAAACAGGTATGCCGGTGGTTATTGCCGATTCGCCTCTTGATTGCGTAGTTACGGGTGCAGGTCTCGCCCTTGAAGACCTTGATTTTATTTCACGTTAAGGAAGTTTTATGAAAAAACTAAGCCGTAAAAGTCTGAAAGTAATTAAATACGTTATCATCAGCATTGTCATTGTGGTGACGCTACTGTTACTGATGTTTAATAGCGGAGTTGCATTTTTGGAGACCGTTTCGGGCTTCGTTATCAACCCCGTAGTGTCTGTTGTGGACAGCACCGCGCAGGGAATAGGAAATTTCTTTGGTGGATTTTCTTCACGGGCAGGTCTTAAAGACGAGCTTAACAAGGTTCGGGCAGAGCTGGCACAGCTTGAAAATATCAAATCAGTTGCCGATGAGGTTAAGGCTGAAAACGAAAGATTGCTTGCTTTATTTAACGAAAGCGAGAAATATCCCGAGTTTAAGTACGAATACGCAAGGGTCATTGCCCGTAGTGTTGACGATTACAGCGCCACATTCACTCTTAATAAGGGTACAAACGACGGTATTAAGGAAAATATGGTTGTTGTTGCTCCCGGAGGGCTTGCCGGTAAGATAATTAAAACCACGGAAAACACCTCGATTCTTCTTGCTATTATTGACGGAAGATGCGGCGTACCGTCCTTATCGGAATCCAGCAGAGATATGGGTGTTGTTAAGGGTGTAAGTGAATCGGGCACAACGGCAGGCTACTGTGTTATGACCGAGCTTCCCACAAACGCTATTATTAAGCCGGGTGACGCGGTTATTACTTCGGGTATGGGTGAGGTTTATCCCAAGGGCATCGTTGTTGGAACAATTACCGAGGTTTCCCAAGGTACCGCCAACAATATTAACTCCTCGGCAAAGCTTACTCCCGCAGTAGATTTTGACCATTTGGAAAGTGTTTTGATTATAATCAGCGCGGAGGCAGAATAATGCGTACGGTTTCAATGTTCGTGCTTTCGGCAATTATGTTTTTGTTTCATATATTGCTTGCTCCCGCAATAGAGATTTTTATCGCAAAAATAGATTTTATTATGATTTCTATCGTTTTGCTTGCGGTATTTTCAAAAAAATGGTATCCGTCAGTTATTTGCGGAGTGTATTCGGGGCTTGCAGTTGATATAACTACTCAGGCGGGCACCTATATAAATACGGGAATTTACCTTGCCTTTGGGCTTTTAATCGGCTTTGGCACGCTTATTATGAAGAATAATGAGTTTGTTCCCACTGTTTTGATTACGGGCATTTTAACGGCGCTTAAGCATCTTGTGTTTGTGTTTTTGCTTTACGTTACGCGTCTTAGCGAAAGCTTTACATTCGGCACGTTTATTTACGGCTTGCCCAGCGTAGCCTACACGTTAGTTGCTTGCGCAGGTATTTATTTTGTTTACAAAGGAATTTTCTCCTTTCCCTTTATGGAAGAAAAAACGGGAGAAGAGGAAAAACGTTTTATATAGCAGTACACTTTCAGAGCGTATTAAGTTAATCGGTGAATTATGAGTGCTTTAGAGAAAAAAGAAAATAATGCAAATATCACCAAACGCCGCGGTTTTATAACCATAGTGGCGTTTGTTGTTGCGTTTATTATTCTTGCCTGCACCTTGGCCGATTTGCAGCTTATCAGAAGCGATGAATTAAAGGAAGCGTCTGCAGTAAAGAAGACGAGAACTCTTAAAATTGAAGGTACAAGAGGAAAAATACTTGATTCTAACGGCATTCCTCTTGCGCAGGACGAGGTTTCCTATAACCTGGAATTCTACAGAGAATACAGTCTCATTTCCGAAAGAGAAATGTACACAAATTCAATTATTTTTGCTCTTGAGCTTTTCGAAAAATATGATCGCGATATTGACGCAACCTTTGCCATAACCAAGAACGACCAAGGCGAATACGTATTTTACTGGGGCAACGTTGACGAAGCTACGGCAAAAAAGCGTGAGGATAAATGGCGTAGTGACTTCTATTTTGCCGACAAAAAGGGACTGAAAATGAATCCCGAGGAAATGTATAAAGAGATGCGCAAAAGGTACATTATTCCTGAGGAAATGGACGATGAAACTGCGTTTAAGGTTCTTGGAATCTGGCAGGACAGTATTCAGTCATATTGGGCGTCAAAATCAATTACGGTGCTTAAAAACATCGGTATTGAGCTTGCTACCGCCATTGAAAGCTATAGCTATGAGCTTACGGGCTTTAACGTAACGCAAAAGTCCTTGCGTGTTTATCCGCAGGGCACGGTAGGAAGCCATATAGTAGGGTATTTAGGCAGAATTACTGCTGAAAACCGCGATTATTACGACGATTTGGGCTACGATATTGAAAGTCTTGTAGGCGTTTCGGGCATTGAAAAGGTGCTTGAGGCGGAATTAACGGGCTCAAGCGGAGAAAGAAGCGGTCTGCGTAAGGTAGAGGTTACCAGCGGCGGCCGAATTTTGCGGGAGCTTTCCTTTGATGCGCCCAAAAGCGGAAATAACGTATACCTTACTATAGATAACAACCTTCAACGCATTGCAGAAGAGGCGTTGCGTAATAATATTAAGCAAATAAACGCACGTCAGCAGGAAGTGTATAACAGACGTCCTGCATTTTATCAGAACCTGGTTGCTGAGCGCGGGGGAAAGCCCGTTCAGTTTGCCAAGGTTGGCGCAACAGTGGTTATGAACGTTAAAAACGGTGATATTCTGGCTCTTGTAAGTGAACCCAACTATGATCCGAATCTGTTTTCTCAAGGAATTTCCGCAGAGGATTTAGAGGCAATCGTTAACGATGAGACGAAGCCTCTGTTCAACAAGGCAATAAGCTCCTCGGATACTCCCGGCTCAATTTTTAAGCTGTGCGTTTCCCTGGCAGGACTTGAGGAGGGTGCAATAACTGCAACGGAAACCATTAGGGACTTGGGCGAATACCGTAAATACGTTTCGGGTACTGAAAAAGGCCCCATGTGCGGCTGGTACCGCGATAACCACGTAACCCACGGTCATATTAACGTTGTCAGCGCCATTAACTATTCCTGCAATTATTTCTATTATGAGCTTGCTGACCGTCTCGGTATTGAAAAAATAAAAAAATGGGCAAAAAATTTAGGTCTGTTTGATAAAACAAATATTGAATTAACCGGTGAAAGCATCGGTATCGTAGGTGACCAGAAGACTCTTTATGACTCTGAAAGGGCCATCGATGAGCAGGATACAAGCTTACCGTATCTCGTTTCAAAGCAGCTGCGCTCTATTTTGGAAGAATGTGCAAAGGCGTCAAACAAAACTCTTACGGAAGCGGAAATCAATTCCATTATAAGTAAGTGCTTTGAAATGGTTGGAAAAACGAGAAACGAGATTTTCAGCCAGGTCAGAGAGATTCTTATTAAGGGTTATTCCTTGTCAGCATCAAAGGTGCGCGAGGATACGCAGTATAAGATTTATAGCTCTATCGTTCAGATCACCTGGACGGCTACCACGACTATTCAGACCGGTATAGGACAGAGTATTACCACTATTACGCCTATTGCGGTTGCGCGATACATTTCTGCCTTGGTTAACGGCGGAAACGTTTATGATGCCCATATAGTAGATAAGGTAACATCCTCTTCAGGCGAGCTTATTTATGAGCAGAAGCCCACACTTGTTCGCAAGCTTGACGTTAAGCAGGAAAACCTTAACGTGATAAAGCAGGGTATGCTTGAAATGGTTAGTGAGAGTGAAGACACTTATTCTTCCACCGCACGAAACTATTTCGCAAACTTTAAGTATAAAAATCAGATGGGCGGTAAAACAGGTACTGCGCAGGTTTCCAAAATCAATATTGAGGATAACTCCTGGTTCGTTGCCTTTGCCCCCTTTGATAATCCGGAAATTGCAATAGTAGTATATATTCCCAACGGATATTCGGGAAGTATGGCGAGCAGTACGGTTAAGGATATTACCGAATATTATCTTGACCAGAAATATGCCGTGGAAAGCGATAATTTGCCGGGGAATAATACGGTAGTTTATTAAGGAGAATTTATGGAAAGACCTATAAGAAGGCGGAGAAGACGTTTTAACTTCAGAATGCTTTTGCTTCCGCTTATAGTAATTGTGCTGACAGGAATCGTTTTAGCGGTTGTTCTTATTCCCAAAAGCACGGAAATATCCTTTGATATTGTGTTTGACGGCATTGACGGCCACGGCCTTTTCGTGCGTGATGAAGCGTCGGTTGAGCTTGAGGCTTATGAAAAGGTGGTTTTTGAGAACTTAAGCGAGGGCGACCTTGTTGAAAAGGACGACCCGGTGGTTTCCGCATACAAAAAAGGCTACATAAAGGCTACTATTGATAAGCTTGCCGAAACGGAAAAGAATATTGTTCAGTATCAGAACCAGAATATTATTAGCGGCTTTGATGATAAAAATATCAAAAATTTTGATTTTGAAATTCAGGTTGCTATTCAGCAAATGTCAACTGCAACGGAAAACTATCTTGAGCTTTATAACACGCTGTGTCATTTAATGCAGGATAGGGAAGCCTACATCCGCCAAACCTATAACACCGAGTCCAATACGTACATTCAAGGCTTATATGCTGACGAAAAAGCTCTTTTAGAATCGATCAAAGCGTGGCAGGATCAGATTATAGCGCAAAAAAGCGGCTTTATAAGCTTCTATTTTGATAACGCCGAGGGCGCTTTAACCTGCGAAAACGTGCTTAATCTTGAGGCGGAAACCTTTAAGGAATATCTTGAAAAGAAATATGACTCCAATTTATGCGGCTTCAAAATTGTTTCCGACGGTAAATGGTATCTTGCGGTTTCCGTTAAGGACGTTTCCGTTTTCGATCTGAATACTCATTACACCGTTTTTATCGGCGGTGATAATGCCGGTGAGATAGGCTGCTTAGAAAAGATAATTTCCGACAGAAAAACCAAGCTTCTTATTTTCAGCTTTGAGGAAAACGTAGAAAAATATCTTGATATGCGTAAGGCAGACGTTTTTATCGGTGAAAGAATCGAAGGATTTTCTATTGACAGTAAGTACGTAGTTAATTCCGCAGTAGTAATTAAAGGCGAAAACGGTAAGGAAACAGTTCCCGTTGAGGTTATTTATTCCGACGGAAAAAGAACCATAATAAAAGAAACCGATGCACTGAAAATCGGGCAAAAGGTGTATAAGTGAGTATTAAATCAAACTTTGAAGCAATAAATAATAAGGTGCTCAACGCTTGCGAAAGATTCGGGCGCAAAAGAGATGACGTGAAAATTATTGCAGTTACAAAAACGCGTTCTACCGCAGAAATTAACGAAGCAATTTCTTTAGGAATAACGGATATAGGTGAAAACAGAGTTCAGGAATTGATGGGCAAAATTGATTTCATTGATTCAAAGGCAAAAATTCATCTTATCGGTCAGCTGCAAACCAACAAGGTAAAATACGTTTTAGGTAAGGTGGATGCAATTCATTCTTTGGACAGAATCAGTCTGGCTCAGCAGATTGAAAAGCTGTCCGAAAGAGAAAATTTACCGCCTCAGAGAGTGCTGATAGAAGTAAATATTGGTGCTGAAACAACAAAATGTGGTATTTTACCTAATAATTTAACAGAATATCTTGACATTTTGGCGAATTTTAGGTATATTAATCCTATAGGCCTTATGACTGTTGCTCCGTCCTTGGCAACGGAGGACGAGCTTAACGTTTATTTTGCTCAGATGCAAGAGCTTTTGCAAAAGGGTAAAAACGTGTTCGGTGAAAATTTTAATCAGCTTTCTATGGGAATGAGCCGAGACTACGAAATTGCAATTAAGCACGGCGCAACAATGATCAGGTTAGGAACCGCTTTATTTGGCGAGCGTAATTATAATATTTAATTTGGGGGATTTTACAATGTCAGACGAAAAAAAGAGTAACAAATTTCTTGATTTCTTTGGATTTGGCAACAACGATGAATTTGATGAGGAAGAGGATTTCTTTGACGAGGAAGAAGAATACGTTTCACCTCGTGCACGCCGTGAGGAAGAAAAGGCTGCCCGCAAGGCAAAGAAAACAAAGATTGTACCCGTTCAGAGCGGACGCGGTGCAAAATCAAGCGTAGTTATATATTCACCCAAATCATATAACGATGCCCAGCCCTTAGTTATGCAGCTTGTACAGAATAAGCACGTAATCGTTAAGCTTGACAAGGTGGACAAGCGCACTGCACAGAGAATTCTTGACTTTATGAGCGGTGCTGCATACGCAAGCGATGCACAGGTTACGGAAGTTTCAAAGGATAGCATCTATCTTTTTGCTTCAAATCAGACTTATATCGACCAGTCTGACGATATGGAATCGGAAGCCGATGAGGTAGGCTACACCATCGGTGATTATTGATATTTGGAGATAAAATATGAAGAACAAAAGCGGACCTTTCAGTATTGAAAGAAAGGGTTACAACCGTTTTGAAGTAGAACAAAGCATTAAACGGCTTGAAAGTGAAAAAGCAATGCTTTCGCTCGAGATTGAAGAGCTTAAGCGCCAGCTTGCGAACGTTATTGCCCAAAATAACGAGCTTGAAAAGAACCGTTCACTTGTGGAAGATACTTTAATAAACGCTCATCTTGCCGCTCAGGACATTGTTCGCAGAGCAGAGGAAAGAGCCGAAGAAATTGCAGATTTGGCGTTAGAAAAGAACACCCGCGCATTTCAGGAGCTTAAGGAAAAGGAAAAAGAGGCGCAGGATACTATTAAGCGTGTAGAGTACGTTCTTAAATCTCAGCTTGCTTTGCTTGAAAAGGAATAAATTGTCTTTTTAAGAGAATAATATCATCAGGTGATATTGTTGAAAAAAGCAAAAATAGTTACTACAAAAACATCACGCATTATTGCTTGGGCGGTATTGCGTGATTATTTGTATTATCTTTCGGATACCAAAAGAATAGTTTTGAACAATTTTCTTGCAGGCTTGGCTCGGGGCGTTGGAAGCGCCATAGGCTTTTCAGTTTTAAGTGCGGTGCTTATTTATTTAATAAGTCAGCTGGCTTCCCGCAATTTGCCCATAATCGGTGATATTTTGCAGGAAATAGTAAATACAATAAAGTATAGGTATTAATATGATAGTTATTTTTATAATAGCGGTTGTTGCCGTTTTATTAGATCAGCTTTCTAAATTAGCTGTGGTTGGATTTGCCATTGATTTTTCAAATCCCATTTTTACGGGTATGCTTGAAAAGGAAGGAGAGTCCGTTTCCATTATTCGCAACTTCTTTTCATTTACATACGTTCTTAATGACGGTGCCGCATTTGGAATTTTGGAAAATCAGCGTTGGTTTTTCTTAATTGTAACGGTGATTGCCTGCGCCGCAGGAATCATTATGCTTTTACATATGCCTAAAAAGCATTGGCTGCTTAAAATTTCGGCAGGCTTTTTGTTCGGCGGAGCTATCGGCAACTTGATTGACAGAGTGGTTATAGGAGTAGTCCGTGACTTTCTTGACGCGGTTTTTTGCGAAAAATGGTTTGGCTTCAGCTTTGCCGTGTTCAACGTGGCAGACGTGTTTGTGGTCGTAGGCGTAATTTTGTTGATTATTTACGTTTTCTTTGTTCACGATAAGCTTTATCCTGAACAAAAGAAGGAGAAAAATGGATAACGTTTGTTTTGTAGCAGATACAGATGGCAAAAGAGCTGATTCGTTTATTTCCGCTTCAGTTGAGGGATTATCGAGAAACGAATGTGCAAAGCTTTGCGAAGAGGGGAAAATTCTGATTAACGGCAAAGCGGCAACTAAAAAGCAGTCCGTTGCCTGCGGTGATAAAATTGAGATTTTTCTTGATGAGCCGGAAGAGCTTAATATCGTTCCCGAAAACATACCTCTTGACATAATTTATCAGGATGAGGACATTGCAGTTATCAATAAACCTCAGGGAATGGTTGTGCATCCTGCCCACGGAAATTATTCGGGCACGCTTGTTCACGGAATTATGTATCACATAAAGGATTTATCGGGAATTAACGGTGTTATACGTCCCGGAATAGTGCACCGACTCGATAAAAACACCTCAGGTCTTATTATAATTGCCAAAAACGATGCGGCGCACAATTCTTTGGCAGAACAGTTCAAAAACAGAGAATGCAAAAAGATTTATCTTGCTCTTGCGGAAGGAAAATTTAAGGAAACTGAGTTCAAAATTGAAAATTATATTGCAAGAAGCAAAAACGACCGCAAAAAAATGGCGGTATATAATAATGAAGAGGAAGGCAAATTTGCAAGCACGGATTTTAAGGTGCTTGAGCAGTTTGGTGACGTGGCTTTAGTAGAATGTACTCTCAATACCGGCAGAACTCATCAGATTCGCGTTCATCTTGCGTCAATCGGCCATCCCTGCGTAGGTGACGGGGAATACGGCTTTAAGAAAAACAGATTTGCGCTTTCAGGTCAGGCACTGCATTCCCATAAGCTTACAATAAGGCATCCTAAAACAAACGAAGAGATGACTTTTGAAGCGCCTATGCCCGAATATTTCCAAATGGTAATTAAAAAAGTACAAAAGAGTTGACAATTTCGGTCAATTAGTTATATAATTATGTTGTTGAAATGACGCAGAACACGTCTTTAGAACGTAAGGTCACAGAGAGGTTACGGAAGCTGAAAAGTAACTACCCCAAAGCTAAATGATACCGCCTGCCGATCAAATCGGGTTGTTCCGTTAAAAACAGTAATGAGAAAAAATGTGGGTGGAACCACGGGTTGAAACGTACTCGTCCCTAATAGGCTTACAGCCTTTTTAGGACGAGTTTTATTTATTTTAGGAGGAAATTATGAAAATTATTTTGCCCGACAATTCAGTAAAAGAATACGCAAATTCAACTACTGCGAGAATCGTTGCTCAGGACATAAGCGCAGGTCTTGCGGCAAACGCCGTTGCAGCTACCGCCAACGGAAAATTAGTTGATTTGGATCACACCTTAACGGAGGATACTAATCTTTCTATCGTTACAAAGCGCGATCCCTTATATTTAACCGTATTGCGTCACACTGCAAGCCACGTACTTGCTCAGGCAATTATGCGTCTTTATCCTAACACAAAGCTCGCTATCGGTCCCGCTATCGAAAACGGCTTTTATTATGATTTCGATTTTGAAACACCTATCAATGCAAACGATATTGATAAAATCGAAAAGGAAATGGCAAAAATTGCTTCCGAAAAGCTTAAGCTTAACCGCTATTTGCTGAGCAAGGAAGATGCTCTTGAAAAGATGAAGGACCAACCCTATAAGGTTGAGCTTATTAACGAGCTTCCTGAGGGTGAAGAAATTTCCTTCTACGAGCAGGGAGAGTTTACCGACCTTTGCGCAGGTCCTCATTTGGCAGACACCTCTGACGTTAAGCAGTTTAAGATTCTTTCCATTACCGGTGCATATTGGCGCGGAAGTGAAAAGAATAAGATGCTTACCCGTATTTACGCTACTGCATTTGCTAAAAAGCAGGAGCTTGACGATTATTTGCTTCAGCTTGAGGAGGCAAAGAAGCGTGACCATAACAAACTTGGCAGAGAACTCGAGCTCTTTACCACAAGCGACGTAATCGGTCAGGGACTTCCCATTTTGCTTCCCAAGGGCGCAAGAGTTATTCAGCTTCTTCAGCGCTTTGTAGAGGATGAAGAACAAAAACGCGGTTGGCAGTTAACAAAAACTCCTTTAATGGCAAAAAGCGACCTCTATAAAATCAGCGGTCACTGGGATCATTATCAGGACGGTATGTTCGTTATGGGCAACGAAGAGACAGACGACGAAGTGTTTGCTCTGCGTCCTATGACTTGTCCCTTCCAGTATCAAGCATATCTTAACCGTCCCCGTTCTTACCGTGATTTGCCCCTTAGATATAACGAAACCTCCACGCTTTTCAGAAATGAAGCATCAGGCGAAATGCACGGCTTAATCCGTGTACGTCAGTTTACCATTTCCGAGGGACACTTAATGTGTACCCCCGAACAGCTTGAGGACGAATTCAAGAATTGTCTTGAGCTGACTAACTTTATGCTTAAAACCATCGGTCTTTATGAGGACGTTTCCTACCGCTTCTCACAGTGGGATCCCGAAGACAGAGAAAAGTACATCGGCACTCAGGAACAGTGGGACGAAGCTCAAGGCGTAATGAAGCGCATTTTAGACCATCTTGGCATTGAATACAAGATTGGTATTGGTGAAGCCGCTTTCTACGGTCCTAAGCTGGATATTCAGATTAAGAACGTTCACGGCAAGGAAGACACTCTTATTACCATTCAGATTGACCAGATGCTTGCTGAAAAGTTCGGTATGGAATACACCGATAAAGACGGAAGCAAAAAGCATCCTTATATTATTCACCGCACCTCAATCGGCTGCTACGAAAGAACTCTTGCGCTCTTGATTGAAAAGTTTGCAGGCGCTTTCCCGACCTGGCTTGCACCCGTTCAGGTTAAGGTTATGAATCTTACCGATAGAACAGACGAAGCCTGCAAGGAAGCAGTTAATAAGCTTTCAAATGCATCTATCCGCGTTGAATACGATTCAAGAAACGAAAAAATCGGCTATAAGATTCGCGAAGCTCAGCTTGAAAAAGTACCTTATATGGTTATTATCGGTGACCGCGAAGCCGCCGAAGGCAAAGTTTCCGTTCGTTCACGTAAAGAGGGCGATTTAGGTACAATGACTATCGACGAATTTTTGAATAAGCTTCTTCTTGAAATCGCAACCAAACAGATTTAAGAGGTAAAAAGTATGAAATTATCAATTGCAACCGGCTCAATGGCTGACTTTGAAAATACAAAGTTCAGGCATTTTGACCTTACCTTAGGCGGAATTTTCGTAGGCCCGTATCTTAATGAAAAATTCGACGAATGTGTTGAAGGCGTAAAAGCAACCTGTGCACGTCTTGGTGCAGATATTCCTCAGGCGCACGCTCCTTACGCCCTTAACCCTTGCAAAGATAAGGAAACTATGGAAAATCAGATTAAGGTTATGGAGAAAATTCTTCTTGCCTGCGGAAAACTCGGTGTTGACCGTATTACGCTTCATTCAGGCTTTGGCTTTAGCGAAAATAAGGAAGAAATGATGCGCAAAAACGTGGAATATTATAAGCGCCTTATTCCTATGGCGGAAGAAAATAACGTAACCTTGATGATTGAAAACATTTCAGAAGAAATCTATCACGACAGATTCGTTATTGAAACGGCTGACGATATTCTCGATTTGAGAGACAGACTCGGTAACCACCGCCTTATCGGCGCTTGCTGGGACTCAGGCCACGCCAACACCAAGGCTCTTGACCAATACGAAAACATCACCAAGCTTAAGGGCATCTTAAAAGGCGTGCATCTTCACGATAACCACGGCGACACTGACGACCATTTGCCTCCCATGATTGGCACGGTTAACTTTGACGACGTAATTAATGCGCTTCTCGATATTAACTACGACGGCGCCTTCAACCTTGAAAGCCATATCTTTGGCGGCGGCTGGCCAAACTACCGCAGAAAACAGTCACAGTTTAACCCTGCAGAAGCCCGTCTGTTTACCCCCGACGAAACCTTGCGCCACTACGGCTACGACTTTATGTACGGCGTTGGTGAACACTTAATGAAAAAATACAACATCGAAGTTGAATAATTTTAAGCACACTCGTTTGAGTGTGCTTTCCTTTTTATATGCAAGTTTATTATAAAAATACAATAAAAATCCCAAAAATAATAAAAAATACAGTAAAAAATGTATAAATTTATAAATATGCACTATTGCATAAAATTATATATGTGGTATAATATAAGAAAATAAGTTACTGATTCTGAAAGAAAAATTTTATGCTTGAAACAATTAAATCCCCAAAGGATATTAAAAAACTTAATATTGACCAGTTGGAATTGCTTGCTGAGGAGATTCGTACAGAGATTATTACCACAACGCTGAAAAACGGCGGTCATCTGGCGTCTAATTTAGGTGCGGTTGAGCTGACTCTTGCAATGCATTACGTTTTTGATGCACCAAACGATAAAATTGTTTTTGACGTGGGGCATCAGAGCTACACGCACAAGCTTATTACGGGCAGACAAAAGGAATTTGCTTCATTGCGCAAAAAAGACGGTATAAGCGGATTTCCCAACCACAAGGAAAGTGAATACGACACCTTTGATGCAGGCCATTCTTCAACGGCGATTTCACTTGCGTTAGGTCTTGCCCGCGCGCGAGATAACAATAAAGAAAACTACAATATTTTAGCCGTAGTGGGTGATGGGGCAATAGGCGGCGGAATGTCCTTTGAGGCGCTTAACGACGCAGGCGAAGCCAAAAATACTAAGCTAATAATAGTGCTTAACGATAACGAAATGTCTATTTCCAAAAACGTTGGGGCTTTATCAAGCCATTTTGCCAATCTTCGTGCTACTCACAGCTACATAAAGGGTAAAAAACGCGTTAAGAACGTGCTTCAGAGGATAAACCAATCGGGTAAGCTGGTCAGCTTATTTATTCACTTGCGAAATTCATTGCGTTATCTCTTGTTCGGCGAGACAATTTTCGATGCTATGGGCATAAAATATCTTGGTCCTATAAACGGTCATTCCTTAAAGGATATGATTGAAATTTTAATTAAGGCAAAGGAATATCAGATGCCCGTTATTATCCATGCGGTAACGCAAAAGGGCTGCGGATACACTCCTGCTGAGGATGATCCTGAGAATTATCACGGTGTTTCTTCGGGTGAAAAATCCAAAAAGAAGGCAGAAAGCTTTTCCTCAACAGTGGGAGCAACCTTGTGCGAGCTTGCTGAGACAGACAAAAAAATTTGCGCTATTACCGCAGGAATGCCTCTTAATACGGGACTAAATGAGTTTGCGTCTAAATTTCCTACCAGATTTTTCGATACGGGAATTGCCGAGCAGCACGCTCTTGCTATGGCAGGTGGAATGACAAAGGGCGGTATGAAGCCGTTTATAGTAATTTATTCTACGTTTTTACAGCGTGGATTTGACCAGATCTTCCACGATATATGCCTGCAGGAAGCGCCCGTTACCATTTGCATTGACCACGCAGGTCTGTGCGGTGAAGATGGTGCAACACATCAGGGAATTTACGATTTAGGTTTTCTTCGTTCGATGCCCGGCTTAATTATTCTTGAGCCTCGTGACAACGTTGAAATGAAAAAAATGCTTCAATTTGCATCAAAAGCGGATAAACCCGTTGCCATAAGATATCCCAAGGGAAATTGCTCGGAAATTGTCGGAGAAATTCCCTTTGAAAAGCCTTGCTGGGATTATCTTGCCCGCGGTGGAAAGGGAAGCGTTCTGACTTTTGGAATTTGCTTACCCGTTGGCAAAAGGCTTGCGGAGGAGCTGAACCTTAATCTGATAGATGCCCGTTCACTTAAGCCCTTTGACGAAAAGGTTTTATTGGAAATTGCCGATAAACCCATTTTCGTCCTTGAGGATAACGTGTCTGTGGGGGGCTTGTTAGAGGGCGTTTTAAAATTTTATTCCGATAACAAAGTTAATGTGAAGGTTTCGGGCTTTTCGTTAAAGGACGAGTTTGTCCGTGTGGGCTCCGTTAACGAGCAAATGACAGAAAACGAAATTGATTTTGAACACGTTTTCGGAAAGATAAAAAATGAGATTAGATAAGGCAATATTTTTACGAAACCTTACGCAGTCGCGAAGCAGGGCAGAGCAGCTTATCAGCTCAGGCGCAGTTGCGGTAAACGGCAAAACGGTCTATAAAAGCGCCTTTGAGGTTAACGATGATGACGAGATTTCCGTTCAGGATATCGGCTATGTTGGCAGAGGCGGTCTAAAACTTGAACACGCCTTGGATAGCTTTTCCGTTGACTGTAAAAACGTTTGCGCGCTCGATATTGGCGCTTCAACCGGCGGTTTTACGGAATGTCTGCTTAAGCGAGGAGCCAAAAGCGTTGTGGCGGTTGACGTCGGCCACGGTCAGATGCATCCAAAGCTTGTGCAGGATGAAAGAGTTATTCTTTTGGAAAACACAAATGCAAAGGACTTAACTGTTGAGCTTATCGGCGGAAAAAAAGACATTTGCGTTATGGACGTTTCATTTATTTCACAAACGGAAATTTATCCTGCGATGTTTTCTTGCTTAAAGGAAGAGGGTATTGCGATAACCCTTGTTAAGCCACAGTTTGAAGCAGGAAGAAAATTTCTTAGTAAAAAAGGAATCGTTAAGGATAAAAAGGTATTTTTTTCTGTTTTGGAAAAGATTGAAGCAAGTGCAAATCAGTTCGGCTTCGGAGTAGAAAATGCTTGCGCTTCACCCGTTTTAGGCGGAGACGGAAACAAGGAATTTCTCGTTTTACTGCAAAGAAATGCAGATAAATTCGATTTTACAAAAATAATTCTGTAGGAGATAAAAAGTTGAAAAACATTGGCATTTACGTCAACAAAAACAAGGATAAAACCCTTGAGAACACTAAGAAAATAACTGCCGCCTTCGAAAAAGCAGGCTTTGTTTGTTCGGTTTTGGTAGATTATAAACGAACGGACGATCCTGAGGTTATTGAAAACACGAAAAGGTTTGTTCAGAACTGTGAAGCCTTGATTGTTTTAGGAGGCGACGGCACAATTTTACGAATAGCGTCAGTTTGCGCTCAATACGGCGTGCCCGTTTTGTCAATAAATTTAGGTCACTTAGGGTTTTTAACCGAGCTTGAGCTGGAAGAACTCGAGGAAGGCGTTGAGCATCTTTCTAAAAACGAGTTTTTTATCGATGAAAGAATGATGCTTTCCTGCAAGGTGAACGGCAACGAGGTTTTAGCTCTAAACGACGTTTGTATTCAGCGCTTAAGCAGAGCGAGACTTCTTAAATTTAACGCTTACGCAAGCGGAGAATTGGTGGATTCTCTTTCGGCAGACGGTGTGCTTGTTTCAAGCCCCACGGGCTCAACGGCATACTCCCTTTCGGCAGGTGGCCCAATCGTAAGCCCCAAGGTAAGCTTGCTTTTGATGACGCCCGTTTGCGCTCATACGCTTCGCGCAAGACCGTTTGTTTTTAAGGATGACGAAACGCTTAAGTTTACAACGGAGGATAATTGCGGCTTTGCGGTTATTTGCGACGGCATTCAGATTCAACAGTTTAACGGAAGCAGTTTGGTTGAGGTTTCACGGTCAGGGTGCTCGCTAAAGCTGATTAACTTCAAACAGAGAAACTTCTTTAAGCGTCTTAATTCAAAATTAAACGAGTGGAACTTCAATAAGGAGGATTAAAAAATGAAATCAACAAGACATAGCAGAATTCTTGATATAATTTCAAAAAAGGAAATCGAAACTCAGGAGGAATTGGTTGCAGAGCTTATTGCCGCAGGCTTTAAGGTTACTCAGGCAACAGTTTCAAGAGATATTAAGGATTTGCGCCTTACAAAAATTCCCGACGAGCGCGGAGGCTATAAATATACGTCGATGGATAGGGCAGATGCGGGAATTACTCCTAAAATGAAGCAGCTTTTTGTTAATACTGTTCTTTCAATCACTTCGGCAAATAATATTATCGTTGTGAAAACTTTAGCAGGCTCTGCAAGCACTATCGGTGTTGTGGTCGACGCTCTTAAGCACCCTGCAATTTTAGGCAGCGTTGCAGGCGATGATACTATGATTATAGTTGTATCTTCAAACGAGCAGGTTGCCGACGTGGTAAACAAATTAAATTTAATGTTAGAATAATTGCGGGGAAAAGTTATGCTTGAGCAGCTTTCTATTAAAAATATAGCGCTGATTGAGAACCTTACGCTTAATCTTGAACGTGGCTTTAACGTTCTTACGGGCGAAACGGGCTCGGGAAAATCAATAATAATTGATTCGCTCAATCTTATTTTAGGTGAGCGCGCCGATAAAGAGCTTGTGCGTACCGGAACGAATAAGGCACGGGTTGAAGGCGTTTTCAGCGTTGAAAATAACAATGAGGTTTTGGAAATTTTAGACGAGTACGGCATAGAAACAGAGGATTCACGCCTTATTATCTCAAGAGAGATTTCTCTTGACGGAAAAAGTATGTGCCGTATCAACAGCGTCACTGTGCCATTAAGTGCTCTGAAGAAGATAGCCGATAAGCTGGCGGATATTCACGGTCAGCACGAGCATCAGGCACTTCTTAACAGAGACAACCATCTTGGCTTTTTAGATAGCTTTGGCGGTGAAGAGCTTTTCGTTCAGAGAGAAAACACCAAGCTGGCATACAATTATTATAAAACCTGCCTTGATAAGCTTAACGGCGACTGGGGAACCGAAGAGGAGAGAAACCGCAGAATAGAGATGCTTGAATTTCAGATTAATGAAATTGAAAGCGCTCAGATCGTTGTAGGGCAGGAAGAGGAATTAAAAGCGAGAGCAGAGCTATTGAATAATTCCGATAAAATTCGTGAAGCTTTGTTTGAAACAGGTAATCTTACAGGTGGAGCAAGTTTAGACGACGTGAGAAGCGCACTTTCGTCTTTAGGCAAGATTTCTTCTGCCGACGAGGTCTTCGAACAGCTTTACAGCCGACTTGAAAGTGTTTTTTACGAGCTTGAGGATATTTCTAACGAACTCAAAAGTCAGGCAGATTCCGTTGAGGCAGATCCCTATGAACTCGAGAGAATCGAAGACCGTTTGGCGCTAATTAAGAAGCTTTCAAGAAAGTACGGCGCGGACGAGGAAGAAATATTAAAGTATTTAGATGATGCCAACGAAGAATTGCTGCGTCTTCGCAATGCGGAGGAGACAATCAGAGAGTTGGAAAGACAAGCGGAGCAGTTTAAGAAAGAATTTTACCGTCAGGCTGAGGCCTTAAGCGAAATTCGCCACGACGTTGCCATTGCCTTTGAAGACAGAATAAAGGACGAGTTAAGTCAGCTGGGAATGAAAAACGCTAACCTTGAGGTTGAATTCTATACTCCCGAGGGCATAAGTGCTAACGGAATTGACGACGTTGAATTCCTGTTCTCTGCAAATATCGGTGAACCCGTTAAGCCTCTGTCTAAGATTATAAGCGGCGGCGAAATGAGCAGATTTATGCTTGCAATGAAGAGTATTGCGGCAGATGATGCTATGGTTCCCACTATGGTTTTTGACGAAATTGATACCGGAATAAGCGGTAACGGCGCATTGGTTGTTGCACAGAAGATTGCAGGAATTTCCCAAAATCATCAGGTTATTGCAATAACTCACCTGCCTCAGATAGCATCTATGGCAGACAGTCATTTCCTGATTAAAAAGGTTTCTGATTTTGAGAGAACTCATACTGAGGTGCTTCTTATGAACGAAACGGAACGCAAGAAGGAAATTGCGCGTCTTGCAGGTGGCAACGAAACGGCTCTTGCCTTAAGCCGAGCAGAAGAAATTTTGCTTTCTGCAAAAAATTATAAAAA
Source organism: Clostridia bacterium (assembly GCA_017502165.1). Lineage (GTDB taxonomy): Bacteria > Bacillota > Clostridia > Christensenellales > QALW01 > UMGS1322. The sequence continues at coordinate 56,808 of JAFVVO010000015.1, forward strand.
TTCTATTTCTTAAGATTTATGACACTTTCTTTAACAAGAAAGTGTCATTTTTTATTAAAATTAACAGTAATAAAACAAAAAAATAAGAAAACAATATAGTGTAAATCATTTTACTTCAAATGCGAAAAGTTCCAAAAAATTTTAAGTGTAATCTGAGCGTAAAAACAAAAAATAAACTCGGTCTGAAAATAGGAGTAGAAGAAATTGAAGAAGATTTTTATTTCACTTTGTATGTGCTGTTTACTGCTGATTTCTCAATCTGCGCCTGTCAGCGCACTGTTTGAAAATGAAAATATAACGCTATACGAAAACGAGGTTTTTGCTAAAAATTCGGACGGAGTTTTTGCAGAAAATGAAAGCAAAAAAATAGGAAACTCTATCATTAAGGTGCCTATTAAGGTTTTAGGGCTTACGGTTGGAAGTAAAACGGTAACGGTTAAAAAAGACAAAACCGTTTATCTTGGCGGACAGACTGTCGGAATTGCGCTTTACACAGACGGACTTTTAGTAACCCAAACGGCGTCGGTAGAAGACGCGAACAATAATTACGTTTCCCCCGGAAGCGATGCGGGAATAAAAAAGGGCGATTATATTTTGTCTGCAGATGGCGTTAAGCTGACGGACAGAACGACCCTTGATACAATACTGAAAAATTCAAAGAGCAAAAAAATAAAGCTTGAAATCTTGCGCGGTCAAAGTAAAAGCTTTACGGAAATTTCACCCGTTAAAACAAAGGACGGCTACAAGCTTGGATTATATCTTCGAGACAGTGCCGCAGGCCTCGGTACCGTAACCTGCGTTGATCCCGAAACTAATGAGTTTTATGCTTTAGGTCACGGCATCAACGATTTTGATACGGGAAAGATTTTGACACTTCGAAGCGGCAGATTGGTCACCTGCATTATTTCAGGGGCGCAAAAGGGCGAAAAGGGCAGAGCAGGAGAGCTTAAAGGCACCTTTGGAGTTAATGCGCGCCAGCTTGGTGTAATTAAGGGAAACACACGCTTCGGTCTTTACGGAACGGTTTATAAGGGGTTTGAGCAGGGAGAAGCTATTTTAGTCGGATCCAAGGAAAATGTCCACGTAGGCAAGGCGGAAATGTATTCCGATTTTGAAGGGACAATGAAAAAGTATTCCATAGAGATTCAACACGTTAATAATCAAACCTTGCCGGAAGAAAAAAGTATGATTATTAAAATAACGGACCCGCACCTTATTGAAACCACCGGCGGAATTGTTCAAGGACTGTCTGGAAGTCCCATAGTGCAAGACGGTAAACTCATCGGTGCAGTAACACACGTAATGTTATCCGACGCCACGAGGGGCTACGGAATATTTATTGAAAATATGCTGGATACCGCGCAGAGTGTGGCAGAAAGCAATAAATTAAAAGAGGCATCATAAGCCAAAGAGGTGGTCCTTTGACCACCTCTTTGGTTTATGAATTAAAAATTACTTAGTAAATATTTTTCTGCATCGGCAGACCACAGTCCGTTATTTTGCTTGACGAGTTTGTCAAGTGCTTCAAAACGTTTATCCTGCTTTCCAAGCATTTCAAAATCAGAAATTGCGGTAAGCGGAAGATTTATATGAGTATATATAAGCTTTTTTCCACCTGGGATTTCGGGCAGACGAAGAGTGGTGTCAATAGCCGCATCCATACCGCCAATATGCGTAATCATAACCGCAGGGTCAATTTTCTTCGCGCCGATAAGTCGTACAATATCCAGCATATCCTCGGTTGTGCTACCGCTGGTTCCTGCAACGTGGTGATTTTGATAATGAACATTATAAAAATTAAAGTTTGCACTGAAATTTTTATCTAAAGGACCGGCAAAGAAATTTAGACAACCATCAAATCCTAAAATGGAGTCTGCAAGTTCTACAACGGCAGGAACGGGTGCATAGACGAATACATCATCAAAACCGCCGTCGGATATTTTCAGCAGTTCTTCCTTTTGGCTTGTGTTGCTGAATATTAATGTAATACCATCTTGCTTTGCTTTTTCGGGGTCAAAAATTTTCTTTGCACGTTCAAGTCTTTGTTCGTCAAGGTCGGTTACTACCAACAATGAGGGTTTAATATCACCGTGAAGAGCAATGTCAATAGCAACAAGTCCCATAGGTCCGCAACCGGCAAGGATAGCAACCTTACCATTGGGTTTGATATTGGTATAGGGCATTAAATGACTGTCGAGATGTATATTCGCTTTATAACCTCTTATTACACAGGACGTAGGTTCAATAAGTGAACCTTTGAAGAAACAATCACTTTCAAGCTTAATTAAATAGTCGTTTTCAATAATATGGTCGTAAACAATGGAATATGTCGACACACCGCCGATTAAAGGGAAAGTATACCCAACCGTTTCCATACCGCCGAGATAGGAAAGAACGGGAGGCATAACAACCTTATCGCCAACTTGGAATTTATCTTTCCATTTATCGGTAACTTCCACAACCTCTGCACAGAATTCATGTCCTATAATAACGGGATTCTCTGCAACATTATCGGGAACTCTTATGTGCTTTGCACCCTGTTTTGCGGTTTTGTATGTAGACATACAAACGCTGTCCGAAATAATCTTTATAAGAATTTCGCCATTTTTAAGTTCGGGCAACTCAAATTCTTCAAGTCTTAAATCGTTCTCTCCATACAAACGAACTGCATTTGTTTTCATAATCTTTTCACCTACAACTTATATACGACCGGCACTGCCAAATTTTCTGATTTTGTCTTTGACAACTTCTTTCATCATAACTCTTGCATCCTCAAAAACAATAAAGGGCCAGGTTGAAGGATTTTCCACTGAGTTAAGTTTATCTTTAAGACCTTTGTTCATAGCACCAACAACATCTGAATAGATATTTATCTTAGTTATACCATGACGGATTGCATTTTGCATTTGGTCATCGGGAGTTCCGCTTCCGCCGTGAAGAACGAGTGGTCTTTTGCAAACTGCAGTAATCTCGTCAAGTCTGTCTATTCTGAGTTCGGGAGTTTTCTTATAAACACCGTGAGAGGTGCCTATAGCAATTGCAAGAGCGTCCACATCGGTTATTTCAATAAATTTTGCAACTTCTTCGGGAACGGTCAAAGTTTCACCAGGATCGGTATCGGTTCCTGTTTCGCTGATGCTTCCGACACTTGCGTTACCAACATGTCCAAGTTCGGCTTCGACTGATATGCCGCGAGCGTGAGCGTATTTGGTGATTTCCGCAGTGTTTTTAGCATTGTTTTCAAAGTCTAAAACCGAGCCGTCATACATAACCGAGCTAAAACCGGCGTCAATTGCTCTTTTAATAAACTCAAAATCGGTAGCATGATCTAAATGGAAACACACAGGGATATTAAAATGGTTCGATGCTTCTTTTACCATAGAGGTTATAAGCGGTAAGCCTTTACCTTCAAGGTCCACACCGAGCCCCATCAGAAGAGCAGGGGATTTTTCTTCCTCGCAGACTTCGAGTACTGCCTTCATCATCTCATAATTACTTACATCGAATGCCGGAATAGCATAATGGTTTATTCTGGCATCCTCAAGCATTTCTTTCATTGAAACTAACATAACTACAACTCCTTAAATATGATAAATGCATTATAGCACCACTCTTAACAATTGTCAATTACAAATGTTAGGGATTGACTTTTGACTTTATAGATGGTAAAATGATTAAACAGTAGGTGAGTAAAATGAATGTAAGTGATGAAAAAATATTAATGGCGGAAGTAGCAACCCTTTATTATGAAAAAAAGCATACACAACAAGAAATTGCAAATTTGATGAATTTGTCAAGACAAACGGTTTCTAAACTGTTAAATGATGCCATAAAAGAAAATATAGTTGAAATAAAAATTCACAATCCAAAAAAGGACTGTGAAGAATTGGAAACACTCATTTGTGAACGGTTTGGCATTAATAAATGTGTTGTCTGTGGATCTACAAGTAGAAATGAATCCATACGCAGAACTATGACAGTAAAAGTGGCACAGGATTATATTCTTCCCATAATTGATAAGGGTAGACAAAAGATAGCACTTTCGTGGGGTAGAACAGTTCAAGAATTGATAAATTCAATGCCTGAAATGAAAACAAACGGCAATACCGTTTTTCCGCTTTTTGGTGCTACCGATAATGAAAATTCATACTTTTCGTCAAATGAATTGGCTCGCGGTATGGCAGATAAGATTGGTGCCAATGTAAAATATGCGTGGTTTCCGTATATGGCGGAAAGTATCGAGGATTGCAATTTGCTTAAAAATCTTTCCTATTTTGAGAAAATGCAAGGTTTGTGGGATTCTGCCGATATTGCGATTGTAGGAATAGGAAATACCGAAATTCTTGATGTTTTCGGCAAAACCTTTGGTTATAGCGAAAAGCATTCAGAGATTATCGGCGATATAGCAACTCATTTCTTTAATGAAAAAGGCGAATTTGTAAATCTGTATCAAAACACTTTATGCGCATCTGCAAATAGCATTAGAAATGCAAAACAAACGATTGCTATTGCATGCGGTGACAATAAGGCATTAGCAATCGCAGGTGCTTTGAGAACAAAACTAATCGATACCCTTATTACTGATGAATATACAGCAAAAAAAATTTTAGAATTTTGTTGGTCCTAATATAACACGTATAAACAAATGTATATTTCCTATAATACAAAGAAATCGTACCAATATTGGTGCGATTTCTTTGCGTTTAAAGGAGATTTTAAGAATTTATTTGAAATAAAAATTTGTTGGACCTATATTGACACACTCGTGTCGGGAAGTCCCATAGTGCAAGATGGTAAACGCATCGGTGCAGTAACTCACGTAATGTTATCCGACGCCACGAGGGGCTACGGAATATTTATTGAAAATATGCTGGATGCAGCTGCATAGCGAACGGGCGGATAATATCCGCCCCTACGACCATCTTCGTTAGAATCTGTAGGGGCGGTTATCAACCGC
>JAFVVO010000016.1 GCA_017502165.1 Clostridia bacterium
GTTGAAAACAGCGATTATATTGTATGTTATGTCTACAGAGATCACGGCGGAGCCTTTGAAGCAGTAAAATATGCCCAAAGGTTGAACAAAGAAATTATAAACGTTTATCAAAAAACCGAAGAAATACCGTTTGAAAAAATAGAAAGGGATTTGTTATCGTAACAAGACTATTCTATTAAATAACAAATTTTATTTACTTTTTCTTTAGTCTACTTTTATGCTAAAAGTAGCAAAACGTGGGGGATTTCGCTTTCCCTTAACTCTCCTTGAAACGACCAGGGGATACCCCTGGACCCCTTTTGTTATTAAAGTATTATATTAAAACCGTAGGGGAGGCAACCTGCCTCCCAATAAATTATACTCTTTGTGTTGAAAATTTCGGGAAGGTAATACCTTCCCCTACGGTATAAAATATACAAATCCGACAAACAAAAATATTTCGGCAGGAGTAAACCCCTGCCCTACAATTTTTTAATATACAAATATATAATATTCGTGCCGTAGGCACTCCTTAACTGTGCGTAGCACAATATCACTCGGCGAAGCCGAATATCTCTGCGCGAAGCGCAATATCACTCACCGCAGGTGAATATAACTGTCCGTAGGACAATGCTGTCCTCAAGAACAATGTTTACCGCAGAGCAATTTGCTCTTGCGCTTTTTTGTTTTTTGGGTGTATAATATAAATAATAAATATTCTAAAGGGAAAAAATTATGAAGATTATTGATTTACTTAATGAAAATAAGTTAACCCTTTCCTTTGAGGTGTTTCCGCCTAAGACGGAAATGGGCTTTGAAACGGTTAAGACTGCCACTGAGGAAATTGCAGGGCTTCGTCCTGCGTTTATGAGCGTAACATACGGGGCAGGGGGCGGAACAAGCAAATACACTCTTGAGATTGCTAAAAATATTAAAGAGCGTTACGGTGTGCCCACCTTGGCACACTTAACCTGCGTTTCCTCAACCCGTGAAACCGTAAACGAAAAAATTGAGCAAATTAAAGAGGCGGGGATTGAAAACGTAATGGCGCTTCGGGGAGATATTCCTCAAGAGCTTGAAAATAAAACTATCGGCGAATATCTGCACGCGGTTGACTTGGTGCGTCAGCTTAAGGAGTCTAATCCCGATTTCTGCATCGGCGGTGCTTGCTATCCCGAAATTCACCCTGAAAGCAAAAACCAAAAGGACGATATTGCTTTTTTGAAGGAAAAGGTTTCTGCAGGTTGCGACTTTTTAACTACTCAGATGTTTTTTGATAATAACCTTTTATATAATTTCTTATATAAAATTCGCGAAGCAGGTATAACCGTACCTGTTATCCCCGGCATTATGCCCATTACCAACGCTAATATGGTTTCCCGCGCCATAAAGCTTTCGGGGTCTTTTGTTCCCCAGAGATTCAAGAGCCTTGTGGATAAGTTCGGCTCGGAACCTGAAAAAATGAAGCAGGCGGGTATTGCCTACGCAACAGACCAGATAATTGACCTTTACGCTAACGGCATTACAAACGTTCACGTGTATTCGATGAACAATCCTGACGTGGCGGAAAAGATTCAGCAAAATCTTTCCCATATTTTAGAAAAATGACGGTAAAAGTTAAGACATTTGAAAATATTGCCGTAAATAAAAGGGAGGCACTTCGTTATGCAGGGGGCGGAGACGCTTGCGGTGAGATTCTGCCGATTTTTAATGAGTGCGTTTCCTTGGCTGAGGCTTCAACAAAAAACAGAGTTTGCTATAAAATTCTGCCCGTTTCCGTTAAAGGAAGCCTTTGCGACTTTGGGGAATTTTCCCTTTTTTCAAAGGATTTGGCGAAGAATTTGGGCTCCTGCAATCGCGTAATTTTGTTTGCCGCAACGGTGGGTGTGGAACTTGACCGCCTCATTTTGCGATTTGGTAAAATTTCGCCTACTAAAGCCTTACTGCTTCAGGCAATCGGCTCTGAAAGGGCGGAAAGCTTGTGCGATGAGTTCTGTTCTTGGATTGAGCAGGAGCTTAAGGTTAAGTTGAAGCCGAGATTTTCCGCAGGCTACGGCGATTTACCGTTAGAAGCTCAAAAGCAGATTTTTGCGTCCCTTGATTGCGCAAAAAATATAGGCGTAACACTTAACGATAGTCTTTTAATGTCCCCCTCAAAGAGCGTTACTGCATTTGTGGGAATAGAGGAGTTTTTATGACCTTTAAGGAATATTTACAAAACAACATAGTGTATCTTGACGGCGGAATGGGTACTCTGCTTCAAAGGCGCGGACTCAAAGCAGGAGAAGCGCCTGAAGAGTGGAACGTTTCTCACCCCGAAGTTATTCGCGAAATCCACAAGGAATATTTTGAAGCGGGAAGCAACGTGGTTTGCACCAATACCTTTGGGGCAAACACCTTAAAGTTTTCGCGGGAAAAACTTGAAGAAATTGTGCGCTGTGCCATTGAAAATGCTTCTTGGGCAAGGGATAACAGTTTTTCAACGCAGGAAAAATTTATTGCCCTTGATTTAGGGCCTACGGGCAAGCTGTTAAAGCCCTTAGGTGACCTTGAATTTGAAAAAGCCGTGTCTATTTTTGCCGAAACGGTTAAGCTTGGGGCAAAATACGGGGCAGATTTAGTTATAATAGAAACGATGAGCGACAGTTACGAAACAAAAGCGGCTTTGCTTGCCGTGAAAGAAAACTGTTCGCTTCCCGTAATGGTTTCAAACGCATATTCAGAAGACGGCAAGCTTTTAACGGGGGCAACACCTGAAGCAATGGTTGCGCTTTTAGAGGGTATGGGTGCCGACGTTATAGGCGCAAACTGTTCTCTCGGCCCCGAAAAGCTGGCGCCGGTAGCAAAGAGATTGCTTGAAAGCGCTTCAGTTCCCGTTCTTCTTAAGCCTAATGCGGGACTTCCTCGCGTTGAAAATGGACAGACTGTGTTTGACGTTTCTGCAGAAGAATTTGCAAATCAGCTTTATGAAATTGTTGAAAACGGTGTTTGCGTCGTGGGCGGTTGCTGCGGAACTACTCCCGAATACATTAGCGCGTTAGTTAAAAAGACAAGCTCTTGCACAAGAAAACCCGTTACCAAAAAAGATTTTACGGTGGTTTCGTCATATTCTCACGCGGTTACATTTGGCGACGAGCCGATTTTAGTAGGCGAGCGAATCAATCCCACGGGCAAAAAAAGATTCAAGCAAGCACTGAAGGAGAAGGATATGGATTATATTCTTTCTCAAGGTGTTCAGCAGCAGGAAAAGGGCGCGCATATTCTTGACGTTAACGTGGGCGCACCTGAAATTGACGAAAGAGAGCTGCTGCCCGAGGCTGTTTGCGAGCTTCAGGCGGTGCTTGATTTACCCTTGCAGATAGATTCCTCCGACGTTGTTGCTATGGAAAAGGCCCTGCGTGTTTATAACGGCAAGGCAATGATAAATTCCGTAAACGGCAAAAAGGAAAGTATGGAGGCGGTATTTCCCTTAGTTAAAAAGTACGGGGGAGTAGTGGTTGCCCTTACTTTAGATGAAAAGGGTATTCCCGAAACGGCACAAGAAAGATTCGAAATTGCCAAAAAAATTCTTACCTGCGCCGAAGAATACGGTATAGACAAAAAGGACGTTGTTTTCGACACCTTGACTTTGACGGTAAGCGCTGATTCTTCTGCGGCGAAAGTAACTCTTGATGCGCTTAAAATGATTAGGGAAAAGCTTTCCTGCCATACTATTTTGGGCGTTTCAAACGTGTCATTTGGACTGCCAAACAGAGAAATTGTAAACGGCACGTTCTTCACTCTTGCCCTTGCAAGCGGTCTTTCCTGCGCCATAATGAATCCCTGCTCAAGCGAAATGATGAAGGCATATTACACCTTCAGGGCGCTGACGGGACTTGATGAAAGCTGTATGGATTACATTTCGGCATCAAAGAGCTTTGAGGCGTGTTCGTCTGTTGAAAGCGTTAAGGCAGAAGAAACGGAAGAGGCTTCAAGCCTTAAACGAGCAATAATCAAGGGCTTAAAGGACCGAGCAAGAGAAATAACCGAAAAAATGCTTTCGGAAAGGGACGGCCTTGACATTGTAAACCAAGAGATTATTCCTGCCCTTAACGTTGTGGGAGAGGGCTTTGAAAATAAAACGGTTTTCCTGCCTCAGCTTTTGCTCAGCGCTGAAGCGGCAGGGTACGCCTTTGAGGAAATAAAGGCACGGATAAAAACCGACAAAAAGGAAAACAAGGGTACGGTTATTCTGGCAACGGTTAAGGGCGATATTCACGATATTGGCAAAAATATCGTTAAGCTTTTGCTTGAAAATTACGGCTTCAACGTGCTTGATTTAGGCAAGGACGTGAATGAGGACGAAATTGTTAAAAAAGTAAAGGAAACGGATTGCAGGCTTGTTGGCTTAAGCGCTCTTATGACTACTACTGTGGTTAATATGGAACAAACCGTCTTGCGTCTGAACAAAGAAGCGCCAAACTGCAAAATTATGGTTGGCGGTGCGGTTTTAACCGAGGAATACGCAAAAAAAATAGGCGCCGACGCCTATGCCAAGGATGCTATGGCAGGGGTCAGGTACGCACAAGAAATATTAGGATAATAAAAGCGAGGCTTGGTAAACGGAAAAAGGTTTGCAAAGCCTCGTTTTGTTTTTATGAAATAAGGGATATGATTCGTTCAATATGGGAAAAATAAAAGACGCCTGCCTCTCGCAGGTGTCTTTACAGTTAATTAAGCAGATTTACAGCTGAATAAAAAGCTGAGCAATTCCCTGAATAATGGGATCTAATATGGCATCAATACCGATAGCGACCATAAAGGCAACAAAAATAGGCCAAATAAGCGTTCCGCCCTTGTTAAGATCGTGAATATTTCTTTTAACGTAGCCTTTATAAATGGCATTGCCGAACACGCCGAAGACAAGCATGGATAAAATACTGCAAAGGCAGGATTTCCACAAAATATCAGCCTTGATTGCGTTGAGGCCTTGCGTCCATTCGTAATGAGAATAAAAAGAAACAGCGTTTTCTGCAAGCCGAATAATCTCGTCCTTATGGGGAAGGACGATAAGCAATCCGCACGCAAGGGAGACGACGCGAGAAATCAAGTAGGTAACCAACGCCTCAACGTACATTTTGCGATATACCATCCAATATACGTTAAAGAAAAAGGCGCTCCAGTTAAAAGAGGGAAAGATTTTCTTGTTGTTGCCACGCTTAAAAGCTTTAAGGTAGTGCTCGGTGTTTTTCTCGACAAACGCAAAAACTCTGTGTTCTCCCATATTGTCGATCATGCTGTCGGGATCATGTAATTCCTCGGGAATTCTTTTAAGACATTTAGGACAGTATATATCCTGATTAGAGCATTCTGCTCCGCAAAATTGGCAGATGATTGTCTTTTCCATTGATTAAGTCCTTTCGTGGTTTATGCACATATATTATATAGTATTTTTAAGAGGTTGTAAAGAGTGAAAACAAAAGAAAAAGCACCTGCAAAAGCAGGCGCTTAAAAGAGTTTATAAAAGATCTAAAATGAAACGAACAATGTTCTCGCCAATGGGGAAAACTAACAAGCGCATAAGCAAGTCAATCGCAAATTTTGCAAACAAAGCGGCAAAGATTGCAAGAAAAAGTGTGCCACCGTCTGCGAGGCTTTTAATGTGCCTTTTTACATAACCTTTGTATATTGCATTACCGAAAAGACCGTAAAAAATTCCGCTGATAAAGTAGGGCAATACAAACTGGAAAAGAATAACATATTTAGTATAATCAATATTCTCTATGAAGCTTGCGCAGGATTCGTACCAAAAGTCATAGAACAAATAACGATATATAAATTCAGGGGCGGTTGAAATAAGTATTCCCGCAACACAAGCGAAAGATATCAACGTGGTTATAAGATAAGCAACTATCGCTTCAATGTGCATTTTGCGGTAAACCATCCAAAGAGGACCAAAAAAGAATGCGGCAAAATTGAACGATACAAACACTTTTTTGTTGTTGTGCTTTTTGAAGGTTTGCAAATAGTAATCAGCGTCGTTTTCAACAAACACGAAAATATCGTGCTCGCTCATGCCGTCAATAATATTGCTTTTATCGAGTTTTTCTTCGGGAATGCGTTTAAGGCATTTGGGGCAGTATTCGTCCTGATCCGTACATTCTGAACCGCAATATTTACAGATAATTGTTTTAGGCATTTAGGTCAGTCCTTTCATTTTATGCATATATTATATAACAGTTTCAGGCATTTGTAAAGAAAAAGCACCTGCAAAAGCAGGCGCTGTATAATATAAGATTTAGTCGCTTTCCCAAATTACTTTAATATCTTCGTCTGTAACTGCGGCTCCTATATCAGAGCAACTCCATACGCCGTCATCTCTTTGAAAAATCTCTCCTTCAAAAACAACATACCAATATCCGTTCCTTTTTGTGCCAAGAATTGTTCCTGTTCTTCCTTTTTCAAGACCTAAATCCTTAAACTCTTGCTTGTCTGAAATTAACTCAACTTTGTCGTATTCTTTCATATTATTTATCTCCGTAAGGTGTGGCTAAAATTATTTTTCCGTTAGGATACACCATCCAACCTGATGTAAACGTAACGTAGCTGTTTGTGCTTTTTGGTTGACCTAAACGTGATGAAAGGTGTCTAAACAGGGAAAAATGGACAAAAGGTCAACTTTCTCGCAAAACATATTCGGAATTATTAGGCATCTTAAAATATTCGTTATCTCCGTTATCAATAAGAATCAAGGTGTTGTTATTTTTAATTTCAAAAACAAAAACCGTACTTTGAGAAGTTGCTGTAATTTTGTTTTCTTTAACAACAAAAGAACCAATTTCGGCATACGAAAGAAGAACACCTGCGCCCATTAAAAAAGTATAATCATCAAAATTCAAATAGAGATATGGGGTCATCATTTCTTCAAATTCACCGACCATATAGTATGTCCCGGAAGGCAATTCGTAAGGATTTGACTGTGTATTCCGGCAAGCAACGAAACTAACAGCAATAATCACGGTCAAAAAAAGCAACGACAACTTTTTCATATATCAAAACCCCCATACATTGTTTTTTCATTTTCATTATACTATACTTTTGTGAATAAATCAAGGCGCAGCCTTGTATATCATCCGCAACTTGTTGCGGTATATCATCAATACGGAGTATTGTATATCATCAAGCTGCAGGAGGATGCACGCTGGCGCGTGATGAGATACAAGGGCGGCTTGCCGCCCTTGATGATATGCACCGCACTTCGCGCGGTGATGATATGCCAAGCCTGCGGCTTGGATAAACAAAAAGCACTTGCAAGCGCAAGTGCTTTTTGTTTGTCTATGGGCTACAAAAAAGATATTTTCGGCAGTTTTGTGTGTGACTTCGAACTCTTACATAACCGTTCGTTTTTAGTGAAATCGTTCGCTTACGCTCACGGTGAAATAATTTGCTCCGTAAATTGTGAAATTTGATGCTATCGCATCAAGTGAAATTAAATCCACCCATCCGCCGTCGAGGCGGATTTCACCCAACGAAGTTGGATTTCATCGTCAAAGACGATTTCACCCACCCGCAAGGGTGGATTTAGTTGAAAAAAGCACCGACAAAGTCGATGCTTTTTTCTGGCGGAGACAGAGAGATTTTCCCTGCAAGCAGCTCCCTTGCGGTGCCCAAAATTCGCGGGCACTCGCGGGGACGCTCGTTGCGAATTTTGACCGCTGCACAGAAATTAACTCGCTTCATCGTCCACCGGACGCGCTCGTTAATTTCTCTCCCGCCGGTACCCGTCGCTCGAGTTCAAATCTGTTTTCCAAAAAACAAAAAACACTTGCAAGTGCAAGTGCTTTTTGTTTGGCGGAGACAGAGAGATTTGAACTCTCGCACCGGTTACTCCCGATCTACTCCCTTAGCAGGGGAGCCCCTTCGGCCAACTTGGGTATGTCTCCGTATTTGGCGGAGAGAATAGGATTCGAACCTACGGTACCTTTCGGTATCACTGGTTTTCAAGACCAGCTCCATAAACCACTCGGACATCTCTCCACATATTTAACAAATGGATTATAGCAAAAAAAACAAGGACTGTCAACAGAAAAAAATGAAATATTGTGTTTTTGATGTCACATTGAATGCGTCAAAATGAAAAGCCGTGTTACAATTAAAGTGTGGAAGGAGCATTTCTTTTTGAAAAGGCAGGTGATGCTTTTGAGGAGCTTGTATGAAAGTAAAGTTCAAAATAACCTTTCCCGAATCAGCACCTTGGTTATGTGCGGAAGCGGTGAAAAGGAAATTGCTGACTTTTTGGGGATTTCACTCAAAACCTTAAAAAAGTACAGACGCTTGCATCCCGAGCTGGATGCGGCGCTGAATGAAAAGAAAAATTCCGACGTTTTAGTTATGAAGGCGTTTTTTAAGCGCGCCTGCGGTTATACGGTGGAGGAGGAAAGCTGTGAGTTTAAGGGCAAGAAAAATGCCGAAGGAGAAATCCAGGACGAGCAGGTGGTTAAAAAGACCGTCAAAAAGGACGTGCCTCCCGACCTTAACGCAATAAAGTGGTGGCTTGAAAACTGCGCCGACAAAAAGGAAATTCAAACGGAAATAAACCTTGAAGAAGCGAGGGAAATGTTGCTTGCAAAAGAAGAGCTTGAAGCAAATCAATGAAGAAATATCACGCAATCCCAAGCTGTTCAAGCTGGCGGGCTATAATCTGACGAAGGTCCATCAAAAGCAAATGGAGTTTCATAAAAATCTTAAGCGCAACCGTTGGGTTTTCGGCGGTAACAGAACGGGCAAAACCGAGTGCGGTGCCGTTGAGGCGGTGTGGTTTGCCCGAGGGATTCATCCTTACCGCAAAAATAAGGGCGCTACAAAGGGTTGGGTTGTTAGCCTTACTCAAGAGGTTCAGCGTGACGTTGCTCAGGAGAAGCTTTTATCATATCTTCCTGATCAGTGGATAGAAAAGGTGGTTATGCGCAGGGGCAGAGAGGATTCTCCCACCTCGGGGGTTATTGACTTTATACTTGTCAAAAACGTTTTCGGCACTGTTTCAACCATCGGCTTTAAGAGCTGTGACCAGGGACGTCAACGGTTTCAGGGAACAAGTCAGGACTGGATATGGTTCGACGAGGAGCCTCCAAAGGACATTTACGACGAGTGCCGAATGAGAGTTCTTGATACCTGCGGCGAAATTTGGGGCACTATGACGCCTCTTATGGGCTTAACCTGGGTGCACGACGAAATTTATCTAAACGAAAACAAGGACCCTGAGGCCTGGTACACTATGATGAGCTGGCAGGACAATCCCTTTCTTAATGAAAAGGAAGTGCAGATGCTTGAAAAGCTGTTAACCGACGAGCAACGGCAGAGCCGACAGTACGGTCAGTTTATGAGCCATTCGGGACTTGTTTACAGTGAGTTTGACGAAAACGTGCACGTTTGCGATCCCTTTGACGTTCCAAAGGAGTGGTTCGATAAGCTTTCCATTGACCCGGGGCTTGTTAACCCCCTTTCGTGCCATTGGTACGCGGTTGACGGTGACGGAAACGTGTTCGTTATTGCGGAGCATTATGCCGCTGACCACGACGCCGCGTGGCATTCGGAACAAATACTTAAAAAGTGCGAGGAACTTTCCTGGCCTAAGGGAATTTCGGGCAAGGTGGAGGCTCTTATGGATTCGGCGGCATTGCAGAAAACTCTTTCTGCTCAGAGCAGCGTCGCCCAGCTGTTTTACGATTTGGGTATAGCGGTGAACACAAAGGTGAATAAAAATACCTGGACGGGTATTCAACGAGTTAAACAATACCTTACTAAAAGGACGGATATGCCCCGTCTTTTTATTTTTCGCACCTGCCCTGAGATGATAAGGGAAATTAAGGGGTACCGCTATGGTGTAGGCGATTCGCCCATAAAAAAGGACGATCACGCAATGGACGAGCTGAGGTATTACATTATGTCAAAGCCCGAGCCCAACGTTCCCGGGATGGAAAAATCGCCCCGTATGCGTGATATGGAACGTTTGATTTCAAGAAGAAAAAACAAAAAACTCAATTAGAGGGGAGAAAATGCTTTTGAAAAGCGAAGATAAAAGAAAAAAGGAGCTGTGCAGCTTCGTTAATAAGGAGTTTGAAAGACGCAGTAAGGAAAGACTGCCCTTTGAGCTTCAATGGCAGTTAAATATAAATTTCTTTTTAGGAAACCAGTATTGCGATATTCTGCCTGAAGCAGGGGAGATATTCCAGCAGGAAAAGGCGTTCTTGTGGCAAGAAAGAGAAGTTTATAACCACATTGCACCTATTATTGAAAGCCGCTTGGCTAAGCTTAATAAGGTAGCTCCGAGAGTGGTTGTGCGCGCCGCCACTAACGACGAGGAAGACGTGCAGGCGGCAAAGGTCAGCTCGGCTATTCTGGCCAGCGCCTTCCAGCGCAACAATATGAGCGCCACAATTAAGGATGCAACTATGTGGTCCGAACTGTGCGGAACGGTTTTCTACAAGCAAGGCTGGGTAAATAATAAGGGAATGACCGTAGGCAAAGACGCAAGCGGCGCCAACATCCGCGAGGGTGACGTTTCAACGGTGGTTTGCCCGCCTTACGAGATTTATCCCGACAGCCAATCCGTTCAGGATATTCAGGAATGCTCTTCCGTTATCCACGCCCACGTGTATCCTTGCGAATTTGTTCGCCAGCTTTACGGCAAAGAGGTTAAGCCTACGGAAACGGACGTTTTATCTGCCGCGGAATTTGGATTATCAGGAGGCTTCGGCACAAGAAACACTTTGCTTGGGTTAGGCGAAAAAAAGGCGGAAAATTCCTGCCTTGTTTTAGAGTATTACGAGCAGGAATCCGTTAAGCATCCTGAAGGCAGATACATAGTTGTTTCGGGGGACACTCTGTTATTTGAGGGTGAGCTTCCCTACGTTAACGGTGAAGGCGCTTCCCGAAAGCTGCCCTTCGTTCAGCAAAATTCCGTAAGCCGTCCCGGTTGCCTTTGGGGCATATCGGTGGTGGAAAGATGTATTCCCATTCAGCGCTCCTATAATGCGGTGCGAAACAGAAAGCACGAGCTTCTCAACCGTTCGGCAGTAGGAGTGCTTGCAGTTGAGGAGGGCTCGGCAGACGTGGAGGATCTGGCGGAAAACGGCCTTGCTCCCGGTAAGGTAATAGTTTACCGTCAGGGTGCCGATAAGCCGGAAATGATGTATCCGGGCACTATTCCTGATGAATTTACCAGGGAGGAGTCGGCGCTGCTTGAAGAATTTAATCTTATTTCGGGCACCTCTGATTTAATGAGACAGTCCGTTGCCCCCACAAACGTAACAAGCGGAACGGCTCTTAACACCATTGCCGAGCAGGACGACACGCGTCTTGCGGTTACGGCGGATAAAATGCGCGACGCGGTGCTTGTAATTTCACGTCAGTGGCTCCGTTTGTTCAAGCAGTTTGCTTCTTACGGAAGAATAGAGAGGGTGGTAGGCAAAAACGGAAAGGTTTCCAGCGTCTATTGGACGGGCAATATGCTTACCAGCGACGACGTGGCCCACGAGACGGAAAACGAGCTTTCCGACTCACTTTCTAACAGAAAACAAGTTATTTTTGATTTGCTCGGCAAGGGCTTGTTCCTTGATGAGCATGGGAATTTGCCCCAGAGAACCAAGGGTAGAATTCTGCGTGCCTTAGGCATGGGGGATTGGGAGAATATTGCCGATTTAAGCGAAATTCATTCCTCCCGCGCCCAAAGGGAAAACGTTATGCTTAAAGACGCCAAGGAGGTTGTTATAACAGACACGGACGACCACGCAATTCATATTGCAGAACACGCTAAAGTTTTATTGAGCGAGGAATTTGAGGAACAGTTCGGTTTGTTTGGAGACGTTCGAAAGCGTTTTGAAGAACATATATCAATTCACAAAGCAAGAATGGAGGAAAACGACGTTGAGCAAGCACAATGAATTTGAAAAGGAAGCTCTTACGGAAGAAAAAAATGAAACAAGCGTAGAGAATAAAGACGCAACCGCTTCGACAGAGGAGCTTTCAATCGAAGAACAGCTTAAAATGCTTCAGCAGGAAAACGAAAGTCTTAAAAGACAGCTTGGCAATCAGGATCAGACCGACGGCTTAATAGAGGAATTCTTGAGCGAATATCCTTTGGCGGAGAGGTTTGTTGATGAAATCTGTCTTTGCCTTGAGGAAAATCCCGATTTAGAGGGCAAAGAAGGCTTAATTAAGGCACTTGCATCCGTTTTGTGCTCTTCCTGGCGCGACGAAAGCCAGCTGGCACAGGACGAAAAATTCCTGAACAATTATGTTTTCAACAATCAGCAGGTACGAAAGACGATTCTGGAGGACTATCTTAACGAGATTGCGTCTAACAGAGGTCCCGTGCTTACAAAATCGGGGGCACTTCCCAAAACGAAGATGGAAAAGCCCCAGACAATACGCTCTGCAGGTGAGCTTGCAAGAGCGTTATTCCGCAAATAAAAATTAAAGGAGATAAAAAATGATTTCAGTTTCTTCAGTAAACGAGGCACTCAAGAGCTTTTATCTTGACGTGCTTATTTCACAACTTAATAATTCTATCAGCCCTCTTTATAAAAAGTTTAAGGCTACAGAACACTTTATTACCGGCAAGGAAGCGGTTAAACCCGTTTGCTTTGACTTGTCTTCCGGTATTTCTGCTTTAGACGAGTATGCAAATCTTCCTACCGCCAACGGCAACAAGTACGTAAATCTTCGCGCTGAGCTTAAAAACCTTTACGGTACCATCGAAATTACCGATAAGGCTCTTCGCGCATCTGCCAACACCGAGGGTGCGGTGGTAAATCTTCTCAATGCTGAAATGGAAGGTCTTATTGCTTCCGCTAAGCGCAGATTTTCCAAAATGCTCTACGGCGACGGCTCCGGCAAGCTTGCAACCGTTATCAAGGATTGCGCAGAACTCGGTGAAGCTGTTGTTGACGATGCTTCCTGCTTACACGTAGGTATGGATATTTACGTTCAGGAGGGCCCCAACAGCGCGGTGGTTAAAATCGTAAGCATTGAAGGCAACAGAGTTATTACCACCTACAACAACTCACACTGCGCAGGCACCTTCTTCTATGGAAAAGACAGCATTGACAAGGATATTTTCGGTATTGAAACTATCTTTAACAATCCCGAAACCCTTTACGGTGTTTCAACTGCAGGTAAAACCTGGATGAAGCCCTATGAGGAAGGCTCCGTTGGTGCAATTTCCGACGTTAAGATTCAGAAGGCTATCGATGCTGCAGAATCTGCTTCCGGCGGAAGCATTGACTTTATTACCTGTTCTTACGGTGTGCGCAGAGCATATCAGGCTTACCTTGAGGCAACCAAGCGCAACATCAATCCCGTTGAGCTTGAGGGCGGCTTCAAGGCTATCAGCTATGCAGGTATTCCCGTTGTGGCAGATAAATACTGTCCTAACGGCACAATGTATCTTTTAGATACAAAGCTTTTCGATCTTCATCAGCTTTGCGACTGGCGTTGGCTTGACGGCGATAACGGTGAAATCTTAAAGCAGATCAGCGGTAAAGCCGCCTACGGCGCAACCTTGGTTAAGTATGCAAACCTTATTTGCTCACTTCCTTGCGGTCAGGCAAAGCTTAGCGGTTTAACCGAAAACTAATTTTTAGAGGTGTTTTATGGCAAGTGCAACACAATATACGGAGCGTTACATTCCCGTTTTGAACGATACGATGAGTATACTTCTTCGGTTAAAGGAAATCGATGAAAGCTATTTTATTTTACTTAACAGACAGACGGATAAGTTTGAAATTCATTCCTCTGCCCAGGGGGAAGATACCTTTTGCTTGGAGCTTCCCTTTTCGTTTTTAGATGCGCGAACACTCAACTATGCGAGAAAGTACCGCAGAGAGAGGGCAAAGCAGATTTACGAGGAAATGGAAAGAGAAAACGAACGGCTGGAAAAACGTCAGGCGCAGGAGCGCTTCGATGAGTTTTGCCTTGCCATTGAAAACTCCAAAGGAGGAGCAAAGTGACTTTTTTGGATTTGGTTCAAAGAACCATCGATATTTTAGACGTGGTTGACCGTGACGACGAGGAAATGGTCAAGGCGGTCAAAAACGCAATCAACGTAGCGTATATGACGATAGCGCGAGACAAATACCGTCCCGAGAAATGCGAAACGGTAAGGGTGGTGGACGGCAAAATTGCCATCGACAAGCTGAGCGAATGCTACGTTTCCTTAAAAACAGTTCAGTCGGTAGGCGGAATGCGAATTGCGGCATGGGAATCGGTAAATAACATTCACATATCGCCTTCGTATTACCAGGTTAACGTGTTTTATTATTATCTTCCCAAGGCACTTGAAGGAGATTTTGACGTTCCCGTTATTCCCGCAAGCGCAGTAGATCCCTACGCATACATTTATTATGCCGCCTCATACTATTTCAGCGTTAAGCGTAAGCACGCCGAGGCTGCCGTATGGGACAGCAGATATAAAAACTTAACGGACAACATCAAGGAGGTCCGTTCATCCTTTACCCTGCCGGTAAAGAGGTGGCAGTAATGCTGAACGTAAAAAATATTGCAAACGTTGCGTCGGACAGAGAGTACGCTCTGCGTCAGGAGCAGTTTGCGGGGCTTAATATGTTTGTTGACGAAAGCCTTATGTCCATTGAGGAAAGTCCCTGCGCCCAAAATGTCATTTTTGACGGCGGGGCAATCAAAAGAATTGAGGGCTTCGGACAAACGGTATGGAATTGGGACGGCACGTCTGTTCCGCTCAGACAAATACCCGAAAGCGTAATCGAGTTATTTGAGTATCAGTCACGGGAGGGCGTGGAAAAGGGATATAAAAACCTCTATTTTTCGGCTTCTGACGGAAACCTTTACGGCTTTGAGCTTTCAGCCTCAAGCGGAAAGGTGGAGGCGGTTTTAATGGAAAACTCCGATTTAACCGCTCAACCAATCACGTATTTTACCCAGTACAAAACCGAAACCGCCAACTGCGCTCTGCTGGGAGGTCCCTTGTGCAGACCTCACGTTTTCACCGAAGGCGGAGGAGTAAAAGCCATAAGCGGCAAAAACAAGCCTTATATGAGCAAAACCGCCATGCATTACGGCAGAATGTTCGGTATCGGAGACCCGGCCTATCCCCAAAGACTGTGGTTTTCGGCACTTAACGAGCCTTGGAACTTTGAAATAGGCGAGGAGGCAGGCGGCTACGTGGAAATTAACGATTTCATAGGCGACACTATTGACGTGGTATCGTTTTTCGACACGCTGTACGTGTTTTGCCGTTACGGCATCGTTGCGGTAAACGCTCTGTCTACTCAAAGAGAGTTCTCGGTTGAAAATATCTATTATACCGACAGCGAAATTATTAAAGGAAGCGTTTGTATCTGCGGCAGCACGGTTTTGTTTGCTACACGCAGAGGCATATACGCTCTCTCCGGCTCGTCGGTATCGTGCCTGAGCAACAAAATAAAGAATTTCTTCGTGGAAAATCCGCCCCTTTGCCGAAAAGAAAGCAGCGCTTACTTTAACGGCTCGTATTATTTATCCTTCCACAAAAACGGCGGAGAAAACGGAATACTCATTTATTCTACCGTTCAGCACGACTTTGTTATCCGCACCCAAGCAGACGTGCAGTCTATGGTGGTAGCCAGGGATAACGTTCACGAAAAGCTTCTCGTGGCGCTTACCGACGCTCTTATAATATTAGAATGGGGCGCAGGCGACAGAGCGACCACGTCGGGAGTGATTGACAGCCTCTGGCGCTCACCATACAACCATTGGGGGATCGCCAACGGACAAAAAAGAATTAAGGAAATACACTTTACGGCATCGGGTGACGGTGAAATACAGTTTACCGTCATTGCCGACGGTGCCGAGGAATCCCGCACGGTAGAGCTTCAGCAGGAGCCAAGGGTATTCAGATTGCCCTTTGACATTGCAGGCGACCTGGTGGGACTTGAAATCAGAAACAGTTACGGCTCAAACTTCAGAGTTTCTCCCGTAACGATTATATATACGCTGGAAAGAAAGGCAGTACGATAGGAGGAATGATTATGAACGATATAGAAATGCTTGCGTACCAGGCGGAGAAGGTTCACCGCAGAATAAAACGCATTGAAAACAGCTCCGCGCTTCAAAAGATTTCACTTCTTGAGGCGGAGCAGGTAAATTATCAGGAAGAAAAACACTTAACTAAACGGATATATTCCTATAAGGACAGACAGGGCGTTATTGTTTTCTGCTCAGCCACTTCGCCGGGCGAAAACGAAATAGAAATATCCGTAGGAGATCAAAACCGAATATTCTCACTTTTAGGTGAAGGCTCCTTTTTCTTTTGCGGCGAAATGAAAAAAGGCTATAACACAGTGACCGTTGCAGTTCGCGCCAAGGGCAGCGTTGTGGCTTCTGTGCAGGCCGTTTTACAAACAGTAGATTTAGGGTAGGTGATTTTATGAGCGAAAACGTAAAGGTTAAAACCACTGAGGCAGGCTCTCTCAGCTATTACGAGGCAGAGCAAAATACTACTCTGCGCGACGTGGCTCAGGCTGTGGGCGTGCCTTACGAAGATCTGGTAGTTCTTAATCCGTACTTTTCCAACGGCAGAGTCCGTAAGGGGCAAAGAGTAATCGTTGCAATAAATCTTGACGAAGAGGTCAAGTTTATGAAGGACGAAAAGGAAGCCCTTATTAAAAAGAATCATTATGATGACAATATTAAAACTCATCAGCAGGAATATGACAATAACGTGGCATCTGCAAAGAAGGAGCATTCCGAAAAGGTAGAAAGCCTTAACGAAAAAAATAAGCAGGACACAATCAATCTGGAGGGCGATATGGCAAAACGAAAGCTCTCCTTTTCCAGTATTGCAAAAAATGAAATGAATGCTCTCAAGGCAAGTAAAGAAAAAAATAAAGCAAGTCTTGATAAGGATTTGGACACCAAGCTCAAAAAGCTGAAATTCACTCTCAACAAAAAGGTTATGGGTGAAAATCAAAAAAAGGACTTATTGTAAAACGCTTTTACTGCGGCAAAACCAATAAAAAAGTTTTGCCGCAGTATTTTTGTTTTTGGTAAATACTATATAATGTTAATTATATAAAATAATATACCGTAAATCTATATATAGTAGGTAAAAAATAGCGAATACAAAATATTGTAAAGGGCAAAAAATAAGTAAAAAAATTATTGAAAAAAAGCTTAAAAAAAGCTCAAAAAACGGTTGACAAAAGGCCTTAAGTTTGGTATTATAAGCAAGCTGACTGTGGCAGGGGAGCCACGGGAAGCAAGAGAAGCTCCTTGAAAAGTACATAGTGATGAGAAGAACGAGAGGTCAAAACAAGACGAAAAGTTAAAGTTTTGAACCACAAGTTAATTCCAAAAGGATAACGAAAAAACAAGTAAGAAATTACGAGTCAAGATTAAACAA
>JAFVVO010000017.1 GCA_017502165.1 Clostridia bacterium
CCACTACCATTATATTGGGAGGTTTGATTTTTCTCAAGCTTTTTAGGCTTGCTTTTAGCTCGCCCTTTTCATTGTCGCTCTGCGCGTTTTTCTTCCCCCAGTATAACTGGGGGTTTATTTCCACGTCTGAAGACGCCAAAAAAATAAAACGAGAGAAATTTTCTCTCGTTTTTTATTTTTATTATAATCACTTTTCAGGAATAAACCCTTCAAAAATAAAGGCATCGTAATATTTTTTATATTTTTCCGTGTCCTCTGCTTTTCTGAACGTCCAGGCAATAGGCGTTGCTCCAAGTGCAACGCAAAGTGAGCGAAAAACGTTCTTTGCGTGCATAAATTCGTAAGACACAAACTGCGGTCGGGCTAAAACATTAAACATCAGCGCTCCTGCAAGCTTTAGCGGAAGCTTTTCCTTATAAAATGCCGAGGCTAAAATTCCACGCAAAACGTCAGGTCTGTTTAATTTATACCATTGAACCGCAAAGGGATAAAAGGACTGAATAAAATATTTACCCTTGTATGAGGAAAGTATTTCGTTTGCTTTTTCACAAAGGGCATAGCTTTCCTTTTTACCGTTACACTTAAACTCAATTAAAAGAGGCACCTTGCCGTCTACCAGGTCAAGACATTCCTTAAGCGTGGGAATTTGCTCGTCGCTCCCCTTCAGCCGATACTGTTTCACTTCTTCAAGCGTCAGCTCGCTTATTTTTTTATCGGCTCCGCACATACGCTTCAGGTCATCGTCGTGAAATACTACCACACTGCCGTCAGCAAGAAGATGAATGTCATTTTCTATCGCAAAACCGTTTTTAACGGCATTTTCAAAGGCGGAAAGAGAATTTTCGGGGTATTTATCGTTATGAAGTCCCCGATGGGCTATAAAGCTGTTTTTGAGGATTTTTCTATCCTGCTGATTTTTGTTTGACGGAAATATCAAAAATACGATTATCCCCAGCAAAACAACTACAGCACAAATGGCGTATAACATTTTAATCCTCCACGTCGAAATTCTCTATCAGGGATTTCTTCTGCTGAGGCTTTGAATCACCATGCTTAACAAAGAGCATAGTTACAAATGAAAGCGCCGAGAAAAGCACAGCATACGGGAAAATTACGTTGTAGCCCCAGCCGAGATTTTCGATTAAATAGCCTGAAAGCAAAGGTGTTGTAATTTGCGCCGCCATTGAGAACGTGTAATAGAAGCCCGTATATTTACCCACGTCTGCCCCACTGCTCATTTCTACTACCATGGGGAATGAATTTACGTTTATAGCCGCCCAGCCAATACCCACGATAGCGAAAATCAAATACATCCAGGGCGTTTGAGTCTTAAGGAATATGGCAACAAAATAGCAAACCGTCATCAGCGCAACACCAATAAGCACCGTTGCCTTTCTTCCCACCTTGCCCGATAACATTCCTAAGGGAATAAATGCGGCAATGGCGGAAATGGTTGCCGTAAGCAAATAGCTTGATGAAGTGCTTAAATCAGCTCCCCAAACTTCAACGCAGAAGCGCGAGAACGCAGTAGTTACCGCATTATAAGCCATAAACCAAAGGAAAACAGAGCAAAGAATCAACGCAAGGCTTCTGAAAACGTCCTTGGGAAGCTTACCTCCCGAGGTATTCACCTGCTTTTCCTCTTCTTTTTCAAGCATCTCTTCCTTAACCTGCTCTAAAAGTCTGTTTTCCTTAACGGAGAACACCATAATAAGCACGCAAAGAAGCATAAAACCTGCTACGATTAAAAATACAGGCAGAAAGGATTGGTCAGCCGCATAAACGCTTTCACCCAACTCGTTCTTGGTGCTTTTAAGCATAAATATCATAACGATTGTGGAGAAAATTCCGCCAATATAACCGATAAGGTTAATAATTGCATTGGCTTTACTGCGCAAGGGCTTAGGAGTAACGTCAGGCATATAGGCAACTGCGGGCGTTCTGTAAACAGCCATAGCTACTAAAATAAGCATTAAACTAATAAAGAAACCCCAGAAATTAAGTTTCTGAACCGAAACACCCATAACAACCATTAAAGCAACTGCAAAAATCGTTCCGATTAAAATATAAGGCGTTCTTTTTCCTAACTTCGTTCTTGTTCTATCGGAAATTGCACCAAAAAGCGGAAGCATAAATATTGCTAAAATATTATCAATAGACATTACCATATTTGCTCTTAAGGGACTAAGGTTAAACACTTTTTCCAATAAAAATGGCACAACCTGATCGTAAAACGACCAGAATGCCAGAATTGACATAAAGGCAAGGCCGATCAGTATGGTGCGTTTGTAATTTAATTTCATACAGTTCCTCCGTTATTCGTTCGTTTTTATATCTATATTATGATACCATATTAAAAGGAGCAATGTCAATGTTATTGTAATTTTCTTGTAATCAAATTTTGCCCTGCTGAAAGATTTTTAAGTTATTCTTCAGCCTGCTTTCATCCGAAATCCTTATTGCCTTTTTAACGTTTTCAATAGCAAGTTCAATATTCCCTAATTTATAATACGCAATGGATAAAACGTCATAAGGCACGCTGTTCCACGAATTTGCCTCAGTTATATATGTTTTGGGGCGTTCTTTTATTTTTAACGCATATTCAATAAAATATGCCGCGCCAAGCCAATTTTCGCGGTAATATTCAAAATACGCCATATCAAGCCACGGCTCACGCAGATAAGGCGCCTCCGCTATTGCCATAAGATAATATTTGTACGCCTTGGTCATATTACCTAATTTACTAAAGCATCTGCCGATAAAGCGCATTGAAGCGCAACGTTCATCCTTCCAAATGGCAGTTTTAAGCGCTAAATGACGTTTAAGGGTTTCAATAGCCTCCTGAAATCTTTCATTGAACATATATTCTCTGCCTAAATAATGCATATTTCTGTCATCCTCAGGTGACTCGGCAACAGAAAGCTCAAGCAATGGCAGATATTGTCCTCGTGATTTTTCCTTATCGGGATAATGGTTTAATTGGACTCCCTCAACGAATTTTGAAAACGGCTGGTTGCCCGAATACTCTAACACCTCGTGTACGGGGTGAATCCACCTAAAGTTTTCACGCGCGTGGATTTTCTCTATCCAGAAAACTACCCCCTCGCTTCCGTCAGAATTAAAGCTCCAGGTATATCGGTATTTTAAGCTTGTGGTGACGTCGTCCCAAGCCTGCTCAACCTTTTTTCGCCAACCGCTTTCAAACAGCTCGTCTAAATCGGTACAAACACAAATATCAGCATCCGTGGGAACTAACGCAAGAGATTCGTTTCTTGCGCTGTCAAACCTCCAGGGAGAAATGGTTTTTTGCTCCACATTTACTCCGTTTTCTAACAAAATTTCAACGGTTTTATCGGTAGACCCCGTATCAAGAACGTATATTTCATCAGCTTCGCTCATATTTTCTGCCCAACGGCGCGCAAATTTCTCTTCATTTTTTGAAATAGCATAAACGCAGACCTTCATTTTTATCCCCTTTCAAAATTAGACGCCGACAAAAGTCGGCGTCTTAAAAATTAACCTAAAAGCTTCAACGTAATAGAAGCATTTGTTCCCGAGTTAAGCTGAAGCGTAGCATCCTCTGAGGTGTCAACGCCTAATGAAATTACGTCCCCTGCATTCAGGTTAGCTATCATACTGTCCGCAATCTGCGTGCTGACACCCGTTTCAACGGCTTGAGAAACGGAGCTTCCGCCAAGAGCTGCTCCATTATTTTGAACAGAAACGGTAAAGGTTCTTGTTCCGGGAGCAGTGTTAGTGCCCGATACGAAATAATTAATTTCATAAACGCCTGCTTCGGTTACAGTAACGGTATTTGTGCCTACTGTTACGTTTTCGCTTGGCATTGCATTTGTTAACGGTACTTGGGTTGTGGTTCCTGCAGTAAGCGTCAAGGTTTCTGCGCTGTCGTCATACAGTCCGCCAAATGCGGTCACCGCCGCAGGACCGGTTGGTCCCGTTGGACCAACTTCACCTTGTAAGCCTTGTGGTCCCGTTGGACCGGTTGCGCCTGCTACACCTTGTAAGCCCTGTGGGCCGGTGGGTCCTACTTCACCCTGAATGCCTTGCAAGCCTTGTGGACCTGTTGCACCTACTTCGCCCTGAGCGCCTTGCAAGCCTTGTGGGCCGGTTGGACCTACTTCGCCCTGAATGCCTTGTAAGCCTTGTGGTCCGGTTGCACCCGCTGCACCTTGTAAGCCCTGTGGACCCGTTGGACCTACTTCACCCTGAATGCCTTGTAAGCCTTGTGGACCTGTTGGTCCTGCTTCACCCTGAATACCCTGCAAACCTTGTGGTCCCGTGGGGCCG
>JAFVVO010000018.1 GCA_017502165.1 Clostridia bacterium
AAAAAAGACAGCCGCACGGGAGCGGCTGCCGGAAAAGGTAATGCGATGCTAAACTTTCAGAGCCACTTTCAGTGGCAAGCCAGCAACAACCCCTTATAGGGGTAGGAGAAAACCACTAGTTGAACTAGTGGTTTTTATTTTCACTAATAAGCGTTTCGAAGAAGGAGAGCTTTTCTTGGTCGGTCATTGCTTCGTAGGCGGTTTTTAAGAATTTTACTTTTATTTCGTTCTCGGTTTTTGCGTTTACTATGCGAAGGGCGGGAAGGAGATTTACCTTAATTAAGGGGAGCAGCTCGCGCATGCAGGAAACGTTTCCGCGTTTAAGGGCATTATAGCCGCGGACAGATAAATCCAAGTCCTCAATGGCAATTTTTTCTGCCTGCTCGTTTACGGAAATGGTTATGGATACGTCGCCACCGAAAGCACTATAAATGGTTTTCAGAATTCCTTGCTCGTTGGCAGATTTGAGCATGTCCTGCGGGGTAGGCTTATTCATTATAAAACTCCTTCGCTAAAATTTATTAAGTCGGAACTGACGAAAGCCTTGCTAAAGGCTTAAGACTTGAAGCTTCCGTAAACAACTACGTCGTCGATGGATTTTGATTCAAAATGCATATCCATCGGCTTTGCGTCAGGGGCGGGATAACCCATAACTAAAAGGGCGTGGGGCTCGATATTTTCGGGAATTGAAAAGGCTTGGCGCATCTTGACCGGGTCAAAGTGCATCACCCAGCAGGTACCTACGCCTTCGTTTTGGGCGGCAAGCATCAAATAGGTTGTAACGATGGAAGCGTCAACGGGGGAGGAAAGCGCGCCGTCGTATTTTCTTACCCAGCTTTCATTTTTGTTGTGACACACTAAAAATGCGGTGGGAGCGTTAAAATGGCAACGTGTGCAATCGTGCAGACGAGCCATTTCCTCGTCGGAATTGAGCACTAAAATTCTTTGGGGCTGAAAATTGCATCCGGTGGGTGCTTTATGTCCGCAGGCAAGAATTTTGTCTATAACCGTCTGGGGAAGATGCTCGGGCAAAAACGAGCGGACGGAATAACGCTCTGAAATAAGCTTTTCAAAATCCATAATAATCTCCTAAAGTAATTACTTTTTGAAATTTAGGGGCACTTAAAAATTAAAGTCTTACGCCTGTGTCGGCAAACACCTTATCCAAGAATAATTCCTGCAAACGTGTTGCAAGAGCAGAGTCTTTTCCGCCAACGTAAGCGTCGTCCACCTCAAAAACTCTGATAACGTTTTTGGTAGTGCTGCAAAGCAGAATTTCGTCAGCATTTTTCAGCTCGTCAACGGTGAAAACTCTGATTTCAACGGGTATGGAGTTTTCGTCGCAAACGCGGTGAAGAATTTTGCGGGTAATGCCGGGCAAAATTAAATTATCAAGAGGCGGCATAATAACTGTGCCGTCTTTAATAATTAAAATACTGCTATGGGCGGCCTCGGTAACTCTGTCACCGCGGTGGAAAAGCACTTCTGTTTTGCCTGCGGCAGTTGCCTTTTGTGCGGCAAAAACGTTGGGCATAAGGTTGGTGGTTTTAATGTTGCAGAACCGGAACCGCAAATCTTCAACACTTAAAAGCGAGGCCCTTTTGTTTTTATCGGGAAGAGGGCAGGGCGCAATAAACATAAATAAGTTGGGCTTTGCATTTTCGGGATATTCGTGTTTTCTCGGCGCGGCACCGCGGGAAACCTGCAAATAAAGCATTGCGCATTTGCCGGTGTTATGAGAAATAAGACGCTGAATTTCGCCGTTTAATTCTTCGCGCGGCATAGTAAATTCAATGTCAGCTAAAGTGCAACTGTTGTAGAGTCTGTCAAGATGGTCTTCTAAGGCGAAGCACAAATTATCTAAAACCAAAACGGCGTCATAAATAGCGTCACCGTAAAAAATAGAACGGTCCGCAAAGGGAACGGTCATTTTTTCGTAATCACCTATAGCACCGTTAAAATAGGCTATTCTTTCCATAATAACACCTCGAATTTCTTTTTTATATGATACCACTTATGCCTTTTGCGGTCAACAAAAACAAGCTAAATAGTTTGCACGGAGTTTTTATATTCACTTGGAGTCATATTGGTTTTTCTTTTGAACACGGTTGAAAAATAGTGGGGATTATCAAAGGAAAGCATATCGGAAATTTCCGTAAAGGTATAGCGCTCCTGACGGATAAGCTTCTTCGCTTCCTGAATTTTAAGCATAGTGATATATTCGGAAATAGTGTGCCCCGAATGTAGCTTAAAAATTTTAGAAAGATAAGTTCTGGAATAATTAAGCGTAGCACAAATTTCTTCAACTGTAATTCGAGAATACACCTTTTCTTCAATAATGTGCATCATTTGAAGCGTTAGGTGGTTTTCCATGCTTTCTTTAGATGGAAAAATAGTTTCCTGCCGTTTTTCCTGCTGAGCACGTATAAGCATAATCAAAAGCTGCTCAAGATGGGTACGAATCATTTGCTGTCCGCCTATACGGGCGTTTTCTCGCAACTTTAATTCCATATCCTTAAAGTTCATTTTATCGAAGGTCTGGTTATACTCGTCAATAATGGCGGCAATGTATCGTTTGAGCTTGGGCGGCAGATGAAGTGTTTTATCCTTAAAGAGCTTCATTGCCTCAGAGGAGCAAACGAAAGAAAGCACAAAAACGTTAGCAGGAGCATTTTTGTTTGCTTTAAGTGTGTGAAACTCGTTGGGCTTATGGAAAATAATTTCGCCCTGCCCTAAAAAATAAGTATTTTTGTTGGCGTTGATTTCAACCTCGCCTGCGTCAACGTAAACCAACTCCCAGAAATTATGACTTTCGCCCTCAAAGAAAAAGGTCTTGTCAAGCTCGTAATAGTGAATGGTAACAATCTTGTTAATGCTTATTAAATTTGCAATTCTATGCTTTATATATTCTGATTTCACTTTTTTGCCTCTGTTTACAAAATTATACTTTTAGAATAAAAAAATATATGGAACTTTCTTTCAAATTATTCTATCATAAAGTAAAGATATTTTCAAGGAGGAATTTATATGAAAAAAGGTATAAGTATTTGGTCTTTTACTGAACCTGACCTTAAAAAATGTTTTGAAACTGCAAAGGATGCGGGCTTCGACGGTGTAGAAGTTGCACTTGATTTTCAGGGCCCCGTTTCAATGGAATCAACAAAGGAAGATATTCTTGCAGTTAAGAAAATGGCTGAAGAAGTAGGTGTTGAGCTTTATAGCGTTGCCTGCGGTCTTTATTGGGATTTTAATTACACTTCAGATATTGAAGCAAACAGAGAAAAAGCAAAGGAAATTACAAAAAAACAGCTTCAGGTTGCATCGTGGCTTGGCTGTGATTCAATTTTAGTTGTGCCCGGCGCGGTTGACGTTGTATTTAACCCCGCCAGCGAAGTTATTCCTTATGACGTTGCTTATGACAGAGCGCTTAGTGCATTAAAGGAGCTTGCTCCCTTTGCAGAAGAATTAAAGGTTAATATCGGTGTTGAAAACGTATGGAACAAGTTCTTACTTTCACCGATTGAAATGCGTAATTTTATTGATGAAATTGGCTCTGATTTTGTTGGCTCATATTTCGATGTTGGAAACGTTGCTTATATCGGTTACCCTGAACAGTGGGTTAAGATTCTCGGCAAGAGAATTAAGAAGGTTCACTTTAAGGATTACAGACGTGCGGTGGGCAGCCTTGACGGTTTCGTTGACCTTTTAGCAGGTGACGTTGACTATAAGGCAGTTATGGAAGCTTTTGCTTCAATCGGCTATGAAGATTGGGCAACGGCTGAAATGATACCGCCTTACAAGCAGTATTCCGAAACAATTATTTATAACACGTCCAATGCTATGGACAAGATTTTAGGGAGGAAATAATATGTTGAAAGTTGGTTTAATCGGTTGCGGTTTTATGGGTGGAATGCACTCGGCATGCTACAAGGCTATTGACGGTGTTGAAGTTGTTGCAGTTGCTGACGTTCGTTTAGAAAAGGCTCAGGAAATTGCACGCGTACACAATGCAGAAATTTATGCAACGGGTATGGAGCTTATTGAAAACGCTAACGTAGATATTATTGATATTTGCTTGCCTACTTATCTTCACACCGAGCACGCAGTTGCCGCTATGAAGAAGGTTAAAAACGTATTTATTGAAAAGCCCGTTTGCTTAAACGAAGCAGAAGGCGAGCTTTTGCTTAAAACTCAAAAGGAAACGGGAGCAAACGTGCAAATCGGTCAGGTTATTCGTTTCTGGGATGAGTACGTTTGGCTTAAGGAAGTCTTTGATAAAAAGGAATACGGTGAAGTTTTATCAGCAGCATTCTGCCGTTTAAGTTCAAGACCCACTTGGGCTTGGGATAACTGGCTCCATACTGCCGATAAGAGCGGCTCAATGGCTCTTGACCTTCACGTGCACGACGTTGACTTTATGCGCTATATGCTTGGTGAACCCGACGGTCTTACTTCAACAGCGGTTCGCAATGCTGACGGTGTAATCGAGCAGATTTTCACCACTTATACCTACGGCGGAAAAGCTGTTTCTGTTGAAGGCTGCTGGGACTATCCTGCAGATTTCCCCTTTACAGCAGGCTTCCGCGTTAAATTTGAGAAAGCAACCGTTGTGCTTGATGCAGGCGGCCTTGCAGTTTATTTTGTTGATGGCGGTAGCTTCAAGCCTGAAATTAAGCCTGCCTTTGAAGCAGACAACGATATTGGCGGAAACCTTTCAAGCCTTGGCGGATATTATAACGAGCTTAAATATTTCGTTGATAACATTGCAGAAGGAAAGGCTCTTGAGGTTGCACCTCTTTGCGAAGGCGTTAAGTCAGTAAATCTTATATTAAAGGAAATTGCTTTTGTAGGCGGAGCACAGAAAAAATGAAAATTCACAATATAGCGCTCATCGGCTGTGGACAAATGGGCGCGGCGCATCTGGACGATATTTATTTTAAGGAAAACGTGTGCATCACTTACGTTTGCGACCTTGACGTTCAGCGTGCTGAGTTGTTCAAAAGAAAATACAACGCTAAAAGCATTATTACGGATTATAAAGAATGTATCGCAAAGGATGACGTTGACATTGTTATTTGCGCTACCTATCCTTCAACACATCTTGATATTTTGAAAGAATGTATTAAGCATAACAAGAATTTACTTTGCGAAAAGCCTATAACGTCCGACCTTGAGTCAGGAAAAGAGTTTGTGCGTCTTGTTAAGGAAAACCCGCAAATAAAGGTTTTAATCGGTCACATTCTGCGTCATAATACCACTTATAATATGGTGCGTGATATGATATTTGATGGAGCAATCGGCTCGCCGATTATTATGCGTATGGCTCAAAATCATCACACAATGAATTGGCAGAAGTATCTTGGCCTTATTAAAGAAACCTCGCCGCTTGTTGATTGCGGAGTTCATTATATCGACGTTATGCGTTGGTTTACGGGCGCGGAAATCGTTTCCGTTTCAGGAGTAGGTCTTCGAACTGACGAAGAAGTGCCAAAGGATAAGTGTAATTATGCGTTGATGACCGCAAAGCTTTCCGACGGTTCCGTAGGATATTATGAGGTAGGCTGGGCAAATACTATGTCTTCAGATAACCTTAAGGAGTTTATCGGTCCCAAGGGAAGAATAAAGCTTGTTTACCGCAAAGACAGACAAACCCATCAGGAAGAGGGAGATTTGATTGAGTATTACAAATATCCCGAAAAAACCTATCAGCTTATAAACGTGGACAGTAAACGTAAGCCTACGGGCAAACAGCTTGACTGCCTTATTGATATGATTGAAAACGGCGCTGACGCAAATCCCACTATTGATGAGGTTTGGCGCAGTTTCGAAATCGCCCAAGAGGCAGATGCTATCATTCGAGGTGCTGTATGAAAACCGGTATAATTGTTGAAAGCTTCAAAACAGATTATGAATCTGCCATAAAGCTTGCTAAGGAAATGGGCTTCGAGGGCATTCAGTTTTACGGCAATTTTTATTCGCCTGATAAAACTGCTTTACCTGTTTCGGCAGTTTGTGCTGAAATTGAAGGCGATAGCTTCGAAACCTATAACGTTCAGCGTATTGCCAAAACCAAGGAAATTATGCTTTTAGCCAAAAAACTTGGCACAAATATCGTTACTACCCATATAGGCGTAGTAGATATGCAAAATCAGGATATGCGCGCTTGTTTAGAAGAAATTGGCGCTTTCGGCGAGGAAATCGGCGTCAGCCTTGCCATTGAAACGGGACCCGAAAAGGCAACGCAGTTAAAGGAATTTATCGAATCGCTTAAAACGAAAAATATCGGCGTTAACCTTGACGGAGCAAATCTTGTTATGGTAACCGATGACGATCCCGTTGAAGCGGTTTACACTCTTCGAGAGTATATTCTCCACGTGCATATTAAAGACGGAGTAATGCTTAAAAAGACTGAGCCCAAGATTATTTACGATTTCTTTGCTTCAGGGGGAATAGGTGACCTTAGGCTTGACGAATATTTTAAGGAAACGCCCTTAGGCGAAGGCAACGTTGACTTAAAGGGAATGATAAATGCTCTTAAGGATATCGGCTATGACGGATATTTAACCATTGAGCGCGAAACAAGCGACACGCCTATGGTTGATATAACAAGGGCGAAAGATTATCTGGATGAATTGATGAAATAAATATTCAAAACGGAGCGCCTGCAAAAGCAAGACGCTCCGCTTTTATAAAAAACTTGCATTTTGATTATCACAGTAGTATAATGGTAGTAACAAAATAAAAGGAGAAAAAATATGGAACTTAAGAAGAAAGACAAAAATTCGCGTGAAGTATTACAACAGCAGTTTAATAATGCAAGAAGCAACCTGTTATTGATGCTTGCATTTACCGTGCTTAACATTGTGCTCCTCGTTTTAGATACAGGAACAATGTTCCTTTTCTCTGCAACCGTACCTTATTATGCAGTATTGTTTGCTATGATAGAGCCTGCGATAATGTATCATTGTATTGCAATAGCCGCAATAAGCATTATTGCATATGTACTTTGCTGGATTTTCAGTAAAAAGCAATTTGGCTGGATGATAGCCGCACTGGTTTTGTTTGTGATAGATACCATTGCTATGCTTGACGTTTATATTACCGCAGAAGACGCATCGGGAATTCTTGACTTGGTTATTCACGCTTGGGTGCTTTGGTACCTCGTAATAGGTGTAATAAGCGGAAGAAAGCTTAAAAAGCTTCCCCAAGAGGTTATTGACGGTGAAGCACAGATAGTTGAAGATCAGGCAAATACGCAAACGGAAAACAAGCCAAACTCCGATAGTTGATATTACAAGAGCAAAAGAGTATCTTGATAAGTTGATATAAACAAACAGCGACAGAAATTCTGTCGCTGTTTGTTTTTTTATCCACGAACGATTTTACTAACTACGTAATCTGGATATTTTGCCATAAATCGCATCAATGCAATTGATTCACTAGTAGCATGAACCATAGTGGTACCGCGGTTATGATAAACAGTCCACATTACAGCATTGCCTTCGTATGATGTAAATCCGTTATACATATATATTCCTCCTTTATTTTAAGCAACTAAATTGCTATATTAACTAAGTTTTTAAGGTTGGGATAGAATCTACGGATAAATTCAAAGGGTTTTGTTTTATCGCAATAAAGTTAAAACAATATCGCCATAACCTATCATTCGACCATAAAAATCAAATGTCTTATCGAGAGACTTATCATAATAGCCAAGTCTTCGACCATAAAAATCGCTGAGCCATTTTTTATTACCTGACCATTCTATAGCACCAATGATTTTACCTGTGTAATCTTTAATAACCTCTTTTGCCATCATATATGCTCCTAGTTAATAGAATTTTTATTAACTGAGTGCGCTCCACTTTTGAAATTTAGGGCAATAAGTTCCAGAACAAGCAAAATGTCCGGCACTACTACTGGTGAACACGCCAGCATAGCACTTGCCTTGATCGTTCTGAGAATTTGTTTGAGCGGCTTTTGCATAATTGATGGTTCTGTTACCACCCCAGTTTGCACAAGTTGCACAGCATTTGGTGTTTTGTGATGCAGTCCACATAAGAGATTCACCACCTTAATATAAAATATAAATTTTACTTATACAAGAGAACTTTCTTGAATTCTTCCGTAGCAGTTTCAATAGTTTCTTTCGAGGAATCTATTAAAGTTCGGGAAGCTTCTTTCAGTTCGTCTTCGCTACCGAAATATTCTAAAGTCATAAACTTGTTCCAAAGGGTGTCGCCGTATTCGCCAACTGCTTCACCGCCAAAACCTATGCGCTTTAATTTGTTGTTTTCCATAAAGTCGGTAACATTCAACTCTTTATCTTTAACTATTAAAATAAAGGTAAAAAGAGTGGCGAAATCCAATTCACTAAGAGAAAAAACAGCAGAATCTTTTGCAAGTTCGGCAAACAAATCTACCAATTGGGGATAAATAGTTAAAATAAAAATGAAAAAAGCGGCATGGTGCTGATTTTCAATTTCTATGTTTTCAATTTCATTTAATTTTGAAACAAAATCTCTTAAAGGTTTATATTTTTCAGAAATACCGTATCGTAAGCACCAACCTGCAAGCACAGGATATTTTGATAAGTTTGGATAAAACTCTTCAGTAAATTTGGTAAAAATTTGTATGGCGAGTTCATAAGAATTGCGATCAATTATACTTTCGATTGTTTCTACAGGAAGCGTACTGTAAGAACTTGCTAAGTCGTCAATCTGCTCTTGGCGGGTGCTTGAATCAAAGGAAATGACCCCGTTTAATGACTTACCATAATCTATAAACCTAAGATTATCTGTTTGCTCGATTGCTATATCTTTGGCAAACATTTTCTTTTTTGCTTCACAAGACTGTTCTTTGGGACAGGAACAACAAAATTCTTGAGAAAAGAGAAAAGCACCGCATTTTTGACCATCTAAGATTGTGCAGTTGTAATCATTAGGAATTTCAACTTCTTCTGTTTCTTCTTCAACTTCTTCTTCGCTAATGTTTGACGTAATTTCGTCGGAGGAATTGTTTGAGAGATCCTTTCTAGAGTCGGTTGTTTCGGCTGCTTTGAAAAAACGATCAAATAAATTCTTCAATAGTTTAATCAAAGATTCGAAAAGTGAATTCATTTTTTTATACCCCTTTCAAAAATATAATAATAACAATATGACATTCACTGAATGTCATATTTTACTTGATTATAGCATAAAATATTTCTATTGACAAGCACTAAATGTCAAAAATGGGGGATTTTTATGTTTATTAACAAGACAAATGATGGATTAAACAATGTTTGCGGGAAAAATATTGCCCGATTGAGAATGGGTATGAAAATATCACAGCGACAGTTGGCAGATAAAATGCAGCTTGAAGGAATAGATATAGATAAAAATGCGATACAAAGAATAGAGTGTGGGAAAAGATTTGTAACAGATATTGAATTAATAGCGTTTCAAAAACTCTTTGGAGTTGCGTTTGAAGAACTGTTAAAATAAGTTGAAAAGTTAATATGTTGCATTCTTTCGAGTTTGAAGATATAATTGTGGTAGATAGATTGTTTATATAATAAGGAAAGTAAGATGGAAAACAAATATAAAATTACAAAAGTAGCTTGCTATATGACTAACGTTTCAATGGCAATGACGTCTTGTATGCCGCCGCTTTTGTTTTTGACATTTAATAAAGCCTATAATATTTCATTTACGCTTTTAGGCTTGCTGGCGGTTGCCTGCTTTGGTATCCAGCTTTTTATTGATCTTGTTTTCACCTTTTTTGCCAAGCATTTTAATTTGCATCTTACCTTAAAAACTATGCCGCTTTTCAGCGCCTTCGGACTGTTGTTCTATGCCCTTATGCCCCTGTTGTTTCCCCAAAACGCTTACGCCTTTTTGTTTGTGGGAACGCTTATGTTTTCCGTTTCAGCAGGACTTGCTGAGGTGTTAATAAGCCCCTTGGTTGCGGCAATTCCTTCGGATAATCCTGAGAAGGAAATGAGCAAGCTTCACGCAGTTTATGCTTGGGGCGTTGTGGCGGTAGTTATTATCAGCAGTATTTTGCTTCAGCTTTTAGGCGGAGAAAATTGGTTTTTACTGCCTTGCATCTGGTCACTTTTGCCCATTGCAACCTTTATAGCCTTTTCCTTTGCCGCGCTTCCGTGCATTTCAGTAGGAAACGGCGAAAGAGGAATAAAATTCCCCAAGGGAATATTTTTGTTGTTTTTGTGCATTTTCTTGGGCGGCGCCGCAGAAAATTCTATGACGCAGTGGTGCTCAAGCTTTCTTGAAAAGTCCGCAGGGCTTCCTAAAACAGTAGGCGACGTTTTCGGTCTTGCGCTTTTTGCTCTGCTTTTAGGTTTAGGCAGAACTCTTTACGGAAAATTCGGTAAAAATATATTAAACACACTGCTTGCGTGTATGACCTCAAGCTTTGTCTGCTACGTTGTTGCGGCAATTTCGCCAAGCCCGATTGTTTCCCTTATTGCCTGCGTTTTAACCGGCTTTTGCGTTTCGATGCTTTGGCCCGGCACGCTTATTTTAATGGAAGAAAAATACGCTTCCGTCGGTGTTGCCGCTTACGCCTTAATGGCGGCAGGGGGCGACGCGGGCTGTTCTGTGGGACCGCAGATGGTAGGTGCCGTAACGGACGCAGTTTTGTCCTTTGAAGGCGCAACGGAGCTTGCCCAGACCTTTGGGTTAACTGCCGACCAAATGAGTATGCGCGTTGCAATTTTATGCGCTTCGCTGTTTTCGCTTATAGGAATTTTCCTTTTAATAGGAATAAAACACTTCTTTAAGAATAAAGAAAAAACAAGATAACGAATTTATAGAATAAAAAAAGAGCTGAAGAATATCAGCTCTTTTTTGATGTTTAAGTAATTATTCAACAAAATTCATTTTACCGAACATTGCGGGCTGATGGAAATCAAGCTCCGTGGTAATGGGGTTCCAAGAAAGGTAATGAGGGGGATTTGAAAAGTCTGCGCACTTATAGCAGTTTGCGTAGAAGGATTTTCCTGCCTCTGCCTTAAAATCGGGATAGAATCTACGGATGAACTCAAAGGGAACAGTGTAATAAATTTCCCAGCCGCCGTCAAAGAATTTAATGTCGGGGGAGAAAATTGCTTCAGGCTCGTCGGGAACGATACGAAGGGCATCAGCTCTTCCGGTAGCAATTCCCAAATACAAGCAACCGTTTGAGTTAAACTCGATGTTAACGTATCTGGGATCCTCTGCAACGGGGCGGAAGAAAAATTCAAGACAGCTATCTTCGCAGGGCATACCTAAGGGACCCTTTTCTACTGCACGGATAACGGCTTCCTTAGTTTCAAGGTGAACTAAAAATCCGTCGTCGTTGTAACAGATTTGTGCGTTTGCAGTAATTTCGGCAGGAGTTTGCTCGTAGGGCGTGTCAATGTTAAGCTTATCTATTTTGCTCCAGTCAGGCGCGCCGCAAACCTTTTTAACGTTATATTCTTTCATTACTGTATTTCTCCGTTCATCATAACCTTTTGTACATTCATTCTGTGGTCCACAAAAACCAGGTCGGCGCGCTTGCCTACGGCAATTTCACCACGGTCAAGCAAGCCTACCGCAACGGAGGGGTTGTATGAGGCGAACTTGAACACGTCAACGATTGATGCGCCGGTATGCTTAATCATATTACGGCAGGCAATGTCAAGAGTCATCTTGGAGCCTGCAATTTCACCTGCGTGGTCGAAGTTGATATCGTCAACGCCTTCATAGCCCTCGGGAATGGGGCCGTCGAATACACAAGCGTCGGAAATAAGAATAATACGGTCATCACCCTTAATTTTGCGTACCAAACGAAGCATATAGGGGTCAACGTGAATACCGCGGCTATCACAAATAAGTTCAGCAAAAATACTGTCGTTATAGTTAACGGTTTCATCTACGCAGGGAGTGCGGCATTCAGGATATTTCTGAAGGGTTCCTGTTGCATTGGTGTGGTGAGTGCCGATCTTCAGCCCGTGAGGTATCAAGGCCTCAATATCTTCGGGAGTAGCCTCGGAGTGAGCCACGGTGAATACCACGTTGGGATTTACCTTTTTGCAATCCAGAACAAAGTCCAAAATGTTTTCTCTCTCCGGAGCAAGCGCCCACACTCTAACGTCTTTTCCTGCCTGAAGAATCAGATCCATATAGTCTTCTTTTCTAATGGGACTCCGCCAAGGGTTACTTTCGCGGTTCGCACCGAATTTGGGGTTCATATAGGGGCCTTCCATATAGAAGCCGCCGAAGTTGGGAAGTTCTCCGTCTGCAACGGCTTTCTGAATCCTCTTGGTGTCCCCCAAAAAATTTTCTTTGTTGCGGTCGAAGTACACCACGGGAAGAACGGTGGTAACGCCGTGCTCAAGAATACGTTCTCCGGCAATTTCCGGCTCTTCATAAAACCAATGACCGCAAGCGGCGTGGGTATGAATATCCACAAAGCCGGGGCCGACGTATGCTCCGAGAGCATCAATAACCTCAGCGTCTGCAGGAATATTTGTTTTGCGCATTTCACCGAAGTATGTAATTTTGCCGTCTTCAACAAAAATGCAACCGTCGGGAATATAATGGTCGCGCATGACCAAGGTAGCATTTATAATTGCAATCATTTCTTCAAATCCTCAAGAATTTTTTTGCTTTCTGCGGCTATATGCTCGGCAACACCTGCTTTGAAGTTGGAGCTTCTTGCTTCGTAGCCGCCTTCGTCATAGGAATCTTGCATGGGGAAGTAGCCTTCACCGCCGTTAGTTAAGCAGTTAGCGATAATAAGGTCGAAAGCGTCAGATTCTCTGATAAGCTTGCCGATGCCGGAGAAGGGCTCACCGGGGATACCAACGAAGGCAACCGGGCCGATGGCAATGGCGGAAAGAGTCATATCAAAGGTGTCGGGAGCGTCAGCAAGGCGAACCATTCTGCCTGCTTCGGCAACGATAGTAGTGAGCATCATACCCTCGTAGGGAAGCTCTGCGTCCTTACCTGCATTATGTAA
Organism: Clostridia bacterium; assembly: GCA_017502165.1. GTDB lineage: Bacteria > Bacillota > Clostridia > Christensenellales > QALW01 > UMGS1322. The sequence continues at coordinate 12,988 of JAFVVO010000018.1, forward strand.
ATCGTTAATGCGGATAGCTTCGGGAAGCTGCTCGGGAGTGGGCTTGTTGGAGGGAAGCTCAAGGCGCTTGTTAAGGTAGTTAATAGAGTCAACGTCAACATAAGCAACCTTGTCGAATGCCTGAAGCACGCCGCCGGTAACAACACGGGCAATATATTTTGCGTGAGCGTAGCCGCGGGAAACGTCGTCAAAATCCATGAACATATCGTTAAGGAAGCCGCCGGTGGGGAATACGTTAACGTGGTTAATGTCGCCCTGAGTGCCGTTAAGAACAAGACACTTTGTGCCGTCTAAAATCTTTTCTACGGTTCTGCGGGTTAAGCCCGGCCAGTCAGCAGAAATAAGCTCTCCGCCAACAACGTCGGGATGGTTTGCAAAGGAAGTCAAAACGATATCCTCTGCATTTTCTCTTGTAAAGCGAACAACGGAAACAGTGTCGTCGGTAACACCGCCAACGGGACCAACGATATCGGGGTTGTTAACGCCGGGGTTGGTTTGATGCTGCCGTCCTTCATAACGTAGCGGCGAACGAAAGCAACGTTGGGAGCGTGGCCTGTGCCATAACCCATTTTTGCGTCCTTAAGATCAGCAAAGGCGTAAACGGCAACGTCGCTGATTCTGCCTAAAACGAAGTTGATATATTCGTCTTCAAGCTCGGTTTTACCACCCTCTTCAACAAGGAAAGCACCGGTGTGGGTGTGGGTTACGTGAAGATAAACTGCCTCAACGTCAATTCCGGCTGCTTTAGCGGCGGCAGTGCGGAATTTAAGGGCCAGCTCCTGCTTAATACCGCAAGTATCTACTGTAAGAATAAGTGCTTTTTTGCCGTTACATTCAATGGCAAGTGCGTTAACTTCAAGGTCATCTAAAATGCCCTTAACGTGTCTGGGCTTAAAATAACCGTTGATAACGGTACCTAATTTGGGGTTAATGTTAACTCTGGCAAAGCCTGCTTTAAGTGCGTTCATAGTTGGAAATCTCCTTCTAAATAATATTATAGATATATTCTACATTTTAGAACAAGTAATGTCAATATGTTTATCAAAAATTCCGTTAAATTTTCCAATTAATTCATAAATTTTTGTGAGAAAAAATGAGATGCGCAGGCTAAAAGCATTGACAAAGAATTTTTGAAATGTTAGTATAATAATATATCAAAAAAAGAAAAAATTCGGCAGGTAAAAATGAAAAAGTATTTGGGAATCGATATTGGAACAACGTCGTTAAAGGCGGCGGTGTTTGACGAAAAGGGTAACCGTTTAGGTCTTGAAAAGGTGGACTACACTCTCGACACAAATGCAGAAACGGGCTTTATTGAGTTTGATGCAAACACATACGTTGAAATGTGCAAGGAGGTTATCGAAAGATTAACCGAAAAATGCGGGCAAATTACGGCACTTTCTGTTGATACTCAGGGTGAAACCATTATTTTTGCCGACGAGGAGGGTAAGCCTCTTTGCCCTGCAATAGTTTGGCTCGATAACAGAGCAACTGCGCAGGCGGACAAAATCAAGGAAAAATTCGGCAACGAAAGAGTATATTCCGTTTGCGGTCAGCCCGAAATTATTGCCACCTGGCCGGCTGCAAAAATTATGTGGCTTAAAGAAAATAAGCCTGAAATTTTTGCCAAAACCAAGAAAATATTTATGCTTGAGGACTGGATACTGTTTGGACTTACGGGAGCCTTCGTAACGGAGCCTACCATACAGTCTTCAACCATATATCTTGATATTACCTCTAAAAATTGGTGGAGTGAAATGCTTGATTTTATCGGCATTACCCCTTCGCAGCTTCCAAACATCAAAAAAAGCGCCACGGTAGTGGGCGAATATAAGGGTATTAAGGTTGTAACGGGCGCTTTAGACCAGATTGCAGGTACAATTGGTGTCGGCGTTGTTGACGAAACACGTATCAGCGAAATGACGGGCACTATTATGGCTATCTGCGTTATGAGTAAGGATATTCCCGCTTTTGACCCCAAGAGCATCGTGCCCTGCCATCTTCACGCAATGGACGGCAAGTATTGCCTTATTCTTTGGTCGGCAACGGCAGGTATGGCGCTCAAATGGTTTAAGGAACAGTTTTGCGGGGAGCTGTCCTTTGCGCAGATTGATGAGCTTGCTAAAAACGTTCCTGCAGGATGCGAGGGAATGAGTATGCTTCCCTACTTTTGCGGCTCAACTATTCCAAACTATAACCCCGAAGCTACCGCCACCTTCTCAGGAATAACCCTTTCCCACACGAAAGCGCACTTTGCAAGGGCAATTATGGAGGCCGTTGCGTTTATGCTCCGCCAGAATCTTGAATATGCTTCAGCAGGCGAAGATTGTCAGTTGCGTATTACCGGCGGCGGCGCATCAAGTCCCCTTTGGGCAGGCATTAAGGCAAACGTTACGGTCAAAACACTTAATACCGTTGTGGAAAGCGAAACCGCATGCTTAGGAACTGCAATTCTTGCTATGGTAGGCGACGGCGCTTACGCAACGATAGAAGAAGCGGCAGAGGCAACGGTTAAGGTTAAAGATGCGTATTTACCTAACGGCGAGGATTACGAAAAAGCATATAAGCTTTTCTGTGAACTTGACGAAAAATTAAATTCAAAAGAATAATAAGAAAAACTATCCGTTATTGTCGGATAGTTTTTTGTTTACAGAATGTTATCCAGAGAAAAGGTGTTGCGCTCCTTCAGGTGTTTGAACATTTCCTTTGCCAGCTTTTTTGATTCCATAAATTCATCAAAATCGTGCTCGATTTCCTCGTTCATAGCCCATAGGTACTGGTTTAATAAATCCACTTCGCTATGGTCAAGCACCAGCTCCGCAAGGACGCTTTTTTTCTTCCACTCTTCCGTAAGGGCGGTTAGCTCTTCACGGCTTGAAACGGAATCGATTTCCCGAGCCATATAGTCTGCAACTGAGGAAATATAACGGTCGGATAAAAACGTGCCGAACACAAAAATAAAAATTAAAAGAAGTACGATAATTAAGTTGCGCATATAAACTCCTTAAGACGCGGACTGTCTCCCTTACCTTGAAAGAAAATTTTATTACCGTCAAAAAGCATAATAAAAACCTCCTTTTCGCTCGAAACGTGCGCCTTTTTATATTGCCTTTTGAGCCAGTTAAGGTCTTTATTAAGAATTTTGAGGTTGTCTTTTTGAATTTTGCCGTCCATAATTAAAATGGAAAAGGCTTCCTCCTGCTCAACGGGCAGGCTTACATCGTCAGGGGAAAGGGCGCGGAACTGACTTTTTAATAATACGCTTATTTCACCGTTGGTTTCAAGATAAGCGTAATAGACCTGGGAAACGTCAAAAACTCCGTTGTTTCTCAGTTGCTCAAGCAGGTCGTTAAGGGTGTAACGGACCTTTTTTAAGGAGGCCTCTATTATTACGCCCTTTTCGATTAAAACACGGGGCTTTCCGCAGATTACTTTTCTTGCCCAGGCGGATTTTAAGGATAAAAACGACAGAATAAGGCCAATGGAAAGCAAAACGTAAATTGGAACTACTCCCCATAGAAGCGGTGTGTCCAGGTGTGACATGGGAATTGTTACAAGATTCGACGAAATAAGCGTTACCGCAAACTCGTAGGGCTGAAGCTCACCGATTTGCCGTTTTCCCATTAGCCGAAGCATAATTAAAAGCGAAAAAAATAAAATTACCGTGCGGACTATGATATTTCCCAAAAATAAACACCTCTTTGAAATATTGTGTGCCAAAATTAAGAAAGTAAACTGAAATTTTGTAAATATTTTTGAAATTATTAAACTTGCTTATATACATTTATTAAAAAGTGTGGTACAATAAAAATGAAAAAGAATGGAGGAGTGTACCTATGGTAAAAAAGGCGTTGTTTTATATATGCACCCGTCTTGCGCTTGCGTTGGTGCTTATAGGCATTATTGTAGGCGCATTTTACTCAAGTATGAAAACCTCCAACGTATACTTTCTGCTTAACGATGCCCTTAAAGCAAGGCTTGACGTTATTATTTTAGGCGACGATATTGAGGACAGATCAAAGTTCTTCTCTTATAATTATTTACAGAGCAAAGAGTATTCCGATTTGAAGGAAAAATACAGCCTTTATATTATCAGCAACTACGGTCATAAGCTTGAGTACGGCGGTCTGTTCGTTTGGCCCTGGCAAAAGAGCGTAACGGTAACCGTTAAGGAAGCGGTCTTTGCTATTAACGGTGAGCTTGATACGACTCAGATGTCCAAGGCTGACGCAATGGCGCACGATTTATACAACGTTCCTGCTTGGAATAACAGTGTGTACCGTGTAAAGCTGGTTTACGAAAACGGCTCCTGGCTGATTGATTCGGTGGTGCGCAGAGGAGATTTTGATTATTCACCTCCTGCAACACCATCGTTATCTGAAGAAGAAATAGAGGCTCTACGCACTCCCGAGCCTACACCTACTCCCACGCCCGATGCTAACGCTACTCCCGACGGCAACAGAACTGCTATAATAAGCAGCGCCTTAAGCGGTGATAAGATAAATCTTCGCGAAGGACCTATGACGGAGTACGAAATCATTGCAAAGCTGGAGCCGGGTGACAAGGTAACCGTGCTCGGCGAAAGCGACGGCTGGTACTATGTTGAGACCGCCGACGGCAAAAAGGGATACGTAAGCGGATATTACGTTTCCTTTTCTTAAAAGTAACTTAAATTTGTAAGCAAAATAAACCGATTGGACAGAAAAATGAAGCAATTTGAAATTGATTCTGACAAAAACTTTTATCATATAACAACGGTTTTGATTTGCCTGGGGATAATTCTTCTGGCAAGTCTTGCTTTGCTTGTCCGCTACGTTGTTCAGGTTAACGAGCAGCACGCTACCGATAGCGCAGTAACTCAGGCTGACCTTTACAATAACGCGTATTTTTCAAATAAGATTTTACACGGTGTAACCGTTTCCGGCTGTGACGTTGGGGGAATGACTGTTCAGGAGGCTAAAAAGCATCTTTCGGGCAACGTTAACTATAACATTCAGCTTTCTGAAATCGAAATCGAGTTTGAGGATAAATCCTGGATATTGGATAAGGATGTGCTTAACTTAACCGTTGACGTTGAATATGCCGCTCAGCAGGCCTTTAACGTGGGCAGATTCGGTGACGAGGAAACACGAAAAAAGCAGCTTGAAACCTTAGATGCAGGCGGTAACGTTGATATTTCCGCAACAATAATTAAAGAGCCTCAAACGGTAATGAACGCTCTTAAGGATATTAAAAAGGAAGTCGACATTAAAAAGGTAGATGCTACCGTAACCTTTGCATTTAATAACGGACCGCAGTACGCGTATACCGACGAAAAGACGGGCAGAAGCCTTAACGTGCAGAAGGCCTACGATGACCTTTGCCAGCTTGTTAAGGTGGAAGAAAAAACCGCAAAATACACTCTTGAGCTTGACGTTGTTGAGCCCGACGTAAAGCGGGCAGATATTGAAAAGGAATATTCCCTTGTAGGCTCCTTTGCAACAACTCTCTCCGTTTCCTCTAAGGCGGGAAGAGTGCAGAACATCAAAACCGCGCTTTTGAGCCTTGACGGCAGAGTGTGGATGCCGGGAGAAACCTTCTCCTTTAATCAGTGGGTAGGCGAGCGCACCATTGAAAACGGCTTTGGCTTAGGCGTTTTCATTAACGAGGATCAGGCATACGACGAGGTTGTGGGCGGAGGTATTTGCCAGGTTTCAACTACTATTTACTATTGCTCGCTTCTTTGCGGAGCCAATAGCGTAGGCAGAAATGCACCTATAGAAATTATTGAACGCAGGCCTCACACCTGGCCCAGCGTTTACGTTGGCAAGGGGCTTGACGCTACTGTAAGCTGGCCTCATTCGGATCTTAAGCTGTTCAATAACAGTCAAACTCCCTATTTCCTGCACACCTCTTTTGATAAAAAAGGAAGCCTTTATTACGTTAACGTTGAAATATACGGCGTTCCGCTTCCCAATGAAGCAAAGATTGCCATTGAAACCGAGGTTATTGAGGAAATTCAGCCGGGCGAGCCTGAATATATCATTGATAAGGACAACAAATACAATCTTGCTCCGGGAGCGCAAAAGGCAATAAATGAAGCGCGCACGGGCTACACGGTAAACGTATATCAGATTTGGACCGAGAAGGGCAAGGAGCCCGTAAAATCACTTATAACCGTTTCAAAATACGATCCCGTAAAGCTGAAAATATACGTTGGCGCAACGCCTGAGACTTAAAAAATAATAATAAGTCTTTACAAATTACTGTTCATAATATATAATTTATATATAATTTCAAAATAAGGAGAAAAAATATGAGCACACGTTATGAATCTGCAAAGAGCATTTATGCGGCACTCGGCGTAGATACCGATGCAGCTATTGCAAAACTTAAGAACATTCCCGTAGCAATCCATTGCTGGCAGGGTGATGACGTTATCGGCTTTGACCATGACGGCCCCTTAACCGGCGGTATTCAGACTACCGGTAACTATCCCGGCAAAGCTACTACTCCCGAACAGCTTATGGCTGATATGGATAAGGCTATGTCACTTTGCCCCGGCGCAAAGAAGCTTAACGTTCACGCTTGCTACGCTATTTTTGACGGCGAGTTTGCTGACAGAGATAAGCTTGAGCCCAAGCACTTCGCTAAGTGGGTAGAATTTGCAAAAGAAAGAGGTATGGGTATCGACTTTAACCCCACCTTCTTCTCACATCCCATGGTAAAGGACGGTCTTACTCTTTCCAGCCCCGACGAAGCAACCCGTAAGTTCTGGGTTGAACACGGAAAGGCTTGTATCCGTATTTCACAGTATATGGCTGAAGAAACAGGCTTCCCCTGCGTAATGAACATTTGGACCGGTGACGGCTTTAAGGATATTCCTGCTGACCGCCTTGGCCCCAGAATGCGTTATAAGAAATCCCTCGAAGAAATTTTTTCCGAACCCTTTGACAGAAACCTTGTTAAGCCCTGCGTAGAATCCAAGGTATTCGGTATCGGCGTTGAAGCTTATACTTCAGGCTCTGCTGAATTTACTCTTACCTTTGCGGCAACTCACGAAGGCTGCCTTCCCTTAATGGATAACGGCCACTATCATCCCACTGAAGTTGTTTCTGATAAGATTTCAGCACTCCTTTGCTTCTTTGACGAAATCGCACTTCACATTACAAGACCTATCCGTTGGGACTCTGACCACGTTCTTCTTTTCGATGATGAAACTAAGGAAATGGCAAAAGAAATCGTTCGTAATGACGCTCTTGACAGAGTTTATATGGCTCTTGACTATTTTGATGCAAGCATCAACCGTATTTCCGCTTGGGTAGTAGGTATCCGTGCATGGCAGAAAGCACTTTTGAATGCACTTTTACTTCCCAATGCACGTCTTAAGGAGCTTCAGGACACCAACCAGCTCACTGAGCTTATGATGCTTCAGGAAGAAATCAAAACCCTTCCCTTTGGTGACGTTTGGAAGCAATACTGCGAGGAATGCGGTGTTGCAGGCGACGCTTCCTGGTTTGAAGAGGTTAAAAAGTACGAAGCAGAGGTTCTTTCAAAGAGAGCATAATTTGCGCATAAAAAATAAAGAGATATGTTTTTTGACATATCTCTTTTTTTATGCTTTTATCAGGTGGTTGCCTAACAAACCGATCCGCAAGGAGAACAGCTGTTATTCCAACAATTATTGCAGGAGCAATTATTGCAGGAGCAATTATTACAGGAATTATTATTACAGGAATTATTATTACAGGAATTATTATTACAACCATTATTTGTTGAATTGTTATTTGAACCGTTATTTGATGAATTATTATTGCAACCGTTGCACGAGCAATTATTGTTGCAGGTATTCGAACAGGAATTATTGCTAAAGCAGGAGGAAATGGAACTTAATCCCTGCCCGCCTAATAAAAAGGCAAACAAAAGCAGAATGAGAGCATCATTATTATTAGAGCAGGAAAAATTGTTTTGCGAAAGAATAAAAAGCGCAAGCAAAGCAAAAAGATAGTTTGAGTCATTAGTACCCGTTGAATTAAAAACAGAATTTCCAAGGTTAGAACAGTTATTGTAGCCGTAAGCCATATAAACACTCCTTTCAGATTTAGTTAATTATATTTCCGAAAGATATAAAAAATGACAAAAAATAAAAAGAAGTAACACCTTTTTACCAACGGTCATATTATGAAACTGTAAGAAGTACTTACAAAAAATTCTTTTATAAAGGAGTATTATTATGGGTAAATTCTTTAACGGTTCAGATTGCGGAAATAATGATTGCACTTGGCTCATTATTATCCTCATCCTTCTCTTCTGCTGCGGCGGCTGCAATTCAAATTCCTGCGGTGGCGGCTTCGGCGGTGACAACTGCTGCTGGATTATTATCTTAATTCTTTTTATTTGCTGCTGCGGTTGCGGTAACAACGACGGTTACGGCAACGTAGGAAACTGCGGTTGCTAAAAACTTAATAAAATTCCTTTGCAAAAACAAGGGAATAAAACAAAACCGCCTTTCATAAGGCGGTTTTTGTTTGTTATTTGTTTTGTTATTCTTCTTGCGAAAAACGTTTTTCAAAATGCTCGATTTCTTTCTTTAAGAAGGAAAGATCGCAATTCCAAAGTGCTTTATCAGCTAAAACGTCGGTGCTTTGGGCAAATAACTTTGCAAATTTATCATTTGGCTCAAAGTTTTTGTAGAATTGAATAGTGCAGAAAAGACCGAACACAAGATGCTTTGGTGCAGGACGGTCATTGTTGTAATAGTGGCGCAAAATGGGGGCTATTGACGAGGCAAACTTTTCACCGAGATTTTCACTGTAGGCTTCCCAGAAAAAAGGAATGGCGGAGTTTTCAAAGCGCTTGAACATATCAAGGGCGAATACCTGCATGGTTTCAAAGTTAACGTCAAGAGCAGGAATAATTTCTTCAAACACCGAAACGGTCATATGCTTGGCAAGGCGCTCCTTTGAAATAAAGGAATCAAGTGTTTTAACGTCGTGCAAAAGAGCATAAGCGCAGGAAGATGCAAGCGCGCCCTCCTTAACGAAGGAATTAAGTGCGTAGTACTCCTTAATGGAATCAACCTGAGCAACGAGGGAGCTGCTTGCAAGCAAGGAGTTTTCCTTATCAACAACGAACAGAAGATATTTTTCCGAGGGAATATTTATTCCGTTGTTTATTGGCACTATATCACCAACACGGCAATCGGCAAAGGAGTTAACGAACACGTTTTCAAAGTTCAGCCAGTTGACGAAGTCCATACCTAACTGGCGAAGAGAAGCAAGCTCAATAATATCCTGCTTTAATTTGTCACCGTTGAAATCGTGAGGCGTGGCGGAAACTATAGTAAAGCCCTTCATCTCCAGGCAATGACGGCGGAACAAAAGCATTAAAAGCATACCGAGAGGATTCTCCTTCTCGTTTTTTAATTTGCCGTCGGAAAGAAGCCAGGAGGTGCCCTCCGGCGCCCAGAAAACAGTGTCAACATCCTTTGAATCTGCTAAGGCAGAAAAAGCGTCAAAATTTGTGTAGGGGTCCAAAACGGAAGAAACACAGTCGATTTTAACAGTGTCCTGAGAACGCAGACCGCTTAAAACAAGAGAGGATGAGGCAAAAACCTGCTGTTTTTTTTCTAATTGCTTGTCTGTAATTATGATGCAGTTAGCATTAGCGCCGTCTTCATTGGCGGAAGTTAAAATTCTTCCGAAAACGCTTCGGGCAAAAGCGCCGTCACCGAATTGAACTACTTTGACGGGACGGGGAATAATTGTTTCAACCGTGTGTTTCTTTTTCATAAAAACCTCGCAACAAAGATATATAAATATTTTAACATACTTTGTCGAAGTTTTCAAGAAAAAAGTAATAATGACTATGGAATGTGCAGAAATTAAATTCTCCACAAATTCGATAGCGAAATAAGGCTTTGCTTTATTTCGACATCAACATAATCATTATAATCGGCTTTGCATCGCAAAAAAACGTCTTAAACGATATTTTGCAACTTCATATAATTTAACTATTCAAAATCGTCTTCCTCGTAAACGTAGAACTTGTCAAGCCAGCCCTTTAAGGCGTCAACAAGCTGAAATATAAGCCCCGATTTTCTCTTTATGCTGTTTTTATTGTCTGCAAAATTTGATTCATTCAGGTGCTCCCGCGGCTTAGGATAGGAGCTTTCCTTTGCTAAATTTACAAGGCGCATATATTGGCGCTTTTTCGTTTCCAGATTATAAATTGCGTAGTCAATATCGTCCTTTTCCGTGGCGTTGTTAAACACGTTAATTGCCTGTTGCCACTCCTTATAAGCCCTTTCAAGCTGAGAATTGTTTTCCATAAAAAATCCCTCCGCTAAAAAATATTAGCGAAGGGTTAAAAATAGTATTAAATCCTTAAAAATATAAATATTTATATATGCTCAATAAAGCATAATACGGGCAATCAGGGGGAGCCAGTTAACAAAAATAAAATCAGTCAGATTCCTTTTTGTAGAGCCTGCGGTTATCAAGTCGCCACTGTCTTTCGGAGAAGCCGCCCTCTTTCACCTCGGAAAGAGCCTTTCGGAAGTCGTACATACGGGCATCAATCATATCAAGATAGTGGAGCATTTCCGCTTCGGGAAACATAGGTCTTTTAACAGAGCCAAACTCCGGCTCGTAATGGTGTGAAATAAGCATATGCTGAAGAAGTACGGTAGTTTCTTCTTTTGCTGAAACCGCTTTAGCGGCTTCGGCAACAAGTAAGGGCCCCTGAATAACGTGGCCAAGCAAAAGTCCCTTTGTAGTGTAGTCGCTAACAAGGCCTAATTCGGAAGCGTTCATTTCACCGATCTTTTCAATGTCGTGCAAAATAACGCCTGCATAAAGCCAATCGGGATCCAGGTCAGTATAAATTTTGCACATAGCCTCGGCTGAAGCCAGCATTGTGGTGGTGTGGTACAGAAGTCCGCCGCGAATTGCGTGATGGTTGCTTTGGGCGGCAGGATAATAAAGCAGCTTATCCTTAACGGAGTCAATAGCGTAATAAACGATATTTTTAATGTCCTGCTTTGTAATTCTGTCCGCAAAGGAAAGAAGCGTTGCAAGCATTTCTTCGCTTGTCTTTGGGGCGGAAGGCACAAAATCACTTATTGAAACGGGGTCAAGGTCAGTTGCTAAGCGAAATTTTTCAATTTTAATTTGCATATTGTTTTGCCAAGCAACAACAGTACCGCGAATTTTAATTAAAGAATTAACCACAAAGCCGGCGATGTTCTCTTCGGTAAAGTTCCAGATTTTGCCGTTTAAGTCACCCGTTGCGTCGGCTATTGTAAGGTCAACGTAATTTTTACCCGTCTGACCGGTTTTAATTGCTATAGCGCGAATAAGCACAAAGCCTTCAAAGGTTTCATTAACTTCAAGCTGATTAAGTGATTTTTGTTCCATAACAACTCTCCAATAAATTACTTTAACATAATTGTATCATAAATTGGAAAAAATATAAAGAGAAATTTATTAAGGAGTGTTCATTATGAAAAAGAAAGCGCAAAAAATATGGCATAACGAAAAAATAAAGTCCGACGTGGAGGGAAGCTATACGGGAGTAAGCGTTGATGGAAGCTGTCCCGTGCAGGATGCAGATGATTTGTGAAAAGCTTAAGAAGGCATCCAATAATAGTTGGGGGTTTTTTTGTATGAATTTATAACAAAATCCCCCAATACCTTATTAAAATCAATTTTTGTCCTGCAATAAGTATAAAAATCACCGAAGAAAAACAAAAATCGTGCACCTTTACCGACAAAGTATTTTCGGCAGATAAAATATAATAGGAGTAGTTCTAAGGTGTAGGGTGGGATAAAAATGGTTGCAAATAAAATAGCCGAAAAAATAAAAATTAAAGGCTGGGGGAAGCCTCTTGCGTTCGTTTTGTTGGGGTTTTTGGCCGCAAAATGCGACTTTTTGGAGCAAACCCATCCTCTTGGGGTGTCGGTGCTTTGCGCACTTGCCTTTAACAAGAATTTCTTTTCCGTTTTTTTAGGCGCGCTTGCAGGAAGCATAACATTAGGAAGCACTTTTCGGGAAATTCTTGTTTTTGCCCTTCCCTGCGCATTGGCGTCACCGATTTTAATTCTTTTTAGAAAATACCGCATTGAAAATCTGTGGGCATTTATGCTCTGCTGTCTTTTATCTTATTCCTTGCCTGCCTTTATACTTTCCTTAAGCTTAGGGGAAAAAACGGTTATGATTTTTCAAGGCTTGATATCCGCCTGCCTTTATCCTATCTGCAAAAGGATATACACCTCCTGCATAGAGCTTGAAAGCCGCTTATCTTTAGAGCGTGCCGACATTTTGGCCATTTCCACATTGGGCGGACTTGCCATAACGTCTCTGCCTAAAACTGATTTTTACGGCTTTAATCTGTGCCTTTTTGCCATACTTTTCTCTTGCTCTTTAGCGGTCAGCGCCTTTGAAATAGGCGGCTCGATTTGGTGTGCTGTTTGCGCTTTAATGTGGGTGATTAAGGGCGGTGACGTAACGGTGGCGCTCTGTCTGCTTGCAGGCGGCGTATTTGCAGGAATGTTATCTAATAAACGGGGCGGTGCACTTTTAGGCTTCGTTCTTGGGGATATGGTTATAAGTCTGTTTTTGTTAAACGCTCCCATTTTAAGCTGCGGAATAATAAACGTGCTTGCCGGCTGTGCATATACGGTGTTTCTAAAAAAGGAATTTTTGCTTAAAATTAAGAGGTTGTCGGGGATTCATTCAGGCGTAAACGACTTGGAAATGAATTACATAGAAGGCTTGCGAGTGCAACAAAAAAGTAAAATAGAAAATGCGGCAAGAATGTATCTGGAGCTTTCAAAGGCGTTTACAAGCGTCAGCCGCGGCAAAGAATTTCAAAAACAATTAGTGGAAGAAACGATTAAGGTGTGCAAAAACTGCAATAAGTACGAGTATTGTCACAAAAGCAGGAAAAGCGATACGGTGCTTGAGCTTAATTCTGCCGCCGAAGAAATAATAAAAACCGAGCGTCTGTACGCTATGCCATTGACCTTAACTGCCAGATGCGTTCAGCCTATAAATTTAGTTTGCTCGATGCAACAGAGCTTTGAAAGGATGTCTCTTGCCCAAAGAGAAAACCCCACTCAAGAGGGGGAGCTGGCAATGCAGTTAAAGGGAATTTCTCAAATGCTCTTCTCCCTTGCGGAAGATATTTCTGCCCTGCCCGAATTTGACGTTGAAAAGGAAAAGCAGGTTAAAAACGTGCTTTCTTCGCGCATAGGCAACGTGGACAAGGTAAGCTGCCGTAAAAGCGGTGAAAGCCATATTTTGCAGATTTCCTTAATGCAAAACAAAAAGGATATTAAAGAGGAAATTTGTTCTGCTCTGGAAGACGGCTTCGTGGGAAGATACCGTTTTATTTCGGGCGGAATCAACAAGCAGGGCGGCTTTTCGGGGATGTTTGCGCCGGTTCCTAAGTTTACCGTTTCAGCCTACGCCTGCCGAAGCAATAAAAAAGGCGAAAGCGTTTGCGGTGATTCCTTTACCTTTGGTGACGTGGTGGGGGACAAATACATTGCCGCCATAAGTGACGGAGCAGGAAGCGGTGAGCGCGCCGCAAGAGAAAGTGAAAGCGCCCTTGATTTACTTGAAGCCTTTTCCGAAACCCATATTTCGCGGAAGGAAATATTTGCATCAATGAACCGACTGCTTCTGCTTAAGGGAGATAACGAGGCGTACTCCACTATTGACGTTGCGGAGTTTGACTTGAACGAGGGACTTTTGTTCTGGACTAAAATCGGCGCAGTTCCCGGGTATATTCTGCGCTCGGGTAATGTGGAAAAAATTGAAGCAGGGGCATTGCCCATGGGCATTTTAACTAAGATAAATCCCATTACCACGAAAAAACTGGTGCAAAAGGGTGACGTAATAGTTCTTGTTACCGACGGGGTTTATGACGGAATGTGCTTGGGTAATTCTGACGGAATAAAGGATATGTTATCTGAAAATGCGACCCAAGACCCTCAAGAGCTTGCACAAAATATACTTGAAAAAGCAAAAGAAACTATCGTTGACGACGATATGACAGTTTTGGTATTAAAGGTTGATGCGGCATAACAACGCTTGCAAAATCAATGCAAAGGAAACAAGCGCCTATAAAACTAATGCAAAGAAAGCATCGGCTTGAATAACAAAAGACGCAAGAAAATTCTTGCGTCTTTATGTTTTTTTGCAACGTTTATTTTTTATTTTCTACAGTAAATAATGATACAAAACCGCAATCCTGGCAAACGAAGGCTTGTACCTTTGTGGTTTTAGGAAATAATTTGGAAGATTGTTCTTTAGAAATAAAGGTAAATCGCATAGCGTCGTTTGTCTGCAGAACGCCTTCACTTAAATTTATTGATGAACAGTTAGGGCATTTCTTTTCCATAATAACTCCTTAAAGTTCGTCAATATATCTGCAAGCGCTGATTGCGGCAACGGCGCCGTCGGATGCGGCAGTTGCAACCTGGCGAATTGCTTTTGTTCTGCAGTCACCTGCAACAAAAATACCGTTTGTTTTAGTTAAGCAAGTTTCGTTTGCTGAAATGTACCCCTGCTCGTTAAGCTCAGTAACGTCAGCAAAGGCGCTGTTTTCGGGTTGAAGTCCGATAGCAACGAACATACCGTCAAGCTCAAGCTCTGTTTCACTTCCGTCGGCAACTTTTTTAAGGGTAATACCGGAAAATTCGGGGGTGTCCTTAATTGCGGAAACAACTGTGCCTAAAATAATTTCAACGTTCAGTCGGTTTTTAAGAATATCCTGCAGTTTTTGTTCGCCCCTTAAAAAGTCAAGGTTATGAATAACGTAAACCTTTTTGCTTGTTTCTGCAAGAAGAATTGCTTCCTGCAGGGCAGAGTTCCCGCCGCCGATTAAAGCAACGGTTTTATTTTTATAAAATGCGCCGTCACAAACTGCACAGAAGGAAATACCTTCACCGATGAATTTTTCCTCGTTTTCAAGACCTAAATGGCGGTGCTGTGCGCCGGAAGCTATAATAACGGCTTTTCCGCAATAGGTGTTGCCGTCCTCGGTGTAAACCTCTTTATAGTCACCGCAGTCCTTAACGCCCGTAACGGTTTCAATTTCCACGTCTGCTCCCTGAGAAAGTACCTGGTCAACCATTTTGTCGGCAAGCTCACTACCGCTGATTGACTCAAAGGCAGGGTAATTTTCTACCTTGGGCGAAAAGGCTATCTGACCGCCAAAGGCAGACTTTTCTAAAATGAGCACGCTTTTGTTTGCACGGCGTGCGTATATTGCGGCGGTCAGACCTGCCGGGCCTGCACCGATAATAATAATATCAACCATAATAAACCTCAAATTTTCTGTAATAAGATTTTCGGAATGACTTGCGCCATTCCGAAATTAGCTTTAATTAGTTGTTTGCAATGAATTTCTTAATTTCAGAAACCATTACGAACTTTTCAACGTTGTCACCCTTAACACTAACTAACGTGGGAGCCTGCTTAATGCCAAGGCTTTCAGTTAATTCAACGTTTTCCTGAGCAAGAACCTTGGTGTAAGGAATGTTTGCCTTTGTTAAAAGGGCTTCAGCAATCTTACAGTTGGGGCAAGTGCTTGATGCAAAGAGGTAAACGCCGTCGTTAAGTGTGCAGGGAGTGCAATCACAGCAAGCTTCTTCCTCCTGAACGGGACCTGAATGGGTCAGCACGGAAGTTTCAACGTTATAGGTCTTGCGCTCTTTGTATTCCTGAGTTTTACCTGCGTTCCAGTTTTTAACGGGACGGTAGTAACCGGTAATACGGCTGTAAACCTCGGTTTCGTTTCCGCATCTGGGACAGGAGAACTTTTCACCTACGATATAACCGTGTTCTTTACATACGGAATAGGTGGGAGAAATTGAATAGTAGGGAAGACGGTAGTTTTCGGCAATCTTGCGAACAAGAGCGGCGGCTGCCTGCCAGGAGGGAAGCTTTTCACCGATAAATGCGTGGAAAACTGTACCTGAAGTATAAAGCGTATGTAACTCGTCCTGCATATCAAGAGCAGTAAATACGTCGTCAGTAAAGCCAACGGGAAGATGTGAAGAGTTGGTGTAGTAGGGAGTTTCCGCATCGGAAGCGCAGATAATATCGGGATAATGCTTACGGTCGTGCTTTGCAAGACGGTATGAGGTGGACTCTGCAGGAGTTGCCTCAAGGTTGTAAAGGTCACCGTACATTTCCTGATAGTCGGAAAGGCGTTCACGCATGTGGTTAAGCACGTCTCTGGTGAATTCGCGGGTTTCCTTGCTTGTCATATCCTTTCTTATCCACTTTGCGTTAAGACCTGCTTCGTTCATACCAACGAGGCCGATAGTTGAGAAGTGGTTTGCAAAGGTGCCGAGATATCTCTTGGTGTAGGGGTAAAGTCCCTCGTCAAGAAGTTTTGTAATGATGGTACGCTTAACCTTAAGTGAACGTGCAGCAATATCCATCATCTTGTCAAGACGCTTGTAGAAGTCATCTTTGTCCTGGGCAAGATAAGCAATTCTGGGCATATTGATCGTTACAACGCCAACTGAACCGGTGCTTTCGCCGCTGCCGAAGAAGCCGCCGGACTTTTTACGAAGCTCACGAAGGTCAAGGCGAAGTCTGCAGCACATTGAACGAACGTCAGAGGGCTCCATATCGGAGTTAACGTAGTTGGAGAAGTAGGGGGTGCCGTATTTTGAAGTCATTTCAAACAACAGCTTGTTGTTTTCGGTTTCTGACCAGTCAAAGTCGCGGGTAATTGAATATGTGGGGATAGGATACTGGAAGCCTCTTCCGTTGGCGTCGCCCTCTAACATAATTTCAATAAAGGCGCGGTTAACCATATCCATTTCCTTTTTGCAGTCGCCGTACTTGAAGTCCATACGCTTTCCGCCTACGATAGCGTATTCGTCCTCAAGGTCGTGGGGAACCGTCCAGTCAAGAGTAATATTGCTGAAGGGAGCCTGAGTGCCCCAGCGTGAAGGAGTGTTAACACCGTAAATAAAGGATTCAATGCACTTTTTAACTGCATCATAGGATAAGTTATCGGACTTAACGAAGGGAGCAAGATAGGTATCAAAGGATGAGAAAGCCTGAGCGCCTGCCCATTCGTTCTGCATAATGCCTAAGAAGTTTACCATCTGGTTGCAAAGTGTTGCAAGATGCTTTGCAGGGGCAGAAGTAATCTTTCCGCCTACACCGCCTAAGCCCTCTTCAATAAGCTGCTTTAATGACCAACCTGCGCAATAGCCTGTAAGCATAGAAAGGTCGTGAATATGAATATCGGCATTTTTGTGTGCCTGAGCAATTTCGTCGTCATAAATTTCGGAAAGCCAGTAGTTAGCGGTAATAGCACCGGAGTTGCTCAAAATAAGACCGCCAACGGAATAGGTAACGGTAGAGTTTTCCTTAACGCGCCAGTCAATGCTCTTAACGTACTGGTCAACCAGCTCCTTGTAGTCAAGAATAGTTGATTTCATGTTACGGAGCTTTTCTCTCTGACGGCGGTAAAGAATATATGCCTTTGCAACGTCGGCATAGCCTGCCTGAACTAAAACAGTTTCAACGCTGTCCTGAATATCCTCAACGGCAATAATACCGTCGGTAATTTTCGGCTCAAAGTCGGAAGTAACCTTTAAGGCCAAAAAGTCGATAATGTTATCGTTAAACTGGCGGTTGCAGGCTTCAAAGGCCAGCTTGATAGCTGATGAAATTTTTGTAATGTCGAATTCGGCAATTTTGCCATCTCTTTTGTTTACTCTGAACATAATTTTTTTCCTCTCTATTCTTGTCCCCGAAGAGTTGCTTGGGGAATTATTTTTTTAACTGTCTGTAAAATCTGATCCATTTCATCGTAGGAAAACGCACTGCAGTCAGTACCCAGCAGATTTCCTGAATCAACGAATTTTTGAATAAAATATTTGCTTTCGCTTCCAAGCCAATGGGCAATGCTCTCAAACTCGTCTATGGAGTGGATTCCCTTAACCGCCGTGGTGCGAAATTCGTGGTCAATGTGCGATGAACGGATAATTTTAATACTTTCTTCGATTTTAGCAACGTCCACGCTGCAGCCGCAGGCGCGGGAGTAATTTTCTTTTGAAGCCTTTACGTCCATTGCAACATAATCAACCAGACCGCTGTCGAGAACTTCTTTGAGCCTGCTTGGTGATGCACCGTTTGTATCAAGCTTTACCTTGTATCCCATAGACTTAATTTTTTCGATGAACGGAAGAATGTCCTTTTGCAATAACGGTTCACCGCCCGTTAAGCAAACACCGTCTAAAATATTGGTACGCGTTGGCAGATATTCAAGCACGTCCCCTTCCGCTGACGGATATTCGTTGGGACTAAAAACAAGACCTGCATTGTGGCAAAAGGGACACCTAAGATTGCAGCCGCCGGTGAAGACCGTGCAGGCAACCTTGCCCGGAAAATCAAGGAGAGTAAGCTTTTGAAAGCCCTGAACATTCATAAAAATCATCCTCTCCACACGATTCTTGCCCAAATTAAGCATCGTTAGTATAGCATACATATTTTGCGATGTCAACATAAAAAAACACAATATGTAGTATTTTTTTATAAATTTTGTTAACAATATATTGATATATGGACTTGTGAACATACGTAAATACTTACTAAATGGTATAAATTTGCAGAGAAAATTTGCATTTATACATTCTGCCTAAAGAGAAAGGGCTTGCAGAATCTATCAAATGCTTGCGCTTGCAGATAAAAAACAAAAATAATTATTCAATTTTGCGCGGCGTGTTATTTGGAAATAGAATAAATAAAGCGCTGCGTTTAGTGTTTGGGAGGAAAATCAAAAAAATTTTTCTGTAAGAAAACATAAACTTTTGACGAATAGAAAATTTAATAGTATAATACAATATATAAATTTTGAAAGAAGGCAGATTATGAAAATAGGAATTGTAGGATACGGTAACTTAGGTAAAGGCGTTGAATGTGCCATAAGGCAAAATCCTGATATGGAGCTGTACGGAATTTTTACCCGTCGCGCACCTGAAAGCCTTAAAACTTTGACAGGCGCAAACGTATATTCTTTAGATGATATTCTTTCCCATAAAGGAAAGGTTGACGTGCTTAT
This sequence comes from Clostridia bacterium, assembly GCA_017502165.1. Taxonomy (GTDB): domain Bacteria; phylum Bacillota; class Clostridia; order Christensenellales; family QALW01; genus UMGS1322. The sequence goes on from JAFVVO010000018.1 coordinate 32,066, forward strand.
TATTTGTTCAGGAAGCGCAACCGATTTACCCGAACAGACACCTTATTTGGCAAAACACTTTAACGTGGTTGACAGCTTTGACACTCACGCAAAAATTCCCGAGCATTTTGCACGTGTTGACGAAGCAAGCCGTGAAGCAGGAACCGTTGCAATGATTTCTGTAGGCTGGGACCCCGGTATGTTTTCTCTTAACAGATTGTATTTAGAGGTTATTCTTCCTGAAGGAAAAACATATACCTTCTGGGGTAAGGGTGTAAGCCAGGGTCATTCCGACGCCATCAGAAGAATCGAAGGCGTGCTTGACGCCCGTCAGTATACAATTCCCGTGCCCGAAGCAATGCAGAGCGTCCGCAGTGGTGAAAATCCTGATTTAACCGTTCGCCAAAAGCACACGAGAGAATGCTTCGTTGTGGCTAAGGAGGGCGCAGATAAGGCAAAAATTGAGCAGCAGATTAAAACTATGCCCAACTATTTTGCCGATTACGATACAACCGTTCATTTTATATCCTTGGAGGAGCTTAAACGCGACCATAGCGGTATCCCTCACGGCGGAAGCGTTATTCGTTGCGGTCAGACGGGCTTAAACGGCGAAAATAAGCACGTTGTTGAATACAGCATCAAGCTTGATTCAAACCCCGAGTTTACCTCTTCGGTGCTCGTCTCTTACGCCCGCGCGGCAGTAAAAATGAGCGCAGAAGGAATTTGCGGCTGCAAAACCGTCTTCGACGTTGCGCCCAAATATCTTACCGACAAAACCTTATTTGAAATAAATAAAGAGCTTTTGTAAAATGAAACGAATATTTTTGATTATCCTTGGGTATTTAGGGGTAATATCAATAATGGTGGGTATTTTTTGCTTTTCCGCTCAGCCTGCAGAAGAATCTGCTTCTGTCAGCGGCGGAATAGTAAAGACTATAGCAGACCGGTTTTTTGATTCGGACACTTTAACTGCAGAAAACCTGGAAATGCTGATAGACAGACTTCAGTTTATAGTTCGCAAAACTGCCCACTACCTCGTTTACGCAGGCTTAGGTTTCTTTGCTTATATGGCACTAAAAAATACCTTTGAGAAAAGATACACCTTTGTCCCTGCATTTGCCTGGGGAGTTCTGTATTCCGTAAGCGACGAAATACATCAACTTTTTGTGCCCGGCAGATCCGGTGAAATTCGGGACGTTTTTCTCGATTCCTTAGGTGTTGCCACAGGCGTGCTTACCCTAATGCTCATATATAATTTATTGACAATGAAAAACAAAAGAAATATAATGTAATTGTTCGAAGTCCACTTTTTAAGGGGCTATCGAATAAAATATATTTTTGAATAAGCTTTGCTTATTCGTCTAAGCGTTGTATCACGAAATGTGAACGACAGCAAAGGAGGAAAGATTATGAAAAAGGTTTCAACGAAAAAAATAGTTTTAGGTGGCGTGCTTACGGCACTGGTAATCGCATTGTATTTAATGGCGTCGTTTATCAGGCTGGGCACGTTTTCTACTGCCACGTTAGTGCTCGTTCCCATTATTTTAGGCGGCGCTACCTGCGGCTGCTTAATGGGAGCATGGCTTGGCCTTGTGTTTGGTTTAGTGGTGCTTTTAAGCGGTGACGCGGGACCCTTTTTAGCCATTAGCGTTCCCGGAACGATAATAACGGTTTTGGCAAAGGGTGCTCTTTCGGGCTTGCTTTCGGCACTTGTTTATAAGGCGCTTAACAAGTGGAATAAATTAGTTGCGGTAATAAGCGCATCCTTGATTTGCCCCTTTGTTAATACGGCAATCTTCGTGCTTGGCTGCCTTACGTTTTTCCTGCCTGCATTATCACTTCAGGCAGGTGACCAAAACGTATTTTTGTTTATTCTTACGGTTTACGTAGGCGGAAACTTCTTCTTAGAGCTTGGGGTAAACGCCGTGCTTGCACCGGTAATTTTCAGATTATTAAACATTAAAGAAATAAAAGGATAATCCGTGTGTCCTGAAAGATAAAACGCGTCAGCTCGTTTTACGGGCATAGCTAAAGGAGAACAAAATGATTCTTGTACTTGATATAGGTAACACCAACGTTAAGCTTGGTGTGTTTGAAAACGATAAATTGAAGGGTACCTGGCGAATTTCTACCGATACGAGAAAAACCAGTGACGAATACGGTATAGCAGTTGTAGAAATGCTTACCTCAGGTGGAGTTGAAATCGACAAAATCGAAGGCGTTATTATGTCTTCGGTTGTGCCGGGAATTAACTTTACCATTGAGCATATGCTTGATGATTATATTCACAAAAAGCCCATCGTTGTTGGTGCAGGTGTTCGCACGGGACTTAACATTAAAATTGATAACCCCAAGGAAATGGGCGGAGATATTATTTGTGACAGCGTTTCTGCCTTTAACCGTTACGGCGGACCTTGCATTACTATTGACTTTGGCACGGCAACTACCATTTGCGCAACTAACGAAAAGTGCGAGCTTTTAGGCGGTTGCATTTTACCGGGAGTGAGAGTTTCCTCCGAAGCACTTTCTGATAAGGCGGCAAAGCTTCCCACCGTTGCCCTTGAATTGCCCGAAAGCATTATCGGTAAAAACACCATTGCCTGTATGCAGGCGGGGCTTTTGTACGGCTATATCGGTCAGATAGAATATATCATCGGCAAAATGAAAAAGGAAGCAGGCTTTGAAAACGCGCGTGTTATAGCAACGGGCGGTCTTGCAAAAACAATAGCGGTTCATACGGAATGTATCGACGTGGTAGATTCCCGCTTAACTCTTGAAGGCTTAAGACTTATTTACAAAATGAACAAGGACGGTAGAAGATAATGACAGAAAAGGGTAAAATCTCAGTTAACTCCGATAATTTGATGCCAATAATCAAAAAGTGGCTTTACAGTGATAGAGACATTTTTGTGCGCGAGCTTGTTTCCAACGGCGTTGACGCTATCAGTAAGTACAAGAAGCTTGTGCAAATGGGTCAGGCTGAAGAAAAGGAAAGCTATAGCGTTACCGTTAAAGCAGACGCTGAAGCAGGCACATTAACCTTTACCGATAACGGACTTGGTATGACCAAGGAAGAAGTAGAAAAATATATCAATCAAGTAGCGTTTTCAGGCGCGGTTGACTTTTTGGAAAAGTATGAGGACACCGACAGCAGCGGCATAATCGGCCATTTCGGTCTTGGCTTTTATTCTGCCTTTATGGTTTCAAATAGGGTTACCATTGAAACACTTTCTTATCAGACCGGGGCAAAGGCAATTTTTTGGGAAAGCGACGGAAGCGACGAATATGCTATCTCCGATTCGGACAAAACTGACGTAGGTACAAAAATTACCCTTTATCTTAATGAAGAAAGCCTTGAATTTGCCAAAAACTCTGCAGTTTTGGCAGTCTTGGAAAAGTACTGCCGCTTTATGCCCGTTGAAATTTTCCTTGAGGGCGAAAATGACGGCAAGGCCATTAATGACGTTTCTCCCTTGTGGCTTAAAAAGCCTTCCGAGTGTACGGAAGAGGAATATAAAGAGTTCTATCATAAGGTGTTTACGGATTTTAACGATCCTCTTTTCTGGATACACCTTAACGTAGATTATCCCTTCAACCTTAAGGGCATCGTATATTTCCCCAAATTGACGGAAAATCCCGAAAGCATCCAGGGTCAGATTAAGCTTTTCAATAACCAGGTATTCGTTGCGGATAACATTAAGGAGATTATTCCCGAATTTTTAATGCTGCTTAAGGGCGTTATTGATTGCCCCGATATGCCCCTTAACGTTTCAAGAAGCTTTTTACAAAACGACAGAACGGTTGCACAGATAAGCAATCACATCACCAAGAAAATTGCCGACAGATTAACTAATATGGCAAAGAACGAAAAAGAAGCTTACGAAAAGTTCTGGGATGACATTAACGTTTTCGTAAAATACGGCTGTATGCGCGACAGTAAGTTTGACGAGCGCTTGAAGGATTACGTTATTTACAAAACTACCGATAACGGCTTTGTAACCTTGGAAGAATACCTTAAGGATGCAGAGGATAAAAAGGTTTACTACGTAAGCAACGAAAAGCAGCAGGCACAGTATATTTCACTTCTTACCTCTGCGGGCAAAAAAGCGGTGCATTTAGGCGGTATGCTTGATATTCCCTTTATGCAACACGTGGAAATGCATAACCAGGGTGTACGCTTTGAGCGTGTTGATGCGTCTATTGCAGGCGCGCTTGATGCAGAAAATCATCTGTTTGACGTGCTTTGCGAGTACACCGCCAAGTTAGTTAATGAAAATACCACCGTTAAGGCTCAGAAAATTCAGAGTGATATGCCTGCTGTGCTTCTTGTTGACGAGTTCGGCAGAAGAATGGACGAAGCGCAGAAATATTACGGTATGAAAAATTTAGGCAATATGCTTAAATATACTCTTGTGCTCAACACCTCAAGTCCTCTGGTTGAAAGCATTAACAAGATGGCAGAGGGAGAAAGCAAGGAGCAGGCGGTTAAATACGTTTACGATTTAGCCCGCTTGGCACACGGAAGTCTTACGGCAGAAGAAACGGCGCAGTTTATTTCTCAAAGCGCCCAAAACTTAGAAAAGCTTTGTGAATAAATAGCAGTGTTATAATTTGACCGAAAAAAATAGCGGATACGGCTTAAAATGGGCCGTATCCCTTTATTTTGGCGTCTTCAGACGTGGAAATAAACCCCCAGTTATACTGGGGGAAGAAAAACGCGCAGAGCGACAATGAAAAGGGCGAGCTAAAAGCAAGCCTAAAAAGCTTGAGAAAAATCAAACCTCCCAATATAATGGTAGTGG
>JAFVVO010000019.1 GCA_017502165.1 Clostridia bacterium
CTTTCTGCTCTTGTCATTTTAGGCATCTATCGCCGGAAAGCAACTCAATAGAGGTTTCCGCCCTTGCGCTGGATCGCGAAGGGAAACATCCACTGGAAATGGCAAACTAAATCCTTGTATTGCAGCAAAAGCCCTGGTACACACCGGGGCTTTTCGGCATCTTGTCGCAGTTTGTTGCCCCTTTTATATCAGCAAGATCGAAGGTTCAAAATGGCACTTTTTTGGGGATGTGATAAGTGAAACTTGAAGTAAAATGAAATGGACGCGGTGCAGTCTATGGACGGTAGGGGAGTCCGTAGAGTGTCGTACGTCCATAAATTCTAATGGAATTGGAGATAATGGACAAATAGCACCCAATGGACGGTTTATAGCGGCCGGCTGTTAACTGAAACAACACCGAGCGCACCCAGTGGGTGATGAAGCGAGGGGTTGTTTGAGCCGCGGTCGATAGATTTCGAAGGCAGTACCACCTGCCGAGAAAGCATCGGGCACCGCAATCCGAGAGTGTCACAGGTTTTATCTTGCTCCTCCATCGCTTTTATGATATAATACATTTGCATTGGAAATTAGTATATTTTGAGGTGACATTATTGGGTAAAAATTCCGAACTAATAGAATATTTGAAACAAGAGAAAGATAAAATAAATTTTGAATTTCCTAAAAATGAAAAAATTACTGATTCATTATTTGAAAAGTTATATGATTTTTTAGAAAATGATTTCGAGGGAATGTCGGATAATCGTGTCTACAGATGCTTTTTAACTTCATTTAAAGAAATGATTTGTTTCGCTTTTAGGGAAAATGTATCAAAAGCATATCTGCGTTGTTTTTTCAAGAGTTTAAATCGTGAGGACTTTGTTTCTTATTTGGCAAAGCATGCAAAGAGCAGAGAAAAAGACATTCGTTTTATTATGAAGCGTTTTTTAAATTCTTTCATTTATAGTTGGCAAGGTTATGATAATGATAAAAACAAGGTGCTAAATGAAATTGTGGTTTTTATTGATTGCTGGATGTAACGGCGTTGTAATTTGTGAAAATTAATGAAGCGCGAAAGAAAATCAGGTTTCGACCGGTTCCATTTTGAGTGTCGGTCCCAGAAAAAACTCTTATTCAGAAGAACAAGAGTTTTTTAGTTATATTCGCCTTGCGGCGAGTTATATTGCTTCGCAGTTATATTTGGACTAATGTCCAAGTGATATTCGCTTCGCGAGTTTTGGGGCGAATATAATATCACTGAAACCGTAGGTTTCAATATCACTTTCACGAAGTGAAAATATCACTCTGTGCGAAGCACAGAATATCGCTAATAACTTGCGCATACACCGCTTTTATGCTATAATACTTTCAAGGCGGTGACGATATGAGCAAAAAGAAGATAGTATTGATAGTTGTATTAGCAGTTTTAACTTTATTTATTATTTTATGTGGATTGTTGGCGTACTATATTTTTGGTGAAAGAGATAAAGTTAGTTACGATATAAATGAGTGGAGCAATCTTGAAAAAACATTTACCTATCTTCCGTCTGTTGAGGAAATGGGCGAGTATAGTGATTTGAAATCCAAATACCAGCATAGAGATTATTTTATTTTTCAATCAGATGCTTATATTTTACGGGCTACATATCCAAAAGATATATTCGATAAGCAAAAAAACAGCATTTTAAACAACTATTCTTTTCAAGAAACAGTCGTAGATTATGGTGAAGAAACAATTGAAAAAGAAGCAAATTTTGAGTTTGATGGTTTTAAATTTCAAATGTTGTCATTAAAAGAATATAATCTTTATTATCCAAAACAAATCGTTTTTGTTGGCATTTCCAAGAAAAATAATGAAATTGCTTTTGTTTTCTTTGATGATATTGATTTAGATTATATTAGTGATTCCTTTGAAGAATTTCTTGTAGAGGAATGTGGATGGGAATAACATAGAAAATTAGTTTTTCAGGCACATTTCATTCGTGTCATTAAGTTCAAAACACCCAAACGAAAATCCGTTCTCGAAAGTGGACGGATTTTTGTTTGTATTATTCATTATTCATTTTTCATCATTCATTATTCATCAATGAAGAACGGATTTTCAAATGAATAATGAAGAATAAAGTCGCACGGCTAATGAATAATGAATAATTATTGCACCCCTGCCGCTTTTATGTTATAATACACCTAAAGGCGGTGGTGATGTGGAAATATACACTTTTCAATCTCCGTATAACACGTTGCTGAATATAATATATGCTCTAGGTGTAATTTTGCTTGGTGTAGTGAGTTTTTTCTTAATTCAATTTTTCGTTGGACAGGTAAAAGCGTATCATCAATCTGGTGAAAAGTTTCCATGCCGATTGACTGCATTTTTAATAGCATTTTGTTTTGTTCCAATAGTTGGAACAGTCTTATTTGGAAATGCGTTCATTAAAAGCGTTTCTTATGACATTAACATGTATAGAGGTAATGCATATTATCTTGAGGGAGATATTGAACTTATTTCTTGTGAAGAGGATTATTACAGAGGCAAATTTATGGGATATAACGTTGTTTTGACTTTCGACGGAAAAACATTAGCTCCAAGTAATACATTTTCAGCGGAAGAGATTGAATATTTTAAAAGTGATGAAAAGTTGATTGTTCAATATGGGGAAATTAAAAATGATGGCATATACATATGGAGTATATGTACGGCGGAAAAATAGGAGTTTATTAAAGATAATCAGGTTTTTCCACCAGTTCTTTTTCGGACACGAATGACAAAAAAAGAGATACTCAAACGAGTATCTCTTTTTGTATTCCATCTCAATTAGACTTTGATCTCACACATTAAGGTTAACAGCCGCTGCGGCGGAAACTCAGATAACACCGAGTGTATCGTAATTCAATTTTGTTTTAATTTTTTGGTGAGCAATCGGAGATGAATTCTATAAAATGATTCATATTACCCGAAAGATGCTTGCCCTGCTTCCACACGAGGCTTATTTGAGTGCGCATTGGGGGAGAAAGAGGGATTCCCACAAGCTCAGGACTTGATTTGAGCAAAAATTCAAAAATAAAGCCTACTGCAATGCCTTCAGAAACGATGCTTTGCACGGTGGAAACCTGCGACGAATCAAGAAGAACGCGGGGGACAACGCTGTTTTGCTTAAAGCGTTCAAGTATTCGTTCTGTCTGAAAAAAGCTGTTCTTGAACAGAACAAGAGGCTCAGACTTTAATTCTTCTACGGTGACGGATGCCTTTTTTGCCAAGGGATGATTTTTACTTACGCAACAAACGTTGTTTAATTCGGCAAAGGGCAGAGATCTGTATTCATCGTCAACGGGTGCCTGATGGGGCAAAAAAGCCATATTGATTTTGTTTTCGTCAAGCAAGCGGATAAGAGTGCTTCGGTCTCCCTCGGTTACGTTGATTTTGAAGTCGGGATGAATTTTGCAGAAATTTCCCAAAATAATAGGAAGAATCAACGAGCTGAGCATAGGAGGAACTCCAAGATTCAGCACTCTGTTGTCACCCAATTCATTCATAACCTTTACAGCTCTGTCGGCGTCTGCAATAAGCAGGTCTGCCTGCTCTAAGAGAACGGCTCCCTCTTTGGTTAAAGTCATTTTTTTGTTTTGTCGGCTGAAAAGAAGCACACCAAATTCCTTTTCCAGATTGCTGATAGCACTCGAAACAGAAGGCTGTGAAATATTTAAGTATTCTGCGGCACGGCTAACGCTTCCGCAGGAGCACACCGCCTGAAAATATCGAAGTTGGTCAAGAGTCATAAAACACCTTTCTATAGTTAAAACCTATCAATTCAAAATAAAATTATATTTTACAAATAGATTATAGCCTATTATACTAATAATATCAAGTATTTAAGGAGAAAAATTATGCAAAAATATAAAATTGCCGTAATTGGCGGCGACGGAATTGGACCTGAGGTTATTGCAGAGGGCGTTAAGGTGTTAAACAAGGTTGCTCAGCTTGACGGAAGCTTTGAGTTTGAGTTTACCGAGTTTCCTTGGGGCTGCGAATATTATCTTGAAAGGGGAGAAATGATGCCCAAGGACGGCATTGAAACTCTTTCAAAGTTCGACGCAATCTTTTTAGGCGCAGTTGGTGCTCCCGGGGTGCCCGACCACGTTTCACTGTGGGATTTGCTGCTCCGTATCCGCAAGAGCTTTGACCAGTACGTTAATCTTCGCCCCGTAAAGCTGCTTAAGGGCGCTCCTTGTCCTCTTAAGGATACAAAGGAAGAGGACATAGATATGGTGTTCGTTCGCGAAAACAGTGAGGGTGAATATGCAGGAAGCGGAAGCTGGTTGTTCAAGAATAAGCCCAACGAGGTAGTAATTCAGGATGGCGTTTTCTCCCGCGTTGGTTGCGAAAGAATTATTCGTTACGCTTACGAGCTTGCCAAAAAGGAAAACAAAACCTTAACAAGCATCAGTAAGGGTAACGCGCTCAATTATTCAATGGTTTTCTGGGACCAGATTTTCTCTGAGGTGGGCAAGGAATACCCCGAGGTTAAAACAAGCTCTTATTTAGTTGACGCGGCAAGTATGTTTATGGTTAAGGACCCCAAGCGGTTTGAAATCGTTGTTACCTCAAATCTTTTCGGTGACATTTTAACCGACCTTGGCGCCGCCATTACGGGCGGTATGGGACTTGCGGCAGGGGCAAATATCAACCCCGAAAGAAAGTTTCCCTCTATGTTTGAGCCTATCCACGGCTCCGCTCCCGACATTGCAGGTCAGGGAAAAGCCAACCCCTTGGCAACGGTTTGGTCAGCAAGCCAGCTTCTTGATTTCTTCGGCCACGAGGATTGGGGCAAGGTGCTTATTGATTGTATCGAAGAAGTCCTTTGCGAGAAAAAGGTGCTTACTGCCGATTTAGGCGGAAATTGCTCCACAAGCCAGGTAGGCGACGAGATCGTAAGAAAAATAGAGGTAAAAAGAATTTAATTAAGATAATAAAAAAGATACTCAAATGAGTATCTTTTTTATTTATTACCAATTACTCCGTCGGGAAAAACGGAAGCCTTAATCAAATCTTCAGGAGCAATTTCAAGTGCGTCAGCTATATTATAAAACACGTCCAACGAAAAACTGTAAGCTAAATTTGGGGCCTCAATGTTGCTTAAAAGCGAACGGCTGATATTAGCCTTTTCCGATAGCTTTTCCTGTGAGAAACCGCGTATTCTGCGCAGAGTGGAAATTGCAATACCAAGCTGAATAAAACGGTCGCGGTTTTTGTAATCTACGTCTCTTCCCATAATAACCTCTTATATATATAATAAATAAACAATCTATTTACTATTATACTTTTTGTTGCAAGTTCTTTCAGTATTTATATGTATGCAGTTGACTGTATTAGTAGGCTATGATATAATCAAATTTACATTTTATCTTTGTATGTATGCAAACGGCGATATTTTATACGTTATTGAATTCAGATAACAACAAATTCGCAAGAGAAAACACTACCGGTTATAGCAAATTAATTAAAAAATTCTAAAAATTTTATTAAATCCTATGCAAAAACAGGAATTTAATTGTTTATTAACAAATAAATAATTGACACAAAAAAAGATATTGTATATAATAAGTTCAATCTTTTGAGGCAGAAATTCAGAGAGAATTTCTAATTTTGAGTATTTCTCAAAAGTATTTTTAGTACAGAAGAATAATTTGAGCCTGAGCCTTAGAGCCCGTGCCGATTAATCGTTATATGCGATTAAGGCACGGGCTTTTTTTATTCCCGCGTTAAAAACAAATGAAAATGAGGTGATAGCACTTGGCAGAACAAGTACAAATTAAAACAACGGTAAACTGTCTCGATGACCAACGACAGCGGTATCTCTGCCCTTTTTGCGGAAAACATACGGTTTTATGGGTGTTCCCCACAACAGAGGTAAAAAATTTACCAATAAAATGTAAGCTCTGCGGTAAAGAAAGCATTATAAACATCAACCCGGAGAGTGAAGTTTAAGATGAAAGGTTATTTATCTGAAGCTTTTCACTATTACATATTACAGTAAAACCATTTAGTTTCTTAATAAATAATGCGATTGAAATCGGCAAACGAAGGGGTTTGCATTATTTTATAAAAATATGTAGTAAACATTTACAAAAGGAGATAAAAAATGAAGAAGGATGAGCTGCGCCGCGGTTTAATTGACGGAACTATCCACGTCATAGCCAAAGAAGGCCTTGACGGAGCATCAACAAAGCGAATCGGAATTGCAACAGGCATAAATGAAGCGTACATTTACCGTTGCTTTAAGGATAAAGAGGATATGTTTGCTAAAACGTTTGCGTCTCTTGATGATGAATTGGTTTCCAAAGGAATGCAACACGTTGAAGTTATGTATATGGAGGAAATAGACTATGTGTCAAGATGCCGAATTTTCTTTATAGCTATCTGGAGATTTTTGCTGGGCAACCGCGAAAAGTGCCGTACCTTTATCAGATATTATTATTCTCCTTATTTTTTAAGGTATTCCAATGAAGAACATAAGGAAAGGTTTTCACCGCTTGTGGATAAGTTCAGCGACGCTTTTCGCACCGAAGCAAACGTGTGGATGATACTAAATCATATTCTGACTACTATGCTTGACTTTGCCGTTAAGGTTTTTGACGGAGCTGTTCCTGATAACGAAGACACGGCAGAGCACGTTTTTCGATTGGTAATTGCCTCGGTAGGTCAGTATTTCAAAAAAGATTTTAAGTATTAATGCAAGGTAACTTTATAATTCTATCAGAAAATGCGGATTATTCGGTTAAGAATGTGCTCTTTACCGATAAATCCCTTGTGGAGATGAACAAGTGATGAAGATTAGAAAAATATTAAAAAACATATCCGTAATTTTAGCGGCAATGATTGTTTTGGGCATTACTCTTGCAGTAAGTCTTCATTTTCTCGGCTATGCTTCGTATTTTATAGAAAACAATATCAGTGTGTACGTTTTGTGCGGCGTAGGTTTGCTTTTGGTTGTTATTTCCGTTGTATCAGAATTAATGCAACACAAAAAGGAAGATGACAAACAGGTGCTTCACCAAGTGCAGATTGAAATTGAAGACGTAAAGCCTGCTCATTATTCTCACGCAGAGCTTGCACAGCTTCAAAACCAAAGAGATAATACCAAAGACTTATAGCTTCGTATTAGGTATAATTTCAACAAACATAATTAGAAGAGCTAAGGAGAACGAATGCTTCAATCATGACAGGCAAAGTATTAAAAACAATAATAGCAGTAGTAACAGATATTTTCGTTTATTTATTTCTGATAATCAGTCTTTTTCTTGCGGTATTTTCATTTCTTGCAAAAAAATCTGCAGACAACACCGTAGGATTATTTAATTACGAAGCAAGAATTGTTTTGACTAATTCAATGGAATCGGAGACGCGTACTGATACAAATCAGCATGAAATCAAAAGCATTCCTGTCAACTCAATGGTATTTATTGAAAAAATTCCAACGGACCCCGAAGAAAAAAGCAAGTGGCTTCAAGAACTAAGGGTAGGGGACGTTTTAACATTCAACTATTATTACGTTGAGCCTATAGTAATTACCCACAGAATAACAAAAATATATGAAAACAAAACCGACGGATACGTGATAGAACTGCGTGGAGATAATAAGGGAGAAAACAACGTTCCTCTAATTCAGATAATCGACACGTCGCTGACGGAAACACCGAATTTTATAATCGGTAAGGTAGAAGGGCAGTCATTGCTTTTAGGTAAAACTATAAGTGCCCTCACTGATCCCGTCACTTTAGTATTAAGCATTATATTTCCGTGCTGTATGATTATCATATATGAATTGTATAAGATTTCGCGTGTTAAATTTGATGAAAAACTTGCCCTGAAGGACGAACAAATCGCTTTTCTTGAGGACGAGTTGAGTAAAATAAAAAATTCTTATTAAGGAGAAAAAGAAATGGAACAAAGAAAAAGCAGAAACAAAATCACAATGGCTATTATTTCAATGCTTATGTGCTTGTGCGTTATCACAAGCGCAACCTTTGCATTGTTTACTGATAGCGACAACGTAAGCGTAAAGGTTTTAGCGGCAACTGTAGACATTGACGTTACTCTAAATCCCGATAGCTTAAAGGTGTATTCATTGGGAGAAGAGCAAACCGTAACAAATGCACAGGGTGAAAAGACCTTTGCAAATAACGGCGTTGCGCGCTTCAACGATGAAGGCAATCTGGAGCTTGAACGCATCACTCCCGGTGATAAGGCTACCTTCAGCATAAGCGTTAAAAACAACAGCAACGTTTTTGCTAAGTACAGAATCATCTGGAACGTTCAAGGCGAGCTTATGGGACAGCTTAAAGCCTCCGCAGACGGAGCACAGATTGTCTCTGCCAAAAGCTCATGGAATGATTGGGATGTTTCTCAGGGAACTGAAAAAACGATAGAGCTCTCCGTTGAGCTTCCTACAGACGCTTCAGACGATTATCAGGGCAAAAACGCAGAGATTTCCTTTGCCGTTGAGGTTATTCAGGCAAATGCCACTCAGTTATTTGATGAGTGGGACGGAACTGAGGACGTTTCCTGGTATACGGCAAATCCCGATGCCGCAAGCTTTACCTTGGAATCGGCAGAAGCCTTTGCAGGCTTTGCAAGCCTTGTAGGTACAACCGAACAGTTCGAGGGCAAAACAATTACTCTTGATATCGACGTGGATCTTAACGGCATGCCCTTTGCACCCATCGGCTCTACCGGTGAAAGAGATAACAGAAACCGCCTTGTAACTGAATCCTTTAAGGGTACCTTCGACGGCCAGGGCCACACAATCGAAAACTTTACTCAAAGCGGTTGGGATTACGGATATGAGTGGGGACAATACGGTTCCCTTGGCTTATTCTCTTCTTTAGAGAGCGCAACAATTAAAAACGTAACCGTTTCAAACGTAAGCGTAGAGATTGAGGGCGGCGACGTTGGCGGAATTACCGGCTCTGCCGAAGGCGTTTGCGTATTCGAAAACGTTACGGTTGAGGATAGCAGCTTTGGTACGTATAATAACGGCATCGGCGGCGTTATCGGCTGGTCAGGCGCAGGTGAATACACCTTCAAGAACGTTACCATCGCAGACGACGTTGTTCTTGGCGGACTTTGGGGCTCCTTTGATAGCTCCATCGGCGGTGTTGTAGGTCAGGGCGAAATCGGTGCAACTTATAATTTTGAAGACGTAGACATCGCTTGCCGACTCGATGCATACAATGACGTTACTGCATCTTATCAGTATTATCTCTATCGTATGACCGGTATGATTATCGGCCGTTTGGAAGCAACCACCACCATTGATGGCAGAAATTATCCCGATATGAGTCAGTACAATATTACCTGCCAAGACGTAACCGTTACTTACGGAGATTGGATGAATTATCACTATTGCTACGGCTTTAACGGAAGCCGTTATACAAGAGTAGAAGCAGGCTTTGCTTACGGTGGACTTGATATTACGGCAGATGACCATGCAACAAAGTGCACAGATCACCTTTTGTGCTTGCCCTTTGACGGACTCTTCGGCGGTGATCAGTACGGTGTTAACCCCATAAGAGAATATGCAGGAGTAACAGTTAACTATCCCGCAAGCTACACCCCCGATAATGACTAATAATTTATAAAACAAGAGAGACGCATTTGAGGCGTCTCTTTTATTTTATTCTGATGGTCTTATTGACTTCAAGGTGGGAATGTGATAAAATGTGCTAAATGGCTGATAGAATAGTCATAGAGTAAAATAAAAAGGAAGTGTGTTTTATGCCGATGGAAGATAATCTTGCCCACGCACAAGGCGTATTTGGAGACGTTTGTCGTTTTCTTGATAAACTGGGATGGAAATACAATAGAATTGAAGATAAGCTGTTGATTCACTGCCAGGCGCAAGGTGAAGATTTACCTATAGACGTTGTCATTGACGTTAATACCGAAAGAATGCTGCTGGTTATGTTTTCGGCATTTCCATTTGCAATTCAAGAGGATAAAAGGCTTGAGGCTGCCATGGCTGTTTGCGCAGTCAATAATTCTCTCGTAGAGGGAAGCTTTGATTACGATATAAATAGCGGAAAAATACATTTTCGCATAGCAAACAGCTTTTTTAACTGTGAAATCAGCGAGGAAACCTTTAAGTATATGCTTGGCGGGTTATGTGAGCTGGTTGACCTTTATAATGATAAATTTTTTATGCTTTCAAAGGGAACATACTCCATTGAGCAGTTCCTTACGGACTTGGCAAATAAATAGGAGGAAGTAACGATGGCTGACGAAAATAAAATCCAATCAGCGAACAAGGTTTTTCAGTGTCTTTGCGATTCTCTGGAAAGTAAAGGCTGGAAATTCTATAAGGATGCAGAAAGATTGGTGGTTCATTTCGGTGTAACCGGTAAGGAAATTACCACGCAGTTAATTTTCTTTATTGATGCGGATAGGGAGCTTGTTCGTCTGTTAGCACCATTAAAAGCTCAAATGGCGGAAAATAAGCGAATCGAGGGTGCCGTTGCAACCTGCGTTGCCTCCTCGGGCCTGCCAAACGGAAATTTTGATTACGATTTGAAAAAGGGCTCCATAGTCTTCCGCCTTGGCTCAAGCTATAAGGGAAGAGAGCTTAACGGTGACGTTTTTCATTATATGATTTCTTACGCCTTTGCAATGGTGGAGCAATATCATAACCGATTTATTGCTCTTAACGACGGAACGATAAATATAGCCGATTTTATTGACAATAAATGACGACATAAGCGTTTTAACGAGGAAAAATATGACGTACGTTGAATTCTTTGATAAGGATGCCACGGAAAATATCTGCGCGTGCCTTGCCTATTCTCCAAACAAAATTATTTACGTTGGAGATTCCGATGAGCAAATGACAAAAAGCATCGACAACTACAAGCAAGTCTTTGCCCGCAGAGCTCCCAAAATGGAGTTTATAAAAAAGGTGGTTGAAAAGGATAATCTGGACAGCGCTATTACCGTTCTTTCTCAAATTATCGAGGAAAATGAAGAGTGCGTGTTCGATATAACCGGCGGAGCGGAAATTCTTGCCGTTGCCTTGGGAATAGTATATGCTAAATATCCCGATAAAAAAATCCGTCTGCGCAGGTTCAACGTTAACGAAAGCACCGTCTGTGACTGCACTCCCGACGGAAAAACCGTGTATCAGGTTGTTCCCAAGTTTTCCATCAGCGAAAACGTGCGCATTTACGGCGGCAAGGTTATGTTCGGCAGAATTGACCAGCATAAAACGTATTTATGGAATCTTATGCCCGACTTTTTGCGCGATGCTGAGCTGATATGGGGGATCTGCAGAGGAAATCCGCGCTTGTGGAATACGCAGATAGGCGTTTTCGAGGCTATGGAGGAAGTGGGCAGAGTGAACGGCAGTACGCTGACTACGGTGGCGTCAAGACGGGCGCTGGACCCCTACTTAAAGAGACATAAGGCGAGATATAGAAAGATAAACGGCATTATCAATCAACTGCTTGCCAACGGGCTGATTACCCGTTTTGAAGAAAAGGACGAGGAGACCGTTACCGTCTCATACAAAAATGAGCAGGTAAAAAAATGCCTTACAACTGCAGGAATGGCTCTTGAATTAAAGGTGTATATTACTGCAAAGCTTCTTAAGGATAAAAACGGAAATCCTTATTTTGACGATGCGCTTAACGGTGTTTTAATTGACTGGGACGGCTTTGCTCACGACGAAAAGCGGGAAGAGATTTTCGATACGGAAAATGAAATCGACGTAATGCTTATGCGCGGAATAACACCGATTTTTATTTCCTGCAAAAACGGCAACATTACCTCGGAAGAGCTTTATAAGCTGGATACCGTTGCAAAACGCTTCGGCGGAAAGCACGCAAAGAGGGTGCTTGTGGCACCGTCTATTGAAACGCTGGGTGATACGGGGGAGTATCTTATTCAGCGCGCCAAGGATATGAATATTTTGCTTATTAAGGATATTTTAGGCGCTTCTGACGGTGACGAAAAGCTGAAAAACGGACTTATGAGCATCGTAAAAGACAGTGACGGAATAAATTAATAATAAAGCGCTTCGTGCGTTCGGAAATATCCGAGCCTGCGAAGTGCTTTTTATTTATAAATGTTATATTGATTATCATTTCAATGTTCAACAACTATAATGATTATCATTTCAATGTTCAATAATCATATAAATAACAGGGCAAATATTGACAAGTTCGCGGGTGCGAAGTATAATAAATAATAGAATTCTACAATTCAGAATGCTTGTTATATTCTTTTGAATGTGATTTGCAAGGTACAAGGAGAAAATAATGAACGAAATTAAAAAGAGCGCACTTTTGAGCGAACTGCTTGATATGGCTAAAAAGGTGGGAAACAAAAAGGATTCTCCCATAACGGCAGAAAAATTCTTAGTGGCGGTAATTGACAAATTACATACTAAGCCTGCGGAGGTGCCCAAGGAGCTTTACGATTTGCTCACGGCTGTAAGAAAACGCATTTTTAACGTTGATAAGGTACAATCAGATCTGATTAAGTACGTAACTCAGGAAAACGTCGATTTTCTTATGGACGATTTATATATGAAAAAGAAGCTGCAGCAGGCTTCGAAGCTGGCAGAAGACGTGCATCAAGACGAGATAACGGCGTCTATGCTTTTAATCTGTATTTTAGAGGACCCCAACGCCACAATAAAGGCGGCATTGGCACTCACCGATTCCGAAGAGCCTAAGCAGGACGGCAAAGAGGGCAATACGGTGTCCTTCAGTGTTCAGCTTGAAGGAATGTTCGATAAAGAAAATACGCAGCCTACGATTGCCTTTGAGGAAGTAACTGACGCAGGCGAAAAGCTTGAGGATATGCTTGACGGTGCGTTTGATGCGCCTTCAGAGCAAATAGACGATATATTTGATGAAGATGACGTGGACGGAACGAGGGCCGCAAAAAGAAAAATAGGTCAGCTCGTTCAGCAGGTCAAATATATACGAAAAGAACTGCAAAGCTGTATTTTCGGTCAGGATAACGCAATTAACGTGTTTACCACGGGATATTTTCAGGCAAGCATGAGAGCTATGCTTGACGAGGCAGGCCGCCGTCCCCAAGCGACATTTTTATTCGCAGGCCCTCCGGGAGTGGGCAAAACCTTTCTTGCGGAAAAGGCGGCGCAGGCTCTGGGCTTGCCCTTTAAGCGCTTTGATATGAGCGGATATGCCGATAAGGAAGCCAATATGGAATTTTGCGGCTTCGATAAGGTGTACAGAAGTGCAAAGGCGGGCAACGTAACGAGCTTTGTTCAGGCTAACCCCAAATGCGTGCTCTTGTTTGATGAGATTGAAAAGGCAAACATCAGCGTAATTCATCTGTTCCTGCAAATGCTTGACGCAGGCAGATTGCGTGATAATTTTACCGATAGAGACGTTTCCTTTGCCGATGCTATTATTATTCTTACTACAAACGCAGGCAAGCAACTATACGAGGAAAGCGAAAGCGGAGATTTATCAAGTATTTCCCGCAAGGTTATTATTGACGCACTTGAGAAGGACGTCAAGCCTGACACGCAAACACCGTATTTTCCCAAAGCCATTTGCTCGCGCTTCGCTTCGGGTAACGTGGTTATGTTTAATCATATGGGCGCCCACAATCTTCGGGCAATAGCGGAAAAGGAAATTAAACGGCACGCCTTTAATTTATGCAACGGAACAGATATCTATCTCAAAGTTGAAGACAGTGTGTATACGGCACTTTTGTTTGCTGAGGGAAGCAATGCCGACGCCAGAACTATCCGCAGCCGAGCCGAAGCCTTCATTAATGATGAGCTTTACGAGCTTTTGCGCTTAATTGAGTCCGATAAGGTAAAAACTCAGGTAGAAAATATAAAAAGAATATGCATAAATGTTGATTTAAGCTCTGCCAAGAAAGAGATTTCCGAGCTTTTTGTGTCAGAGGAAAAACCCAAGGTACTGATTTTAAGCGATAAGAGCACCGTTTCTCTTTGCAGAAAAAAGGCACCTAAAATTGAAATTTTCGGTGTGCAGACGTTAGATGATGCCGTAAGCACCTTTAAGAACAATAATATTGATTTTGCACTGTTGGATATGCAGTTTGGGGCTCAGGCAGAAAGCCGACTGCTCAATCTTGAGGATACGGATACGCCTGCCCGCGATTTCTTTGCGTTTTTGCGTCAGCAGGGACGGGGTTTGCCCGTTTACCTGATAGAAAAGCGTGAAGGCACCTTAACCGACGAGGAAAAGGTTTCCTTCCTGCGCCAAGGCGTTCGCGGAGTGATTGGTCTTAATACGGGCAAGGGCGAATTTGCCAAGCACGTGAAGAGCATCGCCTCAATGCTGTATCAGCAGGCAAGCATGGATAAGTTTGCCAAGGAGAACAAGCTGGTTACCTTTGAAACTGCTCAAACCGTATCTAAAAACGGTGAGGAAGCAAAAATTAAGCTCTTTGATTTTAAGCTGGCAGTTGCGGTTGATTCCGAGGACACCAAGAATATTCTCAGCGCGGTATCAAAGCCCAACGTTCGTTTTGAAGACGTGCTCGGAGCAAACGACGCTAAACGCGAGCTAAAGTATTTTGTTGAATATCTTAAAAATCCCAAAAAATATTTGGGCTCAGGTGTTAAGGCACCTAAAGGAATTCTTCTTTACGGTCCTCCCGGAACGGGCAAAACAATGCTTGCCAAGGCTATGGCTTGCGAGGCAGGAGTAACCTTCATTGTTGCCGAAGGCAATCAGTTCGTTAAAAAGTACCTTGGTGAAGGCGCCGAAAAGGTACATCAGCTCTTCAAAACTGCCCGAAAATATGCGCCGTCAATTCTCTTTATTGACGAAATTGACGCCATCGCCAAGGAACGCAGGGGCGGTGCAGGCGCAGGCGCTAACGGAGAAGAAACGCTTACCGCCTTCTTAACTGAAATGGACGGCTTTATAAGTGATCCGTCACGGCCCGTGTTCGTGCTTGCGGCAACGAATTTTGACGTTGAGCCCGGTAGACCGAAGAGCCTTGACCCTGCGCTTATGCGCCGTTTTGACAGACGGGTATATATTGATCTTCCCAATAAGGAGGATAAAATCAAATTCCTTAAAATGAAGATTGCTAAAAACAACGCCCTTGATATCTCCGATGAGCAGGTAGAAAACATTGCCACGAGAGCCATCGGAATGAGCCTTGCGGAGCTTGATTCTGCGGTGGAGCTGGCGCTTCGTTCTGCAATTCGCCAGGGAAGCACCGTTGTAAATGACGCCATTATGGAGGAAGCCTTTGAAACCTTCAACAGCGGTGAGGTAAAGAAGTGGGATGAATCACAGCTTCAGAGGGTAGCACGCCACGAGGCAGGCCACGCTCTTCTTACCTGGCTTGCAGGTGAAAAGCCCGCATACCTGACTGTTGTGGCAAGAGAAAACCACGGCGGATATATGCGTCAGGCGGAGCAGGAGGGCAAGGCAATTTATACTCTTGACGAGCTTTTGGGACAGATCCGTGCCGCCTTAGGCGGAAGGGCTGCCGAAATCGTTTATTACGGCGAGAGAGACGGCATTTCAACGGGCGCAAGCGGAGACCTTGCTTCTGCAACTAAAACGGCACAGTATATCGTGTGCGTTTACGGTATGGATGAAAAATTCGGCCTTGCGGTAGAGGGCATCAGTGCCGACGGAAAAATGTCATCTGAGGTGCGGGAAGCGGTAAACCGTATTCTGACAGAGCAGATGAAGCAGGCAATCTGTCTGGTTTCCGAAAACAAGGATAAAATTGCTTCCTTGGTAGAGGCGCTAATGAATAAGAATTATCTTAACAGCGCTGAAATCGAGCAGGCACTTACTAAGGCATAGGCAACGAAAACAAAACGAAAGAAGGAAAAACTTATGGATAAGAGTCAGTCGGGACTTATTATAGCATTGCTGATTTTATCGGTAGTTATATTGATTTTGCCCGTTGTTATAATCGGCGTTTGGGCAAAAAATAAGGATAAATTCAATAAAAGCAGGCTCAATTCAGCCGTTACAAGAATGGTTGTAACGTACGTCTGCCTTCTTGGCTCTGTTTGGAGCCTCAGATACGCAGTAGGATATTTTTCTATAATTTCTTCTGTTGGAGGCGAAGCAACGCTTACCTGGTTGGAGGAAATAGTAAATAGCCTTCTGCACGCTTTGCAGACCTTCAGTATGGACGAGGATTATACAGGATACATACTTAACGGTAAGGAAATGCTTACGGCAATATTCGGTGAAAATTCTTATTGGCCTACGGTGTACGGGGCATACGCATCCTTTTTGAACTTTGTTGCGCCCATTGCAGGGGGAGCCATCATTTTTGAGATTATAGCCAGCATTTTCCCTACGGTGAAGCTTTGGCTGTTGAATTTTGTATTTTGCAAGGATAAATATTATTTCAGCCAGCTTAACGAGGGCTCACTTGCTCTTGCAAAAAGTATTCGCGGCTTAAATGCGCCGTTAACCAAAAGACCGGTGCTTGTGTTTGCCCACGTTTTGCCTGACGACAGTGACGAAAAGAGTGCAGAGCTTCTTCAGCAAGCAAAATTGCTCGGTGCAATCTGCTTAAAGACGGATTTGGCATTAATTAAGAAAAACCGATTGGGCAAAAGAAAGTTTTTCCTTATAAACGAAAATGAATCAGAAAATCTTCAACTGCTTACCAGACTTTCCGATTCGGTAAATAACGAATACCTTAAAAAATCCGAAATATATTTGTTCACTAACGACGATGCATATCTTCAGATTGAGAAAAATACTCGGGATAAGCTGATTGCAGACCTTGGATTTTCCGAGGAAGAGCAGCCTGTATTTATCCCCGTCAAGAATTACAGAAATCTTATATCAAATCTTCTGGTTGACGTTCCTCTCTACGAGCCTTTGGTAAACAAAAAGCCGAACAAAAGAGGCGAAAAGGATTTGTCGGTTACCATATTGGGTACGGGAAAAATCGGCAGAGAAATGTTCCTTTCAACCTATTGGTTCGGTCAGATTCTTTCCTGCAAGCTTAAAATCAACGTTATCTCTCAGGAAACGGAGGATGAATTCTGGAACAGTATTGATTACGTAAACCCCGAGATAAAACGCACAACCGTCAAGAACGATAAAATTTTAACAGTTAATCGCGCAGGGGACGTGGCACCGACATACTGTACGGTAAAATATCTGCAGTGCGACGTAAAATCATCTCAGTTTGTGCAGATGCTTACGGACGCAAGAAAGCGTATTCTCGATACGGATTATTTCTTCGTGTCCTTGGGTTGCGATGAGGATAATATTTCCGT
Source organism: Clostridia bacterium (assembly GCA_017502165.1). Taxonomy (GTDB): domain Bacteria; phylum Bacillota; class Clostridia; order Christensenellales; family QALW01; genus UMGS1322. The sequence continues at coordinate 17,253 of JAFVVO010000019.1, forward strand.
CGCAAATACTATCAGAAAGTATTTGTGCCAGCACGTAATTACAAGCGGTGCCGCTAAAGACACTGTAATTACTTACGTGGTTTACGATTCGGAATTATCCGAAATTCTGAACCGAAACAAGCTTTTCAGCTTTGCGCAAAATAGCGGAAACGTCTTCGTGCAGGCAGTAGGAAGCTTAAAAGAAGTTTACAGCGTTAAAAACGTGTTCTTAACTGAACACGAGGATACCGCGCAGAAAAATCACGAAGCGTATCTTTCGGCGCAAAACAATGCGCAACGCGCAAAAACTCATAAAAAGAGAATGGATGATGATTACAAGCACTGGGCAAACCTTGCCCGTGCAATGCACGTAAAATATAAAGCCTTCTCAATGGGACTTGTAAAGAAATCCTTGTTTGAATGTGTTAGTGAAAATGAATACAAGGCGGAAGCTAAAAGAGCCGTAGAGGAATACAAGAAAATTGCCTCAGGCAAAATCGAATTTGCCACCTCTAAAGAAGAAAAGGAGCATTTGAAGCTGCTGAACAATATGGCGTGGCTGGAGCACAGAAGATGGTGCGCATTCACTCGCGTTAAGGGCTTCAGAGGCACAAGCGCTTACGCCAATTATGCAAAGGAAGACGTTTCGGGGTCATATAAGCAAATGGATATTAAACTGCATCCCTGCCTTGTGGAATGTGATAATAAGGGTATAAAGGCTGAATTAACGTCACAGGGAATTATTGATGCAAGCACTTCCTTAAAATGCACCGACAAGGACAAATTTGACCTGCTTGACGATTTATCATACGATTTATTTGAGAAAAATCTGAACGATTATGATTTCAAATTATACGATTATCCGATTTTTGACGTGTAGAGAAAGCAAATCGGCGAACTAAATCTTAGCTATTGGAGAAACAAAATGGAATTTGAATATATTTCCGCTAAAGAGGCGGCAGCTCGGATAGGTGTTACTGCCAGATGGGTTCAACAGCTTTGCGCAAGCGGTAAGGTGGAAGGCGCTAAACGCTTTGGCGCGCAGGATATCTGGCTCGTACCTATAAAATGGGTTGAGGAAAAGGCAAATAAAGAATAAACCCAATAAAACTGCAAGCAAAGGAAGAAAGGATAATTTTATGAAAAACGCAATGAAAAACCTATTGGCAGGAATATGTATTGTTTGCCTGCTTGTGTCGTTTACGGCCTGCGCAGATAAATGTCCCTGCAAAATAAACGGAATAGGGCTTGATAAATTTAATATAGTATATTCTGCAAATGAGCCTGAATATAATTTGCGTGCGGCGGAATATCTGCAAAAGGAAATTTTAAGCAGAACGGGAATAGAGCTTTCGGTAACTGATGATGAAACCCGAGCCAATCCTTTCGGGCACGAAATTGTAGTAGGAGAAACAAACAGAGAAATTTCCGCGGATTTAGATGCAGAAACCGAAGCTATGGAGTTTGCTATGCTGGCAAACGAAAAGCATATTGCTTTAGAGGGCGATTATTTCGTTATTGCCGCGGCGGCATATTATTTTGTTGAAACCTTTATTACGGGGGACGCCTTCTCAGTTGAAATAAAGCAAGAAGCTACCGTGCTGGCACCGATACAAAAGGAAGCAAAGAACTTTATTCTCTTAATTGGCGACGGAATGGGCGTAAATCAAACTAAGCTGTTTGACGCTTTTTCTGCTGAGGACCTTAAGATGCCCAGCGACGGTGAAAAGGCATTCTACGGATATATGTTTCCTAATTTAGGCTTTGCACGTACTAACTCGCTTTCAGGGGTTACCGATAGCGCGGCGGCAGGAACGGCTCTTGCTACGGGATACAAAACCCATAACGGATACGTTGGTAAAAACAGTAATTTGAAAGACGTTGAATCCCTTACCGAAATAGCAGTAGGGCTTGAAAAGGGGACGGCAGTAATGTCAACGGAATCCTCAACCGGCGCAACGCCTGCGGCATTTTCGGCTCACGTTGACAGCCGTGAAGATACAAGCGGAATTTTAAGCGACCAGCTGAAGCTTAAGAAAAACAGTAAAACGTTAATTTTAGGTAATTACGGCACAGTCTACAGTCAGGCAAAATTTGATGAAGCAAAAAAGGAAATCAGGGAGACGTTAGAAAAGCTTTCCGCTAAGGAAAAGGGCTTCTTTATTATGTATGAGGAAGCGCATATTGATAAGCACAGTCATTCCAACGATATGACAAAGGCCTTTAAGGCAGTAGTAAGATTTAATCAGGCTATCGGCGCATTTATGGAGTTTGCTTTCTATAATCCCGAAACCTTTGTTTTAATCACTGCTGACCACGAAACAGGCGGGCTGACGGTAGGAGAAAACGGTGAATTTAATTACACCTCCGAAGACCACACCGGCGCGGACGTTCCCGTGTTTGCTTACGGAGTGGGTGCAGAGGTGTTTAACGGAATCACCGTTGAAAATATTCAGATTCCCAAAACTATAGCAAAAATGTGGGGGATAGAATTAAAGGGCTACGCTGATAATTTATATCCTGCACTTTAATTTAAGGAGGAATAATAATGATAAAATATGAAATTGAAGGCGGCAGCTTGCCGGTATTAATTTGTTATCCCGAGGCAAATCAGACTCTTTGTTCGGAAAGAGGAGCAATGAGTTGGATGAGCCCCAATATGAAAATGGAAACCAATGCAGGCGGAGGCTTCGGCAAGGTTTTAGGCAGAATGTTTGCAGGAGAATCCATTTTCTTAAACGAGTACTCTGCCCAAGGCGGAAGCGGTATGATAGCTTTTGCATCAAGCTTCCCCGGCTCAATTATTCCCTATAAGGTAAGCGCAGGAAACGGCATAATCGTTCAAAAGCGCGGTTTTCTTGCTATGGAAAAGGGCCTTGATTTATCAATTTATTTCCACAAGAAATTAGGCAGAGGCTTCTTTGGCGGCGAAGGCTTTATTATGCAGAAAATCAGCGGTGACGGTATGGTGTTTATCGAAATAGACGGCTACTGCAAGGAATATAACCTGGCGGTAGGGGAAAGCATCGTTGTGGATACGGGATATCTTGCGGCAATGAGTGAAACCTGCACAATGGATATTCAAACCGTTAAGGGCGCAAAAAATATATTCTTTGGCGGTGAAGGTCTGTTCCATACTCGCATAACGGGTCCCGGCAGAGTGTATATTCAATCTATGCCTCTTTCCAATATGGCACAAGCCTTAACACCGTATCTTAATCTGCACACCGACAGTGACAACGGTGGAGGAATAAATATCAGGTTAGGTGATTAACGTTAAGTAAAATAAAAGCAAGTACAAATTGTACTTGCTTTTTCTTATATAAAGTATTTTCCGTAAATACCGTGATGCTCGTCAGGGTTAATGGCGAAGAGCTTTTCGTGGAAGATGTAATAAATTCTCTTTTTCTTTCCGCCACGCACAAGCAGATAGAATTTTTCGCCCTCTTCTGTAATGGTGTCAGCCATAGCCATAGTCATTTTGTTGTTGCTCCAGCTGTAGCAGGTGCTTAGGCGACCTGAACTGAGATTGAAGAGTGCGGTATCAGTAGAAAGGGGGGTAAATTCACCGTATTTGTCAAACTTCCAAATGTGCAAAACGTTACCCACCGGTCCATAGCAGGAACCAATCAGATATTTAGGAAAACTGAGGGAAGAACTAAAATGAAGGTGCTTCTTTTCCTTTGATAAAAGAGTTGATTCAACGAGAAAAAATTTTCCGCGATACAGTTGAATTAAAGAGGTAAAGCCCTCAAACAAATCTAAAGCTGAAATAAATAATAAAGGTATGGCTGTAATAATCCAGAATCCAATAATGCAATGGCATATTATTGCCCATATACCTTCAGGTATTTCGTTGCCGTCATAAAACAAAAGCGACGAAAAGTAAGCTAAAACAATAGATATAATTGAACTTAATAACATTATGAATCCTATCAAAAACAGCTGTGCTAAGACATTTTTGATGAGAGTAGCGCAACGCTTTTTAGTTATAAATTCTTTCTCCATCAGAATCTCCTAAAAATATTAACTGCAATAAAATTATACCATACCAATAATGCTTACGTCAAGAGCGCTTCTTAGGGGGAACCTGCACAATGGATATTCAAACCGTTAAGGGCGGAATAAATATCAGGTTAGGTGATTAACGTTAAGTAAAATAAAAGCAAGTATAAATTGTACTTGCTTTTTCTTATATAAAGTATTTTCCGTAAATTTTGTGATGCTCGTCAGGGTTAATGGCGAAGAGCTTTTCGTGGAAGATGTAATAAATTCTCTTTTTCTTTCCGCCACGAACAAGCAGATAGAATTTTTCGCCCACGTCGGTAAGAGAGTCTGCTAAACTTATGTGCATGGAATCATTGGTGCTCCACGGATACAAATTATGATATGCATATATGGAGAAAACACCATATTCATCAAAATTCCAATTATGTATTTCTTCAAAATGAGAATTGGATATGTAACTGCTGTTATAAAATTTAGCGGTCATATAGTTGGAATTATAATAAGTAAAAATAGTGCCAATAGCGCCGTAAGGCAGTTCTTTCTTTTCCTTTGATAAAAGGGTAGATTCGACTAAGAAAAATTTTCCCTTGTGCAAATAAACAAGAGAGGTAATACCCTCGACTATAATTAGTATGCCTATAGAAATGGCCGCTATGCCCACAAGGAAAATAACAACTGCAAGCAAAGCAATTAGTTTTATTGCTTCCTTATCTATGCCTAAATGATCCCAAAAATAAGAGAAGAAATATAAGGCCACAGCACACAAGATAAAAACCAGTATACACCAAATCCCCGTTTTAATTGCGTTATAGGAGCCTTTAGCAATAATAGATGCGCAACGCTTTTTAGTTATAAATTCTTTTTCCATCAGAATCTCCTAAAAATATTAACTGCAACAAGATTATACCATACCAATAATGCTTACGTCAATGGTGCTTTTCTGCGGGATAAATATGAGTAATGCAATAATAAAACAATTCAAAAGTGCAAAAAACCGTAAAAATGATAAGAAAACGAAGGGTTTAGTTATATTAATGTATTGAATTTAATGCTTTTGAATGGTATTATATGATTGTAAGCAGGTATAAATGCATTTCGGGAGGTGAAGCAATGACGGATTTTTCCAAGCAGGAAAGTCTTTCTCTAAAGGTTCTTAATAAGCACGAGAATATTGAAAAGGAAAAAAATGACGGCAACTACGTTTTCTTATACGTAATAAACGGAAAATCAACCTTTGTGATTAACGATAAGCCTGTTCACGCAGGGGAATATGATTATTTTGTGTTGCGAAACAAGGATTCATTTACCCTTAAGGCTATTGAACACGATAGCTCGGTGTTGGTGTTTTCAGTGCCTGAGGGCCAGATGCAATTTGTTGTTGAATATTATGGCGAAAACCTAAAAAAACGTATGGAGTCGGAATCGGTTTTGTTCGTAAGCGGAGATTATAACGTAAAATTCAGAATTGACGAAATGGTTGAAAGAGTTTTGCGAATAGGTGACGCCGATAACGTTATAAGCCGTCAGCTTGCAGGTGAATTTATTTCAGGAATTGTCGGTAAGCTTCACAGAAGAGAAAAAACCGATGAGATTCCCGAATTTTTAATTGAAGCAATGAAAACACTCAGGGACCTTGAGAACCTTCGCTTAGGTGTTTCCGCCATCGAAAAATATACTCATTACAGCCGAGCGCAGATTTGCAGGCTGGTTAAAAAGCATTATAAGGTTACACCGCAGGAATACGTTACCAATTTGCGTCTTTCCTTTGCGTACAATATGATTGTTTACACCATAAATTCAATTAATTCCATTGCGGCAGAGGTGGGATATCAATCCTTAAGCGCCTTCTACAGTCAGTTTAAGGAAAAGTACCACGTTTTGCCGTCAGAGCTCAGAAAAACAAAAAAGTCAAGCAAAAGCATAAAGGAGATAACAAGAGCATGAGCAAATTAATTTTTACAAAGGAGATTATTCCTTCATCAAACTTTAACGGACAAAGCTCACTTCCGCCAATTTCCGTTGATATTAACCTTGAGGAAATGTCGGATAAGTTCTTTCTTGACGAGGATGACTGTTTGTTCTTAAAATACGGTGAGCACAGCACCGCTTTTCCTTATCGCTATTTAGATATGTATGACCGCGCAACCGACGGCAAGGAATACGACGTGGCAATACTTGAAAACGAGTTCCTTAAAGCCACCTTCCTGCCGTATCTTGGCGGCAAACTGTGGTCTTTGATAGATAAAAAGACCGGCCGAGAGCTTCTTTTCCGCAACAGCATCGTTCGTCCCGGAAACCTGGGAATCCGCAACTCATACACCTCAGGCGGTGTTGAATGGAACTGCGGTTTCAGAGGTCATCACCCCTATACCGCATCAATGGTTAACTACGGTGAAACCGCTCTTGATGACGGCACACCAGTGTTGCGTTTCTTCTGGTTTGAGAGAACACGCTGCTGTATCGTTCAGATGGATTTCTTCCTGCCTGACGATAGCAAGTTCTTAATTATGAGAACGAGAATTACCAACCCCAACAATAAGGTTATTCCTATGTATTGGTGGTCAAATATTGCTGTAGAGCAAAAGGAAGGGGACAGAGTTATTGCTCCTGCCGACAAGTCTTACTGCGCAGTTGACGGCGAGGTTTTCAAAATTGATATTCCCAATCACGGCGGAATTGACGTAACCTATCCCTTAAACAACGTTTCTGCCTTTGACTATTTCTGGACAACTTATCCCGAACGTCTCCGTTACATAACTCAGGTTGATAAAAACGGTTACGGTATCGTTGAAACCTCTACCGCCAGATTAAAGGGCAGAAAGCTCTTCGTTTGGGGTAACTCCCGCGGCGGAAGCAAGTGGATGAATTTCCTTTCAAAAGACGATGAAACGGGCGCGTACGATGAAATTCAGTGCGGCCTTGCAAATACTCAGTACGAATGCCTGCCTATGCCTCCTCATTCCGTTTGGGAGTGGGCGGAGGCTTACGGCTCCGTTCAGCTTGATAAGGATAAGGCACACGGTGAATGGCACGTTGCACAAAAGGAAGCGGAAGACACTATCGCAAGCCTTATGCCACCTCAAAAGCTTCAGCGGATTCTTGATGAAACAAGAGGAATGTCCAAGCGCGAAGCCAAAATGGTACAGAGCGTTGAGGCTTGGGGCGCTCTTGAGCAAATGCGCAAGGAAAAACTTGGTGACGAAACGGGCATTATGTGTCCTCACCTTAAGTTTGCAGAGTTTTCAAAGGAGCAGGAAGTTTGGATTAAGCTTCTTAACGAAGGCACCGTTGGAATTCACGACCCTAAAGATATTCCCGAATCATATATGGCGCAGACAGAGTGGGTTGATATGCTCAAAGATGCTATTACCAACAAGGATAAGGACAACTGGTATGCATACTATCTGTTAGGTACTGCTCTTCAGAGTGCCAAGGAAAATTTTGAGGCTGAAAAGGCACTTCTTAAATCTCTCGAGCTTGAAAAGTCTGCCTGGGCACATTACGCTCTTGCTATTTTATATGAGCATACAAAGGTTCTTGATAAGAGCAAGGAAAACGTGCTTAAAGCAGCTGAAATCTTAAAAGACGATATTTCGTTGGGTAAAGAAATTATGCGTATGCTTTTTGCGGCAGAGGATTCTGAGGAATCCGTCCGCTTCTATGAAAGCGCCGCAGATAACATTAAAGAAAACAACCGTTGCAGGCTTTACTACGCTTATGCTCTTGCCCGTCTTGATAAAATTGACGAGTCGGAGAAGATTTTGTGCGGTGAGGACGGAAAAACATTCCTCGTTGTTCCCGACGTTCGCGAGTGCGAGCTTACGGTTACACAGCTCTGGGTATATATCCACGAAAAACGCGGTATGACCAGAGAACAGATGGGCGAACCGCCTCAGGACCTTGATTTCCGTATGTTTGCAAAGCGTGAAGGCTGGTTCTAAATAGGAGGGCAAAAAAATGACAGTTAAAACTTGGATTGCTAACGAGATAGTTCTCGAAAGCTCTAAAATTTATGCTAATGCACTTGAAGAGGTTGACGTTTTTGCAACCTTTACTTGCGGAAATAAAACACTTACTATTCCTGCATTCTGGGATGGGGGAAAGACCTGGAAGGTGCGTTTTGCACTTCCCAAGGTTGGAATTTGGTCTTACACAACCGATTCAACCGATGCAGAAAATTTAGGGCTTAAAACAAGCGGCGAGATTGAATGCGTTGCTTATGACGGCGACAAGGCAATTTACAAGCACGGCTTTGTTAAAACCGTTCCCAATAAGCGCTATTTCGTTTATGACGACGGTACACCCTTCTTCTATTTAGGCGACACTCATTGGTCATTTAATATGGAGGAATGGGATGAGCCCGGAGATCACGCAGATGAAACAAAATGCACCTCGCATTTCAAGTACCTTGTTGATAAGCGCGTTGAGCAGGGCTTTACGGTTTATCAGTCTGAGCCTAACGGCCTTAAGCTTGAGGACGGAATCAGCGAAGAGGACCTTGAGGCCTTTAAGAATTTCGATTTACGCTTTAAGTATATTGCGGATGCAGGTCTTGTGCACGCAAACGCACAGATTAACTTTACCCGTTGGATTGCTCAGATGAAGCGAGTTGGAGATGCACAGTATATGAAGCGTCTTGCACGGTATTGGGTAGCGCGCTTCGGTGCGTATCCGGTTATGTGGACTCTTGCCCAGGAATGTGACGCGGATTATTATTTCAACCGCTCCGGCTACGGCCATTGCTTCCAGAAGGAAGATAATCCCTTAAAGGTTGTTGCAGAGGGCATTTTCGAATCCGACCCATACGCACATCCTTTAACGGCACATATGTGCTATAGCACTATGAACGCCAACGCACCCGATTGGGAAGGTGTTGTGCCTTCAACTTCAGCTTTTAGAGAGGTTAAGGGACATTCTTGGTATTCTTATCAGTGGCCTATCGGTATGGATAACCCCATTGATTATGAAATTCCGCGCGACGGTTTGATTAACGGTCAGGGAAAACCCTGCGTAGTTTATGAATCGCGTTACGACGGACTTGAAACCAAAAATTTCGGCGCTCGCGGTATGGGCTGGATAGCATACCTTAACGGTATGTACGGCTACGGCTACGGCGCGGTTGATATTTGGTTCTATAAATCAGGATATTATGGCGACCGTACCTCTTTTGACGGCCACGACCATATTACTCCTGAAGAAAAATTAAAGCATTGGTCTGAATCGGTTGAATTCAAAACGCCTTACCAGCTTAACTATATGCGTCAGTTTTTCGAAAAGCTTTCTTGGTGGAAGCTGATGCCCCGATTCGATTCACCTTTTTGGTTTATTCCCGAAAATAAAAGTTATCCCTACTCGATTGCTTCCGACGAAAGAAAGCTTTTTGTAGCATACTTTAATAACGTAGGCTTTGAAACGGGAACTTTCCCTGCCCTTGACAGAGCAATTTACTCTTATCAGTGGTTTGACCCCAGACACAATCTTTATACTGAAAAATCCTTCTTTGAGCCTGACGTAAACAGAATGTGGCGGGCACCCTTTAAGCCTACTCCTGACGATTGGGTACTGTTAGTTAAAAAGGAAAAGCCCTCAAAGGCTAAAATTGACACAACTATTTTTGAAAGAGAATAATCCGCGAGGTAAATATGGAAAATAAAGGATTTAAGCGGTTATCTGTTTTCGTTGAATGCTCAACCGAAAGCACTCCCACCGTTGAAACGGTAAAAAACTATATTCGTATTCTTTCGCAGTTCGGCTATAACGAGCTGTATCTCGGCTTAACCGAAGGCTATAAAATTGAGGGTGAGCCCTACTTTAACTATATGCGTGGCGGCTACACCATAGAGCAGCTTCAGGAAATGGACGCTTGCGCAAAGGAATACGGAATTGAGCTTATAGCAAACATTCAGGTGCTCGGACACCTGCCATTTTTGAAAAAATATGCGGTATATACGGATATGTTCGATACTAATGAAGTTCTTTTAGTTGACGATGAAAGAGTTTATGCCCTCGTTGAAAAGATGATTGCAACTATGGCAAAAGGTCTTTCAAGCAGAAGACTTCACATTGGTATGGACGAGTGCGAGTATATCGGACAGGGAAGATATAAAAATCTTCACTCTGAGGACGAGGACGGAGGAGAGCTGATACTCCGCCACTTAAACCGTGTTAACGAAATTGCAAAAAAATACGGCTATACCCTTGAAATTTGGGGAGATATGCTTTCAGAAAACAAGAAATCGCGTCTGCCTGCAGAAGAAATTAAGGCGCGAATCCCCGAAGATATCGAAACTATCTACTGGTATTACGGACCTATCAGCGAAGAGGATATTTCCGTAAAAATAAACGATTTCTTAAAGACCGCTACCAAGGTAGGATATGCAGGTGCAGGATTTAAGTATTGCGGCTTCGGCCCTAACAACTATCTTGCCGAGCATACCCTCTTCCCACAAATGAGCGCCTGCAAGAAAATCGGTATCGACCATTTTATGATTACGCTTTGGTCTGACCACGGCGGACTTTGCAGTATTTATTCAATTCTTCCTGCCCTTTACGTTGCGGCAGAATTTGCCCGCGGTGAAATTACCGATATGTCGCAGACCAACAAGGAGCGTTTTAAGGAAATCGTAGGCATTTCTTATGATGAAATGTACTCTCTCGATTTACTTAACAATCCCTTCCAGCGTCCTTTAGATGATTTTAACTCAAGAAGCTATTGGCTTTTGTTTGATGACGTTTTAACGGGTAATAAGCATCTTATGCTTACGGAAAGCACTGCAGAGCGTTACGCTGAGATTGAAAAGTATTATGCTTCAATCGACGGTGGAGACTTTGCTCCTATTTTCCGTATGGCGCAGAAGCTTGCCAAAATCTTTACTACTACCAGCTTTATAGGAAGAGATATTCGCACTGCGTATAAAGCAAAGGATAAAAAGGAGCTTCAGGAAATTATCGACAACAAGCTTATTCCCCTAAAAAAAGACCTTGAAGAGTTCGCAGACATTTACCGCGTATATTGGGACCACGACAATATGGCATTTGGCGTTGACGCTCTTTTAACGGGTCTCGGCGCAGTAAATATGCGCTACAGCTACACAATTGCAAGATTGAGAGAGTATATTGCCTCTGATCGCAAGGTAGAAGAGCTTGAGGCAGAATTGTTGCCCGTAGGTGAAGCAAGGGCAACGGAGGATACTTTCCACGAAACCCGTTATAGTTATCTGCTTTCCTGCTGCAATATAATTTAATAATGAAAAGCACGGCGTCCGCAAAGGATACCGTGTTTTCTTTGAAAATTAAAAACCCAACATTTTCACGGCTGAAAAATATTGTGTAAAAAAAGTGAAAAAATTGTAAAAAACCTAACGATTTTTATTGATTTTTGCAATTTTATGTGTTAAAATGGTTGTGTAATATTTTTTTAGAAAAGGAGAGAATCTCAATGAAAACATGGTTAGACAAATTCTTTAAGATCAGCGAGCGCGGTTCAAACATTAAAACCGAAATTATCGCAGGTCTTACCACCTTCTTTGCAATGGCATACATTGTTGTAACCAATCCCAACCAGGTTGTAGGCTTCACCTTCGGTGGTGTGTTTGACAACATCTGGAATGCGGTTTACGTTGCATCAATCCTCGTTGCAGTAGTAGGTACCTTGCTTTATGCATTATATGCAAAGCTTCCTTTTGCGCAGGCTTGCGGTATGGGTCTTAACTCATTCTTCTTCGTATCCTTTATTCTTCCCGCGCTTTTGTCAGGCGGCGATCCCGTTACAGGATACAGAGAAGGCTTATGCGTAATTCTTCTTTCAGGTATCATATTCCTTGTTCTTTCAGTTTCCGGTGTAAGAAGCTATATTGCAAGATCACTTCCTGATTGCCTTAAGAAAGCTATCCCCGCAGGTATCGGCCTCTTTATCGCCTTCATTGGCTTCAAGAATGTTGGTATCATTCAGGCTAACCAGTACACCTTCGTACAGCTCTTTGACTTCCATGGCGCTATCGCTGACAAGACTGCTTTCGACGCTTGGTGCGCAATCGCTCCCGTTGTATTAGCTCTTCTTGGCTTATTCCTTATTGCAGTTCTTGATAAGAAGAACGTTAAAGGTTCTGTAATTATTTCAATCGCAGCAGTTACCGTTCTTTACTATCTTACTACTTGGACTCTTCCCACATTTGACCTTGGCAAAATCGGTCAGTCCTTTAAGGATTTCGGCGAACTTGGCTTCCTTGGCGCATTCAAGGGCTTCTCGATTTTCGCCGGCGGCGCAACTGCTATCATCAACGCAATCGTTCTTATTATCACCTTCTGCCTTGTTGATATGTTCGATACCATCGGTACTCTTTACGGCACTGCTTCTCAGGCTGATATGCTTGACGAAAAGGGCGATCCTATCGAAATCGACAAATCAATGGCAAGTGACTCCGTTGCAACCGTAACCGGTGCTGTTTTAGGTACTTCAACTTGCACAACATTCGTTGAATCAGCAGCAGGTGTTGCAGCAGGCGGCAGAACAGGTCTTGCTTCATTAGTAACCTCCGCTTGCTTCTTACTCTGCTTATTCCTTGCTCCCGTAGCAGCTATCGTTCCTGCTTGTGCAACAGCTCCTGCTCTTATCTACGTAGGCGTTCTTATGCTTAAGAACTTTGCTAAGGTTGATATGACTGATATCACCGCAGCAGTTCCTGCATTCTTTGCACTTATCATGATGCCTTTGACATATTCAATTTCAAACGGTATCGCAGTTGGTGCTATCTCCTACGTTCTTATCACTCTTGCAACCGGCAAGTACACCAAGAAGGATATTATCGTTACAGTAATTGCAGTACTCTTCACTTTGAGATTCTTCCTTGTAACAATGTAATTTATCTAAAAAACATAACAACCACGGACAAGCTCCGTGGTTGTTTTTTTATGCTTTTAACTTTATGCTCAAGATAATTCACTCAGCGCTTTGCAGGCTTAAGGCTTCAATAAAAATAAAACCGTACATAATGCACGGTTTTATAGTATTATTATAGAATAAGTAAATTTTAGCCGACAAGTCTATTTTTTTAGAAAAAAGTAAATAAAAAAAGCTGCCGCTTTTTAGCGGCAGCCAATACAAAAGCAAATTATTGAACGGAATCTTTAAGAGCCTTACCAGCCTTGAAAACAACTGCCTTGCTTGCAGGGATTTCGATGGTTGCGCCGGTAGCGGGGTTCTTGCCGGTTCTTGCAGCACGCTCTTTAACTTCGAAGGAACCGAAGCCCATGATCTGAACCTTGTCACCGCTCTTAAGAGCTTCTGCGATAAGGTCAAGAACTGCGGTTACAGCCTTGTCAGCGTCTTTCTTTGAAATTGCGTTCTTTGCAGCTAATGCATTGATTAAGTCAGCTTTGTTCATTTTATAAATCCTCCAAATGATTTTTATTAACACTTCGTGTGTTTTTGTTAACATAAAAATAATAACATAATTTGGGTAAAATGTCAATAGTACAAACGTAAAAATCGATAAAAATTATACATTTTTTTAACAAATTGCTAATAAAAATGCCCAAATCAAGCCACTTTTGAAAATTTTTGCTACTTTTTCACAGCATCAATGTACGTTTTTGTTTCCTTGTTAAGCGCAAGCTCGGGGTGAACACCTGCATTTTTGCAGAGGGCAACACACTCAAACAGAAGCTTGCCGAGAGTTTCCTCGTCCAGCTTAGCAGAGTCGAGTATGCTTTTAATTGCAAGAATATTCTGCTCTAAGGACGGCAATTCTATACCGCCTTTTTCTGCCTTAAACTGAATTTTCTCCGCATAGGCGCAGGCAGGTAAAGCCTCGGGAACGTCGTGCATAACGTCGGAAACGGTTTTAAGTCCGCGCTCTTGCATCTTCTTTTCTTCCCAGGAAAGCTCTGTGCTTGTCTTGGCAAAGGGGAAAAGCTCGGGGTGACGGTTAATCATTTTTCTGCAGATGGCGTCAGTAACGTCAGAAAAGTCAAATTCGCCGCTTTTCTTACCGATGGCAGAATGTATCGAAACCTGGAACAAAACGTCTCCAAGCTCGTCAAAAAGGGCATAAACGTCATTTTTATCAATGGTGTCCACAACCTCGTAGGCTTCTTCGATTATAAAGGGGCGCAGGGACTCGTGAGTTTGTACGGAATCCCACGTGCAGCCAAAGCGCGAGCAAAGCTTATCGGTAATTTCGATAAGGTGACGGCAATCGTATTTGAAAACGTTTTCAAGGTCTATCTTGGGAATGTAAACTGACGTGGTATGGTTGTATTCCTCCAGCATATCGAGCTCAAATAACTGAATGGTTTTTGAGGCTTGTCTGCCAAAATAGTCCTCGTGATAAAGGGCAACCTGAAGCTCGTCACCGTAAACGAGAGACAAAATGCATTTAATATCAGATGCAATAAAATCCGAATCAATGCAGGTAATAACGTTGTGGGTGTGAGGGGTGGGAATTTCTCCCGCAAGCACCTCAGCTGAATTAAAGGACTTATAATTTTCCGTTATACCCATAAAGGCACACGCACAGTCGGAAACGGAAATGCCGGGGATAATTTGAATTTTATCCTTATCTAATGCCTGCACGGAGGTATCGTCCAATGCGTTTCCGTGTACGATATAGCAACAGTTCTGATGTGAATACAGCTCCGCCTTTATTTTTTCGTTCAGCTCGTCAAAATCCTGAGCTGATTCATAGATAAAATCAAGGGAAGTAAAGGGGATATTGCGTGCGGTTAATAATTCCGCAACGGGCATTTTGCTTGTTCTCAGAATTACGCATTTTGCCTGCTCGATTTTATTAAGTGCGTCAAGAGTAAGGTTTTCAGGCTTGCCCGAGCCTGCGCCTATAACAGTAATCATATTAATTCTCCCAAGGTCTGATTTGTACACCGAATTTCTCCAGCAGCTTCTTCAGCTTATTGCCGCAGGGCATAAGCTCAATATCGCTTTCGTCAAGAACCTTGAAAATTGCAAGAGAAACAAAATATACTATTGCGGCAATTAAAATAACGATAATTGTGGTAGGCTTGCCTAAGGGCTCTCCCGAAATTGCTTCAATAGCGAATTTTGCAATAAGGATAAACGCCGACATGGTTGCCGCTGAGGCCAAAGGTCCGAAAATCATATTTTTGAAATTGAATTTCAGTCCCGTATGCTTTATAACGAAGATAACGTCTAAAATTGCGGCTATTGCGTAGCATGTGACGGTTCCAAGGGGAACACCGTAAATATTAAGCTGAGTAATAGGCACTAAAAGCCAGTTCATAGCGATTTTTACCGCCATGCCGATTGCAAGGTTCACTACCGGAATAACTGCCTTGCCAAGCCCCTGAAGAATGCCTGCGGCGGTTTGAATAATCGCAAGGAATAAAACACCGAAGGAAAGTATCATTAAGAAGTTTCCTGCCATAGCAAGCTGGCTTTCACCCGATAAGAACACACCGTCAAAGGTGTCGCTTTCATAGGAATAAAGGAATGAAAGAATTTCACGGGAAAGGGTAAGGAAGCCTGCGGTGCAGGGAAGACCGATAATAAAAGCAAGCTTAATACCGGTGCTTGAAATACGCCTAACCTCCTGCTTGCCGTCAACACCCATTAAGGCGTCAATTACCGCAGGAACTAACGACATTGAAAGAGCAACGGTTAAAATTGCAGGCATATTTATTAATGTTCCGCAGTCGTTCTTTAAGAAACCGAAAAGAGCGTTAATATAATCTCTGCCGTAAGACAACGTGTTTTCCAAAATGGATTTAACCATAACGGAATCAACCGTGTCCACCAAAGGCTTAATTGCTCCGCCCAAGGTCATAGGAATTGCAATGGCCATTAAGCGCGACATATATTTTTCCTTATTGCGTGACTTTTCAGTAAAGGTAAGGAATTTCTTTTTATCCCTTTGGTAGAGAATGAATATTACGATAAATGCTACAAGCTCCGAGAGTGTAATACCCAAAAGAGCGCCTGCCGCACTCATTTCGGGACCTAAGGGCTTCCATAAAATTGCAAAGTAAAAGCCTGCGGCGAGCTTTATGATCTGTTCAATAATCTGCGTAATTGCCGTGGGCATCATATTCAGCATACCTTGATAGTATCCGCGATAGGCTGAAAGTAAGGAAACAAACAAAAGTGACAAGCTAATTGCGGCAACCGGCTCCCAGGAATCCACCAAAAGCATCTGTGCAATCTGAGATGAGAATATGAGCATAAGTGCAGATGTTAGAACACCTATGGCTATTAACAGCTTCAGCGAAGAAATGAATACCTTGTGAGCACCCTCATAGTTTCCCTTGCTTCTCTCCTCTGCCACAAGCTTTGAAATGGCGGTAGGAATACCGGAGGTAGAGAAAATAAGTAAGAACGTGTATATGGGATATACGGTAGTGTATATTCCCATAGCCACTGCGCCTATCTGATTGCGCAGGGGAATTTTATAAACTGCGCCTATAACCTTACATATCAAGCCTGCTATAGCCAAAATGGAAGCGCCGCGCAGAAAGGATTTCTTTTTATCTTGCATAAATTCACCTCTGAGCCATAAAACAAAGAATGCTTGATGGCAAACGTATTAGTTATATTATATACCTTTTTTTCTGAAAAGTAAATAATAAAAGAAAAATAGATTGTTTCCTTTTTGGCAAATCACAAAAACGGTTGCCACGGGGGAAAAATAAGTATATAATATACTTATTCAAAATATATCGGAGAAGTATATGGATACTATCGCTGCAATAGCAACTGCATCAGGCAAGGGCGGAGTTGCCATTATCCGCATCAGCGGTGACGGGGCGCACCAATGCTTGAGCAGGGTTTTCAGAAAACAGAATATGGAAATGCGCAAAATGTACTACGGCGGCGTTTATGACGGAGAGGTGCTTTTAGATAAGTGCCTTTGCGTTAAATTTGATGCAGGCGCTTCCTTTACGGGAGAAGAAACGGCAGAAATCCAATGCCACGGCGGATACGCTTCTGCCCGTGATATTTTAGAGGCGGTGCTTAAAAACGGCGCACGAATGGCCGAAAGCGGAGAATTTTCAAAGCGCGCCTTTATGAACGGTAAAATTGATCTGTCGCAAGCCGAGGCAGTAGGAGATATTATTGAAGCGGAAACAAAAAGCGCTTCCCGTGCGGCAGCAAGGCTTTTAAGCGGCAGCCTGGGAGAAATGATTTCAAGCTTTCAGGACGTTATAAAGGAGCTTTTAACTGCTATTGAAGCAGGAATTGACTATCCTGACGAAATTGACGAGCAGGAAACAAGCGAAACGATTATTTCTCAAGTACAGCAAATGCTTCCTCAGATAGATAAGCTGATTGAGGGCTATTCAAGGGGCAGAATTACCAAGGAAGGCTTAAAGGTCTGCATTATCGGAAAGCCCAACGCAGGCAAATCCTCCCTTCTTAACGCTCTTTGCGGAAGCGATAGGGCAATCGTAACTTCTATTGCAGGCACCACAAGAGATACCCTGCACGAAATTCTTGATTTTTCGGGTATAAAGGTACACCTGTTCGATACGGCGGGAATCAGAGAAAGTGACGACGTTATCGAGCGTGCAGGTGTTGAAAGGTCGCAACTGACATTAAAAGACAGCGACGTGGTTTTATGCGTAACGGATTCAAGCGAAGAAGACGATTTTTCTTGGATAGATAAAGAAGACGTGCTCGATAAGCAGGGCGTTTTCGTGTTTAATAAAAGCGATTTGAATTTAGCTGCGGAAAAACCTTTGCCTTTTTCCTGGGAAAGAATCAACGTAAGCACAAAAACGGGTGAGGGAATAGAGGCGGTAAGTGAATTTATTGCGTCACAAGCCAGAGCAAACGATGCGTCTGACGCTTTAACCATTACCTCGCAACGCCATTTTGACGCTTTGGTTAAGGCAAAAGGGCATCTTGAAAACTGCCTTGAGCTGATGCCGCCGGATATTTTAAGCATTGATTTAACTTCTGCCTGGACTGTTTTAGGCGAAATAACGGGACAAACCGTTACGGAAGACATTGTAAATAACATTTTTGAAAAGTTTTGTGTAGGAAAATAATATGAATTTTTTTGGCGGAAAATTTGATATAGCCGTAGTAGGTGCGGGTCACGCAGGATGTGAAGCCGCCCTTGCCTGCGCCCGAATGGGTTTAAGCACTCTGTTGCTTACCTTAACCAAGGATGCAGTTGCTTTTATGCCCTGCAACCCTGCAATAGGCGGTACAAGCAAAGGTCATCTTGTGCGCGAAATAGATGCTCTTGGCGGACAAATGGGCATAAGTGCCGATAAAACTGCATTGCAGATGAAAATGCTTAACACCAGCAAAGGTCCTGCGGTACATTCTTTGCGCAGTCAGGCTGATAAAATGGAATATCAGCTTTATATGCGCAAGGTGCTTGAAAATCAGGAAAACCTTACGCTCAAGCAGGATGAAGCGTCTAAAATATTAGAAAAAAACGGCAAGGTATGGGGCATTGAAACGGCAGTAGGTGCAATTTACGAGATTAAAGCTCTTGTCATTGCCACGGGCGTTTATATGAAAAGCCGTATTATTACAGGTGAATGGGAAAGAGATTGCGGTCCCTCGGGCTTCGTTAACTCAAGATTTTTGTCCGATTCACTTTCAGATTTGGGAATACCTCTTCAACGCTTCAAAACGGGTACTCCTGCCCGTGTTGACGGCAATACTCTTGATTACGATAAAATGGAGGCACAGTGGGGCGAGAAGATTCCCTATAGCTTTTCCTTTTTAACTAAAGAGGAAATTCAGTCACCAACACCCTGCTATTTAACATATACTAACGAAAGAACACATAAAATTATTCTTGATAATCTTCACCGTTCACCGATGTACAGCGGAAATATTAAGGGAACGGGCACAAGATATTGTCCAAGCATTGAAGATAAAATCGTGCGCTTTGCCGATAAGGAAAGGCATCAGCTTTTCGTTGAGCCTGAGGGAGCGTACACCACGGAAATGTATCTTCAGGGGCTTTCTTCCTCGCTTCCTGCCGAGGTACAGCTTGAAATGATACATACTATCCCCGGACTTGAGCACGCAGAAATGGTGCGCCCCGGATACGCTATAGAATACGATTGTATCGACCCGTTAATGCTTTATCCTACGCTGGCGGTTAAAAACATTAAAGGCTTATATTGTGCGGGACAGATAAACGGCTCCTCAGGATACGAGGAGGCGGCGGCACAAGGTCTGCTTGCAGGTATAAACGCCGCACAGTACGTTTTAGATAAAGAGCCGCTGATTTTAAGCCGTTCCGAAAGCTATATCGGTGTGCTTGTTGATGATTTGACCGTTAAGGGCACTAACGAGCCTTACAGAATGATGACCTCAAGGGCAGAGTTCCGCTTAAGTCTTCGTCAGGATAATGCCGACGCGCGCCTTACCCCCTTGGGAAGAAAGGTTGGACTTGTTTCCGACGAAAGATATGCTGAATTCTTGAATAAGGTTGAAAGACAGAATAAAGCAAAGGAAATTTTGCAAAGCACTAAATTAACCTTCGATAAAACTAAGGAAATTTTTGCTAAAAAAGGACTTGAGGAGCCCATAGGACCGCTTTTCTGCGCAGATATGCTCAAGCGTAAGGAGTTTTCCTATAAGGAGCTTGAGGAACTTGTTGAGGGCGTTATGCCCCTTTCCAGCGGTGAAGCCGTTTGTGTTGAAACGGACATAAAATACGACGGCTACTTAAAGAAGCAGGAAGCACAGATTCAGCAGATGGAAAAGCTTGAGAAAAAGCTTTTGCCCGAAAACGTTGATTATTCCAAAATTCTTGGTCTTCGTCTTGAAGCAAGACAGAAGCTCACTAAACAGCAGCCTGCTTCAATAGGGCAGGCAAGCCGAATCAGCGGCGTTTCTCCTGCGGATATTGCGGTGCTTTTAGTTGCTATGGAAAAGGGTGAATTGCAATGAGTGAATTGTTTTCTTTAATAAGCTCAACCTTTGAGAAAAACGGCATAAATTTATCAGATAAGCAGATAAACCAGTTCGAAATTTATTGCCAATTTTTGCTTGAATACAACGAAAAGGTGAATTTAACCGCTATTACCGAAATTCAGGCGGTTATACAGGACCATTTTGTAGATTCTCTTAAAGGCGCGGAGCTTGATGAAATTATTAAAGGCGCAAAATGTGCCGATATCGGAACCGGCGCCGGATTTCCCGGTGTACCTCTTGCAATAGCGCGCCCCGATATTACCGTTGCGCTTGTGGATTCTCTGAATAAAAGATTAGTGTTTTTAGATGAGCTTAAGGAAAAAATCGGCTTAACCAACGTTTACACCGTTCACGGCAGAAGCGAGGACTTGGGCAGGGACAAAAAAATGCGTCAGCAATTTGATTGCGTATTCTCTCGTGCCGTTGCCAGAATGAACGTTTTAGCTGAGTTCGATATGCCCTTTGTTAAGGTTGGGGGATATATGCTTGCATGGAAGGGCCCTGCAGTTGAGGAAGAGCTGCTTGAAGCAAAAAACGCAATCAGCATTTTAGGCGGAGAGAATAAAGGGATTTATACCTCAAGCATTGAAGGTAAAGAGCATTATATTGCAAAAATAAAAAAGGTTAAGCCAACTATTGAAAAATATCCTCGTCAGGCAGGTTTGCCTAAAAAGAAACCGTTGTAATTAGGAGAATAAAATGAACATAGGAATTGATTTCGACGGAGTTTTAACAAACGACGAAGAATACATAATGGCTACGCTTTATAAATACTGCGTTGAGCATAATCTTGAGATGCCCACCGACAATTTGGGATACGAATTCCGCAAAAAAGAGTGCTGGTCTATGGAGGACGTTGAAAAATACAGAGAAGAATACTTTGATTCTTATGCGGAAAATTATCCGCCCAGGCTCTTTGCCAAGGAGGTTATTGATAAGCTTCGCCAAATGGGGCATAGGATTATTCTGATTACGGGCAGAAACAACACTCCTTTTGACACTCCCAAGGGTGAAATGCGCCGCAAGCAGATTTTTGATTGGCTTGAAAAATACAATATTAAGTTTGATAAGATTGTTTTTGCTATTCCTCCTAAAATAGACGAGCTGAAGGAAAATGAAATCGACGTAATGATAGAGGACAGTCCCATTACAATTCCTCAGATAACGGATACAGTAAAGGTGCTTTGCTATGACGACCGCTATAATCGTCATATTTCAGGTAAAAACGTTATAAGAGTCTATTGCTGGTACGACATTTATGATAAAATCGTAAATAACAAGATTTAGAAAATTAACTTTCCAACAAGGTTATTGACTTTATACGGTTTTTTTGATAAAATAATTCTACAATAGTTTTAGAGAGGTAATTACAATGATTTTTACATTAGGTACTACTGACGTTCGCACGAAAACATATACTAATTATGATGCTTTAGAAAGAGATTTGCTTCTTTGCGAGGCAGGCAGTGTGTTTGCAGGGCAGAAAAAGGGTACTGAAAACGCTTGGAATATGATAGCCGTTACCGACCACGATACCGGTGAATATTTCGGCCTGGGCGTGCTTACCGCCACCAATAAGGAGCCTCACATTCTTGCAACTGAAAATCATATGCTTTTTATCGGTGCAGATAATTTCGTTATCGTGTTTGATATCGTGGCAAAGCAGGTTCGCTCCATTATTCCTATGCCCAGCGATTTTGTTGATTTCTTCTACATCGCCAATAAGGGTATGGTATTTATGGTGCACAAAAAAGGCGTTCTTGTTAAGGACGACGAGGCGCAGGATATCTGGCGCGCTTCGAGAGGCAATATGTCAGGCTATTCCTTAGAGAAGAACTTGTTCGTTATGGAGCTTGCGTCGGGCAGAACCATTGCCTTTAAGATAAGCAACGGCAAGGAAGTTAACTTGAAATAACTTGAATAAAAATTAAGCACGCTTAAAGCGTGCTTTTCTTTTACACTTTTTGTGATAAACAGATAAAAAACTCTAAAAATTCAGACTGAAAAAATATACAAACTTGACATTTATAGAATAATCCATTAAAATATCTTAGAATGGACTAATTTGGAGGTCAGGCATAATGAGAAAAAAACTCTTATCAGTTTTACTTGCAATATCAATCATACTTTCTGCAATCGGTGTTATTTCTTTAGGTAACGTATTTGCCGAAGCGGCACCCTTTACCTTTGCAGTAAGCTCTGCCAGCGGTAGTGACATTATTTTAGACAGCACTAACGAGTACAAGGCACAGATAAAGTTTAATGTTTCTGCAAGAAATATAACCTTTTCAGAGACTATTACTCTTGTTAAGATTGTAAATACTTCCACAAAGGTTGAATTGAGTTTAGGACAGACTAAGATTGAAGAAGATACCTCAGGCTCCTGGTCAATGAATACCTTAATGGAGTTTTTGCCTATTGATTCGGGCAAAACTGTAGTATTTGATTTGCATTGGCTTGATGCAGAAGGCAATCCGCAGATAGAAAAGGCTGAATTAAAGCTTGCACTTCCCAATCCTAAGGTAAAAATCACTATGGAGCCCGATGCCCTTTCCGTTGCACCCGGTTCCGTGGTAACTCTTAATTACGAGGTTCTTAACGTAGGCAACGTTGCTCTTAATTATCTTAACCTTACCGATGAGGCCGTTTCCACTATTCTTGATCCCGATGAGCCTAAGCCCATTATCAGCAATAACAGAAGCGATCAGATTTTAGAAGCGGGCGAAGCTATCACCAAGCAGGTTCAGGTGGCTTTAGACGGCACTTTGATTTCAAAACCCAAGGCAGTTTTCAGCTATGGCGGAAAGAGCTATGAGCAGGTGGGTGAAACCGTTACCATTGCGGCAGAGGAAATTGTTCCTACCGTGCAGTTTACCTGCAGTAATTATTCCGTTGCAGTAAAGGGTACAATTCAAACCTTTAACTACACAATAGTAAACAATAACAACGTAACCCTTACAAATATCCGCGTTTATGATTCCGATGCGGAAAATGCTCAGCTTATTTACGGTCCCTTTGACCTTGATGCCGAGCAGGAATACACCGGTTCACACGACATGGCAGTAACTAAAAGCGGCTTCTATAAATTCAAGGTTGTGTACAGCTTTGAAGGAGCAGAAGAGGATAAGGAACTTTTAGTAAAAACTGACAAGGCAATCAAGCTTCCCAACGAGGTTTACTTAAAGATAAATAAAATTTTCCCCGAAGCTCTTACCGAGCCGGGTGAGCTTACCTTTACCCTTACCATTGAAAATGCTACCAACTCCGAATTGCGTGACCTTGTAATTTCGGAAGACGCAGGCTTAATGGAAGATCTGGTGCTTAAAAATATCATCGTTCCTGCCGCCGCCGATGGAGTTGCAGGCAGTGAAACCCGCGACGTAACGGTAAATATTCCCAAAACCGATACGAGAGTTAAGTTCAGCTTAAGTTACACCATTAACGGTGAAAAAGCAACCACAAACGTTAATTATGACGTGCGCTTTGATCAGATTCTTGCTCAGCCTACCGAGGCACCCACTCCTACACCTGAGCAAAACAAGGAGGAAGATGACAACGGCGATCTTATCATAATTATTCTTCTCGGATTCTTGTCCTTACTGCTTATTGTAGGCATAATTATTCTTCTTGTGTTTATTAAGAAAAACAGTGAAGAAAAGGAAGAAACCGTTCGCAGAAAGGTTAATACCGTATTCGACGAGGAAGAAAATTACGACGAAGAGTACGAAATTGAAAACGATAGCTTCAACGAAGAATATTCCGAAGAGTTTGATGATGAGCTTGACGATGACGGCGTAAAGATTTATAAAGGCAAAAAGTAAAATGTACCCAAAACTAAAGGGGTTGCAGGCACAGGCTTGCAATCCCTTTTTGAAAACACAAAAAGAAAAACGGTGAAATAAATGTTAGGTGTAATAGTAAACGTAATAACCGTAATTATCGGCTCGCTTATAGGCCTGCTCTTCAAAAAAGGAATACCCGAGAGGGTTAGCAAGGCGGCAATGATAGGCTTAGGAGCCTGCACGCTGTATATTGGAATTTCCGGCTCACTTAAGGGTGAAAGCACGCTTATTTTAATTGCTTCCGTGGTGTTAGGCGCCATTACGGGAACGCTGATTAATATTGACGGAGCAATTAACAAGCTTGCCGAAAAGGTAGAAAGCAAATTCAAAAAAGAAAATGCGGGCGTCTCCGTTGCAGAAGGCATTGTAACTGCCACGCTTTTATTCTGTGTAGGGGCAATGACAGTTACCGGCTCCATTCAGGCAGGGCTTACGGGAGATAACTCGATTTTGCTTACAAAGGCAATGCTTGATTTAGTTTCGTCTATGATGCTTGCCTCAAGCCTTGGAATAGGCGTTCTGCTCTCATCGGTTGCAGTATTTGTGATTCAGGGCGGACTTGTGCTTCTCTCAGGTGTGCTTGCGCCCTTATTGAGCACGGGTGCCGTTAATGAAATGACCTGCGCAGGCTCTATTTTGATTATTATGATCGGCATCAATCTTATGGGCATCGCAAAAATCAAGGTTGCGGATTTTCTTCCTGCTATAATATTTGCGCCTATAATTTATAATCTTGTTCCGCTATTTGAAAAGCTTTGGAGCTTAATTGCATAAAAAGAAACAGCGTCCGCAGACGCTGTTTTTTTTGTAATTTCATTCAGCTTAAGTTTTTATGAAATCCGTATCAGCCTTAATAAAAATATTCTGAGCTTTAACGGAAAAACTTGATTTAGATACAAGAATTAACGGTTAACCTTAAAATACTGTGTCCAGGCGCGTCTGCCGTTTTTGTCCTGAATTTCCGCGCGGACAAAGGTATCCTTAAAGGCTTCGTTGCGGTAGTGGGGCACGTATTCGCCGTGGGTAAGGTTTTCGCCTACGTCACTGCGGTGGTTTGACCAGGGACTGTCGCCGAAATATACGATTTGCTCAACGGGCGAGCAATCAACCGTCAGCTTATTATCCTCAAATTTGGCGGAAAGAGTGGGGCCCTGAGATGCGTAGCAATTTCCTTTTTTAATGGCTTCCAGGATAGCTCCACGGGTGCATTCTTCTGCTTGAACATAAATAAAGCTTCGGCAGGTATCGGCTTTTTCATAAAAGTGAGCGTCGTCGGTGGCAACGATAGTCCAAAAAACGTCGTTAGCCGCCATAATATCAAGCAGTAAGCTGCTGTCGGGACGGCAGTTACGGGGAACGTCGGAAACGGAATTGAAGATTTCAACGGTATCTGCGTCTTTAACCTGAAGCAGCTGGTCAAAGGTGTTAAGGCTCCAGGCAGGATGTCCGTAAACAACTAAGCCGCCGCAAGCGTGAATTGCTTCAATAACCTCTTCAGGTGAGCTTGCTTCGCTGATATTATCAGGAAAATGCTCGGTGCCTACACCTAAAATGTGATGAAAGCCCTTTTTAACACCGTTATTAAGATTATATTCACAGCCCGAAAGAACTAACATTCCGTCAAATTCAGTTTGCTCACCGTACTTCCAATGGTCAGTAAGGGCAATGAAGTCGTATCCGTTGTCCTTATAGAGCTTGCAGACCTCCTGAGGAGACAAAATACCGTCGGAAACGGTAGTATGGGTATGAAGATTACCCTTAAACCATTTTTTGCCGTTAGAATCAATATACATAAAAACCTCCGTGCATAAAGCAACCGCTTATTTTTCTTCTGAATTATTCCTTTTGACCAGCGGAATAAGGTCAAGGCGGACAATGCCTACAACAACTGAAACAAGAGAGAAGCCCTCACAAAGAACTCCCGCATAGGAAGAAACAAGTAAATTGTATGCTAAAAGCGCACTGCAGGCAACAAGCATGGCAATGCGGATAAACGTGGTGCTTTTATTACCGTAGGCTACGGTGGAGAGTACCTTTGCAAGAATAACTAAAATACTTACCCAGCCCTGAAAGGTAAAAATTCCAAGAATGACTGCAAGAGCGCAAAAGATGATAATCAGCGGGCGCGTATCTCTTTCTTTTTCTACCTGATGGGCAAAAAGAAAATTCCGTCCGCAATTAAGCAGGTTAATGGCGGCGCCCGTGTAAGCGCCTAACAAAACGTATTGCAGTGCAAAAATAAATTCGTGCAGTGAATGGAAAAATAAAATCCACTTATGTTTTTTGCATTGAAAAGCGATTACACTGCAGATAATTCCCACAACACCTACGGCTTGGGTAAAGATTTCAAAATCCGTCATTAAAAACTCCAATTAAAACTTTTTCGTGATATATAATAGCATAAAGCAGGTTATTTTGCAATAATATTCGGCGCAAAAAAATGTGATAAAATGCCGAAAACTCAAAGGAAGGGTTGCAAATGCCTAATATATTTGATATAATAAATGCACTATATGTAAAAATATAAAACAGAAAAGATAAAGCAGTCGTAAAGACCGCAATATGCTTTTTGTAAAAATCGGTACGGTTTCTATGTTCCTTTCCGGTGCAATAATGCTTATTTTAGGCTGCTTCTTCCGTCCTACCGAAACGGAATATGATTTACGGAAGCTCACGGTATGGTTATTTCACTGCCCGTTGATACGGTTAAGGGACTTAATAAGGATTCACAGTAAGAGAGGAAGAAAATATGTTTAACGCAGAAAAAATAAAAAACGATTGCGTAGCGTGGATACGCGAATTCTTTGATAAAAACGGCAAGGGTTGTAATGCGGTAGTGGGCATTTCAGGAGGAAAGGATAGCTCCGTTGTAGCCGCTCTTTGTGTTGAAGCTCTTGGCAAAGACAGAGTTATCGGCGTGCTTATGCCCTGTGGTGAGCAACATGATATAGATTGTGCATATTCCTTAGTAAATCATTTGGGAATCAAGCATTACGTGGTAAATATTTTTGATGCTTTAGAGGGCTTAAAGAAAAATTTGCCTGCTGAGCTTGAGCTTACAAGCGTTACGCTTAACAACCTGCCTCCCAGAATCCGTATGACTACGCTTTACGCAGTTTCACAAAGCTGTAACGGCAGAGTTGCCAACACCTGCAACCTTTCGGAAGACTGGGTAGGCTATTCCACCAGATACGGCGATTCGGTAGGCGATTTCAGCCCCCTTTCACGCCTTACGGTGCAGGAAGTAAAGGAAATAGGTCATCTGCTTGGCTTGCCCGAAGAATTGGTTGAAAAGACGCCCATTGACGGTCTTTGCGGTAAAACAGATGAAGATAATCTTGGCTTTACCTATGCGGAGCTGGATAGATATATCCGCACGGGCGAAATCGAAGATGAAGAAAAGAAAAAGCTGATAGATGCAAAGCATAAGGCAAATCTGTTCAAGCTTGAGCTGATGCCCTGCTTTGAGCCTGAAATTTAACAGAGGCATTGCAACGCAAATCAAGATATAATAAACCCCGAAAAAGAATTTGCTTTTCGGGGTTGTTTTGTGCTATGTAATATTAAATTTTATAAAGGGAAGCGTATAAGCCGTTTTTGGCAATAAGCTCCTGATGGGTGCCTTCCTCCACGATGCCCTCGTTTGTTAAAACGAGAATTCTGTCAGCAGATTTAACGGTGGTAAGGCGGTGGGCAATGGTAAGGGTTGTTCTGCCCTTGGCAAGCTTTTCTAAGGATTCCTGAACTAATTGCTCGCTTTCGTTATCAAGGGAGCTTGTGGCTTCGTCAAGAATTAAAATCGGAGGATTTTTAAGGAAAACTCTTGCAATGGAAATGCGTTGCTTTTGTCCGCCCGAAAGCTTTACGCCACGTTCGCCAACGTAGGTGTCGTAGCCGTTGGGAAGCGTCATAATAAAATCGTGGGCGCCTGCCAGCTTTGCCGCTTCGATTATGTCCTCTTCCTTTGCGCCGGGGAGACCGTACTCAATATTTTCGCGCACGGAGCCTGAGAAAAGGTACACGTCCTGCTGAACGATACCGATGTTTTTGCGCAGGGAATCTAAAGTAACGGAACGGATATCCCGATTATCTACTAAAATCTGTCCCTCTGTTAATTGATAGAAGCGGGGGATAAGGTTGCAAACGGTGGTTTTGCCTGAGCCTGAAGGGCCTACAAGAGCCACGTTTTCACCCTTTTTAATGTGAAGGTTTATGTTTGTTAAAACGTTGGAAAGGTCCTCACCGTAGGCAAAGGACGCATCCTTAAAGGTGATTTCTCCCTCAACGCGCTCTAATGTTTCAGCGTCGGGAGAATCCTGAATTTCAGGAACGGTGTCAACTATTTCTGCAAAGCGCTCAATACCCGTCATACCTCTCTGGAACTGCTCGGCAAATTCAACTATTCTTCTGATAGAAACTAAAAGTGTTGAAACGTAAAGCAGATAGGCAACGAACACGGGCACGTCTATCAAACCGTTTATTAAGAAGATGGCGCCTGCAACAATTATCACTATATACATAAAGCCTTCAAAGAATCTTGTGGAAGATTGGAAGCCTGCCATATAATGATAAACTTTACTTTTAACTGCAAGGAATTTATTGTTGCCTTCAGTGAATTTTTCAATTTCAATGTTTTCGTTAGCAAAGGATTTTACCACGCGCATGCCTAAAAGACTGTCTTCAACCTGGGAATTAAGCTCGCCTACGGTTTTTCTTGATTCTCTGAAGCCCGCCTTCATTCTTCTGTTAAAGAAGGTAAGCACCACAAGCATTATGGGAATAAGTCCAAACAGAATAAGCGTAAGGGGCACGTTGAAGGTGCAAAGAATAATAAAGGAAGCCACTATTTTGATGCCTGCAATTAAAAATTCCTCGGGGCAATGGTGGGCAAACTCCGTTACGTCAAAAAGGTCACTGGTAATGCGCGACATTATCTGACCGATTTTCGTGTTATCATAATAGGAGAAGGAAAGCTTTTCTAAATGAGAAAAAAGGTCACGGCGCATATCCGTTTCTATCTTCGTGCCCATTATGTGACCGATTGCCGCCATATAATAGTTGGCGGCGGTGTCAATAAGACGCAGGGCAAGATAGATCGCACCTGCAATCAAAATAAAATTAAGTGTAAGGCTTCCGCCCGTGGCGCGAGCAGAAATTTCCTTAACAATCAAGGGGAAAATAAGCTCGCAGCCCGTAGTCATACAAGCACAGAAAAGGTCGAATACAAGCGTGCTTACGTATGGCTTATAATAGGGCAAAAATCGTTTAATTAAAGAATTAGTTTTCATAAAACCGCCTAAAAATAAAATAGTTACATATATTATAAATTCAAAAGAATAAAATGTAAAGTGTAAAACAGTTGAAAATTTGTCATTAAGGGTGTATAATACATTTATTAAAGCATATTTTTAGGTGAGGAAAATGAAAAAACGGATTCTTAGCTTAATTTTAGCATTTATACTCTGCTTTACAGTTGCTTCTGTAGGTGTTTACGGAGAGGAAGCAGAAAATAATCTTTCCCGGCAGGCTGAGGAAGAAACAGAAGAAAAACAGATTCCCTATATCGGAATTGCTCTTATGGTTATATCTTTCTCTGCCGCCGCAATTTTGGCTATAAGAAAAATTAAAGGAATAACTGACGCCGAAGAAGAAAAAACCGACTCAAAATGAGTCGGTTTTTGCGCATTCATTTAATTGCTTACGCATTTATTTAATTGCTTGCGTTTATGTTTGATTGCTTGCGTTTATGTTTGATTGCTTGCGCTTATGTTTAATTGTCAGCAATTTGCTTTTTAGTAGCGCGCTTAAACAATTTTTTAATTGCGGGGATAGAAATTAGTACGAAGCAGGGAATAGCGTCAATCAACACAAAGGAGTTGTATGAGAGGCTGTATGTGATGTTTGCCCAGAGAGGACTGCCTGCATCGCCCCAGAACACGAAGCCTGCAATAAAGTGGCAGATGTATCGGGCGAGGACACCTAAGGCAAAGCCGGCATAAACGTTAAAGTTTTTGTATTTAGTGCTGAAAACACCGGAGAGAGTTCCAAGGAGAGTAAAGGGCAGAATGTAGTCAAAGGCAAACTGCAGGGGAGTAAGGAAATAAGAGCCTTGAATTATCTGCAAAAGTGAATAAACTAGGCCTGCAAGGGTGCCCCAGATGGGTCCTGCCATATAGCCGTAGGCAAGCATTGGGAACATACTTGCTACTGTTACCGCACCGCCTTGGGGAAGGTCAATAATCTTGAAAAATGAAAGCACGTAAGCAAGGGCAATGCAAATTGAGCCAAGAGTGAGCTTACGGGTATCCCATTTGAGTCCGCCGGTCTTTTTGTTAATGAGCATAAGCACAACAAAAATGAGAACGCAGACAAGAATTGATACGCCCACGGTGATAAGGTTCATCTCTTTCAGACTTTCTAAAAGAGCATCAAGGGAAAAGAGTGACAAAAATTGAAGTGACATATTAACACTTCCTTTCTGAAAAATTAAACCGTATATCATAGGGATATACGGTTCAAATTCAGACCAAAGCTTCCCTACGGTAGGATTATCTACACAGGTTTAATGGGTTTAGCTAAAAAGCAATCTCAGCCCCGAAGGACTCCCCAAGCTGATATACAGTTTTAACTAATTATAGCACAATTATTGTTGAAGTCAAGAGAAATCTGTGATAAAATAAAAGCAGAAATGAATTTAGGAGTAAAAAATGAAAATAGGTATTTCCACCGCCTCAATGTACGGCAAAAAATATACCGAAGAGGCACTTGAATATTTTGCAAAGAATAACGTTGAATGTGCGGAAGTTTTTTTGTCATCCTTTTCCGAATACACGGAGGATTTCGGCAAAAAACTTCTCGATAATAAGGGCAACGTTGAAGTTTGCTCAATACATACCCTCAACAGTCAGTTCGAGGGTCAGCTCTTTTCCCGCTCTGAAAGGCAATATGCGGATGCTCTTGAAATCTTTAAGGGAGCTTTGAGGATTGGCGAAATGCTCTCCGCAAAGCTTTACGTGCTTCACGGTCCCCAACAGATGAAATATACCAAGTACGTAACCAATTACGAATTCTTTGGTCAGAGAACGGCTGAACTTGCTAAAATATGCCGTGATTACGGACTTATGCTCACTTGGGAAAATGTGCATTGGACGCATTATAACCATTCTTCCTTTATGGAGAAGCTGCTTCCTTATTGCCAAGAGCCCATTGGCTGCACTCTTGACATAAAGCAGGCGGCTCAAAGCGACGAAACGGTAGATAAATATATTTTCGATATGCAGGGAAGAATTAAAAACGTACATATCGTTGATTTTGATCAAGACGGAAGACTTGTTTTGCCCTGCAGAGGATATTACGATTATAACAAGCTCTTTGACCGCATAGGCGCTTTTGATGGCTCTGTAATGATAGAGGTTTACGACGGTTGTTATAAATATCCCGAAGAATTGATTGAAAGTTATAACGAATTTGTTAAAAAATATAAAATATAGCGGTTTAGTATTGACTTTGAAAAGTGTAGTTGATAAAATATCTAATGTGTAAAAGGCGCAAAAGCGTTCTTAAAATAAAGGAGAAATCACAATGAAATGCAAATTAACTGCTGAAAGCATCACTTCTTTTGTTGGCGACGTTGTTCCGCTTCGTCTTGTTGCCGACGGGGATATTACTCAGGCTGATATTAAGTGGTCAGTTGATTCTGATAAGGTTCAGCTTCGTAAATTTACTGCCGCAAGATACCATGGAACAATTTTTAATGATGTGGATAATGACAGATATTTAGATAGCAAATATTTTGACAGAGTGCTTCTTACCTTGCTTGATGCAGGGCGGGCAACCGTTACTGCAGAGCTTGACGGTGAAAAATATTCCTGCGAGATTGAAGCAACTGCACGTAAGCCTTTGCCTGACGGCAAGCTTAATTATTATATAGGCGACGTGCACGTGCACACAACTATGGAACACGTACATGAGCCCTTCTGCGTTAGGGAAAATGAGCATCCTCAGGATACCGTTGATTATATGAACGGTGACGGAAAAGGCCTTGATTTTTCAGTTATAAGCGACCACGGCTGTTGCCTTGACGACGCTTGCTTCTTTGACGGATTCGAGGTATCGCGAAAGAACACTCCCGAGCAGGTTATTATCTTCGCGGGAAGTGAATCAGAGGTTACTGACGTAGTTAATGACAGATATGAGCTTCGCCATAAAAACTCAGGTGAAATGGTTGTTCTTAACTCCGATGCTTATGCAAGCACAAACTCGTGGGGAGAGTTCTATTCGGAGCTTGCTCATAGCCCCTTTGGCGTCGTAACTCTTGCGCATCCTCAGATTATCGGCTCACCATTCAGCGGTAAACCGGGAATCTGGCATTTTGCCCTTGATAAAAATAATACTCCTGAATTTAAGAATGTGCTTCGTCTTGTGGAAACCGGTAACGGCGGTGACAGAGGCACAAATATTATCAACGAGTTTATGTATTCTGTCGCTCTCGACCAAGGCTTTAAGGTTTCTGTTACTTGCTCAAGTGACGCGCACAACATTCCTTGGGGTATTGATTCAATGCCCGGTAAAACCATTATTA
The DNA here is from genome assembly GCA_017502165.1 of Clostridia bacterium. Lineage (GTDB taxonomy): Bacteria > Bacillota > Clostridia > Christensenellales > QALW01 > UMGS1322. Next base: position 49,579 of record JAFVVO010000019.1, read on the forward strand.
TGGCGCCTGAGAGAACAAGAGAAGCTTTCCTTTACGCAATGCGTGAAAACCGCGTTTACGCTTCTTCATCAGGCAACGTAAAGGTTTATTACACAGTAAACGGCAAAACCGCACCCTGCGTTTTAGATGAAACGAATAAATATGATTTCCATCTGGAGCTTGATTATTTCCGCGCCGACGAAACAACCGTTCCCGTTCGCTTAGAGGTAATCAGCGATTACGGCAGACGCGTTAAGATTATTGAAGGTGAAAAGATTTCAACCCTCGATTTCACGGTTGAAAGTGATACTGCAAGATATTTTTATCTGCGCTTAACCGATATTGAAGGCAGAAAAACCTGGTCTTGTCCTGTTTACACCGGCAGAGCAACTGATGAGCCTGCAAAATCCTTGCCATGTCAGTACGTTGTAGGTAAGGAAGAAAACCTTAAGCCTATTGACAAAAAAGGCTTTACTGCAAAGGATTTAGTAACCAATACCGATGCAAGTGAGCTTATTAGTGACGACAATCAAAAGGAATGGCTCAGCACTAAGACGAATGCAGAAATAGTTATCGATATGCTCGAGGAAAAGACGATTCGCGCAGTAGGCCATTATCCAATGCTAATGCTTCAAAGCACTCCCGAAAATGTCATTAAAATGGGAGGCTTCCCTGCAGAATATGAGATTGCGGTCAGCTGTGATGGTGAAAATTACGAAAAGTGCTTCGACGGTATGATTCGCATTTACGGCGGAGAGGTTATTTCTTCCTTTGATGCACGCAAGGCAAGATTCGTTAAGTTTACCGTTAAAAACACCGTTGGCGTTTTGTCAGGTATGAAAAAATACGAAGAAGTACCTGTCGGTATTAATGAATTAACTGTTTTTGAATAAACATTAAACCCCGCAAATCTGCGGGGTTTCTTTTGCAAGAAAAAGCCGATAGAAAATTCTATCGGCTTTCGTTTATTTTATTTGCGTTTTTCCTTAAAGAAAGAAGAAAGAATTTCAGCACATTCTTCTTCCATAACACCGCCTAAAACCTGTGCTCTGTGGTTAAAGCGCTCGTCGTTGCAAAGATGATAAAGGGTGGTGCAGCAGCCTGCTTTCTGGTCGTAAGCGCCAAAGACAACTCTGTCAATGCGAGAGTTTATAATTACTCCCGAGCACATAGGGCAGGGCTCCAAGGTAACAAACAGAGTGCAGCCCGTTAAACGCCAGGAAGAGAGTTTCTTTGAAGCTCGCTTCATTGCAAGAAGCTCTGCGTGAGCGGTGGGGTCCTGCTTGGTTTCCCGCTCGTTAAAGCCACGGGCAATTATTTTTCCGTCCTTGACAACCACCGCGCCAACGGGAACCTCTCCCGCCTTATAAGCGCGGTTGGCTTGCTCAAGGGCTTTTTTCATAAAGTAATAATCATCTTTAATCATTTTGCTTAAAAGGGAACGGATAAGGTGTTTTCAAAGGTAGGTTCAATAGTAATAAATTCGTCGGGGTTAGCAGTTTCTTCGCCTTCGGAAATATCACCAAGGTATGCCAGATAGGGAGGAATTGCACTTAAGGAATCCCACATATCGTCAAGGTCAGCCTGAGTATAGGGGGCGGAGGTACCTGCACCAACCATCAGAGTAACGCCGGACTTATTGTACTGGGAAACAAACCACTGTGAAAGAGAAACGGTAATACATTCCTCGGGGGTGGGACCGTTGGCAATTTTAGTGTATCCGGAACGGTTTGCAATGATGTTTGAATACAAAATAGAGGTGATGTTATCCTCGTTACCGAAGCACCAGTCAACAAACTTGCCGCAACCGGAGTAAACGGTGGTTAAAAGGAATTCGTTGTTCTCGCAAAGCGTTTTAACAGCCTGGGCGCTCTTTGTTGAGAAGGGCGTTCCGGGATATCCCGACATTGCGGGGGAAGTGCTTAAAGAGGTTGAAGGCACGGTTCCTGTGCCAAAGTTAATGCTAACGTCAACACCTTCGCCGTTTGCGTTCCAAAGGGAGAAATCATTTGTTCCGCCAAGATTAAGAATGCTCGTAACTGCAGCCTGCTTGTCGGCAGGAACGCTTCCGATGCCGTTAATGTTGATTTCAATACCGTCGGGGTTAAGCATAGGAATAAAATAGATGCTGCAGAAATCAAAAATGCTCTTGTAGGTTCTGCCTGAGCGGTACACCTCGTCAAGACTGGAAAGATAGGTTTCTATTTGCTTCATCATAATTAAGGAAGCACCGTATTCACTTCCGTTAACACCTGCAACCATTAAAAGCTTGTGTTCGGCATCGCTCTTTCCTAAACGGAAGCAAACTATTTCTCTGCCAAACTCACTTTTGCCGATAGAGGTAACGTCAACCTTGCCTGCAAACATTGATTTAATTGAGTTAGCGTTTGCCATAAAGGTGTTATAGCCGTACTTAAGGTCAACGGTGGGAGTGGGCGTTATTGAAGGATTGGTTGAGCCCGTGGTGCTTGCTGTGGGAGTGGTACCGCTGGGATTATAAGGAGTAGGTGTAGGATCAACTACCTTATCGAAGGGCACAATATCACCCTTTGGCGGAATAACCTCGTTAGGTGAAGCCGTGGGCGTAGGTGTGGGAAGAGGAGTTCCCGGGTCGGAGTCGCCGTTTCCAATCAGAAACGCAACTGCAATTATTGCTACAATTAAAAATGCGGCAATACAAAGGATTAAAGTGTTCTTTTTCATATAAAAACCTCTCTTTAATTTGATGGGGATTTTTTTATTTATGATACGGCTCGTTGGCGTTTATCTTAAAGCCGCGGTAAATTTGTTCAAGCAAAATAACTCTTGCCATTGAATGAGTAAAGGTCATCTTTGAAAGGGACAGGGTATAATTTGCTCTTTTCAGCGCGTCGGGATGAAAGCCGAGGGAGCCGCCGAGCGCAAAAACGAGATTCTTTTCGTTTTGCCACGCTTCAAGCTGAGACGATAATTCCACACTTGAAAGGCTTTTGCCCGTAGAATCGAGGGCAACGAGAAAATCACTGTCAGCAAGCTTTTTCTTTATTTTTTCCCATTCGGCAAGCTGAACGGCAACCCGTTGCGCGTCAGAAAGCTTTTCGGGAGCCTGCTCGTCGGAAACCTCTATAACCTCGCATTTGCAGTATCGGGAAAGGCGTTTAACAAATTCGGACTGAATTTCCTGATACATTTTTTGTATTTTGCCAACGGCAATGATTTTTACAGTCATATTTGGAGCTGCTCCAGAAATTTCATAATATCGTCATAGAACCAAAGCTCTATCATACTCAAAAGGTTAACACCGATAAAGGAGATCCACGCCAGAGTAGATAACACCTTTTCCCAAGGCTTTGGCTTAGGCATAAGGTCGGTGCAGCACATATCGGAAACCGTTTCACAGCCAAATTTACGCTTATTTTTCTTCTTAGTGTATTTTATAAGGAAAATGGCGGCGGCTACTCCAAGAAGCGCAAGGAGAGCCATTAAGGCAAGGTAAATGAACGTGTATTCCATAACCAAGGTCTCGTATACGGCAAATATTGGCGGATACATCAACACGCAGGAAAGTGCGTTAAGCACAAAATGGATCGTTATGGATGCGGCAAGGGAGTCGGTAAGAATAACGAATAAACCCATAATCAAGCCTAACAGAAAGGCATAAACTATCTGCTGGAAATTGCCGTGCATAATTGAAAATGCTACGGAAGAAATCATTACTGCCGCTAAGGCGGATTTTCTTTCGAAGGCGCGAAGCACAAAGCCGCGGAACATAATTTCTTCGCAAATGGCAGGAAGACCTGCAACAATCACTATTGAATAAAGAAGCTGCCAGATATTCTGGGCTTCAGGTGAATCCGTTATTGATGAGGGTGTGCCTAAAAAGCTTGAAAGGAATGCAACGAAAACGGAATTTACATACTGCGCAATAAAGAACAGTCCCAGGGATACAACAACAAGCAACAGTATTTGAATCGGGTCGATTCCCTTATTAAGCCGAAATGTGCTCAAGCCGTCCTTTTTGCATATTAAAACGAAAGCAAGGGGGAGAATTAAAATCTGTAAAAACTGAGAAACAACTACGTTGGATAAGTATTCACCAAACTCAGTTTTGAAGGAAAAGAACGCTTCCGTAATCAACAGTGCTATTACAACCAGGGCGGAGCCCACAAACTGCATTAAAGCAGGCGCTAAAATACCTTGAAAAACGGTTGGGAAGCGCTTATGGTTGTATTGTGCCTGAGCCTGACGCTTTTCTAAAGAATTATTCTCCATTTTATTATTCCTTAAAGAATCTGCCTAAAAGGTCGTAGCCGATTTCTTGAACTACGCCCGTTGCTTCAGCAGTTTTTTCGCAGAAATTCTGAACACCGCTGTTGCGCTCGTTGTTACTGTAATAAATTGCGTAGGGTACGGGGGCGCTTGAGTGTGTTCCCGTTGAAATGGGAGTGGGGTGGTCAGGCATAATAAGCACGCCGTATTCTTCACCGCGGGCGCGAAGTCCGTTAACAATGAAGGTGAGCACCGTGTCGAGCATTTCTATTGCCTTAACCTTGCGGTTGATTTCGTGCCTGTGACCGCATTCATCGGGCGCTTCAAAGTGAAGATAGCAAAAATCGTAGCCCTCGTCAAAGGCGGTAAGGGTGGCTTTTGCCTTGCCCATAAAGTTAGTTTCAAGGGTACCCGTTGCACCGTCAACGTCATAGGTAGTCATATCCGCAAGCTTTGCAATTCCGCGAACAAGGTCAACTGCGGTAACCGCAGAGCCTGAAAGACCGTATTTCTCCTTGAAGGGTGAAAGCCCGGGCTTGCTTCCAACACCCCAGAACCAGCAGGTGTTAGCCATACGCAAGCCCAGAGCCTTGCGCTTAAGGTTAACGGGGTGGTTCTTAAGAATTTCCTCACTCTTTTTCATAATATCAAATAAAACCGAGGCGCCTGAGCCCTTGGGAAGATAATCCCTTACGGGCTTGCCGGTAATATCGTGGGGAGGAGTAAGCGTAACGTCACTGTTACCGCCGTGGATAATTAAAATGTGGCGGTAGGAAATTCCTGCATGGAACTCAATAATTCCGTCGGATAATTCCTCGTTAAGAGCGTCAATAAGCTCGGAGGCTTCAGCAGTGGTAATTTCGTCACTGCTGTAATCTATCATAGTTTTGTTTTCATATTCATCTTCATCTGAAACGCAGGCAAGGTTGCAACGGAGAGCAATATCGTCGTCAGCCATTTTAATGCCCATAGCCGCCGCCTCAAGAGGAGCTCTGCCGGTCAGATACCTTCTGGGGTCATAGCCCATAACGGAAAGGTTGCCAACGTCACTTCCGCCCTTACAGCCTTCGGGAGTGATTCGGCACATACCAACCTCACCCTTTTGCGCCATAAAATCTATTAAAGGCTTTTTAGCACACTCCATAGGAGTCTTACCGCCTAATTCGTCAATAGGTAAATCTGCCATTCCGTCGCCTAACAAAACAAGGTATTTCATATCGTTCTCCAAAAAATAATGTAGGGTATATAATTATACAGAATATATTATACCACATTCATTTTGATTTTGCACTATATTTTTGGTTGACAACAAAAAAAATTTATCTTATACTTTAACAAATTTAAGAATTTCAGCCTTTAGAGGCTAAAAAAGACGAGGTAGCGAAAAATGAAGATAATGTTTGCGTCAGATATTCACGGCTCTGCATTTTACTGCAAGCAATTACTTGAAGCCTTCAAAAACGAGCAGGCGGATAAGCTGGTGCTTTTAGGTGACCTGCTTTATCACGGACCGAGAAATCCGTTGCCGAGAGATTATGACCCTATGACTGTTGCAAAGCTTCTTAACGAAAACAAGCAAAGCATATTGGCGGTGCGCGGTAACTGCGATTCAGAGGTTGACCAGATGGTGCTGGAGTTTCCAATTATGCAGGATAGCTTAGTGATGTACCTGGATTTTTGTCAGGTATTCGTAACTCACGGGCACCTGTTTTCACGGGATAATCTTCCTAAGCTGAATAAGGGCGACGTGCTTGTTAACGGTCACTTCCACGTTGGCGAAATGGTAAGGCAGGAGGATTACATTTACGTTAACCCCGGCTCCGTTTCCCTGCCGAAAAATGATTTCAGAGGCTACGTTTTGTATCGCGACGGTGCTTTTAATCTTAAAACCTTCGATAATCAGGTCGTAGATATTATTGACTTAAAGTAATTGAATAAAACTGCGTCCCCCGTGGCATAATCGTGCCAAGGGGGATTTTTTATGGAGAAATACGTTTTAATTCTGTTGCTTCTTGCAATGCTGATGTTCAGCCTTTGCACCTTTCCCGCCTTTTCGCTTAAGGCGGATAACGTTTACGCAGTTTGCACCGATTCGAGCATAGGGGACAGATTGTTTACTTATAGCGAAAAATGGAGCGCTGACGGATATTTTGTCTATAAAATTGACAAAAAGGATATGGAAAAGGCAAAATTTCTTCCTAACGGACGCGTTGTAAAAGAATATTTTACCGCAAATAAAAATAATATTTTTACGAATCCCTTTATGCAAGAAATTTCCTATGCAGATTCAAGCGTTTTAGGGATACCGTACGTTATTGATTAGGTGAAAGATATGGACAAAATTAAAGCAGTATTTATTTTTGCGCTGTCGGCGCTGATGCTGGTGCTTTCGGCGGCAGGCTTGCCAAATGAGCAGGAGGCTCAAAATGGTAAAATCGAAATAATAAAACCACTTCAGGAGGATTCTGTCGAAGAAGAGCAAAAGCAGGAGGAACAAGCAGAGCAGAAAGAGGATACGCGGGAAGAACAATCAGAACAGCAGAAAGAGCCGCTTGAGCAGGAAAAATCTGTTAGAAAAATCAAAGTTCTTACAGATGGCGCGGTTATGGAAATGGATTTGGAGGAGTATATCGTTCAGGTGGTGGCAGGTGAGGTGTATCCCACCTTTGAGCCTGAAGCGTTAAAGGCTCAGGCGGTTGCCGCAAGAACGTATCTGATGTATAAAATAAACGGCGGCGGATGCTCCCGCGGAGGTGACGTCTGCACGGATTACGCTCATTGTCAGGCGTTTAAGTCCTTCGACAAAATGCTTGCTGAGTGGAAGGGGAATTATCAGAAGTATTTGTCGTCAATTCAGCAAGCGGTAAATGAAACAGAGGGTGAAATCATAAAATATAACGGTGCTCCGATCTGTGCCTTATATCATTCTTCAAGCGTAGATAAAACCGAGGACTGCGTTTCAGTTTTCGGAGGCAACCATCCTTATCTGGTAAGCGTTGAATCGCCTATCGGAGAGCAGGAATATTCCAAAACCGTCACCTTTACAAAAAATGAATTTATCGAAAAGGTAAACAAAGCCTTTAATCTCAAACTTGAAGGCATAGACATAAAAATTGTTTCCCGAACAAGCGCAGGAAGAGTCGGCACGGTAAAATTAGGTGATAAAAGCGTAAAGGCTACCGCGCTCAGAACGGCACTTTCTCTGCGGTCAACGGATTTCGTGTTTGAAAAGGATTCGGAAAGCATCACCTTCACGGTTTACGGCTACGGCCACGGGGTAGGAATGAGTCAGCAGGGGGCTCAGCTTATGGCAAAGGAAGGAAAAACTTATAAGGAAATTCTCACTCACTACTATACGGGAACAACTGTTGAGCAAATGGATATTTCTTAAAAGGACAAAAAGCATAAGAAAATGAGACCGTAGGAAATAAAATAACCTTTGCAGATGCCTAAAAAGTAAAAATAATTGACATTGCAATCAGGCAGATGATAAAATAATTCCGTAAATTACGCTAAATAATGATTAAAGAAAGTCGAAACAACAATCATTATTAAAAGGAAGGTCTTATTATGAATATGCGAAAGAGCCGTGTTCTTCGGCAGATGAGAGCAGGAAAAGTTGCAACATGCACAAAACTTAATTTAGCTGACCCACGATGCGCAGAAATTGCCGCCGCAAGCGGTGTTGACTGTATCTGGATTGACTTGGAGCACGTACCTAACAGTATGGCTTGTGTTGAGGAATTTGTCCGCGCGGCAAAGTGCTATGACGTTGACGTTTTAACCAGGGTTTCAAAGGGAAGCTACAATGATTTTATCCGTCCCCTTGAGGCTGATTCAACCGGCATTATGGTGCCTCACTTAATGAGCCTTGAGGAAGCCAAGAAAATCGTTTACTTTACTAAATTCCATCCCGTAGGCCGCAGACCTATTGACGGCGGAAACGCTGACGGCGGCTATGGCAGAATTGACGGAATAGAATATATGAAGCAAGCAAACGAAGAGAGATTTACCGTTGTTCAGATTGAAGATCCCGAGCCTTTAGATGAGCTCGAAGAAATTTGTGCGCTCGAGGGTATTGATATGATCTTCTTCGGACCTGCAGATTTCTCTCAGGGTATTGGCGCTCCTTGTGACTTCGCAAATCCTAAAATTGATGAAACACGCCGTCTTATTGCTAAAACTGCCCGTAAATATGGCAAGTTCGCAGGCACTGTAGGCGGAACGGGTAACTTTGATCAGTTAGTTGATATGGGTTATACCTTTATCAGCGTTGGTGCTGACGTTGTTGCTCTTTGCAATTATTTTGACGATATTGCCGCTAATATTTCGGGCAGAGAAATTAAAGACGTCAAATAATCAAAGCAAGGGGATTAAAACTGAAAATTTTGAAAGTCTTTGTTTGCGGTTCGCAGACAAAGACTTTTTTGTAAATAAAATTTTACATTTAATTAAATTTTGTGTTTTTAAGGTTGAAATGCGTTTTATGCTATGGTATAATTAAGTGATTAAACCTTTAAGGAGGAGCTTAGATGAATTTTTCTACTACGGTTTACAAACGCCTCGAAATCGTGCTTCACAGTGATAAGGAGTACGAGAATCCTTTTTTAGACGTTGATATTGATGCAGTCTTTACACACGAAGACGGCACTGTTATTACTCTTCCGGGCTTCTGGAACGGTGATAACGAATGGAAGGTGCGCTTTTCTGCAGAAAAAGCAGGAAAATGGACGTACAAAATCACCTGCACCGATAAAGATAATACTTCCTTAACCGATTCGGGTGAAATTGAAGCCGCACCTTGCTTAAATCCCAAAACAGAGCTTGAAAAGCACGGCTACGTTCGATTAGAGCCGGGCAAGCGCCATTTTGTTTACGGCGACGGTACGCCTTTCTTCTATCTTGGTGACACTCATTGGCAGATGCCCGACCACGAGCATTTGCACGATTGCAACTATCCGGGTTGCTCTTGCGGAAGTCAGTTCAAGCACTTGGTAGAAAATAGACTTCAAAAGGGCTTTAACGTTTACCAAACATATTTTGCAGGTCACAGAATGCAAGATAGCAGAGTAGGTAATCCTCCTTGGTGGGCAAAGTGCTATTCTCTTATCAATCCCAAGGTTTTCAATGACACTATGGACGTTATGATAGAATACCTTGCAGATAAGGGAATTACCGTTGCTCTCGGCTTCGGTCTTCATAACGGAAGTATCCATTGTTATGGCAGCAAGGAAGAGCCTGTATTAAAGTTTGCCCGTTACTGCGTTGCAAGATATGCTTGCTATCCTTTAATGTGGATTACCGCACAGGAAATTACCGATTACAAGTTCGGCTCCTTTGATATTTGGCGTAAGGCCGCTGCGCTTGTTGGAGAACTTGACGGATACCATCGTCCTAACAGTGCCCATATGTATCCTATGACTCTTGATGATCCTAGAGCACAGACCCTTGATAATGATCCTTGGCATCAGTGGTGGACGCTTCAGGGCGCTCACGGAGGATACAATAAACTTCAGAAGCGCTTCTTCTATGAAAGCTATTATAATGCAGAAAAGATTAAGCCTTACATTGAAGGCGAAAGCCAGTATGAAGACGTTTATTGCGACGGCTTCTGCGGAAGTGATGCTGCAAGAATGGCTGCTTGGCAGGCTATGCAGTCAGGCTGCGCAGGCTACACCTATGGCGCAAGCGCTATTTGGCTGTTCTCTTGGGAACATTCCAAAAAGTTTACTTATTCTCCTGACGCTTGGTATGAAGCAATGGATAAGCCTGTATCTTTCCATATGACGTATATGAAGAAGTTTTATGAATACGTTGGCTGGCCTAAGATTAAGCCCAGCTTCGACTATGAATTCGGTATGTTTGAAATGCGCAAATACGTTTCCATTTCACATATTGATAAGGACGTATTTGTGTTCTATATTTTCTCAAAGGAAAAGGAAAGAGGATATATTAAGGGGCTCAAGGAGAACGTTCGATATCAGGCTCGTTGGTTTGATCCCATAATGAACAAATTTATTGATCTTCCCGACATTATTACTCCTGACGGTAAGGTGGATCTTCCCGACAGACCTTCTCTTCGCGACTGGGTGCTTCTTCTTAACACCTATGACCTTGGGGAATATGAAACCTACGTTTATCCCGAAACTAAAAAGGCAGTACCTGCTTCCGAGGTAACTCCCGGTGAGAAAATTCAGGTTGCAAGCGTATCAGCACTTTCTGCCGCGGAAGAGGATCATCCCTTTGAAAACCTTATTGACGGAAATCCGGACACCTATTGGGAAGGCTATCATCCCAAGGGAAGCCACGAGATTATTCTTGATTTAGGCGCTTCACAAGACGTGGGATACGTTAAGTTCGTTTCACCTCAAGATAAAATGATTTATTTCGATTTCCGCATTTTTGGATCAAATGATGGCAAAACTTACGATTTGTTGGCAGAACGTCCCAACAAAACAGTTGCCGTTGGCGGCCCCTATCCCGAATATTACGAAGCTGTAAGCGGAAATTACCGTTATATCAAGGTGTTTATAAACTCCTCAGATATTCCCGGCGCAGAGCCCGCACTTAACCTTTCCGCTTTGGAAGTTTACAAAAAATAAAATACCAAAAACAATAAAAACGTCAGCAATTTGCTGACGTTTTTTTGTTGTTTATTGTTCATTAGACGAGAAAAGCAATCTAATTTCCTTCCCATTATAATCAATTTCATAGAAAGTATCGTTGAAATCATACAGCTTGATTGTATCCTTTGTCATCTCAAACGCAGTTTTACCGGTTGGGGAAAAGAATATATCTATGCCGCTGAAAGACCATAATTTGTTTAATTTACTGTCAAATCTTGCAATTTCCATTTCACCGTAAACTATGTAATCATCACCGAATTTATTAAGGGAGAAAACACAGCCAAATATATCAGTTGGTTTTACGTTAATAACTCGTCCTTTCATAACGTCTATCTGTAAAAACGCATTGTTCTGAAGAAGCGTAAGTATGCTTCCGTCTAAAGCGGCGATATCGTCCGTAGGCTCGCCCCAACGAGATATTAGTGCAAGCTTCTTTTGTTTGTTAAATAGGTAAACGTTGATTTCAAAAACCTTTATATAATCTTCGTTACTGTAATTCAAAGGGTCAAGAATGACATCATAACGTTTATTTTGAGGGTCATCAAAAGAAAAACTATCCTTTACGGAGATGCAAACGGTGCATAAATTATTCTTAAATTTCATATTAAATAATTCACTTAATCCCACAAATGCGGAGATGGGCTTTCAGGATATGAGCCTAATGAAATTAAAAGCTTTAAGCCGATTTCTCTTGCGGTTAAAACGGCGTTTTTAACTGCGCTTGTGTCACCTGTAAAGGCAATTATAACTTCGTTTGTGTGGCTTGTTTCTTTGTTGGGCGTCATATACTTGGTAATTTCAACGCTTGATGATTTTACCGCCTTATCAGCCATAACAAGACCTATTGCGGCAGGGGAGCCTGCCATAAAGCCAAAAGCTCTGCCTAAAGGAATATTAAAGAATTGGCTGAGTGCTTCGCCTGCACTGGCAGAATAAGCAAATTCAAGGTGACCTGCTTTGCTTATATGCACTTCGCCTGCGTTTATGGTGGTTTGTTCTAAAGCAATCTCAACGGCTCTGCGCACGTCAGAAACGTCGTTACCGCCAAGCACGATATAGTTTCCGTGACCGCCCCAACCTTTTGTGTCCCTTGGAAGCTCAATGGTAACAATGTGGGTGTTGGTGTTTTTAATTGCTTCGTCAACGGCAACAATCTGCCCTGCGGCACCGGTGCGTGAGCTTATAACCCCAAGGGCAGAATAGGGGGTGTTCATTTGGGTTTTTATGGTTTCGTCAATTCCCGGAATAACAAGACCTATGGTATCAAGCACAGTAGTGCCTACAAATTCGGGCATTGAACAAGAAAATTCGTTTGTGTTTATCATTTTTGCTCCTGAAAAATGGGGGATAAACCCTTACCGCTTCAGCGGTAAGGGATAAATTAAATTATAAGGGCAACCGCGTCGATTATTTCGTCGCCCATAACAGCCAGCGCATAGGGCTTACCTGCAGAAAGTCTTGCTTCAATGAAAATGTCTTCACTGTTAAAGATTTCAATTTCATTGTTAGAATGAAGTGCAAGAATATCAACGGGTTCTTTAACGTAAACTGCACCTGCAACGCGGGTACCGTTAGAGCCGTTTTTGCGCCATTCAAAAGTTTTCTGACCTTTTCGTGCGCGAAGACCTAACTCATAATCAACTGCAAGAGCGCGTTTTGCGTAGCCCTTTTCGCTGAAGACTACAATTTCGCCTTCATCGGAAATCTGTTTAGCAAACACTACAGAATCGTTTTCGTCAATGGAAATACCCTTAACACCTGCAGTAACTCTGCCGGTAAGAGAAATTTCCGACATATCCATATTAAGACTCATACCGCTTGCGGTTATAAAGAGCATACTTGCGTCTTGCTGCTTAAGCTCGACGTTAACGAGAACGTCCTCATTTTTAAGGGAGATAGAGTTAAACTTATTCTTTTTAACGGCATATTCACTTAAATCAGACATCTTAATCATACCGTTTTTAGTGGTAAATACAACGTTTGCTTCAGGAAGAACGTTCTTATAGCAAATTGCAAGAAGTATTTGTTCGCCCGTTTCAAAACCGGGACAAAGCCTTCCTAAAGCACAGCCTTTATCACGCCACTTGTAATCGGGAATATCTTCTATCTTAATATTGTAGCAGAAGCCAAGTGACGAGAACAGAAGCAAAGACATATCTGTTTGTGCCTGAGTTATATAGGTAAGTGCATCAGACGCTTCCGTAGGCGCATCTTTGTTAGAAAGGTTGTAATTTTTAATGTTTGCACGGCGAATATAACCTGCGCGGTCAATGGAAATTGCCACGTCTTCAACTACCTTGAAGGTTTCCTTTGTAACCTCTTCTTCCTTGTGACCGTAAACAATCTGAGTCTTTCTGGGAGACTTATATTTGCGCTTAATGTCTAAAAGACTCTTCTTAATAACGGCATTAAGCTTTGCTTTGCTTGCTAAAATGCTTTCAAGCTCTGTGATTAGCTCGCGAACTTGAGCAAGGTCCTTCTCTAAGGTTTCGATTTCAAGGCCCGTCAAGCGCTGAAGTCGCATCTCAAGAATTGCCGTTGCCTGACGTTCTGTCAATTCAAACGCTTCGCGAAGACGCTCTTTAGCGGTGCGTACGTTGGGAGAAGAACGGATAATCTTGATAACCTTATCGATATTCTTAATGGCTATCATTAAGCCGGAAAGGATTTCTTCCTTCTGTCTTGCGGCATCAAGGTCGTGGCGAACACGCTTACGCTCAACGTTCTTCTGATATTCGATATAATATTTTGTTATTTCAAGTAAGCCCATTTGCTTCGGCTTGCCGTCAGCAATAGCAACCATATTTACGCCAAAGGTCTTTTGCATATTGCTGTATTTGTAAAGATAAGAAAGAATCTTATCAACGTCAGCATCCTTTTTAACCTCAATAACGGCTCTGAGACCTTCGCGGTCAGATTCGTCACGGATATCGCTGATTTGCGTCAAGGGACCCTTTTTCTCGTTAACCATTTTCATAATTTCAACGAGCATAGCCGCCTTGTTAACCTGGTAGGGCACCTGATTGATTACAATAAGCTTTTTGCCGTTTTGCGCATTTTCAATAGAAACGTTTGCGCGCATAATAAGCTTTCCGCCGCCCGTTGCGTAAGCGTCACGAATAGCCTCACCGTTGGTAATTAAGCCGCCGGTGGGGAAGTCGGGACCCTTAATATATTTCATCATTTCGTCAAGTGAAATACGGGGGTTATCAATCTGTGCAATAATACCATCAATAACTTCACCAAGGTTATGGGTAGGAATATTTGTGGCAAGACCTACCGCAATACCCGTTGCACCGTTAACCAAAAGGTTAGGAAATCTGCCCGGAAGAATATCGGGCTCTTTCCTTGTATCGTCAAAGTTAAGTGACCAGCTTACCGTGTCCTTTTCAATGTCACGAAGAAGCTCAAGGGCAAGGGGAGCCATTCTGGCCTCTGTGTAACGGAAAGCGGCGGCAGAGTCACCGTCAATGGAGCCAAAGTTGCCGTGACCGTCAACCAAGGGTGCGCGCATAACGAAATCCTGCGCCATACGAACCATGGTTTCGTAAATTGAAGAGTCACCGTGGGGGTGGTATTTTGCCATGGTTTCGCCTACGATATTTGCCGATTTCTTAAAGGGCTTATCGGGGGTAAGACCCTGCTCGTACATAACGTAAAGCACACGGCGCTGAACGGGCTTTAAGCCGTCTTCAACACGGGGCAGAGCACGCTCTAAAATTACGTGTTCGGAATAGGGAATCATGGAATTGTGCATAACGCTTTCCATGGTTTGAGTAAGAATTATACTGTTATCAACTATAACGTCGTTTTTCTTTGCCATTATTTCAATGCCCCCGTATCCTTTGCAAATTCGTCAACCTTGTTAAAGTTGGCGTTTTCGATAATGTACTGTCTGCGAACATCAACCTTGTCGCCCATCAAAACGGTAACTAAACGCTCTGCCTCGGTAGCGTCCTGAATGGTAACCTGCACCAAGGTGCGCTTTTCGGGATTCAAGGTAGTTTCCCAAAGCTGCTCGGGGTCCATTTCACCAAGACCCTTATAACGCTGAATAACGTAGCCTCTGCCCATTTTTTCTGCGGCGGCAATACGTTCTTCGTCAGAATAGCAATAAACTAATTCCTTTGTGGAATTTTTCTCTAATCTATAAAGAGGGGGAGTGCCAATATAAACGTGACCTTCGGTTATTAACGGTTTCATATAACGGTAGAAGAAGGTCAGAAGCAGTGAACGGATATGTCCGCCGTCCTGGTCGGCATCGGCAAGAATGATAATCTTGTGGTATTTGAGAAGCGAAATATCAAAATCGTCGTCAATACCTGTGCCCAGTGCGGTAATAAGAGAACAATATTCTTCGTTGCCGAGAATTTGCTCAATACGGCGCTTTTCACTGTTTGCAGGCTTTCCGCGAAGAGGAAGAATTGCCTGGAAACGACGGTCTCTGCCTTGCTTTGCGCTACCGCCTGCAGAGTCACCCTCAACGATAATAAGCTCGTTTTGCTCAGGACGGCGTCCTGTGCAGGAGGCAAGCTTGCCGACAAGTGCGGTTACGTCAAGACTGTTTTTCTTTCTTGCAATATCCTTTGCCTTTTTAGCGGCTTCGCGGACCTTTGCGGCGGCAACTGCCTTGGCTAAAATAAGTGAGCCGATAGCCTGATTTTTAGGATCGTCCAAGAACTTTTCAAGCTGCTCGGAAATAATTGCTTCAACTGCAGGGCGTGCTTCAACGGAGCCAAGCTTTGACTTGGTCTGACCTTCAAACTGAATATTCTGCATTTTAATAGCGATAATAGCCGTCATACCTTCACGGAAATCCTCACCCGTAAAGTTAGGGTCTTTTTCCTTTAATACTTCGGTGCGACGGGCATAGTCGTTAAGTACCTTTGTAACGGCACTTCTGAAGCCCGTCTCGTGAGTACCGCCCTCCTTTGTGGGAATGTTGTTTACAAAGGATACGATATTTTCGTTGTAGGAATCGGTGTACTGAATAGCGGCTTCCGCGCGGATTCCGTTATATTCACCCTTAAAGAAGATAGGCTCGTCAAAAACGGGGGTTTTGCCTTCGTTGGAGTACTTAACAAAGTCACGAAGTCCTCCCTGATAGCAGTAATGCTTTTCGTTTTCCTTGCCTTCGCGAGTGTCAATCAGATTGATTTTAATACCTGCATTTAAGAAGGCAAGCTCCTTTAATCTGCGTGCGATAGTTTCAAAATTAAAGGTTACCGTGCCGAAAACCAGCTTGTCGGGCTTAAAGGAAACCAATGAGCCGTGCTTGGCGCAGGTACCAACCTTAGCAAGATGGGATTTTGTAGCGCCTGAGATAATGCTTTTTTTATCTTCTGTGTACTGACGCTCAAATTCTGCACGGTAGGTTTTATAATCCTTATAAACCTCAACGGTGGTCCACTCAGAAAGAGCGTTAACTACCGATGCGCCTACACCGTGAAGTCCTCCGCTGTATTCGTATTGGGCATTATCGAATTTTCCGCCTGCGTGAAGCTGTGTAAAAATAACTTCAACACCTGAAATTCCTTTCTGAGGGTGAATGTCAACGGGCATACCGCGTCCGTTATCCTCAACCGACGCAACGTTGTCAGAAGAAAGAGTAACGGTAATTTCATCGGCAAAGCCGTTAGCAGCTTCGTCAATTGCGTTGTCAACGATTTCCCAAAGAAGATGGTGCATACCGTCAGGTCCGGTAGTGCCGATATACATACCGGGACGCATACGAACTGCGTCCAAGCCCTCAAGAATTTTTATATCTTTTGCATTATAAGCCATCAGATAACCTCCGAATTATTTGAATATATCAACTTTCTTTTCTTCGCCTTTAATTAAACGCACAAGGTTTTGTCTGTGCATAAATACCATAAGAACGAATAAGAACCACAAAACACATATTTCGATTATATCGCCCTGAGCGTCAAAAATGGTGTACGCCGTTGCCGATAAAAACATAATCGACATTGAAACAACCGAGTAAAGACGGATATAAATATTTGAAATTGCCGCAATGGCAATAAAAATAACGCCTAAAATAGGATTCATAACCGCTAAAAGACCAAGAGAGCTTGAAACCCCCTTGCCGCCCTTAAAGCCCATCGTAACGGGGAAATTGTGGCCAAGAATGGAAGCGACGCCGCCAACGAAGATTTCAGGGGAAGTAAAACCGTAGAAAATGTTGAAATCTTCAAAGGTCTTACCTAAAATAACGTAGCCTAAAATTGCCGCTATAACGGTTTTAAGTGCGTCACCCAAGAAAACGGGTACTGCGTACTTTAAGCCGAAATTGCGCAAAATGTTAGTTGCTCCCGCATTACCGCTGCCAAGAGTGCGGATGTCCTTATTGGCAAGCTTTTTTGCCATTAAGTTTGAGCAGGAAATGTTTCCTAAAAAGTAACCGATTAAAATAGCAAGAATATACCGAAAAACCATTAATCTTCTTTCTCCTTTTCTCTCAATATCAGGTTAATGGGTGTGCCTCTGAAGCCAAAAGCTTCGCGGAAGCTGTTTTCAAGATATCTTTTGTATGAAAAGTGCATTAAGTTTGCGTCATTTACAAATAAAATAAACGTTGGGGGCTTAATTGCAACCTGGGCCGCATATTTGATTTTAAGCCGTCTGCCGTTTTTGGTGGGCGGCTCGTTTAACATTAAAGCGTCGGAAAGGGTATCGTTAAGTACGCCCGTTGAAATGCGCTTTGAAGCAGATTCGTTGATCTCATCTACCATAGACAAAATCTTGTGGGTGCGCTGTCCCGTCTGGGCAGAAATGAAAATGTAGTCAACGTAATCCATAAACGCTAAATCTGCGCGCATTTTCTTTTTGAATTTTTCGCTTGTATTTGTATCCTTTTCAATCAAATCCCATTTGTTAACCACTATAAGCGCCGCCTTGCCCTGCTCCTTTACGAAGCCTGCAATCTTAACGTCCTGCTCGGTCATACCTGCGCTTGCGTCAAGCACGATTAAAGCTACGTCGCAACGGCGGATAGCGTCAAGTGAACGGATAACGCTGTAGCGTTCTATGGTACCGTCGTCAACGGACTTCTTTCTGCGGATACCTGCGGTATCAATCAAAACGTACTTTTTGCCGTCCTTTTCAAAGGGAGTGTCGATAGCATCTCGGGTAGTGCCGGGAATATTACTTACTATTGAACGGTTCTGACCTAAAAGCTTGTTAACAAGCGAGGATTTTCCTGCGTTAGGCTTGCCCACTACGGCAATTTTGATTGTGTCGTCGTTTGCCTCTTCCTCCAGGTTGTGGGGGAAGTTTTCAACGATTCTGTCAAGCAAATCACCAATTCCCAGCATATTAAGTGCGGAAATGGCGCAAGGCTCGCCTAAACCGAGGGAATAGAAATCGTAAACGTTGTCGTCCTGAGTAGGACCGTCAACCTTGTTAACAACTAAAATGATGTTATCGTGCTTCTTGCGAAGAAAATCGGCAACGTCGCTGTCGGCTGAAAGCATACCCTGACGGGCATCGGTAAAAAACAGAATAACGTCAGCCGTTTCAACGGCAATTTCTGCCTGCTTCAGCATTTCGGAATAGAAAACGTCGTCGCTTTTCAGCTCAATACCGCCCGTATCAACTAAAGTGAAGGTGTAGTCCAGCCAAGTAACGTCGGTGTAGATTCTGTCTCTCGTTACGCCGGGAGTATCTTCTACTATGGACAGGCGCTTGCCTGACATTTTATTAAAGAACGTGGATTTTCCCACGTTAGGTCTGCCAACTATGGCAACAAGTGGCTTCATTTTGTTTCTCCTTAATTGTTCGCCTAAAAAATTATCTGAAATTACTGAACGCCTAAAATAGCCTTTACAAAGGCAGCGCCGTTGTTTTCAACGGGAGTAATTTTCTTGTTTATCCAGTTTTCAACGTCCTTAACGGTTAAATCGTCAAGGAATTTGTTGTCCTGCCGAAGCATAACGTCGCAGATAAAGGTTTCCGAGCCCGTATCCTTGCCGTCAAGCTGAACGGCAATATCTCTGCCGGTAAGCAAGCCCGTAACGGTAACGGATTCTCCAAAGAAAAAGTTAGTTATGGGGAAAATGTTAACCGTAAGATTGGGGAAATGCTCGTTCAATATGTCACAAATCTCTCTCATAAAGCCTGCGGCGGAAACGCCCGTTGCAATGGAAACCTTTCTGTCGGGTATCCAGGGAGGCATTTCGGGAATAAAATCCAAAACCTCCTGCCTGAACTTCGCTAAAAGTCCCACGCCGTTTTCAATCTGCACGAAATCCTCGTATTCACTTGCCTGGGGCACGGGAATACCTGCTAAAACGTAAAATTCATCTGATGGGAAAATGAAACGGGTACCCTTAAATTCAAGGCAGCTTTCCTGCCATTTTGTTATTTCTTCTACAATGTGCTTAGCGTCGGCACTTGTAAAGCGCTTAAGCTTTGATAATTTCTTTCTGTGATACGTCAGCCCCACGGGAACTATCGCCAAGGATTCGCAATAGGGGTGAAGAGTATATAAATCCTCAAAGGTCTGGCGAAGGTGGAAGCCGTCGTTAATTTCGGGACAAAGCACCACTTGTGTGTGGAAATGAATGCCCGCATCGGCAAAACGGCGCAAAATTGCCATAATATCCTGAGCCTTAGGGTTACCAAGCATAAATCTTCTCAGCTCTAAGTCCGTTGCGTGCACGGAAATATAAAGGGGAGAAATATGCTGGTCGATAATACGCTGAATTTCCGCTTCGGAAACGTTGGTTAAGGTTACGAAGTTTCCGAACAAAACGCTCATACGCCAATCGTCGTCCTTAACGTAGAGGGTAGAACGCATATTGGGAGGAAGCTGGTCAACAAAGCAGAAAATACACTTGTTACAGCAATTACGCATAGTTAATAGATCGTTTTCAAAGCTTAAGCCCAAATGCTCGTGGTCGTATTTCTCAATATCGTAAATCACCGCTTCCTGAGTTTCACCGTCAATAACGGTTATAGACAACTCATTCATAGAGTCATAATACTGATAATCCAACAAATCGCGAACGGGTTGTTCGTTCATGGCAACTAAAAAGTCACCCGCCTTTATGCCAAGCTCCTGGCAAACAGAATTTTCATCAACGCCGATAATTTTATGACGCATAAAAATCTCCTTAAATCAAAAATAATCAAAGTGGCTTAATCTCTTAAAATAGGAAGCACCGTTTCAAAATCAACTCCGTACCAAACGGAATCGGGGTTGTTTACGGAAGCCATCATAGCTTCAAACGTGAAGTTTACTGCCGTTTCCAGCGCTTTTTCAAGAGGCTTTTCATTAACAATGCAGGAAAATAAAACCGACGCAAAAACGTCACCCGTGCCGTGAAAAACTCTGTCTATCTTCTGCTTAAGACAGCAATAAAACTCGTTTGTGCGTGCATTAAAGGCAACGGCACCGCTTTTACCGCTCAGCTCTACTCCCGTAAGTACGCAAACGGGGCAGTATGCGTCAGTTAATTTCATAAGCACGGTTTTAACGTCTTCAAGGGAAGAATATTCAAGGCTTCCGTCTTTGCCTAACAAAAAGCTTGCTTCCGTTACGTTGGGAACGATTATATCTGCCTTTAAGCAAAGCTCCTTGATTTTTTCGGGCAGGTCAGCGCCAATGCCGGAATAAAGCCTGCCGTTATCACCCATAACGGGATCAACAAGTACGGGAGAGTTGCTTCTGCGGAAGCGGTCAATGAAATTTGATGCCACGTTAACCTGGTCAACCGAGCCTAAATAACCGGTATATATTCCGTCAAAGGTAAAATCGTGCTTAATAAACTGCTCAATGATTTTAACTGAGTTATCCGTTAAATCAAAGGATTCAAAGGAATCAAAGGCAGTGTGGTTAGAAAGCAGGGTAGTGGGAATGGGGCAAGCTTCAATTCCGCAGGCGGAAATAATGGGCAGGGCAACCGTAAGGGCACATTTGCCAACGCAGGAAATATCCTGCAAAGTTACTATACGCTTCATTTTACTCCTCAAAATCAAAAAGGAAACGCTCGCAAGCAAAGGGGCGAATAAACTTGTCGGCAACTTCCACGTGGTCGGGATGTACTTGATAGGCTTTAAGGGCATCAACCGACGTAAAGGTGCTGTCAAGCATCATTTCCGCATTTGAAGGCGCCATTGGTGAAATATTAAGCTTGATCTCGGTTAATCCGTCAATTTTGCCTAAAAGACCTTCAAGCGCAGCCTTGGCGTTTAGCTTGATTTGGTGCTTTTCTTCAGGAGAAAATTCGTCCTTTAGCTTCCACAGAATAACGTGCTTAACCATAATACTACCTCGCTATAATATATAATAAGACATATTGAATATATTATAACAGAAAATTCCTAATTGTTAAAGCACTTTTTTTCAAAAAGCGAATTTACATTAAATAAAATCTGTGATAAAATAATAAAAAGCCTTGCGACAGAACGAAATCGAGAGACAAACGGTGTTTCAGAGGAATTGAAATGTTAAAATTACTGAAATTTCTAAAATACTATAAAAAGGAAACGGTGCTTGGTCCGTTGCTCAAGCTTGCGGAAGCTCTTTTGGAGCTTTTTGTACCGCTTGTTATTTCCGCCTTGATTGACGTGGGCATTAACGGCGAAGCAGGGCAGGGGTACATAATTAAAATGTGCCTTATTTTAGTTGCCTTCGGTGCCTTCGGTCTTGCCTTCAGCGTTACGGCGCAGTTTTTTGCCGCAAAAGCGGCGGTAGGCTTTACAAGAAGAATACGCGAAAAGCTTTTTGCGCATATTCAGAGGCTGGGCTATCCTGAACTTGATGCTCTGGGCACCTCCACTATGGTAACCCGCCTTACAAGTGATATGAATCAGATTCAAAACGGTGTTAACCTCTCATTGCGTCTGTTGCTTCGTTCACCCTTTGTGGTCTTCGGCGCAATGATTATGGCGTTTTTTGTTGACGTTCAGCTTGCACTTATTTTCGTTGTAGTAATTCCCGTTTTAGCAATCGTAGTTTTTTCAATAATGCTTGCATCCATTCCCCTTTATAAGAAGGTACAACAGAAGTTGGACTCTGTTTTGGCAAGCGTTCGCGAAAATTTAACGGGAGTTCGAGTTGTCCGCGCCTTCTGCAAGGAGGAGGATGAGCAACAAAACTTCAACGATAAAAACAGAGAGCTTGTTTCAAAACAAGTGACTGTTGGCCGAATATCTGCACTTATGAACCCATTAACATACGTTATAATAAATCTTGCTATTGCGTATCTTATTTACTCCGGCGCCATAAGTGTTGAGGCAGGGGTAATTTCTCAAGGGGCATTGGTAGCGCTTTATAACTATATGTCGCAGATTCTCGTTGAGCTCATTAAGCTTGCAAGCCTTATTATCACCATAACCCGCTCCTTTGCCTGCGGAAACAGAGTGCAGGCGGTGCTTGAAATTGAGCCAAGCCAGAAAAACGGAAGCAATAGGGAATTTGATTTTTCCGCTGATGCGGTGGAATTTGAAAACGTTTCCTTAGTTTACGGCACCGACCGCGAGCCAAGCATTGAAAACGTTACCTTTTCCGCGTCAGCAGGGCAGGTTATTGGCATTATCGGCGGTACCGGCTCAGGCAAAACAAGTGTGGTAAATTTAATACCGCGCTTTTATGACGCCACAAGCGGTACTGTCAAGGTGTTCGGTAAGGACGTAAAGGACTGTGATACGGATGCTCTCCGCGCCTTAATAGGTGTTGTTCCGCAGAAAAATGAATTGTTTAAGGGCACCATAAGAGAGAATCTTCTTTGGGGCAACGAAAACGCAACCGAGCAGGAGCTTGAACGCGCCATCTTGTTGGCGCAAGCCCAGGACGTTGTTGCAAGCAAGGAGGGCGGACTCGATTCTATAATTGAGCAACGGGGCAGAAACCTCTCGGGAGGTCAACGTCAGCGCCTTACCATTGCGAGAGCGCTTGTTAAGAATCCCAAAATTCTCATTTTAGACGATAGCGCCTCCGCCCTTGACTACGCCACCGACGCCCGTCTTCGCAAGGCAATAAAGGAACTTGACGCAACGGTATTCGTGGTTTCACAGAGAACCTCGTCCATTCGCAATGCAGACAAGATCATCGTTCTTGATGACGGTGCGGTTTTAGGTCAGGGAACTCACGAGGAGCTCCTTGCAACCTGCCCGATCTATAGTGAAATACACTTTTCTCAGACAAAGGAGGAAAGAGTATGAGCCTTCAGACGTTAAAAAAAGTTCTTAAATATTTAGGAAAATACAAGATATTACTGTTCATTTCCGTGTTGCTTTCTGCAGTGTGGGTAATTTTAACTCAGTACGTTCCAATTTTGGTAGGAAAAGCCATTGACAAGGTCGTTGGCATCGGCAACGTTGACCTTGCAGGTGTGGTTACCGTTTTAATTGAAGCGGTTATCATTACGGGAATAGTTGCCCTCCTTCAATGGATTACGGGCACGCTTAACAACAAAATAACCTTCGGTGTTGTTAAGGATATCCGCACCTCCGCCTTTAACAAAATTCAACAGCTTCCCATTAAGTATATTGATTCCCATCCCGGCGGTGAAATTGTAAGCAGAATCATTTCCGATACGGAACAGTTTGCCGACGGCTTGTTGCTGGGCTTTACCCAACTGTTCACGGGAGTTGTAACCATTATAACCACCTTGGTTTTCTTGTTTACGCTTTCCTGGCAAACGGCAGTTGCGGTAATGCTTTTAACTCCATTATCGCTTTTCGTAGCTAACTTTATAGCAAAGCGCACCTATTCGATGTTTAAGCGTCAGTCGGAAACGAGAGGTGAGCAAACGGCTTTAATTGACGAAATGATTTCGGGAGCAAAAACCGTTAAAGCTTTTTCGCGGGAAAAGCACGTTGAAGAAAAATTCAACGAAATTAACGCCCGCTTAGAAGAAGAGTCACTTAAGGCAACCTTCTTTTCCTCTCTTACGAATCCTTCAACACGCTTTATTAACAGCGTGGTTTACGCCTGCGTAGCGCTTTTAGGAGGCTTGATGGCAATTTTCGGCGGAGGAATGACCGTTGGCGGACTTTCCTGCTGTCTTAATTATGCAAACCAATACACCAAGCCCTTTAACGAAATTTCCTCGGTTATAACGGAAATTCAAAACGCATTTGCCTGCGCTTCAAGAGTGTTTGAGCTTATTGAGGAGCCTCCCAGAAGCAAGGACGGTGACGAGGAGTTAACTGACGTTGAGGGCGTAATAGAGCTTGAAAACGTTTCCTTTGCCTATAGCAAGGAAAGACCGCTAATACAAAATCTCAATTTATCCGTTGCAAGCGGAAAGCGTGTTGCAATCGTCGGTCCTACGGGATGCGGAAAAACCACCCTTATAAACCTTTTGATGAGGTTTTACGACGTTGACGAGGGCGCAATTTCCGTTGACGGCAAAAATATAAATCAGGTAACAAGAAAGAGTCTTCGCACCAGCTACGGTATGGTTTTGCAGGAAACGTGGCTTAAATCGGGCACCATAAAGGAAAATATTGCCTTTGGTAAGGAAGACGCTACGGACGAAGAAATCATTGCCGCCGCAAAAGCCGCCCATGCACATACCTTTATTAAGAGAATGCCCAATGGATACGATACCGTCATCGGTGAGGACGGCGGAAGCTTATCTCAGGGCCAAAAACAGCTTTTATGTATTGCACGAATTATGCTTTCACTTCCGCCAATGCTTATTTTGGACGAAGCCACCTCAAGCATTGATACGAGAACAGAGCAGAAAATTCAGTCTGCCTTCCAAAAAATGATGCAGGGCAGAACAAGCTTTATAGTTGCTCACCGCCTTTCGACCATTGAAAGCGCTGACGTTATCTTGGTTATGAAGGACGGTAACGTTATCGAGCAGGGCACTCACAAGGAGCTGCTTGATAAAAAAGGCTTCTATTTTGAACTTTATAACAGTCAGTTTGAGCAAGCGTAAATAAATCACAAAAAAACACCTATGAAGCAAGTTAGCTCATAGGTGTTATTTTTTGCAGTTAAATTATTTTGCAGTTAAATTATTTTTTCAGTTAAATTATTTTTGCTCGTAGGCTTTGATTTTTTCCAATCTCTGCTTGTGATGGGCACCCACAAAGGCAGCGCCAAGCCAAGCGTCAACAATATCAAGGGCCAGGTTTACGCCCGTAACTCTTGCACCCAGGGCAAGCACGTTACTGTCGTTATGTTCTCTTGTTGTGTGGGCAGAATAGGTGTCCGAGCAAAGCGAGCAACGGATTCCCTTAACCTTGTTTGCGGCAATGCTCATTCCAATGCCCGTTCCGCAAATTAAAATACCCTTTTCAAATTCGCCCTTAGCAACACTTTCAGCTAAAGGAAAGGCAATATCGGGATAGTCAACCGCATCAGCAGAGGGGCAACCGAAATCAACGCATTCAATACCCTTCTTTTTCAGGTGCTTAATAATTTCAAGCTTTAATTTATATCCGCCATGGTCACAACCGATAGCAATCATTGTTCTTCCTCCTGAACCTCGTCAGCGGCAAGGAATTTATTTATAAGGTCTAACAGAGAATCACAGTCAACGTTGTGCACCATACAAGCCTCCTCCAGAGTTTCCATCTGGGCGCTGGGGCAAGCAATGCAGAACATACCGTGGCCTAAGAAAAGGGCGGCAAGCTCCGAATTCATCTCCATAATTTCACCGATAGTATTTTGTTTTGTAGCCTGTTTCATTCTAAAATCTCCTTTGGCTTTTATCATTACAAGAAATATTATACCTTCAAACGTTATTTTTGTCAATTTTCATAAGAATTTTTTGTATTGTTTTTTCTTGTTTTGTAATAAGCACCTTTTCGACAAAAGCTTCTCTTTCAAAAACGGAGCAAACAAGGTAACATAATGCTGAAAATAAATTTTAAGGGGTGCTTTTATGGGAAGAGTAATAGTGGTAACCTCCGGAAAGGGAGGTGTGGGCAAAACAACCGCGTGCGCCAACGTAGGCTTTGCCTTGGCAAAGGCAGGCAAGGAAGTTTTGCTTATTGATACTGATTTAGGCTTAAGAAATTTAGATACGGTTTTAGGTCTTGAAAACAGAATAGTCTTCGACATCGTTGACGTTGTAGAAAACAAGTGCCGAATTAAGCAGGCAATAATTCGGGACAAGCGTACGGAGCATTTGAATTTAATGCCTGCCAGCCAGACGAGAGATAAAAACGCAATTACAGAAAAACAGATGATAGATTTGCTTTCTGAGCTGAAAAATCAATATGATTTTATTCTGCTTGATTGCCCCGCAGGAATTGAACAGGGCTTCAAAAACGCCATAGCAGGAGCCGACGAGGCCATTGTAATCTGCACGCCCGAGGTTTCCTCCGTTCGTGATGCCGACAGAGTTATCGGGCTTATGGCGTCAAGCGAAATTGCTCACATTTCCTTGGTGGTAAACAGAATTAAGCCTGAGCTTGTGCGGTCAGGGGATATGCTTTCTCTTGAAGATGTAGAAGACATTTTAGGACAAAAAGCCATTGGTGCGGTGTATGATGATGCAAGTATTGTCCGTGCAACCAATTTAGGTGAAGCGGCGGTAAATATTCCTAACAGCAAGGCGGGCAGAGAATATGAAAACATAGCAAAGCGTCTGCTTGGTGAAAATATCCCCATAACCAATTCAAATGCCTTCGGGGCGTTTATTGACAAGCTTTTCGGCAAAAAAGCGGTTGGCTAAGGGGGAAAAACAATGTTTGGATTTTTCAGAAAAAGAAAAGGAACTAGCAAAAATACGGCAAAGCAACGGCTTACTGCCGTAATTTCCCGCGACAGAGCAAACGTTTCGGCAGAGTTTTTACTTAAAATGACCGCGGACATAATCTCCGCCGCAGTAAAATACATCGAACCTGATTTTGACGCGGTAAGCGTGCGAATCGAGCGCACCGGCACCGGCGCCTGCCTTTGCGCAAAGTTACCAGTTGTTGCGTATAAACAGTTGGGGGGATAAAAAAGGGGCGAATAGTAAATAATTCACCCTTATGAATTGCGTTATGCTTTATGTTAATTACTTAAGATAGAATTTATAATCTTTATTTACTAAAGTGTAATCACTTATTTGTATGGAAGAAAGATTTCCATTGTTAATAAAAAATCTTGCAAAATTCATTATGGAATGATATTCAATTTCGCGTAGCATGCTATGATATTTGGGATGAATGATTTCATATCTAAATTTGTTCCAACCAGGGATTTCGCTTCTGTTTGGCTTTACGCGATCCCCTAATCGCATAGCACTTCCAATGTATATTTGCTTGTGTGTTTCGTCAATAAGGTAATAAACAACAAAATTCACATTCTCATGCTTATATAAATCAGAGATGTCTATCCATTTTGTTGATTTTGTTATGAAACTGTTTTCAAAAGTTGTGTTGCTTAACCAGCCGAATACATTTTCTTCAACAAGTTTTTTGAAAATATTATCGTAGGGGGTTTCAATCTTAATAAAAGTTTCTAAAAGGATGTGATCTTTATCTTGAGGCTTGAGAATCACTACTTCTTGTGAGCCACCTAATAAGTGGGTAATATAATACTCTTGTTTTTCTTTTGCATCAAAATTTTGACTTTCTATTGCAAAGTATGATTGTATAAACTCTTGCTTTAATGAGGCAAGTAAACTGTCGCTCTTATCCCATCGAAGTTGATATACAGCGGTTGCACCTTTCCGATTCACATGGGATAATCTCGCAGGATATTCTTTCTTTTTCCAAAGAATAGTTACATCTCGGCTTGCGCCCAATCCCACGGGAGAATCAAAAATAAAATCGGCTACATAGTTATTCGGAATAGTTAAACCATATTTAAAAAATGATTTATCAATTTTCTTATAGTATTCTCTCATAACGGAACATCCTTTTGGTATATAAAGTTTATAAGTATTATATCACAGAATTTTCTACAAATCAAGATTTGGTGGTTGTAAAAAAAGCGGTTTTTCAATTAAAAAATAACTTTCACATAATAAGTTGAAAAATTTTTCTCTATATGTTATAATATTAAAAACTAACCTCAAAATTCAGCGGAGAGAAGTATATGTGGCTTTTTGATAAGAGAAAACTGCATAATATCGAGTACGTGTTGCTCATTATAGTCGGGGCGCTTTGTCTGTTTGGCCTTATTGCCATTATTGCCGCATTGGCGGACGCGTCACCAAGCGGCGAGGAAACAACTCTGCTTGAAAAGCTTTCGCGTCTTAATTTCGTTACGGCACGAAAACATTTGATTTGGATTGCTATAAGTACGGTGGTAATGGCATGTATTGCAATGCTTGATTATCACATTTATTCAAAAATATGGGCGTTCGTTTTAATCGTGTGCTTAGGCTTAATAGTGCTTACGTCGTTTTTCGGCGTTGTCCGTGGCGGAACACGAGGCTGGATAGCAATTACCGAAGATTTCTACTTTCAGCCAACGGAAGTTGGTAAGCTTGCGCTTATTCTGATTTTAGCAAAAACCATTTCGCAAAAGGAAAGCCTTGATAAATTCCGTGATTTGTGGACTACAATCGGCGCAATGGGCTTGTTTGTTGCCGCATTATTGACACAAATGGACGTAGGAACATCACTTGTATATGTGTTCATATTTGCAGTAATGCTGTTTATAGGCGGAATGAGATGGAAGCACATACTTATTATGGTAGGCGTATGCATTGCTTGTTGTGTTGCGATATGGTTTATTTTAGGTGAGGCGCAACAGAGCCGAATCATCAATTTCTTAAGCGGCGAAGACGTTGGTCAGCTTAAATATTCGAAAATTGCAATAGGCTCAGGCGGATTTTTCGGTAAAGGAATTTTAGGTCTTGATTCCATAAGCCAGTCGGGAGACATTCCTGCAATCCACACCGACTTTATCTTCTCAGCCATCGGCGAATCCATGGGCTTTATTGGGGGAATCCTCTTAATCGGTCTTTATACGGCAATGGAAATAAGAATGTGGTATCTTATTCAGCATAAGGCACACGACCGTTACGGCAAAATGATTATTGTTGGCGTTATGGCAATGTTTATGTTCCACATTTTTGAAAATATCGGTATGGTTATGGGTATTATGCCCATTACGGGAATCCCCTTGCCGTTCGTTTCCTACGGCGGCTCAAGTATGCTTACCAATATGATTGGTATCGGCCTCGTTGAAAGCGTTTGTATGAATAGACCCATTGAGCCCTTTACAAGTGAATAATTCTGCTTCAAGGCAATTAAAAGAATAAAATTTGTCCCCCGCACATAAGGTTGTGTGGGGGTGTTTTTTTGTTTAATCAGCATAAGCAAATCATATCAATCGCTCTGGTGCTTTTAACGGCTTTTATCGGCTTGTACGTTGCTTTCGGCTCGGGGGAGTTTGCTCAGAACGTAAAATACGCGGTGGAAATGAGCTTGGAGGAGGACTTCAAAATCAAGGAGAGCCTGGGGCAAGTGTTTTTAGCGCAAAAAAATCAAGACAGTCAGCAGGTTTCGGGGTCTGCTACGGTGTTAACCCTTAAGCGCCCCATGGAAATAGAGCCTGAGCTGATCGATTACCTTGGAGATAAGGCACTAAAATTTAATTGCGAAAAATATGCCGCCGTTTCGTCAAGCGGTGCAGGAAAAATTGAAACCGTTGAAAACAACAGAATAACCGTCCGCCATTATGACGGTAAATTAAGTATTTACTCAAACGTTGGAAGCTTGGTCAGAGCAGGTGACACGGTTGAGCAGGGGGAATGTATCGGATTTGCTAAGGAAGACGTCATATTCCGCCTAAGTGAAAATTGCGTGTTCCTCAATCCTTTAGATTATTTCGTTGCGTAACGTGAGAATTTTCGGTATAAAAATAAAAATACATCCTTCAATGCTGGGATGTATTTTGCTTTGGATTCTTTCGGGAAATGCAAGTGCAGGGCTTACCCTTTTTCTTGTGTTACTTTTGCACGAGCTTGCCCACGGAATCATAGCCAATCTTTTAGGAATGAAAACGGAAAGCATCACCTTTTATCTTTTTGGCGGTGAAGCGGAAATAAGGGGCATAGGGGATAATTTTGCCCAAGAGGGTATTGTTGCCGCAATAGGCCCTATCGCAAGCGTTTTAACGGGCTTTCTGTGGCAGAAAATGAGCCAAAGCGGCATAGCTCCTCCGTGGGAAGATTTTGTTCAGTATTCCTACGCAATCGGTGTCTTTAATTTACTTCCCGTGTATCCCCTTGACGGCGGAAGAATACTGTGCGCAGGATTAAAGGGAGCCTTGGGAGAAAAACGCGGCAAAAAAATTTGCCTTTGGTTTGGGCTTGCTTGCTCAGCCTTGTTTTTTATTTTCAGCCTTTTTATATTGGTGAAATATAAAAAAAGTACAACAGTAGTAATGGCGGCATTTATGCTTACCGCTTCCGCCCAAGCAATGAAAATACCGAAGGTTATGCCAAGCAGGGAAAAGGTTTGGCGCAATAAAGACGTAAAAATTATTAAATTATCCTGCGATACGCCTTTAACTGACGCTTTTAACGAATTTGGCGGCGGAAAATTTTTTATCGTTCTGTTAGAAAATGAAAACGGCAGGATAGAGGGAGCCTTAACGGAAAAGGAGATTTTCAACGGTCTGCTTTTAGACAGCAGGCAAACTCTTAAACAATTAAAAAAGCATTTATGATGCGCTAAACGTATCATAAATGCTTTCAGTCAAGACTTCTGAGATATTCAATTAAAGAAATAAATTCTTCCTTCGTTTTAATATTCATTATGCCGTTTCTGATTGAAGCGGCATTTTTCATTCCGTGGGTGTACCAGGCAATATGCTTTCTCATCTGAAGCATAGCCGTATGCTCACCCTTTGCGTCGATCAGGTCAAGCCCGTGCTTAAGGGCAACGTCAAGCTTTTCCTGATGGGAAAGAGAAAATGACTCACATTGCAAAAAGGCAAGAATTTCTGCAAAAATCCAAGGTCTTCCCTGGGCGGCACGGCCTATCATAACTGCGTCACAGCCGGTAAAGGAAAGCATTTTTTCGCAGGAAACACCTCCGGAAACGTCACCGTTACCGATAACGGGAATCGAAACGTTTTCTTTTACCGCTTTAATTACGTCAAGGCTTGCTTTTCCGCTATAGCCCTGGGTAGTAGTTCTGCCGTGAACAGTAATTGCGCTTGCGCCCGCTTCCTCTAAGCCAAAGGCAAATTTATCGGCGTAAACCGAATCCCAGCCTGCACGTATCTTAACGGTAACGGGCTTATCCGTGCTTTCAACGCAGGCGGAAACTATTTCCTTTGCCAAGGGCAGATCCTTCATTAATGCGCTGCCCTCGCCGTTGGAAATTATTTTTCTTGCAGGGCAACCCATATTTATGTCTATTACGTCAAACGCGTCAAAAACGGGGTTTTTAAGCTGCTGCGCCATAGTTTCAGGGCAGGAACCGAAAATTTGTGCGGCTTCAGGGTGCGTGTTCGAAGGAGCAAGCAGTTCTGCCGTTGCGTTGCTGTCGTAAAACAGTCCCTTTGCGCTGACCATTTCAGTAACGGTAAAGGCGGCGCCAAAATCATAACAGATTTTGCGGTAAACGCTATCCGTAACGCCTGCCATAGGCGCTAAAATCAATTTATTTTTAAGAAACACGTTTTTTATTTTCATATTTTGTGCATCTCCGGAAGCTTGTTTCTGAAAACGGTGTAATATGAAAATCCGCAGCTTTCAAGCATCTGCTTTGCAAGGGCAAAATTGTTGCCTACAAATTTAGGATTGCTTGCATTTGAGCCAATCGTAACAATTTCACCGCCGAATTCACGGAAGCGTGCAAGAATGTTTTTATCAAACAGTGATTTTTCACCTAAGAGAGAGGCGTCAAGCTCCAGTCCCTTTCCGCAATAAGCCGTGCGCATTAAAATGCTGTCGAATAAATCGGGAAATTCTCTGTAGCACAAGGCGGGGGATGGGTAATAAGCGTATTTTCCCGGGGCGGCTATTGAGCCTAAGCAAGAAAAATCAAAGGCGGCATCAAGAGAATCAAACACCTTCAGAAGATATTTTTCGTATGCCTCTGCTCTGGAACGGGCGGAATAATATTCAAGAGAGCGGATATCGTTTCCCTCAACGGTTAAAACGGAATTTACAACGTAGTCGTATGAGCGCGACAGAATTTCAAGAGCTAAACGGCTATGAGTTTCATATTCAAAGGGAACAATAGCGCCTGATAAAATTTCAAGACTTTTATGGGTCAATTTTCTGCATTTTTCGCTTTCAAGGGGAAAAACAACATGCTCAGTAAAGCACAGACCCGATAAATCTGTCTGCTTTGCCTGAGCATAGCAAAGGGATATGTAGTTCTTATCGTTGCTTGAGCAAACGTTACAATCAAACATAAAATACCTCAGTCGGCAGGCTTCCAGTTCCATTTTTTGCAGGCTTCAAGCCAAACACCGTCATCAAGCGGGTGGGTGGAAACGCCTTTAGCCTTTGCAAGATTAAATACGTACCTGGCAAAGCCGATTATATATTGCCTGCCCTTTGACATTTCCTTGTAAGCAATCTGTCCCCAGATAGAGCTATCCCAAAGACCGCGGTCAACGTATTCCTGCTTAATCTTTTCACCGTCGTAATAAACGTGGTTAAGCTCAAAGGAGAACTGATTTTTTGAAACGTTCAAAATGGCGTAGTCCGCCCTGAAGGCTTCACCCTTCTGGCTCAAGCCTACAGAGCCGGGGTTAAGCACAAGCTTATCGTTATGTAAATAAGAAAACTGATAATGGTTATGTCCGCACAGAAGAATGTTCTCGTCTATGCTTTCAAGGCATTCGTTCAGGCGGGCAGGCTCATTGTAATAAAGAAGCTCACGAACGTTGTCGGGAGAGCCGTGCACCAGACGGACGGATATGTCACCGTCCTTAACGGTTAACTGATTAGGCGCTTCCATAACGAATTTTTTAGCATCACCCTCAAGGAAAGCGATGGAATCACGCATAAACTTCCATTGAAGTGCCGTTTGCGTTTCACCAAAGCCTAAAAAATGCTCTCTAGCTAATTCTTCTCGGTTTCCTGCAATCATAACGGCATCTTTTTCTAAAAGCAAATTGATTACTTTGTCGGGGGAAGGGCCGTCGCCAACGTTGTCTCCAAGAACAAGAATCTTGTCGTATCTTGATGCGGGAACTTTATTCAGTATGGCTTCGAGGGCAACTATATTGCCGTGTATATCAGATAAAACAAGATACTTCACAATCAGCCCTCCAAATTGGTGAAGGGACTGAGTCTGAAAATAACCTTACCGATAACGTAATCCTTGCTGATAGGACCAAGCTCCTCGCTGTCGGTGGAGTTTCTTCTGTTGTCGCCTAAAACGTAAATGCAATCAACGGGAACGATATATTCCTCAATATCATTTCCGGGGGCCTTGATGTAATCTTCTTCAACAACCACGTCGTTAACGTAAAGAACGCCCTCGGTCACGCGGATTCTGTCACCGCCTAAGCCGATTACACGCTTAACGTACATATCGTTGTAGCCGGCGGTGTTGTATTCGCAGATTATAATGTCACCCCGTTCAACCTCGGAGAAATAATATGCGCATTTTGAAACAAAAAGCTTTTCACCCGTTGAAAGGGTGGGCATCATGCTGGGACCGTCAACCGTTGCAATTACGAAAACAAACATACGCAAGAAAATTGCAATGGCTACCGCAAGAGTAATGGTTAACATCCAGCTTAAAACAGCTTTAACGGTGCGCGCTTTTTTAGGATTGCGGTTTGAGGGAAGCGAAAGTCTGTATCTGATGTGAGGACCGTTTTTGCCGGTAAACACGTAGGGAGTTTCAAAGGAAGCTAAAACGGGAGTATTCTTTATGTCCTCAAATTTAGTTAAGCCCGCAAAAACATCGTCATCTGCCTTGGAAACGGTAAATTCCGCTTCCTGATCAAGAATATTGTCCTCCAAGGCTTTCGTTGCCATTTCAACGTCGCTTTCGTCGGCAACCACTTCTTCAACAAAGAATTCCTCAATAACGGGCTCTGTATCCTCGATGATTTCATCGTCGCCAGGCTCCTTGAGGGTTTCGTCTTCAATAGTTTCCTCAACGAATTCGTCCTCGATAACTTCCTCAACAGTTTCGTTTTCGATTTCCTCTTCAATAGCGTCTTCGATGATTTCCTCTTCAACAGCGTCTTCAACGGTTTTGTTTTCGATAGCGTCTTCAACGATTTCCTCTTCAATAGCTTCTTCAACAGTTTTGTTTTTGATAGCGTCTTCGATGATTTCCTCTTCAACAGTTTCCTCGATGATTTTGTCTTCGGTTGCTTCCGAAATAAGCTCTTCAGGAATGGGCTCTGTAATTTCCTCCTGCTCGGTTTCGGAGGGGACATATACGGTGTCCTCGTTTAAGTCCTTATGCAAATCGGGAGAAGTATCCTTTTCTGCTTTCTTTTGCTCTTCGGCTAATGCCGCCGTGGCTTCAACAAAGAATTCGTCGGAGGCTTCGTTGGCAAACAAAGAAAGCTGAGCACCCGAGAAGGACTCGTCCTCGTCAGCGTTTTTGTTCGAGGCTATAGCTACTGCTTCCTCCTGTGCAAAAACGTTAATGATAGAGAAATATTCTTCTTCCGAAGACGCCTCCTGGGCAACGCTTTCAGATAATTCGTCGCTATTTAAGCCTTGTTCACTTTCAAAATCAAACAAGTTGAAGGAATTGTTTTTCTTACCCATTTTAATCTTCTGCCTTAATAATATTTTTTGTTCTTTTTTTGCATTCCTCACGGTCCAGCATAATCAAACGGCCGCAGCCTAAGCATTTGAGCTTTATGTCTGCTCCGGAACGAACACAGGACCATTCGTTACTTCCGCAAGGGTGAGGCTTGCGAGTTATAACCGTGTCACCTACGTTTATTTCAAACATATTTCCACCAAAAATAAAATTTATTTATATATTATACTTTATAAAACGAAAAAGTTCAATCAAAAAATACAAAATATCAAAACGCTACTGTAATTTTGCAAGACGCTCAATGGCGGCGGCAAACATTTTTGCGCTGATACGTAAATCCTCGATAAAAATGCTTTCGTTAGACTGATGCGCCATATGAGGACGGTCTAAAAATTGCACGCCGAAGGCAACCGCTTTTCCGGGGAAGGCTCTTGCGTACGTTCCGCCGCCGATAGCAAGGGGCTGATCGTCACGGTTTGTATATTCTCTGTAAACGTCCATAAGCGTGCTTACCAAGGGAGAATCTGCGTCAACGTGGTGGGGAGGCTGAGAATGTTCAACCTCAAAATCCCAGGAGTGAGGCAGGGCAGACTGCAAAAGTGCTGAAATATCGGCAAAGGAATAGGTAACGGGATAGCGGATATCAATAACGATTTTGCAATCATCGTCGTTCATTTCGGGGTAAAGCGGGTTTTTACCAATAAAGCACATACCGAGGTTCAAGGTCAAGGGACCTGAAATATCGTCGTAAAGCTTAAGGTTTGCGCCTTTTCCGTCGGTAGAATCAACAAAAATACTCATAACATCTTTAACGAATTTTCCCTGGCTGTCCTTTAAGTCTAAAGCGTCAAGCACCTTAAAAAGCTGGAAGAATGCGTTTACGCCCTCTTCGGGAGTTGAACCGTGGGCAGAAACACCAAGGGAAGTAAGTTCCAGAACGTTTCCGTTAATGGTATAGGCAACGTTTCGCTCATCAAGGAAAAGGGAATCTAACTTGTCCGCAAATTTTTCAACATCACCGATAACGGTGGCAGTTGCTTTGTCGGGCACCATATTAGGTCGCATTCCGCCCTGAACGTAAAGCTGATATTCACCTTCTTCAAGGTTGGTATTAATTTCAAAGAAGCCCATACCCTTTTCGGTAATAATAACGGGATATTCGCCGTCGGGAGTAAAAGCTAAATCGGGAGACTCCTCTGATTCAACGTATTTGTCCATACAAGCCCAGCCGCTCTCCTCGTCACAACCGAAAATAAGACGGATTCTGCAAGGGATTTCACCAAGAGATTCCTTAACTGCCGCAACCGAATAAATGGCGGCAACGCAGGGTCCCTTATCGTCAATGGCGCCTCGGCCGAAAATTTCTTCGTCGGTAATAACAGCAGTAAAGGGGTCAGTACTCCAACCGTCAGAGGCAGGAACAACGTCAAGATGGCAAAGAATACCGATAAGTTTTTCGCCTTCACCGATTTCAGCCCAACCGCAGTAATTATCAACATTTTTCGTTCTCATACCGAATCTTTCGCAAAGCTTTAAGGTTTCCTCAAGAGCCTTTGCGCAGGGCTCGCCAAAGGGCATATTATCCTTTGGCTCAGCTTTAACAGAAGGAATAGCAATAAGCTTCTGCAAATCAATCAGCATTGAGTCAAAATTGCTTTCAATAAAAGCATCGGTTTTGCGGGTGCATTTAAGATATGCCAGCATATTTTCGTTAAGAGCAAGGGAATATTTTTTACCGTTTGCAAAAACCGTACAGGCTTTTTGTCCATATGGATACAAGCGCTTGCCGCAGGCGGAAGCCTCGATTTTTTCTACCGAGCCCTTGTCGATTTTAATCTGTTTAATGCAACGGGAGCCTGATTTTTGTTCAATTGACAAAACGTCACCGTCAAAGGAATATTCGTAGGAGCAAAAAAGAGGCTTTAACACAAAATATCCGATTAAGAATAGTGCAAGGAAGCTTCCCGCAGTCCAAACGGTAGGATTGGAAAAGGATAAAAGAGTAAAGCCGATAAAAGCGCCCATAACGGCAACAATTAAAAGAATAATTAAAGCAAGCGCTTTAATAAAGCCTAAGGACTTTGGTTTGCAGGTTTGGTTAAGCATTTTTTATTCCTCCGTAATTAATGATTTCAAAAATTCTCGTGCTTCAGGGGTATGGTCACCCTGAGTCAGCACCGCATAAACGTCGCTTTGAAGGGATATAAGAGTTGCTCCCGTGTCTGTTACGGGAAGATTTTTAACCGGCAGCGCATAAAGAACGCCGTCTTTATAGCAGCACTCCTCAAATGTGCCTTCTATCTCCAGCGGAACGGCACTTTTAATTGAGTAAACGGTTTCGAGCAGATTTTTATTTACGAAAACAATTTCGGTGTTTTTGCTTTGAACAAGGAACTGTACGTAGTCGGCAAAGGTGTAATTTTCAATGGTTTGAACAAACTCGGTGGCGTCGGCATAATCAAGGGCGGAAATTCCCACGTGCTTAACTTGCGTAACGTTCTTAACGTGCTTTTCCATCTGAGGATTACTCTCCGACGAAAGCACCGAATCAATCAAAATGATTTCAATACCGTCCTTTGCGGAATTAAGCTGAGAAACCACGTCGTGCACGGTGGAGGACACCACGAAAACCGCAAAAATCAAAACTAATATTATGCTCCAGGAATGGTAGAGAGCGTATTTTAATTTTTCTATCATATATTATCTCCAACGATTGCTTTCAATACTTGCTTTGAGTCTTCTATCCTTTTTGAGCCCTTGTAAATAACGGCAATAACCCGCGCATCAAGGGAAATTCCATCTAAAGCGAAGGTATCTTCTTCTGCAGGCATAATAGGCAAAGGCTGACCTAAGCCTACAAATTCTGAGGTGCCTAAGTTAATAAGACCTTCTGTTTTACAGCTTGTTACGTCAATACCGTAGATGTTGCCGTCGGAGGCGCATATTCCTTCGGAAAATGTGTCGTCAAGAGGCACAAGCATATTGTTTTTAAGAAGCACGGAATAAAATATTTCGTTATCTACCAGCAGAATATCACCTTGGGAAGCGCCAAGACGGGTGGCAATCTGTGACCAGCCGCTTTGTCCTTGGGTAATAGTAATCTGCTCGTTGCCCACCTGATTTGATAGATAAACGGACACCTCAAAATCGGGAACGGCGGGGAATTGTTTTTTTAATTCTTCCGCCCATTTTTCACCGTCGGCACCGGCAATATTAGTTTGGTACGCCAAAATAATCAGTCTGTCACGAAAGGCGTAAAGATAATTCTGCCTTAAAAAGAATATTCCCGTTGTAATGCAAACGGTAAGAATAAGGCAGATGGCAGTCACAAATATTCGTTTTTTAACGTTATTTTCCATATTTCACACCTAAAAATATTCGGTATCAGACCGTACTAAATATAATTATACTATATTATTTGATTTATGTACATAAAAATTTTAGTGAAATTCTGCAATAACTTTCCCTGCTTGGAAAAACAAAAAGAACCTGCCGAAATTTTCAGCAGATTCTTTTTTACTTGTGATTATCAGTCTTCCTCGGGAAGAAATACGATTTCCTCGTCAGCAGGGGCCAGGGAGTCAGCCTTGCCTAAAAGGGTATCTATTCTGTAGCAACGCTTCGTAGCCTCTTCAATGTTGCTTGATGCGGAATCAAGCTTCTTTCTCGTCTGCTCCAAAAGCTCGGCAAACTTACCGAAATTCTTCTTAAAGCTCGCCAAAAGCTTGGTGATTTCGCTTGTTCTCTTTTGAATTGCCAGGGTCTTAAATCCAAGCTGAAGGCTGTTCAGGAACGCTCCTATGGTGGTAGGACCTGCAACCGTTACGCGCATTTCTCTTTGTAAAACTTCACAAAGACCGCTTTTACGGGCAACT
This sequence comes from Clostridia bacterium, assembly GCA_017502165.1. Classification (GTDB taxonomy): domain Bacteria; phylum Bacillota; class Clostridia; order Christensenellales; family QALW01; genus UMGS1322. The sequence continues at coordinate 87,920 of JAFVVO010000019.1, forward strand.
TCGGCATAAAGACCTTCGCTGGGAAGGTACATAATCGCAAAGTCGGTGGTGTGGGGAGGGTCAATGTATTTATCGCGAATAGTCTTTGCGCAAAGCTTAATGGTAGCCTCAAGGCTTTTGCTTGCGCTTTCAATTGCGGCGGTGTCACCTGCCTCCGAAGCATCGCAAAGGCGCTGATACTCTTCAATGGGAAATTTACAGTCAATGGGAAGATACACAATATCGTTGTTTTCGTTGTTAGGCAGGCAAATGCAAAACTCGACGATATTATTCTTTCTCGGGTTGGGCTTAACGTTGCGCTTGTACTGCTCCGGTGAAAGCACCTGAGAAAGCAGATTGTCAAGGGCAACTTCGCCCCAGGTACCGCGGACTTTAACGTTGGTAAGGGCACTTTTAAGGTCACCGACGCTTGAAGCAAGGGTCTGCATTTCACCAAGGCCTTTATAAACGCTTTCAAGCTGCTTGCCAACGGTTTCAAAGCTTTCGGTAAGACGCTTTTCCAAGGTAGAAGAAAGCTTTTCATCAACAGTTTCACGCATCTTTTCAAGTTTTTCGGCGTTATCGGTCTGAATAGAGCGAAGGTTATTCTCCATGCTTCTGCGCATCTCGTCAAGCTGACGGCGCTCCGCCTCGGCATTTTCGCGCATTGAAGCAGAAAACTCCTTCATTTGATTTTGAAGCTGAGTAATTTGCTGATTTACCGTAGTGTTTACTGCGGAATTATATGAGGCGAGAGTTGCGTTTATTTCCTTTCGAAGCTCGCTGTTTTGCTGAAGCAACAAATTTTTAAGTGCCTCGTTTTCTTTTCGCAGGTCCTCCTTTAATTCACCGCTGTCCTTGTTTTTGTTAAGAGCAACTAAAACAACTACTAAAAGTGCGGCTATAACGGCAATTCCTGCTAAAATTGCGTATTCCATAAATTCCTCCTATTTATTTGAAAGGGCGTTATACTGGCTCATATTAAGCTCGTAATAAATACCCTTTTTCTTCATAAGCTCTTCGTGGGTGCCCTCTTCAGCGATTCCTTTATTACAAATGCACATTATTTTGTCGGCGTTTTTGATTGTAGAAAGTCTATGGGCAATAACGAAGCTTGTTCTGCCCGAAAGCACTTCCTTCAACGCCTTTTGAACAAGCAGCTCGGTCTGAGTATCAATGTTACTGGTAGCTTCATCTAAAATAAGTATTTTAGGATCTGTTAAAATTACGCGAGCAAATGAAAGCAACTGTCTTTCGCCGGAAGAAAGACTTGTCCCACGTTCATCAAGATGAGTGTAGTAGCCGTTGGGCAGTTTTTTGATAAAATCTGCAGCATAAACTTTTTCTGCGGCTAAGATACATTCTTCGTCCGTAGCCTCAGGCCTGCCGTAACGGATATTATCAATAACGGTACCTGAGAAAATAAATGAATCCTGCATCATAACGCCAACCTGGGTGCGAAGCGATGAAAGCGTAACGTCCTTAACATTATGCCCGTCGATTAAAACGCTTCCTGCTGAAACGTCATAAAACCTTGAAAGCAGGTTAACCACGGTGGTTTTTCCTGCACCCGTGGGACCTACAAAGGCGGCCATTTCACCGGGGGCAACGGAAAAGGAAACGTTTTCTAAGATATTTTCGCTTCCGTCGTAGGAGAATGTAACGTTTTTGTATTCCACGCACCCCGAAATCTGAGGCAGGGGATAGGCGTCGGGGGCATCCTTGATGTCTGCAGGAGTATCCATCGTTTCAAAAACCTTTTCAATATTGCCTGTTGCCTCACTGAATTGGTTAAATATAAGCATAAATGACGAAATAGGTTGCCAGAAACGAGTTAAATAGGCGCAAAATGCGGTTAAAGCTCCAAGAGTCATGGTGCCCTGCTCGATGTTTCCTATGGAAACGTAATAAACTAAAATGATGCTGATGGCAGAGAAAATATCTACTGCGGGGATAATTGAGGTTGCGGAGAGATGCTGCTTGAAATAAACGTTGTTAACTTCGCCGTCAAGGCGGTCAAGCTCTGAAAGATTTTCATCCTTTCGGTTAAAGGCTTGAGTAATTGTAACGCCCATAATGTTTTCGTGAATGTAAGCGGTGCGGTTACTTGCCTTCGTGCGCAAAAGTCGGGCAAATTTAGCAATCAGCAGGCGCATAAACATAATGAAGATGATTAGCGGAAGTAACACTGAAAAGCTTAATAAGAATAAGCGCCAGTTAAGTGAAACAAGAATTACGATTATACAAACGAGCGTAAAGAAATCAACAAACAACTGTATAAGAGAAGATGAAAGCAAGCCTGCAAGACCGTCAATATAGCTTGTAACACGTACTAAAATTTTTCCTGCAGGGCGGTCATCGAAGAATTTGAAGGAGAGAGTCTGCAGATGCGCGAAAATTTCGTTTCGTATGTCGTTAATTGAGTTGTGCCCTAATTTTGAAATGGTGCGAACTCGAAGGGAGGACAGAAAAACGTTCAAAATCAGCATTACACCTGCGGAAATAACCACCGTAAGCATAACGGCAGTATTATTGTAAAAGCTACCCTCAGGTGCAAGAACATCGTCAATTATCCATTGAGTAATCAAGGGCCAAAGAAGAGAAATAAGTACGTTTACCACTAAAAGACAGATTCCCCCAAGGAAAAGCTTGTTGTAGGGAAGCATATACTTAAATAACCGCTTAAGCAGTGACGTGCTTATTTTTACGGTATCCTTTTCGTCGTCAGAATATCTGTTGCGTGCCATAAAATCACCCCCGCTCTAAATGGAGTTGAGAATATTGGAATATTGCTCTGAATAAATCTCAAAATACTTCTGTTTCATAGCAACCAACTCCTCGTGAGTGCCACGCTCTACAATTTTGCCCCGGTCTAAAACTATAATTTCGTCACAGTTCATTACCGAGGAAATTCTGTGGGCAATAATTATCTTCGTTTTGTTGGGGAAGCTTTCGTTTAAGGCGCTGTAGAGCCTTTTTTCAGTCTCCATATCAAGAGCGCTTGTAGCATCGTCGAAAATCATAACGGGAGAGTCAAACAATAAGGCTCTCGCAATGGAAATTCTCTGCTTTTGTCCTCCCGAAAGTCCCATTCCGCGCTCACCAATAATTGTATCGTATCCATCAGGTGTATCCATTATAAAACTGTGTGCTTGCGCTATTTCTGCACACTTGCGCACATCATCAATCGTCGCGTTTGAACGGCCGTACGCTATGTTTTTTGCTATTGTTTCGGAAAAGAGAAAAACGTCTTGGGGAACAAGGGCAAAGCAGGCGCGCAAATCGGGAAGATAAAGGTCCTGCACGTTGTTGGAATTAATATAAACACCGCCTGAGGTAACGTCGTAAAACCTTGTAATAAGGTTCGTTAAAAAGGATTTTCCGCTACCGGTTTTGCCGATTATACCAAGGGATTTTCCCTGAGGAATATCAATGTTGATATTCTCTAATATGGGGGTTCCCGCAATGGAAATGCTTGCATCTTTAAGTTGAATATGTACGGAATCTTTTTTCACATTCTTAGCATTGGGCTTAGAGGATACGGTTGAGCCCATTTCCAAAAAGTGAAGCACCTTCTGGCTGCTTACAACGACCTGCTGAGCGGCGCTGACCCAGTTGGTCATTTGCTCAAAGGGCAGAAGAATGTAAGCAAGATATCCGCTGAAGGCAACGAATTCCGCAATAGTCATAACAAGAGAGGGATTTTCCACACTTAAGTTCGCGTTTATAACGAAGATTGCGCCTATGGCGGTAAGCAGCACGTTGGGTAAAACGCTGATAATACCTACCGGAACGTAGTTCTTACTCCACAGCTTCATTGTATTTATGCCGTGAAGACGGTAATCGTTACTTTTTTGAGCAAATTTTTCAGTTTCTGCCTTTTCTTGTGCAAAGGATTTAACAACGCGGATGCCGTTTATGTTTTCCTGAGCGAAGGAATTAAGGCTTGCGCTTGCTTCACGCACAAGACTGTACTGTCGGCGGAAGGAGGAGCCGCTTCGTTTTGTAAAAAACATAAGGGGAAGTGCGAAAATATAGGCGCCCAGCATCATAAAAGGGTTCATTTGCCAAATCATTACGCTTGCAAAAATGAAGCCTAACAGAGACTCAATAATAGAGGGGAGCGTTACGAAATAGAATTGCTTTATCATTTCGGTGTCGTGGTTGATAACGGTCAGAAAATTACCCGTATTTTCGCCGCGGATAAACTCCTGCGACTGTTTCAGGAAGCAATCGAAAACGTCTCTGCGTAATTTGCAGGCAATTTTTGCCGAAAAAACAGTCATCATATAAGAACGCCCGTAGGAAACTCCCTGCCGAATAAGCACTATCAAAAGCCAGGAGACCGCAAGAACAACAAAAAGCTGTTTTTTATCGGCGGGAATAAAACCCAAAAGTGAAAAAGGAGTATCGCCGATTACCGAAGCTGTTATGTGCTTGGTTATTTGAGGAAGCAACATAGCAAGGAGAACCGTAATGATTCCCATCAGCAGATACAGTAACGTGACACCCATATAAGGCTTAAAATAGGGGAAAAGCTTTTTCAGTGTTGACATATAAACACCTCCCACAAACCAAGGGGGAATTTTGAACAAGATTTGTTCTCGTTAATATTACAATAAACAAAATGGGATGTCAATACCCCAAAGAACAAAAAATTAAAAAAATTTCCGTTTTTATCAATAAAAAAGAAAAATGCAAAGGAAGGAAAAAGGACAGATAGAAAAGCGAATAAATAATGCTTTGCAAAAAAACGCGAAAAGGCGGAAAAAATGAAAAAATAAAATGTAAATATTTTTTTAACGGATGCTAAATAAATAGTAAAAACCCCCGTAATTACTGGGGTTTTCGCGAAATAAAAAAATGATAAAAAACAAAAAAATTTCTTGTTGGATATTGACTTTGAGAGTCTTTAGTGGTATTATATGATAGATATTATGTATCAGTATGCTCGAAAAGTACTCCTTATTATTATATATTAGGGGATTTTTCTGCAAAACAGTTTATTTTTAGCATTCAGGAGGAACAACATGAAGTCTTTGTTTAGCAAGATGCTCGTATTGGTTTTAGTGCTTGCAATGGCTGTATCGGTGTTCGCTATAGTTGCTCAGGCAACTCCCGCAGCCGATTCCGCTCAAAGCACACAGAATCAGACCGGCACTACGAATGAAGAAGGCGGAGCTGGGCTTACGGTAGAGGACCCGGAAGCTTTTTACAGCAAAATAGGTACTGAAGACGATTACGCCGCGTACCTTAAAGCTCACAGCGACGCTGCAAGACCTAACAAACAGATTTTATTAAAGGGAGAAAATGCCGTTCAGTTTAACGGTGAAACCGGTGAAATCATCGGCAAGCTTCCTATGATAAAGAGAGCATCACAGAATACACCCGCTGATCTTCGTGACGGCGCATTATTCTATGATGAAGGTATCTGCGGTTGGGTGGTTAACATCACCGAAGCAGGCTGGTACAACGTAACGTTGTCTTACCTTGCCTACGATGAGCTTACTTATACTGTTGACGGTGTTCAGTATACCGTTACCAGCAAGAGCTCTGACGTTCAGCGCAGATTCTATATCGACTATAAAATTCCTTTCTATGAAGCACGTCAGGTAAACTTTGAACGTGTTTGGAAGGATGCAAGCGTTTTGTTGGTTGACTCTCAGACCAATAACGAAAAGAGACCTTATCAGTCCGAAACTGAGCAGTGGCAAACTCTTTCTGTGCGCGACTATATGGGATATGAAAGCGAGCCCTTCAAGTTCTATCTTTCAGAAGGCACTCACACTATCGCATTCGGCGCAATCAAGGAAGGTATGCTTGTTGAATACGCAATGCTTCATCAGGTTGAGCAGGCTCCTACCTATGCTGAGTTAAAGGCTCAGTATGCTCAGGAGGGTAAAACCAAGGTTCAGGGCGTAAAGAATCTTTACGTTCAGGCTGAAGGCTTGCACAATCCCGAAACCTATCTTGGCGCACAGGCAGAGACCTTCCTTACTACTGACCTTGTAAACAAATACAACAATTACATCAATCCTCTTGATACTACAGCTTATGACGTAACAAAGGATCCTACCTTTGCAATACTTAAATCGTCACCCACGCTTTACGGTATTACCGACAGATCCTCACCTGCAAGTGTGCCTTACAGCCACAGCAAGATCAGATATAATACCATCGGCGGTGACAAGTGGCAGAGCCCAAACCAGTGGATCGAGTGGTCGTTTGACGTTGAAAAAGCAGGCTTATACGCCATCAGCTTCAAGGCGCGTCAGAACATCCTTAACGGTATGCACACCACCCGTAAGCTTACCATTAACGGCGAAGTTCCTTGCCAGGAAGCATTGAATATTACCTTCCTCTACGGTAACTCCTTCAATATGTACACTCTTGGCGACGAGAATGAAACCTTCTATTTCTACCTTGAAGAAGGAAAGAACTCCATTCGTCTTGAAACAACCCTTGGCGATTTGGGCGGAATGCTTGCAAAGGCAGAAGCAAGTCTTGCAAATCTTAATAAGGCTTACAGAAGAATCCTTATGATTACAAGTGCTTCTCCCGACCCCAACCGTAACTATCAGCTTAACGTAATGGTTCCCGACGCTCTTCAGATCCTTAAGGATGAATATGTTGTTCTTTCAAACCTTGAAAAGGAATTTATTGAGGTGTTCGGCGCAGACGCAGGCGCTCAGCTCTCAACCATTAAGTCAATGATGCTTCTGCTTGAGCAGATGAATGAGGACCATAACAAGATCGGTGAAATGTTCACGAGCCTTAAGGACTCCATTGCTTCAATGGGTACATGGCTTAACGATATGAGTGAAACTCCCTTGGAGCTTGACTATTTCGTTATTACCACCGAAGAAAATCTTGGCTACACCAGTGCAGATAATACTGTTGTTCCCGGTAAGGAAGAGCTTGTTTCACCGAAGTCAACCTTCTTTGCAAGCGTGCTTCACGAAATCCGTTCCTTCATCGCATCCTTCACCGAAGACTACGATAACATCGGCGGAACAGTTGCTCAAGACGGTCAGCAGCCCGTTAAGGTTTGGCTTGAAACAGGCGCAGGTCTTACCGGCTCCCGTGATAACGCAACCATTCTTAAACAGCTTATCGACGATATGTTCACAAAGGATACGGGCATTATAGTAGAAACCCGTCTTGTTGCAGGCGGCTCACTTCTTCCCTCAGTCCTTTCAGGCATCGGCCCCGAGATTTGCTTGTCCCGTAGCGCAGTTGACGCTGTTAACTATGCATTCCGCGGCGCAGTTATGAACCTTGCCAACGAAGAGCTGTTCCCCGATTATAAAGACGTTCTTCTTAACGAAGAAAGATATGCTTACAGTGCTATCGAGCCCTTTAAGTTCGGCAAAGGCATTTACGCAGTTCCCGAAACTCAGGACTTCTTTATGACCTTCTACCGTACCGACATTCTCGAGGAGCTTAACCTTACACCTCCTAAGACCTGGCAGGACGTATATAATATAATAGGTCATCTTCAGCATAAGCAAATGACCTTTGCTATGCCCGTTCCCGTAGTTGGCGCAGTAGGCTCAGGTAACCTTTCCTACGCTATGTTCCTTTATCAGAAGGGCGGCACCTATTACAACGAAGATTACAGTGCAACAGCACTTACCACCGACGCAGCGCTTGACGCTTTCAAGGAATGGACCGGCTTCTATACTCAGCAGGACCTTCCCAATACCTATGACTTTGCAAACCGTTTCAGAACCGGTGAAGTTCCCGTAGGTATCGCAAGCTACAGCCAGTATTCACAGCTTGCAGTTTTCGCACCTGAAATTCAGGGCTTGTGGGAGTTCTCATTAGTTCCCGGCACACCTCAGGTTGACGAAAACGGCGCACCCGTGCTTGACGAGAACGGTCAGCAGATTATTGACCGCTCCTGCGCAAGTAACACATCAGGCTGCGTAATGCTTTCAATCGACACCACCAATGAAGAGGGCGTAAAGAGAGCACAGCGTGCTTGGAAGTTTATGACCTGGTGGACAGGTGAAGAAGCTCAGTATCGCTTCGGTACTGAAATCGAAAGCTTGCTTGGCGCAGCAGCCCGTTATCAGACTGCAAACCTTAAGGCTATGAAGCGTCTTCCCTGGGATAAGGCTTCAATGGATATGATTCAGGAGCAGTGGTCACACACCAAAGGCATTCCTCAGGTACCCGGCGGCTACTACACCGCACGTAACATTGAGTTTGCCTGGAAGGAAGTTATTAACAACGCTGCTGCAGAAGCAAACACCACCTTCGTTGAATACGTTGGTAAGATTGACGATGAAATCACACGTAAGCGTGAAGAATTCAAAGACAAGATTGCAGAAATGTTAGGAAAGGAGTAAGAAAAGAATGGCTGTCTCAAAAGAAGCAAAAGCTAAAAACAAAGCGTTCTTCTCTGACTGGTTAAAATATCAGTTCAAGGAAATGCGCAAAAACGGTGGCTTGTATCTTTTCATGCTCCCGTACCTGCTTATATTTGTAACCTTTACAGTTTTACCCGTTATCGTTGCAATTTACTTCAGCTTTACCTACTTTAACGTTCTTGAGCCTCCCCAGTGGACCGGTTTTGAGAACTATATCAGGCTGTTTACTGCTGATGACTTGTTTATGACCGCATTTAAGAACACAATGTTCTTTGCAGTTATTATCGGTCCCGGCGGATATCTTCTTTCACTGTTCTTTGCATGGCTTATTAACGAACTCAGCAGAAGAGCCAGAGTTATTATGACTATCTTCTACTATGCTCCTTCTCTTGCCAGTGCATTGCCCATCTGGAAGATTATATTCTCCTCCGACCAATACGGCTTACTTAACGGCTTCTTGATGAATACCGGTATTACATACACCAACATCAAGTGGCTTGAAGACGTAAACTACATCGTGCCCTGCTGCTTATTCGTTATTTTGTGGGGCTCACTGGGAACCAGCTTCCTTACGTTCATTGCAGGTTTGCAGAACGTTGACAGAACTCTTTACGAGGCAGGCGCCATCGACGGCGTTAAAAACCGTTGGCAAGAGCTTTGGTACATTACCTTACCTTATATGAAGCCTCAGCTTATGTTCGGTGCGGTTATGAGTATTACCGGCGCTTTCTCAGTAGGTGGTGCAATTACCAACCTGGTAGGTTATCCCTCTCAGGACTACGTAGCCCACACACTTATTCACCACATGGAAGACTATGCAAACCAACGAATGGAATTAGGTTATGCTTGTGCCATTACGGTGCTCTTGTTCTTGTTACAGCTTGTAACTAACAAGATAATTAAAAGATTACTTTCGAAGGTGGGTGAGTAAGATATGGCAAAAAAACTTAGCCGCTCAGGAGCGGGTAACTTCCTCGGAATTGCTTTCCTGTGTGTAATAGCAGTTCTGATGGTTCTTCCTATGGTTTATGCCGTTGGTAACTCATTCAAGCCTATGGACGAATTATTCAAATTCCCTCCCACCATTCTTCCAAGAAGATGGGTTACAACAAACTATACTGACTTGTTTGTTTTAATGGGTAACTCTTGGGTACCTTTCTCAAGATACTTCTTTAACACCATATTTATTACGTCAGTCGGCACCTTCGGTCAGATCGTTTGCTGCTCACTTTGCGCATATCCCTTGGCTATGTACAATTTCCCCGGCAGAAAAATGATTTCCGGCATGATTGTTACCGCACTTATGTTCAACGGTACAGTTCTTTGGCTTCCCTTGTTTATGATTAAGGCAGGCCTTGGTATGATTGATACCTACTGGGCAATTATAATTCCCACGTTTGGTTCGTCAATGGGTATGTACCTTATGCAACAGTTTATGTCGCAGATACCCAAATCACTTGTTGAGGCAGCTCGTATCGACGGTGCAGGAAGCTTCAAAATTTTCTGGACAATCGTTCTTCCTCAGGTTAAATCAGCTTGGCTTACGCTTATGATTTTCTCCGTTCAGGGCCTTTGGAACACCGGTGCTTCAGTATTTATTCAAAGTGAATCACTCAAAACACTGCCTTACGCTCTTTCACAGATCGTTTCAACCGGTATTGCACGTCAGGGTGTTGCTAACGCAATTTCGGTTATTATGATGGCAGTTCCCATTACAACATTTATTATTTCACAGAGTAACATTATTGAAACAATGGCTACTTCCGGTATGAAGGATTAAGGAGGGTACAGATAATGAAATTAAAGAAAATTGCATTTCTGATGCTTTCCGCTATGCTTACGCTCGCTCTTTCAATAAGCGCGTTTGCAGCTCCGTATCAGAACTACACCATTACAGAATCGGGTGTTTATCCCGAGCCCCAGGCTTACGTGCCTGACGCGGTTATTAACAGCGGCGTTATCGGCCTTGAAAATCTTGAAGGCGTTGCAATCAAAACACCTCAGGATATGACCTTGTTTAAGGCAAACGGCTTCATCCTTATTTCAGATACGGGAAACAAGAGAGTTATCGTTCTTGATAAGGATATGCGTACTGTTAAACAGATTATTTCCACTTGGACAAAGGACGGGGTGGAGGATACGTTCCTTAATCCCAACGGTCTCTTTATTCACGAGGAAAAACAGCTTCTCTTCGTTTGTGATACCGACAACAAGCGTATCGTAAGCTTTGCGTTTGATGCGGAAACCGAGCTTTTCTCCTTCGTAAGAACTTACGACGATCCCGATATTTCAAAGTATTTCTCCGAGGATTATCAGGAGGGCGACGTTGTTGTAACAGAAACTCCCGCACCTACCCCCGAAGCAACTCCCGACCAGGAGGCTGAAGGCGATGGGGCAGAGGGAGAAACCGACGGCGAAACCGATGGCGAAAATACTGACGGTGAAGCCACTGACGGCGAAAATGCCGATACTCCCGGTGATGACGAAATCGAAATTGACAACAGCTCCGGTTCATCATCTTCTTCAAGCGCACAGGTAACCTACAAACCCTTAAAGGTTGTAGTTGACGGCGCTATGCGTATGTTCGTAGTTTCCAAGGATTGCTATCAGGGCCTTGTTGAGCTTAACGACAACGGTGAATTTACAAAGTTCTACGGTGCAACAAGAACAAAGCAGTCACTTTCCGCATTGCTTAACCGCTTGTTCTCTGCCGAAGCAAAGGCAAAGCGTCAGCAGAACCTTTCAACAGAATACAGCAACATCACCATGGATGATAACGGATTTATTTACGGTACCATCTCACAGCTTAAGCTTACTGACCTTACCGATCATTTTACTTCAAAGGCTGAAATCGGTGCGGCATTGAGAAAGCTTAACGCTGCCGGCTCCGACGTTCTTAAGCGTACCGGCATCATTCCTCCCTCGGGAGATAAGGGTGACGAAAAGAACAGATCAACCTATTCTTATCTGTGCGACGTTACCGTTTCCAAAAACGGATTAACCAGCGTGCTTGACTCACAAAAGGGCAGAGTATTTACCTACACCAATACCGGTGAGCTGCTTTACGTTTTCGGCGCGTTAGGACAGAAAATCACTCAGGTAGGTGAGGATAAGGGCTCATCAAGAGAAGAGCAGATAGGTTACACAAAGGGTACCAACCTTACACCCACCGCAATTCAGCTGCTTAACGATGATGAAACAATCGTTATTCTTGACTCTCAGGGCGCACAGCTTACCACCTATAAGCCCACCGAATACGGCTTAATTCTTCGCGAAGCAATTAACAGCCACGAGGAACGCCGTTATGACGATGCAGTTGCGGCTTGGAACAAGGTTTTAGGTATGTCTTCAAACTCTGCATTAGCTTACAGAGGCGTAGGTAAGATTTCATATCTTAACGCTTCCAAATATAATGTAGAAGATGAAACGGTTGAGGATCTTCGTGAAGCACAGCGTACCGAAAAACAAAGACTGTATCTTGAAGCAGCCGATTACTTTATGAAAGGCTACTCTCAGGAGGAATACGGTAAAGCATTCTATAAATACAGAGACCTTGTTTTAGAAGGTATTATGCCTTACTTAATGTGGGCAATCATTATAGTGGCAGTAGGAACACTCCTGCTTGGCTGGTATAAGAAATTCAAGAGATTTGTTGAGACAGGAGGTAAAAATCAGTAATGGAAAAGCTTAAAAACTTTGGCACAGACCTTAAATATGCTTTCCACGTGATAACCCATCCTCTCGACGGTTTCTGGGATTTGAAGCATGAAAAACGCGGCAGATCGTATATCGCACTTATTTTCCTGGTGTTATACGTAATTACCGACATTTTGAACAAACAGTTCAACAATTACACCTTTAATGAATTAAAGGTTGCACCGCAGGATATTGATTTAATCGGAACCTTCTTCTCAGTGGCATTGATCGTAGGCATTTGGGTTGCTGCCAACTGGGGTCTCACAACCTTGTTTGACGGCGAAGGAAGTATGAAAGACATTTTCATTTACACCGGCTATTCAATGTTACCTTTGGTGCTTTCACAGATAATACTTATTCCCTTAACAAACGTTCTTACTGTAAATGAAGCAACTATCGTTTCGCTCATTACCGTTTTAGGTATTGGTTGGACGGCAATATTGCTCTATACGGGAACAATGACCACCCACCAGTATTCAGGCGGTAAAACCTTTATCATTCTTTTAGCGGTTTTACTTGGTATGGTTATTATCGTTTTCGTAGGCGTGTTGTTCTTCTTCCTCGTGCAGGAAATCTGGAACTTCGGCTTCACTATATACAGAGAATTAGAACTCAGAAGGTAACGGAGGTAGAGATGAAAATGAATAAAAAGATTATTTCTGCCTTACTTATCGCATTACTCATTCTTCCTACACTCCTGTTTACAGGCTGTACGGTTGAAGAGTCGGAAGGCTATCTTACGCCTGAAAATAAGGAACCCTTATACGAATTTGCTAATGATGCAAAAACCTTTGTTCGTGAGGATTCCGATGGCGACACAACGTTTACCTTAGTTGAAGAGAATGAAAAATACGAATTCTACTTCAGCGCTGACATTCTTGAAATTGCCTTAAAGAGCAAAACAACGGGTGAAATTTGGTATTCCAACCCTGCGCCCTCTGCAAGAAACGAAGGCATCAAGAGTGAAATGAGCAGCCAGGTTGCGCTGTTCTACCTTAATAAAAAGGACGGCAGTCAGAATACCCTTGAGAGCTATCTTGACTGTGTTCTTAACTACGATGAGGAAACCGGCATCAACCAGTTTTACGTAGTTAACCATAACGGAAATCTCCGTGTTGTTTACATCTTAGGTCAGATCAAGCCCGATTATATTGTTCCTACCTGCTTAGAGGGCTCCATTGCCGAAGAGTATATTGAAAAGCTTAAGGCAAGCTCAAACAATGACCATCGCAGTCAGGCAAGACTTATCAGCGGCGGTAGTATGTACGCAAAGGTTACCCCTGCAGTTTGGGATACCTACACCGTTGATATCCAGAATGAATACCTTGCCATTGTACCTAATATGGGCACAATGATTAAGGAAGGCAAAACCGTTTACATCATCAAGGATCAGACTAAGCTTTATAATACCGAGCGTATGAAGAAGCTTCAGGCAGCTTTCGTAGAAGAGCTTGGAATGACTCTTGAAAAGCGTGACGAAATGAACGCAGAGTTCGGCGTAGTTATCGAGCCTGCCAAGACCTTCTGGATTCCCGTTGATTACGACTTAACCGAAACCGGACTTAAGGTTACTATTCCTAATGAAGAAATTCATTACGATACTAACGCTTTTGCCATTGCTTCCATCGACCTTCTGCAGTACTTCGGTTCTGCATCAAAGCAGGAAGAGGGTTATATGTTCGTTCCTGACGGCTCAGGCGCAATCGTTAACTTCAACAACGGCAAAACAAACATTACCAGAGAAATCCGTGTTCAGCTTTACGGCCTTGACGACGGACGTGAATATACCACCAAGCCCTTCTCCAATGAGGGTGCGTATCTTCCCGTATTTGGTATTAAAAAGGCAAACAGTGCGTTGTTTGGCATTATCGAAAGCGGTGATACCAATGCAACGGTTATTGCCGATATCGCAGGCAAAAACGTTTCAGCAGTTGACCGCAACAGATGCTACACCAGCTTCAGAATGTCAGAATATGAGGAACTGCAGTTTAAGAGCGCAGGCAAAACCTCAAGAATTTATCAGTATAAGATGAACTCAGCTGATATTACCGTTAGCTATTCAATTTTAGATAACGAAAAAGCTGATTACAACGGTATGGCGGAATTCTACCGCAATTATCTTGTGGATAAGGGAGCATTAAAGCAGAAGGATTACACAAACGTTCCCTTCAACATCGAGCTTATCGGTGCTTATGACCACAAGACCGCTTTCCTTGGCGTAGGCTATACGGAAATGCGCGCAATTACCACCTTCCAGCAGTGCAAGGAGCTTATTAAGAAGCTCAGCGACAACGGCATTAAAAACGTATCCATCAACTACAGAGGTTGGGCAAACGACGGCTTAAGAAACAGCGTATTCAATAAGGTTAAGGTTGTTAAGAGCCTTGGCGGAGAAGAAGCGCTTAAGGATATGTTGGCTTATGCTGAAGGCTTAGGCGTTAAGGTTTACCTTGAAACCGAGCTTGCTTTGGTATTTAAGGAAAAGTCATTCAGCGGCTACAACACCTTTACTCAGGCATCACGTCTCGTTACCCGTGACGTTGCACATCATTATCAGTACGTAAACGACTGGAACACTCAGTCAAAAACTAACGTGGCAACAATTGTTTCACCTTCCGTTATTTACAATATTGATAGTGAAGACAATACAAAGAGCTTTGCTTCCAAGCTTCTTGAGGATATGAACAAGATTGATATCAAGTCAGTAAGCCTTGGCAGTATGGGAACTAACCTTCCCGGTAACTATAACATTAAAGATTTCTATGATAGAGAAAAGACCGCTAAAACCTATGCAGCAGTTGCTCAGAAGTATAGCGAGACAATGAACGTAATGAGCAAGGGCACCAACAAGTATATGCTTCCTTACGTTGACTCCATCTTTGAAATCAGTAACACAAGCAGTAACTTTAACCTTGCTGATCAGTCAGTACCCTTCTATCAGATGGTAATTCACGGATATATCGAATATTCCGGTGAACCTATTAACCTTAACGGTGACACTCGCAGAACCTTCCTTCAGGCAGTTGAAGCAGGTGCAGGCTTGTATTACCGCTGGTGCTACGTAACAAACGACGCAGTTCAGGAGCTTTGGTTTGACGGTATGTACTCATTAAGCTATGAGTCCTGGTTCGATGAGGCAGTTGAATTATACAAGGAGTATAACGATATGCTTGCTTCAACCGCAGGTGCTCAGATGATCAGACATGAGGCTGTTGCTGAAAACGTTAACAAAATTACTTACAGCAACGGCGTTGAAGTTTACGTAAACTATAATGACTATGCTTATACTGCTGCAGACGGCACAGTTGTTGAGGCAGAATCTTTTGCAAAAGGAGGTAATAACTGATGAAAAAACCAAGGTCTTATAAATTAGGCTTAATGACAAGACGTTCTTTGTCAGGCTGGCTCTTCGTATTACCCTTCCTTATCGGTTTGATATTCTTCGTATTATCACCCCTTTATACTGCATTGGTTCTTTCCTTTAACTCACAGTCCTTTAACGACGTTACGGGAATTACAAGCCTTGTACCGTTGGGACGTCACGGCTTTGAAGCATATTTTAATGCACTTCAGTCACAGGGCGATTTCATTACTCATCTGTTAGAATCTCTTTCAGAAATGATAATTATGGTTCCCACGACGCTTATCTTCAGCTTCCTTATGGCTAACGTTCTTAACCAGAACTTCTTTGGAAGAACCTTCTTCCGTGCAGTATTGTTCATGCCTGTTATTACTTCAGCAGGTGTTGCGGCTTCAATGCTTGCCGGTGAAACCGGTGTTGACTCCGGACAGATGTCTTCAGTTGGCTCTCAGGCTATGAACTTAGCGGGAAGTATTCAGGATTCCATCGGCGGCACCTTTGGTAACTTTATCGGAACTGCTTTTGATAAGCTTACGGTAATTATTAACGGTGCAGGTGTTCCGACACTTATTTTCCTTGCTGGCTTACAGACCATTTCACCCTCAATCTTTGAATCTTCAAAGGTTGAAGGTGCAACCGGTTGGGAAAACTTCTGGAAGATTACTTTCCCCATGATTAGTCCTATGATTCTCGTTAATACGGTATATATCTTAATTGATAACCTTTGCGGAATGACCAATCCTATGCTTGCATATTTGTTTGACCAGCAAGGAAAGGGAGCTACCGGTGTAGCGCAGTATGACCTTATGGCTATGAGCTGGATGTATTTCTTGGTTACTGCAGTTATTATCGGCGCAGTTTCAGCGGTTATTTCGAAACTCGTTTATTATGAGAACTAAGGGGGTGTAGAGAATGGAAAAGACAGAAAACGTAAAACGCACTAACGAAGTTGGCGCTGAAGAGGTTGATAACTTCGTGATACCTACACTCACTACTTGGCAGAAAATAAAGAGATTTATTTTAGGCAAAAGAGTGCTTGGCTTCGGCTGGGGCATTATTCGTACGATACTTTTATTAGGTATTGCTTACCTTATCATTTATCCCTTGCTTATTACCTTAATAACGTCATTTATGTCTTCTGCAGACGTTTATGACCCCACGGTAATTCTTATCCCCACTTCAATTAACATAAATACGTATGTTGCTATGTGGAGATATGCTGAAATTCCTACACTTTATCTTAATTCCTTTGTTTCGTCCATTAGCTTGGCAGTGCTTCAGATGTGCTCCTGTATGTTGGTTGCTTATGGATTAGCAAGATTTAAGTTTAAGGGAAATAACTTTATTTTCCTTATGTGTATCTTTACACTTATGGTACCCATTCAGATGCTTACCACCTCAATGTATTTCAGATATAAGACCTTTAACCCCTTATATATGTTCTCATTCGGTGAGCAGCTTTCAATGGTTCCCAATATCGACCTTACTCGCGGTTGGACGGCTATCGGATTGCTTTCAGCAACTGCAACGATGTACAGAAACGGCTTGTTCGTGTTCTTGCTTCGTCAGTATTTCGTTAACCAGCCTAAAGAGCTTGAGGAGGCTGCATATATCGACGGCGCAGGTCCTTTCAGAACCTTCGTTCAGGTTATGCTTCCCAGTGCAACGCCTATGCTTGTAACTGTTTTCCTGTTCGCTCTCGTTTGGCAGTACAATGATATTTACTATATCACAATGCTGAATCCCACTGCAGAGGTTATGGCAACACGAATTTCAAGTATGGGTTCAAGCTTCGTAAGTTCAGTTCTTCACATTTCAGGTGACCAAGTTCTGAACTCCTTGTATCAATCGGCTTGTACGGTTATGCACGTAGCGCCCATCGTAGTTATTTATTGCTTTGGCCAGAAATTCTTCGTTCAAAGTATTGAACGCTCAGGTATGGTTGGCTAATAAAAAAATAAGGCATATTGCTAATGCAGTATGCCTTTTTTTGTTAATTTTATTCAAATATTTTTTTTAGCTTGCTTACGCACTTATTATAGCCTGATGAATGTACCTGGGCGGTGAGAATTTTCCATTCGCAGTCAGAACAGATGTACTTGCCCAAAATTTTAAGATTATCGTTTTTTTCCTTTTCGCAGATGCAGCACTTGCTCATTTTATCACCTCAAAATAATTATGAATAACTTTTTTGTATTATATTCAATAAGATGATAAAAGGTTAAAAATACCCCCGACAGAGCTTTTGTCGGGGGCGTCTTTATTCGGATTCTGACATTACCTTATATGCAAGGCGGGCGGCATTCTCATCGGGCAGGCAACGAAGCCTGTAAAAAGGAACCGTTGCAATTAACTTATCCAATAGCGTAAGCAAGGCACCGGTTTTATCAGAGCCTGCTCTGCGAAGGGTTTGGGAAAGGATTAACTGCAAAATTTCTATTGGAGACGTAATTCGCTCAATAGAATTTTCCTTTGCGCGCTCAATAAAGCAAATAGCCTTAAGGGGAACCTTGTGGTCTACGTTAAGATCCGTTTTACCGCTCCAGGGAGTACCGTAGGCGTAAAACTTACCGTTCTCAAGGCGAAGGGCAGGCTTATCGTCATTAAGGATAACAGCACCCTCAAAAGCTTTCAACCAAAGACTCGTGTGGGTGGATTTTCCCGTGCCCGAGTCAGCTGAAAACAAGTAAGCGTTACCGTTATACTCTACGGCTGAAGCGTGCAAAACCAAACTGTTTCTCAAAAGAAGCTGTGAAGCAAAATCCTTGCCTAAGGTTACGTAAACAAGGCTTTCCCAATTACCATCGGGGTGAGAAGCAAGAAATTTGTCGATGCGTTCCTGAGGGAAGCTTAAGGTAAAATCAGGAGAATCAGACGGGGAAGCTAAATACTTCTCCGCCTTCTTAAGCAGCTTTCCTCTGCAAAGCATATTTACCGTAAAATCGGCAATTTTATACGTTTTCATTAAAACTTTTTATTTCTTTCAGCAAGATTAAGAATATATTTACCGTAATCACTGGTCTTGGTTTCTTCACCTAAAGCCTTTAACTGCTCGGTTGTGATAAAGCCTCTGCGCCAAGCAATTTCCTCAATACAGGAAATGTAGAAGCCCTGAAGGGACTGAACTGCCTGAACGTAGGAGGAGGCGGTAAGCATACCTTCGGGAGTGCCGGTGTCAAGCCAAGCCATACCTCTGCCCATTAAAATAACGTTCAACTCACGGCTCTCAAGGTAAGCGTTGTTAACTGCGGTGATTTCGATTTCGCCGCGGGCGGAGGGTTTAACGTTTTTAGCAATTTCAATTACGCGGTTATCGTAGAAATAAAGACCGGGAACAGCAAAGTTGCTTTTGGGGAATTCGGGCTTTTCTTCAATGGAAATAACCTTGTGGTTTTCGTCAAACTCTACTACACCGAAAGCGCGGGGATCAGATACGGGATAACCAAAGATGGTTGCACCGGTTTCAAGAGTTTTCGCGCGGAACAGAAGCTGTGAGAAGTTTTGACCGTAGAATACGTTGTCACCTAAGATAAGGCAAACATTGTCCTCGCCAATAAACTCTTCACCGATAATAAATGCGTCAGCAAGGCCTCTGGGGGAGTCCTGAACGGCATAGGTGATAGAAATGCCTAAGCGTGAACCGTCACCTAAAAGACGGCGGTAAAGGGGAGTGTCTTCCGGAGTGGAAATAATAAGAATCTCATCAATTCCCGCAAGAAGTAAAACCGAAAGGGGATAATAGATAAGAGGTTTGTCGTAAATGGGTAATAACTGCTTTGAGATAACCTTTGTCATGGGATAAAGGCGAGTGCCCTTACCGCCAGCAAGAATAATACCTTTTGTTTTTTTATTAGTCATTATGTTTTCCTCCGAGTTGAATGTGTTTTTTTATGCCTTTGCACAAAAATACGGGCTATAGGATCATCACCAAGAATTAAACCCGTCTGATTAAATTCTGTACAATAATTATATCACTTAATGCCCGTTTTTGCAATACGTTATTCAAAAATGTCCAATTCTTTTAATTTTGAAATAAAAGCGTCCGTGTCCTTTTTAGCAGTTTCAGCGTCAATATCATACTCGTGGGTCAACGCTTCTGCCACCGCATCTTTGTCTGCTCCGTCGGTGAGCAGGCTCCACATAAAAACACCGGTGTCGTTCAGCGTAAGCATTCCTTCAAAGCTTGAGGAAGCGCTTGATGAAATAATAACGTTGACGCCTGCAACCCGGCGCAAAACAAAGCTGTTCTTAATTTTCATAAAAACTCCCGCAAAGTTAAAAATATATTGTGTTAAAAGTTTTTTAACAAGCATATTATACAGTATGCGCAATAGCTGTGTCAAGTCTAAAAGCCGTTTTGATATCTTGTGAATTTTATATAAAAAATAAAAGATAAAAAATAAAAAAAACGATTGACATACCATTTATGCCGTGCTATAATACGGGTGTATAAAAATAATGCTCTATTTATGTGCTTGAATAAAATAGGAATAGGAGATTGATTACAATGAAAAAGCAGTATACATCACCTGAAGTTGAAGTTTTAGAACTCAAGAATGCCAGCATTTTAACAGAAGTACTTGAAGAAGGCGGCTTTGACGACGTAACACCCGAAGAATCCTGATAGGTCTATTTTAATATAGGCTTGATTTTCTATGCATTTAATTATTAAAATGAGCCGATAGGCTCATTTTGCATTTTTGGCAGATTTTATCAAATAATATCAAAATATATCAAAAAAACAGATGCAAAGTGCATCTGCTTTTTGTTTATTCAATATTCAGCTTAAATAACGTCCAAGGGGCAATTTCGGGGGGATAGCAAATAAATTGCATGGATTCCTTCTTAGTCGGATGAATAAGCGCAAGCTTTACGGAATAAAGGGCAAGCTGTTGACCTTTTTTGTTGATTCCGAAGCCGTAACGCTGGTCACCCCAAAGGGGACAGCCAATATGCGCCATCTGAACGCGAATCTGGTGTGAACGGCCCGTTTCAAGCTTAACCTGAAGAAGTGAAAGAGTGCCCTCGGGCGTTTCTGCCTTTTGTAAAAGCTTATAATTAAGAATTGCCTTTTTAGCGCCTTCAACGGACTGCGGAACAACCTCAACCGTGTTGGTGCGCTCGTTCTTTTTAAGGTAGTTAACAAGTCTGCCTGCAGTTTCTCTCGGAACACCGCGAACAACGCAATAATAGGTGCGCTTGAGCTCGTTTTCCTTTAACTGTTCAGCTAAACGGGAAGCGGCTTTTGATGTACGGGCAAAAACTGCCAAGCCGCCTGCAGGACGGTCTAAACGGTGAACAAGACCTAAATACGCTTCACCGGGCTTGTTGTATTTAACGCGTACGTATTCCTTAAGTGCGGCGTGCATTGATTCGTCACCGGTGGCGTCACCTGCAATAATCATATTTTGAGGCTTTTCAGCAACTATTATGTGATTGTCTTCGTATAAAATCTCAAACATATTTTTTACCTTTCCCATCTTCCTGAAGCACCGCAGGGAAGAATAATATTGCCGTGCTTTGCCTTTAAGCCAATTTCCTGCGCGTCAACCTTGCCGCCGAAACGGGAGCAAATGGTCTTTTCGATAACGTTGCGAAGAACTAACGGCTGAAGTCCTGTAGTGTAGCTGTTTAACAGTAAGAATAAGGGCTCGTCAGAAAGAATTTGCGCGCAGCTTTCCATAAAGGGATAGAGCATTTCTTCAAGATGCCACAATTCTCCGCCGGGACCTCTGCCATAGCTTGGGGGGTCAAGAATAATACCGTCGTACTTGTTGCCGCGTCGAATCTCACGCTGAACGAACTTAAGACAGTCGTCGGTTATCCAACGCACAGGAGCGTCGGAAAGACCTGATGCCGCAAGGTTTTCCTTGCCGATGGCAATCATGTTTTTTGCCGCATCAACGTGGCAAACCCGTGCACCTGCAGAAGCGCAGGCAACGGTTGCTCCGCCGGTATAACCAAAGAGGTTAAGCACGTTAATGGGACGGTTGGCGTTTTTAATTAATCCGCGCATCCAATCCCAGTTAACCGCTTGCTCGGGGAAAAGTCCCGTATGCTTAAAGCCCATGGGGCGAACGGTAAAGGTTAAGTCTCGCCAGGAAACGTTCCAGGAATCAGGAACTTTTTTCAGAAAATCCCACCCGCCGCCGCCTAAGGAGGAGCGCTTATAAATGGCGTGAATATTCTTTTTGTTTAATTGTTCGGAGTATGGCCAGATAACCTGAGGGTCGGGGCGAAGGAGAACAACGTTCTTCCAACGCTCCAGCTTCATACCGTCACCGGTATCAAGCAACTCATAATCCTGCCAGGAATCAGTTACTAACATCAGATTTTTTCCATAGATATAACGCACTTAAGGTCGTTAATATCCCATTCTTTATTATTTTCAAGGGGCTCGCCAACTGAAACGGAATCAGCAAGGCAATCGTCTGCGATTGAAGCGGCGTAAGCTTCAACAACCTCTTTAATCTTACCGTCAGCGGTGATTACAAGGTTAATGTGGTCTGTAACTTCATAGCCCGTTTCCTTACGCATGGTCTGAATCTTGGAAACAAGCTCACGCATATAACCTTCGGAAATAAGCTCGTCGGTAAGGTTGTTGTCGAGAACTACCGTGATTTCAGAATCGCTCTGAGCGGTAAAGCCTGATTTGTTTGCAGGAGTAATAAGTAAATCCTCCTGAGTAAGAATAACCTCGTTTGAGTCAATATCAAGCTTGATACTGCCTTCTGCGTTAAGCTGACGCATTAAAGCGGAGCCGTCTGCAGTAGCAAGCGTTTTGCCGATAAGACCAACTAATTTGCCATACTTAGGACCTACGGTGCGAAGCTGTGGCTTAAAGGTATAGGTGATGAAATCACTTGAATCGTCGGTAAACTTAACTTCCTTAACATTTAACTCGTCTTCAATTTCCTTGCAGAACATTTCGGGAAGCACCTTGGCGCCGCTGATGAAAAGGGTCTGAAGGGGCTGACGGTTTTTAATGTTTGCGTCGTTTCTGCAAGCACGGCCGAGAGCAACTGCCTTAAGAAGATAATCCATATTATCTTCAAGCTCTTTGTCAATCCAAGCGGTGTTAGAGGCGGGGAATGAACAAAGATGAACGCTTTCGGGTGCAGTAGAGTCAACAGAGCAAACAATGTTGCGGTAAATTTCTTCAGCAACGAAAGGAGTATAAGGAGCGGTGATCTTTGTTAAGGTTTCTAAAACGGTGTAAAGAGTCATATAAGCGTTAATCTTATCCTGAGTCATTTCCTTGCCCCAGTAACGCTCACGGCCTCTGCGGATATACCAGTTAGAAAGTTCGTCAACAAAATCGTTCATAGCTCTTGCGGTTTCGGTTATGCGATAGTTTTCAAGTCCTTCGTCAACAAAAGCAATAAGGCTCTGAAGACGGGAGAGAATCCACTTATCCATAACGGAAAGCTTGTCGTATTCTAAGGTGTATTTAGTTGGATCAAACTTATCGATATTTGCATACATAACGTAGAAAGCGTAGGTGTTCCACAAAGTACCCATATACTTTCTCTGTGCTTCGCTTACGGCTTCACCGTAGAAACGGGAGGGAAGCCAGGGAGAAGAGCCTGTGTAGAAATACCAACGAACTGCGTCAGCACCCTGCTTATCAAGAATGCTCCAGGGGTCAACAACGTTGCCCTTGTGCTTGCTCATCTTGATGCCGTCCTTGTCGTTAACGTGACCTAAAACGATGCAGTTTCTGAAAGGTGCCTTGTCAAAGAGCAAGGTTGAAATTGCCAAAAGTGTATAGAACCAACCGCGAGTCTGGTCGATTGCCTCACTTATGAAATCAGCGGGGAAGAGCTTATCGAAAAGCTCCTTGTTTTCAAAGGGGTAGTGTAACTGCGCAAAGGGCATGGAACCGCTATCAAACCAGCAGTCAATAACCTCAGGTGCACGGTGCATTTCGCGTCCGCACTTTTCGCACTTGATGGTAAGAGGATCAAGGAAAGGTTTATGAAGCTCAATATCCTTGTCACAGCCCGTTAATTTAACAAGCTCTTCTCTTGAGCCTACGGTGTGGAAGTGGCCGCACTCACATTCCCAAACGGGAAGAGGAGTACCCCAATAACGCTCACGGGAAAGACCCCAGTCAATAACGTTTTCAAGGAAGTTGCCCATTCTGCCGTCCTTAATGCTTTCGGGAATCCAGTTAACAGAACGGTTGTTGCGGATAAGCTGTTCTTTAACGGCAGTCATCTTAATAAACCAAGTGCTGCGTGCGTAGTAAATAAGAGGAGTATCGCATCTCCAGCAGAAAGGATAGCTGTGAGTAAATTCAACTGCGCGAACAAGCTTGCCCTGCTCTTCCAGGTCTTTGATAATAACCTTGTCAGCATCTTTAATGAACATTCCTGCATAGGGAGTAGCTTCATCAACAAAGCAGCCCTGAGCATTGATAAGCTGAACGAAGGGAAGATCGTTTTCTCTTCCAACACGCGCGTCGTCCTCACCGAATGCGGGAGCAATGTGTACGATACCTGAGCCTGCATCAAGTGTAACGTAATCGTCGGCAACAACGTACCAGGCGCGTTTGTTGGTTTTTGCAAAGTCGAATAAGGGCTCGTAGTCCAAGCCGCAAAGGTCAGCACCAAGAAGAGTCTTTGTTACTGTTGCGCCTTCACCTAAAGCGCTTTCAAGCAATGCCTTTGCGCAAATATAGGTTTTGCCCTCAAAATCAGCATAAACGTATTCTTCTTTTGCGTTAACGCAAAGTGCAACGTTAGAGGGAAGCGTCCAGGGAGTTGTGGTCCAGGCAAGAAGGAAGGTGTTATCCTCGCCCTTAACCTTAAATGCAACGAAAACGCTGGTTTCCTTAACGTCTTTATAACCTTGGGCAACCTCGTGAGAAGAAAGGGCAGTGCCGCAACGGGGACAATAGGGAACAACCTTGTGTCCTTTATATAAAAGTCCCTTGTCGGCAATAGTTTTAAGTGCCCACCATTCGCTTTCAATGTAATCGTCCTCATAGGTTACGTAGGGATGCTCCATATCAACCCAGTAACCTACACGGTCACTCATTTTCTCCCATTCGCCCTGATATTTCCAAACGCTTTCCTTGCAACGCTCAATAAAGGGCTCGATACCAAAATCTTCGATCTGAGGCTTGCCGCTGATGCCAAGCTGCTTTTCAACCTCAAGCTCAACGGGAAGACCGTGAGTATCCCAACCTGCCTTACGAAGAATGTGGTAACCCTTCATAGTGCGGTATCTGGGAATAATATCCTTAATAACACGGGTAAGAATGTGACCGATATGGGGCTTTCCGTTGGCGGTGGGAGGACCGTCATAGAAAGTAAACTCTTCATTACCCTCGTTTTTTTCTGTGCTGCGCTGGAAGACGTTATTTTCCTTCCAGAATTCAAGAATTTCTTTTTCCCTGTCAACAAAATTAAGACCGGAATCAACTTTTTTGTACATATTTACCTCCAAAGAAAAAATAAGCCTTGTGCGTTTGGAAACGGCACAAGACAAACCACCAAAATCGCGCGTACTAACATACGGTGTTGCGTAATGTGCAACTGACATCGGCAGCTACTTGATTCGCCACCGCCTCTGGCAAGTGATACCTTAAAAACACCGCTGCGTATTCGCACCAACCATACGCTCTCTGAAAGCTTTTTGTTATTAAGACGCGTCTTGATAAATGAGTTTATATATTTAATACATTCATATTATATATAATAACCGCTTTTTTGTAAAGTAAAAGTTTCACAATTTTAATTGGTATAATGTTTGACAACTACGAGGCGAAAATGATATAATAACGTTACATATTACTTTAGAAAAAGTAACGGAAATAAATGAATCGGGGAGCGAGCTTTATGGAACAAAAAGAAGAAAATATTCAAAGAGTGGATAATAAGCCTGCTTCCATATATTCTATTTTTGTTTTTGCACTGGTTTTTTTATTCGTTTATATCTTTTACCCGCAGATTTCTATGGTTATTCCGTTTTTAGGCCAAAACGTTACAATAGAAACCAACTATTCCTCGCTTTCGCAAAACGATATTGCCGGAGCGGAATATGTCGTCATTGCAACTGCCAAGGAAAAAGGGTCGATTATAACCGACCGTATAGCCGGTGATATTGACGTTTATGCTTTGGTGGACGTTGAATGCGTTGAGGTTCTTAAGGGCGAGGCTAAAGCGGGAGACAAGCTTCAGGTGGCGCAATTAGGCGGAAGTACCTTAATAAAAAATCCCAAATCAAACATTAAAACCAAGTATAACGTAAGGTATGCAGATTGCGCAAATATTGAAGTAGGAAATACGTACCTGCTCTTTATTGACGGCGGCTGCAACGTTATTCAGGGAGCATACGGTTGCTTCAGGCAAACGGAAAACGGCTCCTTTGCCGATAATAAAGGACGGGTTTATACAAAAGAGGCTATACTGAATATGGTTTCGGAGGCAACGCAGTGAAAAGATTTTTATTAAAACTTGTTGTGTTAACGGTATCCGTTACGGCGTTGCTTTTAATATGCACCTCCTGCGTAGGATATTCCTATGACGGTGTTGCAACGGCATATCTTAATGCCTTTACGCGCTTCGATTACGAAAAGATGTACGATATGCTTACTCCCGGCTCTCAAGGCAGAGTTGATTACGAAGAGTTCGTTGAATATCACAAAAAGGTTTACGATACTCTTAAAATCCAATCCGTTTCCGTTCAGCGCGGAGAATCGGTAGATAACGGCATATCAAAATCTTACGATTACACCGCTACCTTCAAGTCTGCAGAATACGGTGAATTTACCTTTGATATGCAGCTTGAGGTTTATAAAAAGGCAAAGTTCTATTTAGTTGCCTGGACGCCTGCCAACGTGGTTTCCTCAATGAATTGGAACGATAGAATTTTTCTTTCCGAAACCTTAGGAAAGCGTGGAGAAATATTTGACCGTGACGGCAGAGTAATAGTTAAAAACGATTATGCAATAACCGTTTATGCCGATAAAAGCAAAATTGAAGGCAGAGAAGATTCGGTTTGCGCTCAGGTAGCCAATATCCTTAAGCTTGAGAGTGATGCGGTAAAGAAAAGCCTGAGCAAATCCTACGGTACAACGGGCATTCTTGCAACCTTGTTCAAGGGTGAGCTTACTGCAGAGCAGGAGACGGCTCTGCTGGAAATTGAAAGCGTTAAAATCGACAGGGATTCCATTACTCCCATCAGATATTATCCCTACGGAGAGGCTCTTGCACAAACCTTAGGGTATGCCACACCGGTCACGGAAACTGATCGGGAAAAGGAAGAATATAAGTTCCTCGATGAAGGCGTCAGAGTAGGAAGAAGCGGTCTTGAAGCGGCGTTTGACAGTTACCTTCAAGGTAAAAAGGGAATGCAGATATATCTGCTTTCCGATGACAGTAAGCGGAAAACCGTTTTATACGAAAAGCCTGCCCAGGACGGATATGATCTTAAGCTTACGGTAGACATTCTTTTGCAGAAATCCGTAACCGATTATATGAACGAGCATTATAAAAGCTCTTCAGGTACCGCAACGGTTATTGAGCCTACCACGGGCGCGGTTATAACTATGGTAAGCTATCCAAGCTATAATGCCAACGTTTACGCCTTTGATAAGGCAACAAATTACGGCGATTTGTTCCAGAACAAGCAAACACCTCTGCTTAACAGAAACATTCAAGGCACCTATCCGCCGGGCTCGATATTTAAGTCGGTTATGGCGTGCATAGGTCTTGATACGAATACTGTTGCAACCTCAACCATTTTCCCTTACGAAAATGAAATTCAGTATTATACTGCGGAAAAGGAGCGTTGGCGTCCTGCAGGCAGTAATTGGTCAAATTATATTATCCGTCAGTCCTTCCCCAATGCAGGATATAAGGGCAGACTTGATATGAACAGAGGCCTTATCTGGTCGGATAATATTTACTTCGGTTGGCTCGCCATGAAGGTGGGCAAGACCAATATGATAAATTATGCTACAAAGATAGGCATTGGGGAACAGCTTCCCTTTGAACTTAACGTGAAAAAGGCCCAGCTTGCCAACGATTTCAAGACTCTTAACAGTCAGAAATTGCTTGCAGATACGGGCTTTGGGCAGGGAGAAATGCTCTTTACACCCCTGCAATTATGCTCTACCTTTTCTATGTTTGGAAATTCAGGTACTATAATGCAACCATATATTGTGCAAAGTATTTGCACCACCAATGAATTTGGTGAACTTGAAGAAATTAACGTCACCGAGCCAAAGGTCTTCAAGAAGGCTTTCGGTGAAACCGTAACTTCTGCTGTGCGCGCTATACTTGAAAAAACAGCAACGCAGGGTACCGGTAAAAGCGGTGTTCGAGGACTTAGCTCCATGCGAATTGCCGCCAAAACAGGTACTGCTCAAACAAGCGCGAACTCCACGGGTGAGGTTGGCTGGTACGCCGGCATTGTTATTGAAGGCGGAGAAAAATCCGCCGTGCTTGTAAGCGCCGATGAAGGCGACTTAAAGTTTGCTTGCGTAAATCATATTTTCAGTCAACTGAAAAACTAAGGAGGTCTCTATTATGGGAAAAAAAGAAGGTAACGTTATTACTCGCCTTTTGCGCAGATGGTTTTTAGATGCATTCAGCGCAATGGCACTTGGCGTATTTGCTACGCTTTTGATGGGAACGATCATCGGGCAGATAGGCGCATGGACAAAGCTTGACATGCTTATTAAGCTCGGCACCTTTGCCAAAAACGGCTTTGTAGTAGGTGCGGCGATCGGTGTTGCAGTTGCCAACGGCTTGAAGGTTAAGCCCTTGGTAATGTTCTCCGCGGCGGTTTGCGGCGCGGTAGGCTATTCTGACGGAGGTCCGTTGGGCGCTTATGTTGCCGCTTTAATCGGAAGCGAGCTTGCAAATCTCGTTGCAGGTAAAACTCATTTCGACATTATTTTAGTTCCTGCAGTAAGCATTTTAACCGGCGGCACAGTAGGCTTGTTTACAGGTCCCTACATTGATGCCTTCTGCGATTGGATAGGCTTACAGATCAAGCTTTCTATGGAACTGCAGCCTATTTTAATGGGAATGATAGTTTCCTGCGTAATGGGGCTTGCTTTAACTGCGCCCATTTCAAGCGCGGCTATTTCAACGGTAGTTTTCACTCAAGGACTTTATGCAGGAAATGAGCGGGCAATTGCCTTGGCGGCAGGTGCGGCAACGGTGGGTTGCTGCTGTCAGATGGTAGGCTTTGCGGTTTCCTCTTACCGTGAAAACGGCTTCAGCGGCCTTCTTGCTCAAGGCTTGGGCACTTCAATGCTTCAGGTGCCTAACATTATGAAGCATCCCTTAATACTTATTCCCCCAACCTTAACTTCAATAATTCTCGGCGCAGTTTCAGCCCTTGACTTTGTTGGTATGGCAAACGGCCCCGGAGTTTACGGCGGTA
The DNA here is from genome assembly GCA_017502165.1 of Clostridia bacterium. Classification (GTDB taxonomy): domain Bacteria; phylum Bacillota; class Clostridia; order Christensenellales; family QALW01; genus UMGS1322. The sequence goes on from JAFVVO010000019.1 coordinate 116,735, forward strand.
TGGGAACCTGCGGCTTAGTAGGCCCTGCGGGCATGTGGGGATATATGATGCCAAACGGCTTCGATTGGCTTATTTTCGTTAAAATCGTGCTTATGTGCGTTATCTTGCCTGCTGTTTTATCCTTTGCTATTTCAGAGGCTATGCGTAAATTAGGCTGGATTAAAAGCGGAGATATGAAGCTGGACTTATAATTATCAAAAGTACCCGAACAAAACCGTTCGGGTATTTTTATAAAATAGTGCTTTATTTTAGCGTAAAAATGTAGTATAATGTAAATATCAATTTTAATCGTTAACAGAGGTAAATATGAAAAAATGTTTATTGGCAGCTGTTCTTGCTGTTGTGTTTGTTTTATCAGGTTGTGCTGCAGGTGTAGAGCCTATGGAATTTCGTGGCATTTACGATAAGGAAATAGTGCTTAACCGTATTGAAATTCTCAACCAAAAAGAAAGAACCGAAATTGATCTTGATAAGGTGACCGTTGCGCCCAACAAGGAAGCAACTGAAATCTGGGAGCTTGAAACGGAATACGTTTTCCTTCGTTATATGTTTGACGGCTCTCAGGTAGAGGGCTTCTTTGAAGACGTTGATGCAACTGCCGAAAAGAAGGCCACGGAAATGCTCGGTGATATGCTGAAGATATTTTCTGATAAGTATCACGATAAAAGCTTTGAAAATAATGCCTTAAGCTCCCTTGTTCCCGCCGAGGAGCTGAGTGATTACACTGTTGACAGACTTGATGAAAATCCTCAGAGGGTTATTAATCTTATAGGCGACGGCGAATGTAAATTGTACGCCAAGACCTTTTCTGCACAGGGCTACAACGTTATTTTTGAAAAGCGTGTACGCACCTACGCGGACGGCACGCAGAAAATCGATTTATATTTTTTAGGTGATAAAAATGGATAATTTGAAAAATCAGGCATCTCAGGCAATTAAAGAAATTCTTGCTCAGGCAAACGTTAAGGCAGGCGGACTGTTTGTGGTAGGCTGCTCCTCAAGTGAAATCGTAGGCGGAAAAATAGGCAAGGACTCAAGCATTGACGCGGCAAAAGAGGTCTTTGAGGGCATTTATTCCGTACTGCAGGAGCAGGGAATTTTCCTTGCGGCACAGTGTTGTGAGCATTTGAACCGCGCTATTATTTTGGAGAGGGAAGCGGCTGAAAAATTCGGTTACGAAATAGTAAGCGTAGTACCTCAGCCTAAGGCAGGCGGCTCCTTCGCCACAACGGCCTACAACAGATTTACCGATCCCGTAGCCGTTGAATTCGTCAAGGCGGACGCAGGTGCAGATATTGGCGGCACCTTAATAGGAATGCACTTAAAGCACGTTGCGGTGCCGGTCAGAATTTCCTTTGATAAAATAGGTCAGGCACAGCTGCTTGCGGCAAGAACAAGACCTAAGTTTATCGGCGGTGAAAGAGCAAAATATAACTGATACAATTTTTAATTCGAGTTTCAGGAGAAATTTATGCAACACGGATTTGGGTTTGGACCTTCTAACAGGCAGATAAACGATAAAAACAGAATACCGAAGCCGAAAAGTGTAAAAGAAATTCCGTCGTACCTTAGAAAGCTTACGACCACCTTCTTTACCAGGCTGTTCTATATTTTCGGTCTGGTCTGGGAAACGAAGCCCTTAATACTTGTTTTAATGGTTTTAATTGCCCTGATAAATGGTATTTTACCCGTTGTCGGCGCATATATTACTGCACAGATAATCAACAGATTAGCGGAGTCAATACAAGGCGTTCCCGTTGAATTAAGTGCCTTAGGTGCGCTTTTTATCGGTCAGTTTGCGTACTTGTTTTTCAGCAGAGTTACCACGGAAATCAACAGAATACTGTCTAATCTTTCGGGCGAAATGGTTACTAATCACATTCGCCGAAAAATTATGCGCAAGGCAAAGGAAATTGACGTTGCCTGCTTTGATTTGCCCGATTTTTACGAAAGACTTGAAAATGCCAACAGAGAAGCAGGGATGCGTCCCATACAGATACTTAACGCCAGCCTTAACATTATAAGCACCACCGTTAGCATGATAAGCTTTATTATCATACTTATAAATGTAAGCTTTTGGACGCCGTTTCTTGTGGGAATCCTTGCATTGCCCTCTGCAATAGTTAATTTTATTTTCCGCAAGAAAACAGTCAACTATATGCGCAGACGGTCTAAGGCAAGACGACAGATGAATTACTATTCCTCGTCGGTGGTAAACAAGGATATGGTTAAGGAAATGCGTCTGCTCGGCTTGAACGATGAGTTTGAAAAGCGTTACGATTCCGTTTTTGCCGATTATTTTTCAGGATTAAAGAGAATAATACTGTCCGAGGGAATATGGAACGTTGGATTTACTCTGTTGCGCATACTTGTTTCCTGCAGTTTGTTCTTCTTTATTGCTATGCTCGTTCTCGATAAGCAAATTCAGATTGGTGATTATTCCTATTATACCGGCGCTCTGTCGTCCATTGCTACGGGAGTAAGCACATTTATTTCGGGAACCTCTACGGTGTACGAGGGTACGCTTTTTATTGAAAATCTTATAACCTTTATGAAGCAAAAGCCGTCGGTGGTGCCATTGGGCGAAGGAATTATGCCCGAGACCGGCGTAGGCCACACCATTGAGTTTGTTGACGTTACCTTTAAGTATCCGGGAAGTGACAAGGCGGTTTTAGAGCATTTTAATTTCAAGCTTGAAAAGGGTGAAACCGTAGCGCTGGTGGGACTTAACGGCGCAGGCAAAACAACTATCATTAAGCTTCTTACAAGGCTTTACGACGTAACTGACGGCGTAATTCTTCTTGACGGAAGAGACATAAGAGAATATAACGTTAAAGCACTTTACGATCTGTTCGGCATAGTTTTCCAGGATTTTGGAAAGTACGCCTTTACCGTTGAAGAAAACATTCGCTTCGGCAAAATAAATAAAAATGCGGATTTTTCTCAGGTGGAAAACGCATCCGTTCAAAGTGATGCCAAGGACTATATTGATTCGTTGCCCTTTGGATTTGATACTCCGCTTACAAGATTTTTTGAGGACGAGGGAACTGAGCTTTCAATGGGGCAATGGCAGAAGCTTGCGGTGGCAAGAGCCTTTTATTCGGATTCGGACATAATTATTCTCGATGAGCCAACTGCATCTTTAGATGCTTTGGCAGAGCAGGAGATTTTCCGCCAGTTTGATGTTTTGAGAAAAGACAAAACTACCTTGTTCGTTTCACACCGACTTTCCAGCGCAGTTGACGCGGACAGAATAGTGGTTGTTAAGGGTGGAAAAATCATTGAAGACGGCAATCACAGTCGCTTAATGGAGCAAAATGGGGAATATGCACGAATGTTTGAAGCACAGGCAAAAAAATATAGAGCAAAAGTAACAAAAATATGAAAAAACGGTTGACAATGAAAATGCTTTGTGCTATCATAAATTCAAAGTAATGTTTAATTAAGAAAGGAATAGATAATTATGAAAAAATTAATCGTTATTCTTGCTATTATCTCATTAGTTGTATGCAGCATGTTTACCGTTTCTGCAGCAACCGAGGATGATTTAATTGCAAAGCTTAAAGAAATTCCTGCTGCAAATAACGAACAGTTCCTTAACGGCGCAATTAAGCTTATTAAGGAAGAAAAGTTCACTGAAGAAGAAATCAACAAACTTATCCCCTTGTTAGAAGAAGCTAAAACCGTTCTTCCCGAGGATAAGGGTACTGCTGCAAGAGATTACACCGATGCTCAGGTTGATAAGGTTTTCGAACTTCTTGATGAAGCTTGCGAAATCACCGGCTGCTCATACGAAACCACAATTGATAAGAACAATGACTACGGTATTGTTCTTTACGGTTCCGACAATGAAGTTAAGCTTGAGTACACCGACGGTAAAGTAAACGCTACCGGTGTTGAAAGTGCAAACAATGCTTCCGTAATTTATCTTGTTGCCGGCGTACTTGTACTTGCTGCTGCTGGTGCTGTAATCGTTATGCGCAAGAGAGAGAATGCATAATTAAGGATTGATTATTTTATGAAGAATAACGGCGTTGCAAGGCATATAATTATGCTTTGTGCGCCTTTTCTTTTATATGCGGTATCAGTGGTTTTGATTTCTTTATTTGTGTTTACTGCATTTATTGAGCCTTCGTCAATTTGGGGCGCGGTAATGTCAGGCGGAAATAAGATAGAATCAAACGATCAGGGCGTCGACCATAACATTGATTACGTTAAACCGTCACCTATAGTGCAAGAAGAAAAGGCGTATTACAATTTAGAAGAATTTCCCATAATTAAATGGGGCAAAAAATGGGCAACCATAAGCGTACCGTATCTTGGCGCAAAGGATATCGGTGTATATGAAGGCGACTCCTTGAGAATGCTCAATTACGGCATAGTGCATTATTATTTTTCAAAAATGCCCGGGCAAGGCGGCAACTGCGTGCTGTCCTTCCACGTTAACAGACAGAAGGAGCTGTATTACCTGGAGGATCTACCCATAGGTGAGCTTATAGAAATAAATGCTTCTTACGGCAAATACGTTTACAAGGTTACGTCCAAGGACGTTTTTGCATCTAACGATTCCACACTTATTACAAGGGACGAAGGGGAAATGCTCACTATCTATACCTGTTATCCTAAGCAGGGACCCTACCGTAAGAAACGAATTGCTATTACCGGTCTGCTTGTTGAAGAGCTGAGCGACCCGACCTGGAGGTAAGTATGCGGAAAACAGAATATGCACGTCCGCGTACGTGGAAAAAAATTATACGCTTTTCTCTTGACGTTTTAGCGGCAATTCTTATTTTGTGCGCTGTGCTTTGCACCTTCTCATCAAGGTTTTTGCTGAACACAGAGGCGTATAAAAGCGTTGTAATAACCGAGGAATTTGATTCTGCGGTGATTAAAAGCATCGAAGAAAGCATTGAAGCATCAAGCTCCATAGTAGAAATACCTTCCGAGGTCGTGCTTGAAGCAGTTGACAGAAATAGGCTAATAGCATACTGCCACGAGTATACCTTATCGTTTATTGATGCGGCTATAGAAAATAAGGAGTTTGCTCCTGAGCCGTTCCAAAGTGACAAGCTTAAGGATGCCATTTTTAAGCAGATGGAAGAGTACAGTGAGGTAGCAGTTGTAACCGAAGAGGAAGCCAACGCGGTTTATGAATATACTCTTGAAAATATTCAGCAAACACTTACGTATATTCCCAAGCTGATATTAAATGCAATGCCCTCAGCAGCAAGAATTCTTTCTGCCTTAGCAATTACGCAGAAGTTGGAAGCGGTTTTCTATGCTCTGGCGGCAGTGGTAATAGTAAGTAATTTTTTGTTTGGCAAAAACGGACATTTGCTTGACGTTTTCTTTGGAACAAGTGCGGCAGTATGGGTTGCTCTTTGTACGGTGGAAATCCCTCTTTTAATGGTAACTCTGTACAATATTCCCTCAAGGCTTGCTTTAAGCAAAACTACCTTCTATTACCTTGTTAAAGGCGTTTTTGATATGCTTTTTGCCCGCTCGGCATTAGTCTTTGGTATTGCGCTGGCAATAGCTACAGCGGCTCTTGTTATTGCGGTAATTCTCATTACAAAAAAGAGAAAACAACAAACGAGAGAGGATAAAACAGAGCGGTTTTATCGGGTACACTTTGAAAAAGAAGAATAATTTCAAAAAACAATAAAAAACAGTTGACAAAAAACCATAAAAGTAGTAACATAACTAAGCAAAGTAGAAGCCGCCCGCTTCTCACCTGTCAGCAAATGCGCTGCACACGGTTACTTAATGGCATTTTTGTTATTGTATGCGGGTAGCTTGTGCTATCCGCATTATTTATTTTGGAGGTGTTCAACATTACTGAATTAGCGATAAATGATGAAATAAGAGAAAAAGAAGTTCGTCTTATCGGGACTGATGGTGCTCAGTTGGGTATCGTTTCTATTGAGCAGGCTATGCGTATGGCTGAACAGGAGGAATTAGACCTTTGTTTGATTTCGCCTAAGGCAGTACCGCCCGTTTGCAAAATTATGGATTACGGCAAATACCGTTTCGAAGCACAAAAGAGGGAAAAGGAAAACCGTAAAAATCAAAAGGTTATTGCCTTACACGAAATTCAGCTTTCCGCAACAATCGAAAAGCATGATATGGAGACAAAGGCAAAGAAGGCAAGAGAATTTATTAAAGCCGGCGATAAGGTTAAGGTTTCAATCAGATTCCGTGCCCGTCAGATAACTCACCCCGAAATCGGTCATCAAATTATGTCGCTCTTTTGCGAAATGTTGGAAGACGTTGCCAAGGTAGAGAAGAAGCCCGCGTTAGAGGGCAGAAATCTCATAATGATAATGTCTGCATTATAAAACTTTTAGGAGGTAAAATACTATGCCAAAAATGAAAACTCACAGAGGTGCGGCTAAAAGATTTTCACTTACCGCTACCGGAAAAGTAAAGAGAGGTAAGGCTTACAGAAGCCATATCTTAACCAAGAAGTCAACCAAGAGAAAGAGAAATTTACGTCAGGGTGGCTATATTGCAGCTTGTGAAGCAGCAAATATCCGCAGCCTTATCCCTTATAAAAAGTAAGTTTTAGGAGGAAAGAAAAATGAGAATTAAAAGAGCAGTAAACACTAAAAAGAATCATAAAAAGGTCCTGAAACTTGCTAAAGGCTACTTTGGTGCTAAGAGCAGACAGTTCCGTGTAGCAAATCAGGCTGTTATGAAGTCACAGGCTTATGCATACGTAGGCCGTAAGTTAAAGAAGAGAGATTTCCGTGCTCTCTGGATCACCCGTATCAATGCTGCTGCAAGAATGAACGGTCTTAACTACAGCAAGCTTATCAATGGTCTTAAGAAGGCCGGTATTGAAATCAACCGTAAGATGCTTGCAGAATTGGCTGTTTATAACGCTGAAGCATTTGCACAGCTTGCAGAAATTGCAAAGAAGAGCCTTTAATAAAAGTTGTGCGCAATGTTATTAACGTTGCGCACTTTTTTTAGGTGTAATATGCAAAAAATAACGAGTACGTCAAACGAAAAAATAAAGTTCTTAAAAACCTTAAAAAGTAAAAAGGGCAGAGAAGAATCGGGCACTTATTTACTTGAAGGCAAGAGATCGGTGCTTGATGCTGTTAAGCACAACGTAAAATTTGCACGTATACTTATTCAGGAGGGCTATGAGCTTGACTTTGAGCCTGACTGTGAGGTGCTTGAGGTTTCACGCCACGTGCTTGAAGCACTTTCAGAGGTTTCTGCACCGGAGGGTATTATTGCTCAGGCTGTTATGCAGGACCTTACCTTTGATGCAAGCAAAATTGAAGGCCTTGTGGTTTTTCTCGATAGGTTGCAGGACGCAGGCAATGTAGGTACAATTATCCGCACCTGCGATGCGGCAGGCGTTGGCGCGGTGGTGCTTTCACAAAACTGTGTTGAGGTGTTTAACCCCAAAACTATTCGGGCAACTATGAGCTCTATCTTCAACGTTCCCGTAATGGTGGCAGAAGATAGCATCAAGGCACTTGAAAGTCTTAAAGACTCAGGCTACACCGTATATTCTGCGGCGCTTGGGGGAGAGAACTTTTATTCGGTTGATAAAATAGATAAAAATAAAAGCTGTATTGTAATAGGCAACGAGGGCAACGACATTTGTGATGAGATTTTAGAAATTTCTGATAAAATCATTGAGTTACCCATGCGTGGCGGAGCAGAATCACTTAATGCCGCCATTGCTTTAGGCGTGCTTGTTTACGGCTTTATGTTCCGTAATTAAGGAGGAAATAAAATGTCAGGACATTCCAAATGGGCTAATATTAAAAATAAAAAGGCTAAAACCGACGCTCAGAAGGGTAAAATCTTCACCAAAATAGGCAGAGAGCTGGCAGTTGCAGTTAAGGCAGGCGGTCCCGATCCCTCGGTTAACTCAAAGCTTGCTGACGTTATTGCAAAGGCAAAGGCAAACAACATGCCTAATGACACCATTTCTCGTAGTATTAAGAAGGCTGCAGGTGAAGGTGACGGCGCGAACTATGAAGAGCTTGTTTACGAAGGCTACGGTCCTGCAGGCGTTGCCGTTATCGTTGAGCTTCTTACTGATAACCGTAACCGTACCGCAGGTGAAATCCGTCATATTTTCGATAAGGCAGGCGGCTCCATGGGCGCAACCGGTTGCGTTAGCTGGATGTTTGATAAAAAGGGCATCATTGTAGTTGCAAAGAGTGATTCCGTTGATGAAGAAGAGCTTATGATGAGCGCGCTTGACGTGGGCGCAGAGGATTTTGTTCCTCAGGATGAGTCCTATGAAATCTATACTAAGCCCGAAGATTTTTCTTACGTTCGTCAGGCTCTTGAAGAAGAGGGATATGAATTCCTTGAAGCACAGACCGATATGGTTCCCCAGAATACTGTTGCTGTTTCGGGAGACGACGTGCTTAAGAAGATTTACTGGATGCTTGATCAATTCGACGATCACGACGACGTTCAGAACGTTTATCATAACGCAGAGCTTCCTGAAGAAGAGGAAGAAGAGTAATTTAGTTTTTAAGGACCGAGAAAAATCGGTCCTTTATCACATTTATTGTAGGGCAAGAGCTCTAATTTTCTTTAATTATTCTGAAGTGTTTATTTGAAAGCTTTGCCATCGAGGAAAAATGTTTATTATCTATTTTTTTATTGCAATACTTTTAATATTTATATCGGTACTTTTATATATCTATAATCTTGCATTTTATAATCCCCCAAGCAAGAGAATTAAAAAGCATTTCCGAGCCAGAGGGGAGCAATATGATGCAGTACGGGAAAAATTAGATGCTACCACCAAGACCGTAAGCGAGGCCGAGTTTCAACCGGTTGAGATTATTGCACAGGACGGTGTAAAGCTTCGGGGAAAGTATTATCATTACGCTGACGGCGCTCCAATGGACATAATTTTTCACGGCTACCGCAGCAGAGCAAACCACGATTGCGGCGGCGGATATTTGCTTGCAAGGGATTTGGGGCATAACGTGATTTTGCCCGACCAGAGAGCCCACGGTGAAAGCGGAAGCAATACCATCACCTTCGGCATCAAGGAAAGATACGATTGTCTTGAATGGATAAAGTTTGCTTGCACCATGCAGCCCGACGTTAAGATTGTAATTTCAGGCGTTTCAATGGGAGCTGCAACGGTGCTTATGGCAAGTGAATTGGATTTACCCGAAAACGTTAAGGGAATTATAGCCGACTGCGCCTTTTCTTCACCTATTGAAATTATTTTGATGGAAAGCGAAAAAATGGGTATTCCCAAACAGCTTGCAAAGCCCTTTATTAAGCTTTCAGCAAGGCTTATGGGAGGCTTTAACGTAGAGGAAGCAAGCGCCAGGGAAGCCGTAAAAAATGCGAAGGTGCCCATTTTGCTTGTTCACGGAGAGGATGATAAATTTGTTCCCTGCAGAATGAGCTATGATATTTACGAAAACTGCACGGGTGATAAAAAACTTATTACCTTTGAAGGTGCAGGACACGGCTTAAGCTTTTTAGTTGATGCCGAAAGGTATAAAAAAGAAATTAACGAATTCAAAAACCGAGTAAATAATAATTAAAAACTACATAAAAGACGAAAAGTTGGACAAATTAACAACGAGGTGTTATTTATGTGGTTTGTTTGGCTTTTAATAGGTCTTGTCACGGGCGGATTTTTCGGAGTAGTGGGAATGTGCCTTGTGCAGATTAACAGTTTAAGAAGAAATTAATGGTAAACGGTCGCAAGACCGTTTATTATTTTTGTAAAGAAAATAAATTTGTGGCAGAAAATGTTTATTTATGGTACAATACCTATAATGAATTATAAATGTATATAAAGATTCCATAAGGAGTTAAAGTAAATGGACGTTTTATACTTTTTTGAGGGAATCCGTACCGATTTCGGCAACGCGTTCTTTTCTGCCATTACCACCTTGGGAGAAGAAACAGCTTTTATCGTTATCGGACTGATTTTCCTTTGGTGCATTAACAAAAAACAAGGATATTACCTTTTAAGCGTGGGAATTTTAGGTACTATAATCAACCAATTTTTGAAAATAGTGTTCTGTATTCCTCGTCCCTGGGTGCTCGATAAGAATTTTACCGTTGTTGAAGGCGCCAAGAAAATGGCTACAGGCTATTCCTTCCCAAGCGGACACACTCAGGTTGGAGTGGGGCTTTTTGCGGGCATCGGAATGTTCCTTAAAAACAAATGGGCAAAAATCGGCTGCGTAATTTTGTGCGTGCTTGTGCCCGTTTCAAGAATGTATCTTGGCGTACATACGCCCCTTGATGTAGGGGTATCCATTATCGTTGCTCTGGCGCTTTCGCTTTTACTGTATCCCGTTGCCCACAGTAAAAATGAAAATTGGCTTTCTATATTGTTCGGTGCGGTGGTACTGCTTCAGCTTGCGTCACTGTTATTTATGAATTTCTTTCCCTTCTCACAAGCCGTTGACCCTGCCGAAATAGCTCATAGCCGCGAAAACGCATCAAAAATGTTTGGCTGCGCGGTAGGCTTATTAACCTGCTACGAGCTTGACAGAAGAAAGCTCAAGTACTGCATCTCGGCTCCCGTTTGGGCGCAGATATTAAAGGTGGCGTTGGGCCTAATACCCATTTTAGCCATAAAGGCGCTTCTGAAGGAGCCTCTGTATGTACTGTTCGTTAATGAAAATGTTGCCGATTTCGTGCGGTATTTGTTAATTGCTCTGTTTGCGGGCGGTGTTTGGCCCTGCACCTTTAAGCTCTTTGCAAAAATGGGGAAAAGCAGTAAAACAACGAAATAATGCACAAATGAACAAAAGAACATATAACGAAAAATAACGAATTTTTTGTCCTCTGCTAACGGCAGGGGACTTTTTTGTGCCGTTTTAACCTTACGCAGAAATTCGGCATAAAATATAGCAGGTGTTTTAATTTCACCTAAAAGGAGAATTAAATAATGGCTGAGGTTGTAAAGCTTGAAAATATAAGCAAGTTCTACCATACCAAGAGCGGAGAAACCGAAGCGTTAAAAAATATAAGCCTTTCAGTTGCCAGCGGTGAGTTCGTTTCTATTATAGGTCCATCGGGCTGCGGAAAGTCAACGGTGCTTTCCATCATTGCCCATTTGGAAGAGCCGTCGGGCGGAAAGGTTACAATTAATTCCGATAAGCAGGGAAAGGGAAAAGGTCAGATAGGATATATGCTGCAACAAGACCATCTGTTTCCTTGGCTTACAGTTAGACAAAATGCTTTGCTTGGTTTGGTTCTCCGCCACAACAAAACAGAAGAAGCAGAAAAACGGGTAGATAATTTATTGAAGCAATATCAGCTTGACGGGTTTGCGTCGGCATATCCTAATCAGCTATCGGGAGGAATGCGTCAACGGGCGGCACTGATCCGCACGCTTGCCATTGACCCTGCGGTACTTTTACTTGACGAACCCTTTTCAGCCCTTGATTACCAGACGCGTCTTGCAGTTTCTGATGACATACATTTTATTATTAAGAATCAGCGCAAAACGGCGATTTTAGTTACTCACGATATTTCTGAAGCAATAAGCATGAGTGATAGGGTAGTTGTGCTTTCAAAGCGTCCTGCAACGGTTAAAAACATTTACGAAATCAAGCTTTCGGGAGAGCAGACGCCCCTGCAAAGAAGAAAAGCACCTGAGTTTTCAACGTATTTCCAAAAATTGTGGGAGGAGTTGAATGAAAATGAGTAATTATTCCTTGGAGCATTTACGTTATCTGAAAAAGGAAAAACAGAAGAAAACTGTAAAATTAACTCTGCAAATCTCCATATTCGTTTTATTTTTTGCTCTTTGGGAGCTTCTTGCTCGGTTTGAGATAATAAATCCCTTTATATTTTCGTCACCCTCGCGATGTGTGCGTATGTTAGGCACTCTTTATAAAACGGGACTCCTTTCCCACGTTGGTATTACTTTGTTCGAAACCTTGGCGGGATTTATCATAGGAAGTGTGGCAGGCTTTGTTATTGCGGTGCTTTTGTGGTGGTCGCCAATGGCAAAGCAGGTGCTTGATCCCTATTTGGTTATTCTTAACAGCTTGCCCAAAATAGCCTTGGGACCATTGATTATCGTTTGGGTTGGAGCAGGTATAAGCTCAATTATCACCGTAACTTTGCTGATTTCCATCGTGGTTGCAATTATGGGAGTGCTTAACGGCTTTAACGAGGTTGAGCAGGGAAAAATAACGTTGCTCAAAACCCTTGGAGCCACAAAGACGCAAACCTTTTTCAAGGTGGTGTTTCCTGCAAGTATTCCTACTACTGTTTCGGTGCTTAAGCTTAATATCGGAATGTCCTGGGTAGGCGTCATCGTAGGAGAATTTCTTAATTCCAAGGCAGGCTTAGGATATTTAATCGTCTATGGCGGCCAGGTGTTCAAAATGGATATCGTTATGGCGGCAACGCTTGTGCTGTGTGCTCTGTCGGCAGGGATGTACTTCCTGGTGGTCGCACTTGAGAAGGCAATACTGAAAAAGAGAATATAAATAGTTAAAGCGGAGAGATTTTTCTCTTCGCTTTTTGTGTGTAAGGAAAATAAAAAAGAATTATTTGCGAAAAAGACAAAAAAGTGCTTGCAAAAAATCAAACCTTATTGTATAATACCCACGTTAATAAATGATTTGCTGATGTAGCTCAGTAGGTAGAGCGCATCCTTGGTAAGGATGAGGTTCACGAGTTCGACTCTCGTCATCAGCTCCAACACCCCTGTTTTTTGCAGGGGTATTTTTGTAGATAATCGAAGCAAAATAGTGCTTTAGTAATGTTAGGAGAAGAAAATTGGACGCAAAGGTAATATTTCTTGCGGTATGCACGCTTTTCTGCTTTATGATACCGGGATTTGTACTGCGCAAGCTTAACCTTGTGGGCGATAGCTTTACAAAATCCGCATCGGTGTTAACAATTAATATTACCCAGTGTGCAATGTTTTTGCTTTCATACGTTCGTGAGTTTAAGCTGGAAGTGATTCAGGGAATTATAACTATTATGGTTATTTCTTTGATTGTACACCTTTTGTTTTATTTTCTTGCAAAGCAAATGTTCAAAAAAACTCCCGACTCAGTCAGGAGAGTTTTACAATTTGCGCTTATTTTCTCTAATGCGGGATATATGGGTATTCCCGTTGTAGAAAGCGTTTTCGGCGCAGAATACACTATTTACGTTACCGTTTACGTGGTTTGGTTTAATATTTTTGCTTTCTCACTCGGCAGGCTTATATATACTGACGACAAGCAGTATATGTCCATTAAAGAAGCCATTGTAAATCCTGCGGTGCTTTCAATTTTGGCTGGCCTTGTTATTTATTTAACGGGCGCAGGCGGTTGGATAGCAAATACCGTTGGTACGGATACGCTGTTAGGCAACGGTGTTACGGTTGTTTATGACGTGCTTTCTGCACTTAAGGCAATGGTAGCTCCCGTTACGATGATGATTGTAGGCGTGCGTCTTGCCGACGTTAATTTTAAGGAAACCTTTAAGGATAAAACGTTTTATGGATTCCTTGCACTTAAAATGCTTGCGTTTCCCATCTTAACGTGGCTGCTGTTAAAACCCTTTAACTTTTTCGGAATAGTTGATAACACCATTTTAGCGATAACCTTAGTAGTTGCATCAACACCCAGTGCCGCAATAACGTCTATGTTTGCTGAGCTATACGGCGGTGACAAGGTCTATGCAGGAAAAGCTGTAGCCGTTACTACGTTACTTTCCACGATAACTATGCCGATAGTAGCCTTGTTACTGTTAATCTGATAAAAAATCCTCTAATATTTTATTGACAAAATAGAGGAACTAACATAAAATTTAATCAATAAATGCATTTATTTAACCGATAAATGCCATATGCTTCCTTAGTTAAATGGATATAACAAGCCCCTCCTAAGGTTATACTAAATCACTCGCCTTTGCTCAAAAGGCGAGCGATAATATAGATAAAATTTCATACACGTCTCTGTACCTCAGCAGGATAGAGGGTCCGCCTCCTAAGCGGAACGCCCCCGGTTCGAATCCGGGC
>JAFVVO010000020.1 GCA_017502165.1 Clostridia bacterium
GGACGAAGAATAAAGTATGCCTCTTTATCGGAATAAAACGTTTGTTTTTACAAAAACTAACTGAGGTGATAAAAAATGAAGGTACGATTTAATTCTGACAAGGATATGGTTGCAAAAATTCAAGAGGGCTTAAAAAGAAAAGGCGGTTACTGTCCCTGCGTTTTAGAAAAAAACGAGGACACAAAATGTATGTGCAAGGAATTCCGCGCTCAGATTGCCGACCCCGATTTTGAAGGCTATTGCCACTGTATGTTATATTATAAGGAGAAATAATTATGTTACACGTAAACGCACAAAGCTTTGATAAGGTTATTCAAAACGACAAGGTTATCGTTGACTTTTGGGCACCCTGGTGCGGTCCCTGCAGAATGTTAGGCGAGGTTCTTGAACAGCTTGAGAGTGACCGATCAGACATTTTAATTGCAAAGGTGAACGTTGACGACGAGCCTGAGCTTGCCCGCCGATTCGGTATTTCAAGTATTCCTGCTATTATGCACTTCTCCCGCGGTGAGCTTAAAGCTCAAACTTTAGGTTATATGACAAAAGAACAGTTGCTTTCTAAGCTTGGTCTTTAATATATTCAGGGTACGCTTTCTGCGCACCCTATTTTTATAATAACTACGTTGATGTCGAAATAAAGCAAAGCCTTATTTCGACTGCAAATTCTTTGAATTCGCAAACAATTACCAACGGTAATTGAATATATCCATTGCAACGTAAAGCCGATTTTATCGACTTTGCCGAGAAATTTAATCAATTTTTCGACATTCGATAATCATTATAAAAAAATAACCGCCCGAAAAAAATCGGACGGTTTATCTTATTTAAGTTTCTTGTAGTGTAAGAGCACGCTTTCAGGCTTTTTATCAACTGTAAGAGTAATACTTGTTTTACCCTTGATTTCCATTTCGAATTTTTTACCGGTTGATACGTTTTCAAAAGTGTAAGTGCCGTCTTCAATATACGGCTGAATTACGGCTGAATTCTCGGCATATTCCGGACGGAAGAATCCGAGAATAATACCGCCTTCAAGATCAGGACGGGAAAACTGATACGATAAGAACGCATCACGCTCTATGCTTGTTTCTGTTAAGGCATAGAAATTACCGCCAAGGTAAGGCTTAGCAATCTGATAGTGGTCTATCATTTCCTTGTGCCACTTAACCGGATAATCAGGCGCAAACCAAGTATGCTTTTCGGGATTTTTGTCGCCAAAGCCTACAATGTGGAAAAGAGGGAAACCCATTCCACCGTAAAGTCCGCTATGGAAGGTGTAATTTGAGCCGGGATTTACGGGAGGTGCGCAGTTAACAAAGTGAATAAAATGACCTAAGCCATAGTTACCAACTTGAGCGCCAATGGGATCTGCACCAGGGTGACAGTTATAGTCGGAACGCCACAAAACGTATGATCGCTTAATGGTTTCAAGGTCGATTCTCGTTCCTCCGCCACCGCAGTTATCAATTTTTAATCCGGGAACTCTCTCTAACAGTCTATCCCAGAATTCGTATAAGTATTCTACACTCTTCATTTCCCCTACGCCTATTCTGTTAGGCTCATCGGGAAGCATCGGAACACCGCAATCCTCACGGTACCATCCGCATTTATTTTCTATCAAAGTGGTAGAAACTCTATCGGCAAT
The DNA here is from genome assembly GCA_017502165.1 of Clostridia bacterium. Classification (GTDB taxonomy): domain Bacteria; phylum Bacillota; class Clostridia; order Christensenellales; family QALW01; genus UMGS1322. The sequence continues at coordinate 1,643 of JAFVVO010000020.1, forward strand.
CCATTCTCTTGCTTCGGGAATTTCAAGATTAAGTGTATAATGAATTGTAGGGGTAGGATTCAAGCCAACGCCGCGAGCAATAGGTTTATTTATTTTATGCTGTTCATAGCCTATTGCCCATTCGGGATGCTCCTTGTGCCAGCCCATATTTTCGTTGCAAACGTAAGTGCCAAACCACAAAAGCAAGGTCATTCCTGCATCGTGTGCCGCTTCAGAAATAGGTGTAAGTCCGTCGGGATGGGGACAATGGTTGGGCAGCCATTCGCCGTGATGATACGCCCAGTCTTCCTTGTTACAGTCTTGGAATTCGTCGGTTTCGTGGTCAGGGCCATGCCAGCCTGCGTCCATCCAGTAACAATCAAATTTCAAGTCGTTTTCTTTTAAGAATTTGATATACTTAAGATGATTCTCGGTCTTCATACCACCCCAGGTCTGACAGCAAATAGGCGGACAAGGCTCACCATCTTCACCTTTGGGAATACAATTCACCACGAGGTGATTTCGAAGCAAGTTAAAGGAGCGAGCAAGATCGCCTTTCCAGAAAATAAGGAGCATCAAAATATGACGCAAGGATTCTTTGGGCAACAAATAGAAGTTTGTATCGTTTAAGTATACGGTCACGTGGATACCCTCTTTAACGGGCTCAAAGGTTACGTTCCACCAGCTTGTAAAGCCTAAACCAATCATAACACCGCCACTGCCCGTTTTTAAGTTCAGAAAAGGAATATGTATTCTTGAGCCTAAAGATTTGAAAGTAACAGGTTCGTCGGCAATTTTAGTTGAACCGAAAGAGAAATCGTCCATTTTCTTTCCTGCGCCTTTAGCATAGAAAACTTCCACCTCGCCATCTACGGGAAAAACCACATCAAGTGCTAAAACATTTTTGATTTGTTTGGTATTTTCATCAGCAACAGAGGTGAATCTCGGAAGCCATTCAACTGCGGCACTATCGGCAAAGGTTGTGAAAGGAATTTCACACTTTAATTTACCGTCAGCGCTTACAAAAGCTCCGTCTTTTTGTAAAAAGTCTTGGGGAAACTTGGTGTCGCCGTACTCAAAGGATACGGGAACGGTTTGCATAAATTCTTTTGCTAATTTAATCTCTTCTGCCGTTGCTTTCATCTTAAACATATTATTTTTCTCCTTTATTGTATGGCTAATGCCATTTTGAGCTAATTAGATTTAAGGAATAATAGGAAGATCTTTTTTTGCTTCTGCGATAATATCAATAAACCTGCGAACCTGATTTGTAACTGAAATAAGACCTTCTTTTTCAATCTTATCAAAATCCATAAAGGTTCTTGCACCGGAAACTGCACAAGCGCCGCATTTAATGAAATCAGCCGCATTTTCGGGGGTAATTCCGCCGGAGGGAATTAAGTTAACGTCAGGGAAAACCATCTTTAAGTTGGTCATATATTTAGGTCCGCCAAGGGCACCGGGGAAGATCTTAACCATGGTTGCGCCCTTACGCATAGCGTCAAAAACCTCAGTAGCTGAAAACGCTCCGCTGAACACGGGAACATTATATCTGTTTGCAAGGTCAATAACGTCATCAATAACGCAGGGGTTAACAATGATGCTTCCGCCGTGCAGGATTACTTCTCTTGCGGATGCAGGGTCTAAAACGGTGCCTGCAGCAACTAAAAGCTTATCACCAAAGTGAGAAGAAATGGCTTCAATGGCTTCTAAAACGCCGGGAGTGGTCATAGTAACCTCAAGCACTCTCGCTCCGCCGTCATACATAGCCTGAGCATATGCAATATAGTCGTCCTTTTGATGTAATTTAATGCAGGGTAAAATACCCGTTGATTTCGTTTGCTGAATAACGTATTCCTTTAATGAAATATCTCTGCTTCTCATAATTTTTCTCCTTATAATTTAATTTTTGCTATCATTTTTCCTAATTTTTCGGGCTTATCCACACATACGCAGGGCATATGCGCATCGTCGGCAAGAGCAATCAGAAAATATCCGGGCATAAGAGTTATAAGGTCACCCTCACCCTCAAAAAATGCTACGTCACTTTCCTCGTTATACTCAGCATTGCCGAGTTTATTAATGTCAGTATAGCCAATTCTTTCCTTGCCGTAAACAACAAAATGAATGTCGGCAAATTTTCTGTGTGCCTCGAAAGAGCAATCCTTAAGCTCCTTTGTGCTCATGGGACGGGCTTTTATAACAACCTCGTTATCAAGCTTGATATCCGCTTCGTCAAATTCGCCTGAAGAAACGGTTGCAAAATAATCCAGTGCCGTTTTATAGGCTTCGCCTAAAAAGTAATATTTTTCTCTGTTTCTGATGTGATCAACTATCATTTTTTTATCTCCTATCTTTGTACTCTGCCGGAAGCGTTACCGCCTGCAAGGTTTTCTGCTTCCTGCTTGGTTATAAGGTTAAAATCGCCCATTACGGTTTGCTTAAGAGCAGATGCCGCAACGGAAAATTCTCCTGCCTTTTCTAAATCATAGCCGTTAAGAAGCGAGTAAATCAATGCTCCCGAGAAAGATGCACCGCCGCCCCCACGGTCAACAAGATGAATTTTATACTTTCTTGTGTGGTAAAATTCATTTCCGTCATAAAGCAATGCCGCCCAGCTGTTATCAGAGGCTGAATGGCTTTCACGAAGAGTTGAAGCAACAAACTTAAAGCCGAACATTTTGCACAAATCCTTGAATACGATTTTGTACGCTTCAATATTGTGGTCGTCACCCCCAAGATCAATATCGGGATTTTTATATCCCAAAACCTTTTGAGCGTCTTCCGCACCGCCAATGCAAACATCAACGTATTCCATCAAGGGAATCATAACTGACTGCGCCTTTTCAATGCTCCAGAGCTTGCTTCTGTAGTTTAAGTCAACGCTTACCGTTACGCCGTGCTTTTTTGCCGCAATCATAGCGAGCTTAACTAATTCCGCAGTATTATCGCTTATTGCAGGAGTAATGCCCGAAACGTGAAACCAATCAGCATCGCGGAAGATTTCATCAAAATCGAAATCTTCGGGTTTTGCTTCGGAAATGGCCGAATGCTTACGGTCATAAATAACGATAGAAGGTCTTACAGACGCACCGTTTTCATAAAAGTTTATTCCTAATCTTTCACCGCCGCGGGCAATGCAGGAGGTATCTATCCCCTGCTCGCGAAGCTTCGCAAGGGCAGTATCACCTAAGATATTTTCAGGTAATTTAGTAACGTACCTGCTATCAACACCGAATCGGGCAAGTGATGCCGCAACGATAGCCTCGTCGCCGCCGTAATAGGCCTCAAACTCATTTACCTGCTCAATTCTGTAATTTCCTTTAGGCATAAAGCGAATCATCATTTCGCCCATAGTTACAACACGCATTTTATTTTCTCCTTTTCTTCAGGTTTTACCGTAACTGTTTTTGTAATAATCGCGGCCTCTCGCAACGTTTTCGTCCGATACTGTTTCAAACTCCCCTGCCGCAAGCAGCATTAAATACATCTGACAGCTTTTTTCTACAACCTGACAGCATACTCTTGCTTCCTTTAAGTCTTGACCAAAGCACATAGGTCCGTGATTTCTTATTAAAATTGCATTAACGTCAGTAACGGAATCAGATACCACTTCGCCTAACCTTTTGTGCATATCCGAGGGCACAAATTCTTTTGAAAGCGGAATTGCGCCGCCTAAAAGCTGACACATTTCCTCAGAAATAACGGGCACGCCTTCATTTCTTGCTGCCACCGCCATGGCGTAGGTAGAATGCATATGAATAATTGCACCCACGTCCTGCCTTTTATTTAATACCATTCGGTGAATATCCCGCTCACTTGTGGCAAGGCGCGTGCCTGAAACCTGCTCTCCATCGGGCGAAAGCACCACCAAATCCTCAGGACGCATAACCTCATATTCCATTCTTGAAGGAGTAATTAAAATATTACCGTCATCAAGACGCACACTAATATTTCCCCAGGTTGAGAAAAGCAGCCCTTGACTTTTGAGCCAAAGACAAGTATCAATAATCTCTTGGCGTAACTCAACACAATCTTTCATTATTTCTGCTCCCTTTTAGCAAATTTATGGGCGCTTTCAAGGTTTTTTCTTGCCTGAACTGCTCCCTGCTGAATATACATATAATCTGCACCTGCAGAAATCATATCAATTCCCATATCAGACCAGAATTTCAGTCTTTCACAGTCAGTCTCACCGATAGAAAGTCCAACGTATTTGCCGTTTGCCTTTAATTTTGCAATAACTTCTTTGATAATTCGGATATTATTTTCCCCAAGAGTATTGCCGGGCTCGTTAATTGAGCCTGCCAAATCGTTTGCACCGAAAATATATCCGTCGATATACTTATTTTTCATAATTTCGTCAAGATCGTTAACCGCATCAATGTGCTCAATCTGAATAAATCTGCAAACGTTTGTTTCGGTGGTATCAAGATATTCCTGTGCGTTCTTATATCCGTAATCAACCACATTCATAGGTCCAAAGCCACGATTGCCGTAAGGAGGATAAAGTGTGCTTGCAATCAGCCTATTGGCCTGCTCAGCAGAGCGAATCATCGGGAAAATAATACCGTCAACGCCAAGCTCAAGCACTTTTTTAGTAAAGGTAAGATCGTCCTGAGGTACTCTAACAAGAATTGCGGTATCAGTGTTTCTCAGCGCTATAATATCCTGCAAAACGCTTTCAACGGGCTTGTAGCTATGCTCTAAATCGATCCACACGTAATCAAAGCCTGCCAAACCGATTATCTTTGCGGAAGTAATATCCGTAAGGTACATATGAGTACCTGTCATTTTTTCTTTTGCCTGAATTTTATCTCTTAATAACATTGCTTTTGCCTTTCTGATTTATTTATTCTTTAAGTAATCCGGATTAAGAATTGTTTTAACCTCTTTGCCCGTGAAGAAATCTGCCACGTTTTTAGCCGCCATCATACCTGCTTTAAGATGACTTTCGATAGTACAAGCGCCCGTATGAGGAAGTAAAACCGTATTTTTTGCAGTAAGCAAGGGGTTACTTGGATCCGGCGGTTCGGGGAAAAACACGTCCATACCTGCTCCGCGGATAACGCCGTTATTAAGAGCGTCTGCCAGATCCTCGGGAACAACAAGTCTGCCGCGGCCCGTGTTAATTAAAATTGCGTTGGGCTTGCACTTAGACAAGAATTCCTTATTTATCATTCCGTTTGTCTGAGGTGTCGAGGGAACGTGAAGGCTTATAATATCCGCCTGCTGCTGAATTTGCTCAATAGTAGCATATTCAACATTTAATCTCTTAGCGGCTTCCTCATTCCAGAAAATATCATAAGCAATAACTTTGCAGGAAAATCCCGAAAGCATCTTGGCAAGTGCCTGAGAAATATCTCCAAAACCAATTATACCAACGGTTTTATCCTGAATTTGATTGCCCGTTTTGCTTTGGAAAAATCTGCTCCAATCATTATTACGAACCTCTCTGTCCGACTCGGGAATACTGCGCAAAACCGCAAGAATGAGCCCCATTGCGCATTCCGCAACCGCAGTTGAAAGCGAGCCTGCCGCATTGCAAACCGCAACTCCGTGCTCAGCGGCGGCAACCTTATCAATTTCGTCTGTTCCTACACCGTAACGGGAAATAAGCTCAAGATCACCGTGTAATCTTTCGAATACTTCTGCAGGAAACTTTTCTCCGCAGGAAATAATACCGTTATATCCCTTCATTTTGTCCGTCCAGTCAAGAACGTTTCGTGTTTCCATATCGAGAATATCTGCTTCAAGACCGTTATCAATCAAATACTGTTGCATTTTCTGTCTGATGCTTAAAAGCTGTTGTTTACCAATAATTGCAATCTTTTTCATATTCTTATTCCTCGCAAATCTTAACCGTTGTTTTTATTGAGTTAGGATAATTCTTTCTTGTAAAGCCCTTGATACAGTCGTCAAAGGGCAGTTCATCAGTAACGATGGGGCTGAAATCGAGCTTATTGTTTTTCAAGATTCTAAGAGCGCCTGCCATATCACCGATAGCGCCCATAACGCCAACGAGTGTGAGTGCCTTTGAAACGATGTTATCAATATTAACCTCGTTCTCCTTATGCTCATAGAAGCCGATAAGAGCAACCGTGCCCTTAAAGGTTGCGATGCTTATTGCTTGCTTAAAGGTTTCCTTTGCACCTGAGCATTCAAGAACGTAATCTGCGCCGTTGCCGTTGGTAAGCTTATCAATTTCCGCCTTAACGTCACAAATAGTGTTGTTGATAATCTCTGCGCCAAGCCTTTGGGCAACCTTAAGCTTTTCGGGATTTCTGCCGATCATTACCACCGTTTTAGCGCCAAGAGCCTTTGCGAGAACAATTGCCGCCATACCGATGCAGCCCGTTCCGATTACCGCAACAACAGATTTTTCGTTGATATTCATATGCTTGATTCCGCCGTACGCAACGGAGAAGGGCTCTGCAAGGGAAGCCTCCTTAAGAGACATTCCATCGGGAATATGATGTAAATGTCTTGCGGGAATCATAAAATATTCTGCAAAAGCACCGTCATAAGCAGGCTTAATCGTTCCTACGTTGCGAAGGTGAATACATTTTTCAAAATGACCGCTTAAGCAATCCTCGCACTGCTCGCAGGAAATACCGTTGTCACCTACTACTCGATCGCCTTTCTTAAATTCGGTAACGTTTTTGCCTACCTTTTCAACTATACCTGACCATTCGTGACCAAGTCTTGCAGGATAGCTTACAAGTCCGTCCTCAACAAAGCTACATTCGGATGAAAACAAATCCTGGTCAGTTCCGCAAATACCGCAATAGCAAATCTTCACGAGTACACCGTCATCAGTTATCTCAGGAGTGGGCAAATCCACGATTTCTCCTTTGTAGTATCCGTGGCTTAATAAAGTTTTCATTTTTATTTTCTCTCTTTCTCAATATTAATTTTTAAGGTAAACTCTATTTTGTCTCCTGCAGGAATAAACGAGCAGGTTTCCTTTGCCTTATTTGGCGCGTCGTAAAGGGCACTGCAAGGCTCAACGGCCACGTTATACATTCCGTTGAGGAAGCCTTCGTTCATCCATAAGCCGAGATATTTAATAACCTGATTATCAAAGCTGATATTTACTCTCTTTTTGCTTAATGGATATTTAATTGCACATTCAAACGGAGTAATGGCTCCGATATAATAAAATTTCCACTGTTTATTATTCTCAAATGCACCTAAAGCGTTCGGTTTCTCAGGAGCCTGCCCAAACATAACTTCCTTTTCGAACTTGTTTTCAAATTCGCTTACAACCTCTGACCCAAGCTCCCCTGCGAACATCATGTGTCCTGCCCACAAATAAGGAAAATCAAAATCGTTTTTATTTGTTATCGTATACTTTACCGCCAAGGCATCACCTTCGAAATAGGCAGTCTTTTCATATAAAATGTTAAGGTTATCAAGAGTGCAGGTAAATTTTACCGAATCCTTTTGTATCTCAAACTGATGCTCCCGTCTGGTAGATTCACCGTGGTCAAGATACTGCATTGAGTTGATTTCGCAAGGGTCAATGGTGGGAAACATATCGTCAAAGGAGCTGCACTCCGCATCAATATAATTTGTTTCCACGCCTAACACGCGGTATTGTTCGCCCTTTGCCTGAGCTAAGAATTCCATTCCCTCTTCATCCTTAATGGATGCAATTTTTGCTCCGTCAAGAGGCAGAAACTTCGCCGTAATTTTTCCGTTTGAAATCTCAACTGCAGGTCTGTCTTTATAGAAGGTTTCCTTTATCATAATTCTATCTCTTCCCCCGGACGCATTACAAGATATTTTACCTCGGGATATTTTTCTTGAATTTCTTTAACAAAAAGAGCAGGATTTCCGCCGTGCTCGGCAAAATTCCAATAGTGGCAAGGAATATTAAGCTTAGCCTTAACTACCGATGCCGCCTTTGCTCCCTCTGACTCATTCATATTTCCGAAGGCGCCGTTAATTGGCATAATAAATACGTCGATATTCTTTAATTCTTCGCTCAAGAAATAATCTTCTCTGTAGCACGTGTCCCCTGCAATATATATTCTTTTGCCGTCAGCCTCGAGCAAAATACCTATAGCGTAAGGCGTATCGCTTCCATGGTCGCAGGGCATTGCCGTAATGCGTACAGACTGATTTTCAAACACCTCTCCGTCACAAAGATAAGTAATTGAATACTTTTCAAGTCCAAGACGCTCAATTTCAGCCTTAAAGTCCTTTGCGCACACCATTTCCGTCTTGTTGTTTCCTAAAATAAGCGGTACGGAATCCGGATCAAAATGGTCAAAATGAGCGTGTGTTGCAACAAGCACGTCAAGCTTAAGCTCAAGAGGATTAAACAAGTACGGCATAAGACGTTTGAAACCGAAATACCTTTCGCAGCAGTTGGAAAGATACAAGTCCACACCTATTTTGCAGCCATCTGAGGTTTCGAAAATAAAGCCTGCCTGACCGGCCGATAAAATCTTAAATTTATTGTTCATAGCGTCCTCCATGTTCAAATTTTGCGTAATCGGTTACGCACATAAAATTATATCATTTTTTTACCCCCGTTGTCAACCCACATATTAACATTTTTAGGGATATTTTCGTTTAGCAAATACAGTTGCAAAACTTTATAAAAAATGATACAATATTTTCGGTGATGAAATGAAAAATAAAAACGTAACTATCTATGACATAGCCGAGAAAACCAACTTTTCTGCAGTAACTGTGCACCGCGCTCTTAATAATAAAGGCAGAATCAGCGAAAGTACAAAAAAGCTGATTATCGAAACTGCAAAAGAGCTTGGCTACAAGGCTAACCCTGCGGCGCAAGGCTTGAGAAGAAGCACCATTAAAATCGGTGCTATACTCTTCTGCCCCGTTGACGAATACGTTAACAGCATTATTGAGGGCATAGAATTTTCCGCTTCAGAGCTTGAAAAGTTCAACGTTTCGGTAAAGATTAAGAAAATTCCCTTTTCTACCAGCGCGGAATGCCTGAAGAAAACCTGCGCAGAAATAGATAAATTTATTGATAAAAATTACAACGGCATAATTCTGTTCGTTTCCTCTGCAGTAGAGGAATTGGCGGAAATGCGCGCTAAAGCAGAGCGTGCCAAGGAAAAAGGCATTGCCGTTGGAACGGTTGCCAATGACGCTCTTGACGGTCAAGCCGTTCTCCACGTGGGAATAGACGCCCGCAAGGTTGGCTCAATGGCGGCAGAAATGCTTGAATTTACTTGCAAAAACAAGGAAATTGCCATACTGAGTCCCGGTATAACCACCCCTATCAGCAATGATTATTTAGAGGGCTTCCGTCAATATGCGTCCGACTCCACCTTTGCCAAAATTCATATTTTTGAGCATTTTGACAATAAAAAGCTTATCAAAAAGTCCATTGACGATATGCTTACCAATTTCCCCAACGTAAGCGGTGTTTACATTTCATCAGCAATTTCAACCTTTGCCTGCCAATACATTGAAAAGGCAAACCGCCGTGATCTTACGGTAATAACCACCGATATTTTGGCGGAAACAAGTGAATTATTAAAGCGTAAAACCGCAAGCGCCACTTTGTTCCAGAATCCCTTTAAGCAAGGCAAGGAAGCGGTAACCCATTTATATAACTACATAACCGCCGGCACCGACAAGGGCAAGCACCTTATAACGCCACAAATAATTCTTTCATCAAACGTTGATTCTTATTTGTGGGAATAAACTCTCAAATAGGCAAAGTAAATACCAATTTCGTCATTTGATTTTTTCATTATTCATTAGCCGTGCGATTTCAATATTCATTGTTCATTACGGAAATTCGTTTTTTATGAATGGTGAATGTTAAATAAAGAAAGACACATAGTACAAAATCAAAAATCCGCCCTCTTTCGAGAACGGATTTTCGTTTGGGTATTTTGAACTTAATGACACAAATTAAATATGCCTGAAAACTTGATTTTTTTATGTTTTTATATTAAAAAGAATATTTTTCAAACTCCAAAGGTGTTGCATTAAATTTCTTAATAAAAAACTCGTTTATATAAAAAGCCGGTTTGCTATTTACTTGTATCTGCTCAACTCGCAAAATAATTGATTCATTGAAATCATCAACTATTATTTTATATGAATATTTCATATTATACATTGCAAATGTAATAACTGAACAATCCTCATTTAAAGAATATTCTAAGATGTCATTAATATTGTGTACTTTTAGTTGAGCGTAAAAATCTTCTTTTGTAAGCGAAATACAAAAAACAAACTTTCTCATAAAAGTATCGTAGTTAACAATACCGTTCAATAATTTATTCTGCCGAAACATAGGCTTAAAAATAATATAAAGAGCGATAGGAATAGCAACTACAACAAATATTATAACAAAAACATAGATATATTTTTCCATAACATCACCGCCTTGGCCGTATTATAGCATAAAAGCGGCGGAGGGGCAATACTTATTACCTCTTACCTATTACTTCTTACTTCCCAAAAATCCCGTATGAATTTTATTTTGAGGTAAGAGTGAAGAGGTAAGAAGTAATAAGTAAAATCCCGCCCACTTTCGTGAACGGGATTTTTGGTGCAGGTAACAGGACTTGAACCTGCATGAAATTGCTCTCACACGGACCTGAACCGTGCGCGTCTGCCAATTCCGCCATACCTGCAATTCCCGTAATTTTTACACGGACGGGTACTCCGAGACGGTGCTTACTCAAATAAATTTGATTTCGGCATGCTCCGTAAAATCTATGAAGACGTATCTTCAACAGACAAATAAATTATATCAAAAAACTCACTTTTGTCAATACTTTTTCACTATCAAAAAAACAATCGTTTTCCGTATAATATTACAACAATTTAGCATTATAATTCAAACAACGGTTGATTTTCCCCTACTCAACCAACAGTTTGTAGATTTTTTGTGTATCCTGCAGTATACTAATAGCGAAAGGAGAGGCTTATGGACTTATTGAAAATCGGCGCATTTATTGCAAAGTGCAGAAAAAATAAAAATTTAACCCAGATGCAATTGGCAGAGAAGCTTAACATTACCGATAGAGCAGTTTCTAAGTGGGAAACGGGTAAGGCTCTGCCCGATTCGTCAATAATGCTTGAGCTTTGCTCTATTTTAGAAATCAATGTACAAGATCTATTAAGTGGGGAGGTTGTTTCAATGAACAATTTGAACGAAAAAACAGAACAGTTACTTTTAGAAATCACCAAGCAAAAGGAAGAAGCCGATAGACGTTTGCTCGCAGTGGAAGTTGTTTTAGGCGTTATTACAATAGCCATACTTCTTTGTCTTTGCATTATCGCGGCATACGTTGAAATGGAAGATTGGCTTAGAATCACGCTCATCTGCGCAGGATTTATACCCCTTGCTATCGCAATACCTTTTATGTTAAAAATTGAGCAGGTTGCGGGATATTACGAATGCAAAAAATGCGGTCACAAATACGTTCCTACTTTCAAGGCAATTAACTTAGCGCCGCACATGTGCAGAACAAGATATATGCGCTGTCCAAACTGTAACAAAAAATCATGGCAGAAGAAGGTTATAAGTAAAGACTGACTGTTTCCCCTACGGCGCGAACCGTAGGGTTTTTTCTTGCAAATATTACCGTATTATTGTATAATGACTATTAACAAAGTATATGGAGACATTTTTATGATTTTAGAAACCGAAAGACTCATTTTGCGTCCTTGGACGGACGCCGATGCCGAAAGTCTGTACTTTTGCGCAAAGGATACCGACGTCGGCACTCCTGCAGGCTGGCCCGCCCATAAAAGCATAGAAGAGAGCCTGAATATAATAAATACCGTTTTCAACTCCCCCACTTGCTTTGCTATATGCAAAAAAGAAGACAACGTGGCTATCGGCTCCATTGAAATCAAATCAGGTGACCGCACCGATATGACGGAGCGCTCTGACGAGTGCGAGCTTGGCTTCTGGCTGGGCAAAAGCTTCTGGGGCAACGGTTTTATGCCCGAAGCCGTAAACGTTATTCTGAGTTATTGCTTTGATTCGCTTAATATGTCTACAGTTTGGTGCGGCTATTATGACGGCAACCATAAATCAAAGCGCGTTCAGGAAAAGGTTGGCTTCATTTTCCACCACACCTGCAACGAAGTCCCCGTTCCCTTATTAAACGAAATCCGCATCGGCCATACAAACTATATCACTAAAGAGCGATGGAATGAACTCAACTATAGTATATAACGATTAAAAAACAGCACCCACAAAAGTGAGTGCTGTTTTTGATAATTCTGCAATTATCCCTTGGAGTTTTCGGTGTACCGTTTATATCGTGTAATATCGCTAAAAATCGTTTATATCGTGCGGTTTTGTTTCCTTAAAATTGAATATCATTGCAAAATGTTGATGTTGTTTCGTAAAGTTTTGCACCGGGATCACACCACATTCAACGCCTATTCAGATAGACAAGTTCTAATTTATAGAGCTGTTTTCAACTCTATCAAAATCACTTCCGGTCGGTTATTGAAACGAAATGGCAAAATACTGTTTCCAATCCCTCTGCTCACAATCATATTCGTGTTTTCATCTGTGTATAGCCCTGCGTCATATTTGGGAAATAGGCCTTGATTTGGAGCCACCAGCCCTCCCACAAAGGGGAATCTAAACTGACCGCCATGGGCATGTCCGCTGAGGACTAAATCAACCTTGTTCTCTGTATAAACATCAAACAATTCCGGTCTGTGAGACAGAAGTACCGTATAGGTATCTTTTTCATCCGTCAATTTCTGCAGTTTGTTTCGCATAACCGATGCAGAGTCGCCAAACAAATAATCAGTTTGAAAATTAGGATCGTCCACGCCGAGCAAATTAATTGTCTCTCCAAACTGCTTGATTTCCAAACATTCATCTTCAAGTACAACGACTCCCAATTCAGTTAACCCTTTTTTCAACTCATCATACTCAAAAATTCTTGCTTCATGGTTTCCGGTGACGTAGTAGCAAGGTGCTATATTCATTACTTCTTTTGCAAAGTGCAGAGCAATTTCGATATTAGTATTACGGGAGTCAATAATATCTCCCGTGATAGCGATTATATCCGGTTGAGCTTCTTTCAGCATCAAAATGAGATTTTCGTTTTTGTTTCCCATCTCGGCATTGTGCAAATCAGAAATGTGAGCAATACGGTAGCCATCAAAAGCTTCAGGTAATCTATTGCTTAATATCGTGTAAGTATTCATCTCAAGAGCACTATTGCCCCAAATCGTCCAAATAGCAAGAATTAAAAGGACAGTTATGCAGATAGCAAGTAAGATTATATTTCTTTTCTTTTTTAAGACCATAACTCTCTCCATTTAGCTCGACAAATTCTCGTCTATCGATTAATTGTATTATACCATAAATTTTACCCAAAGTAAATAGGACGGCTCAATTATTAACAAATCTAACCGCCCTTTTATCTACTGCAAACGACTTACATTATAGAAAAGCAAAACCCCGAAAACCGTGATGGCTTCGGGGTTTTTGATTGCTTTGAAATAATATAAATTATCTCTTTGAGAACTGGGGAGCGCGACGTGCAGCTTTTAAGCCGTACTTCTTTCTTTCCTTCATTCTCGGGTCACGAGTAAGGAAGCCTGCCTTCTTTAATGCGGGCTTAAGGCTCTCGTCTGCCTTAACAAGTGCACGGGCAATACCGTGACGGATTGCGCCTGCCTGGCCGGTGAAGCCACCGCCGTTTACGTTAACGTAAACGTCGAACTTACCAAGTGTTTCTGTTAAAACGAGGGGCTGACGAACGATGGTTTTGAGAGTTTCAAGACCAAAGTAATTGTCGAGCTCACGCTTATTAACAACGATTGCACCTTTACCTGCAACAAGTCTTACTCTTGCTACAGCCTTTTTACGTCTGCCGGTGCCCCAGAACTGAGTTTTAGTTGCCATAATTCAAATCCTCCCCATTAAATCGTGTAGGTTTCAGGCTTCTGAGCTGCATGCTCATGTTCAGCACCTGAGTAAACACGAAGTTTTGTAAGCATATTTCTGCCTAAGGAGTTTTTGGGCATCATACCCTTGATAGCTTCATAAACCACTTTTTCGGGTTTAGTTGCAAGCATATCGCGAGCGCTGGTCTCTTTAAGACCACCTACATATCCGCTGTAACGATAGTATTTCTTCTGTTCCAGCTTCTTTCCGGTAAGCACAACCTTAGCCGCATTGATAACGATAACGTGGTCACCGCAATCAACGTGAGGCGTAAAAATAGGCTTGTGTTTGCCGCGCAGAATCATAGCTACTTGAGTAGCAAGTCTGCCGAGTGTCTGCCCGTCAGCGTCGATAACGTACCATTTACGTTCGATGTTTGCGGGTTTTGCGACAAATGATTTCATAGCAATACCTCCAAAAATTTGTTTGCCTTATACAAGCCCTATTATAATACTTTATATTTGGAAATGTGTCAAGCACTTTTCTGCAGTAAATTTCGCGAAATTCCCCTATTTACTGTATTTTGAAAAGAAAAAGCCAATCGAAAAACCGATTGGCAAAAATTTTGATTGATTTTTACTTTCCGCAATGCTCGAAAACTGCGTTTACAAGCTCGCAAACAACACGAAGCACTATAAAGTATACAACTGCTAAAGGCACGCAGAAGATTATATTTCCCAAGCCTGCTAAAACGCTTCCCGTTGCAACCATACTGATGCCCGCAATAAAGCTTACGATAGCATTGATCAGTATTGCTACTGTAAGCACGTAGTAGGCAACGGTAACCAATTTTCTGCCGTAGGCAGTTTCCAAGCTTAATAATGACTTAAAATCGAAATCAAATTTTTCCATAAAATTTCTCCTTAAAAAAAGTGCTCCCGAAAAAGCATTCGGAAGCACGCTAATTCTGTATTTAGTATAAACAAAATATGAGAATTTGTCAATATTTACTTAAATCTTTTTACGCCCATAAAGAACAAAGCAATGGTGCCGGGGCCTGAGTGAGAACCGATAACCGCACCGATATTGCCCATTACAAAAGTGCAGGAAGGATATTTTGCGGCCAACATATCTCTAAGCAATAATGCTTCGTCCTCACAGTCGCCGTGGCTGATGCATATCTCCTGTCCGTCAATATCCACGCCGAACTCGTCAGCTTTGGCGAACATAGATTTTACGGCGCGCTTTCTGCCCTTAACCTTTTCATATGGTACAAGCTTTCCTTCGCTGTTGCATTGAAGCACGGGCTTAATATCCAAAAGAGTTCCTACCATTGCGCTGGTAGCTGAAACTCTGCCGCCGCGGCGCAAATACTGCAAATCATCAACAGTAAACCAATGCATCACGTTATGCTTGTTTTCCTCCGCCCATTGAGCGCACTCTTCGATGGATTTGCCTTCATCCCGAAGCTTTGCCACACGGAGAGTGAGCAAGCCCTCACCCATTGAAGCGCCTAAAGAGTCAACTGAGAACATTTTGCGCTCAGGAAATTCTTCCTTAAGCTCATCAAGAGCTAATAATGAATTGTTGTGGCTTCCCGATAAGCCTGAGGAAAGACAAATAAACAAAATATCGTCACCATTAGCAAGAATGGGACGGAAAAATTCCTTGAACACCTCTGCAGGCACCTGGCTGGTACTGCAAACGTTGCCCTGGCGCATACCGTCATAAAAGACCTTTGCATCAAATTCCTGAGCCTTATATACTCTTTCATCACCGTTAACGGTCAAGGACATAGGCATAAGAATGATGTTTCTTTCCTCTGAAACGAAAACAGGAATATCTGCGCAAACGTCACAAATCAACTTAAACATAAAAAAGATTCCTCTCGAATTTCGACAATTATTTGATGTAGTTTTCGATACTATATTATATCATTTCGTCAAACTTGTCAATAGTTTTATAAAAAAAAGTGTTGAAAACTCCAACACTTTTTTCGCTTATTAAATTATCAAGCTTTCTCCGGTCATCTCTTCAGGCTGTTCAAGACCTAAAATCTTTATAAGGGAAGGTGCAATATCTGCCAGCTTGCCGGTTTCTTTAAGTTTACAATCATAGCCAACAACGCAGAAAGGAACAGGATTTGTTGTATGCGGTGTAAAGGGATTGCCGTCTTCGCCAACCATACAGTCGGCATTTCCGTGATCAGCAGTAATAATAACTGCACCGTTCTGCTCCATAGTAGCTTCAACTACCTTGCCAACGCATTCGTCAACGGCTTCAACCGCCTTAACTGCGGCATCAAATACGCCCGTATGCCCTACCATATCGCAGTTAGCAAAGTTAAGAATAATTGCGTCATACTTGCCTGCTCTTATTTGCTCGCAAACCGCATCACAAACGGGATATGCGCTCATTTCAGGCTGAAGATCGAAGGTAGGAACGTCAGGTGATTTAATCAAAATTCTGTCTTCCTTCTCAAAGGTCTTTTCTTCACCACCGTTAAAGAAGAACGTAACGTGAGCGTATTTTTGAGTTTCTGCAATACGAAGCTGTGTCATTTGCTTGCTTGCAAGAAATTCACCCAAAGTCATTTTAAGCTCTTCGGGAGGATACGCAACGGAAACGTTGGGCATAGTTTCGTCATACTGAGTCATGCAAACGTATTTTACGGGGAAATATCCGTTTTTACGTTCAAAACCGTCAAAAGCTTCATCAACAAAGGTACGGGTAAACTGTCTTGCTCTGTCAGGACGGAAGTTAAATGAAACAACGCTGTCCCCTGCTTTAATCATACCGTCTTCGTTAACCACGGTAGGTACGATAAACTCATCGGTTACGCCCGAAGCATAGGAATTTTCCATAGCCTCAACACCGTCGGGATTCTTGTTTCCCTCGCCGTAAACCATAGCCGCATAAGCCTTTTCTACTCTGTCCCATGCAAAGTCACGGTCCATAGCGTAAAATCTGCCCATAATTGTGGCGATTTTGCCTACGCCGATTTCCTTCATCTTTGCTTCAAGGTCACGAACAAAGCCTGCACCGCTTGTGGTAGAAACGTCTCTGCCGTCCATTAAACAATGAACAAAGACCTTTGTTAAGCCGTTTCTTTTTGCCATTTCAAGCAAGCCGAACAAATGTTCGATATGGCTATGCACACCACCGTCGGACAAAAGACCGATTAAGTGAAGTGCAGAATCATTTTTAATGCAGGAATCCATTGCATCCTTAATGGCGGCATTATCGAAGAAAACGCCGTCTTTAATGTCCTTGGAAATTTTTACGAGCATCTGATAAACTACTCTGCCTGCACCTATATTGGTGTGGCCTACCTCACTGTTGCCCATCTGTCCGTCGGGAAGACCAACGTCAAGCCCTGAAGCACCGATGGTGGTGAAAGGATTTTCGCTGAATAATTTAGTTAAATTAGGAGTTTTGGCGCAAGCGATTGCGTTACCTTCTTTTTCGCATCTGATACCAAAACCGTCTAAAATACATAAAACTACGGGTTTTTTCATCTTTTTCTCCATTCCAATCAAAGAAAATCAAAACTGCCACAAGAAAATAGAGTATTCCATTCCCTGCGGCAGTTAATTAATTAAGCCTCTTTTGAAGCAGCTTCAACGATTGCGGCAAAGTCGGGAGCCTTGAGAGCTGCACCGCCAATAAGACCGCCGTCAATGTTAGGCATAGCCATAAGCTCGGCTGCGTTGCCTGCATTCATAGAACCGCCGTACTGAATACGGATGTTTGCTGCGGTTTCTGCATCGAATTTTTCAGCAAC
>JAFVVO010000021.1 GCA_017502165.1 Clostridia bacterium
AATTAAAAATTTTAATATTTTTTGTCCAAATTTGAAATATTGTGCTATAATATAGAGGAAATCTATTACGGAGGATGCAAAAATGGTAAATAAGACAAAGATTTTAGTAATTGATGACGATAAAAGTATTTCTGAGGTAGTTAAGATCTACCTGGAAAAAGAGGGTTATGACGTTTTCGTTGCGGAAGACGGCGCAGACGGAATAAATAAATTCAAGGCTATTCAGCCTAAGCTTGTAGTTCTCGATATTATGCTTCCCGTGCTTGACGGTATGCAGGTTTGCACCGAAATCAGACGCATTGATAACACACCCGTTATTATGCTCTCCGCAAAGGGCGAAACCTTTGATAAGGTTCTTTTGCTTGAGCTTGGCGCTGATGACTATATGGTTAAACCCTTTGAGCCTAAGGAATTAGTTGCACGAATCAAGGCAATTCTCCGCCGTAGCGTTCAAAGAGAGGAAATCAGCGAGAACGTTGAATATAAGGACCTTGTAATCAACATTTCCGACTACACAGTAACCTTTAAGAACGAAAAGGTTGAAATGCCTCCTAAGGAGATTGAATTGCTTTATTATCTTGCAACTCATCCCAAAAAGGTTTTTACCCGTCAGCAGCTGCTTGAGCAGGTATGGGGCTTTGAATATTTCGGTGATTCCCGTACTGTTGACGTTCACATTAAGAGAATTCGCGAAAAGGTTTGCGGAAACGACGAATGGAACATTAAAACCGTGTGGGGAATAGGCTATAAATTTGAGGTTGAAGAATGATTTTCAAGTCACTTCACGTAAAATTATTATCAATATATCTTTTAATCGTGGTGCTTTTTATTGGGTTTTTAGGCGGGACGCTTACTTATTCGTATAAGAAGCACCTGATAACTATGCGCGAAAATGATATTATTGATTGCGCTGAGGAAATAGCGCGGATGTATGCAAACGGTGATTTGCAGATTATAAATCTTGAAAACGGACAAACCATTCCCGTGCTTAAAACAACGGCAAAGGACTTTGATGCTTCCATTCAGATTGCGAACACCACCTCAAAGCGTCTGTTTTATAATATGAACGATAAGGAAATGACCATCTACGAAAAGGATGAGCTTGTTTCTGACGAAATTTATAATACAGTTTGCGCTCAAGGGCAAATTTATATTAAATCCAATTACTATTCCGACGAAATGAAGTCCAACGTGTCTACCGTTGCATATCCGCTTCATTATGCAAACAGCGGTAAAAACGATAAGCCTTGGGCAATTTTGATAATCAATTCTGACCTTTCGTCAGTTAACAAAGCATACTCTTCAATCATTTCAAATCTCTGGATACCTGCGGCTGCGGTATTTTTAATTGGCTTCGTTTTGATTTATTTCCTCGTGAAAGGCGTTGTTAACAGAGTTAAGAAGCTTAATTACGCCACGCAAAGAATTGCAAAGGGCAAGTTTGATGAACGTATTGAAATAAAAGAAGAGGATGAAATCGGTCAGCTTGCGCAAGGCTTTAACAAAATGGCAGAGGAGCTTGCGTTAAGCGACGCTTCAAAAAAAGATTTCGTTTCCAATGCCGCCCACGAGCTGCGTTCTCCTATGACTTCAATCAACGGCTTTGTTGAAGGTATGCTTGACGGAACTATTCCTGCAGAAAAGCACGAAGAATACTTAAAAATTGTATCCTCAGAGGTTAAACGTTTAACAAAGCTCGTTAAAACTATGCTTGATTTAAGCAGAATCGAATCGGGCAGAGATAAGCTGAATTTAGTTGATTTCGATATTAATGAGCTTATTCGCAGAGTTGTTATTAGGTTTGGCCAAAAAATTGAAAATAAGGGAATTTTACCGGAAATCGAAATTGACGACGAGCCCTTATTGGTTAATGCCGATGCTGATAAAATTGAAGAGGTGCTGCAGAACCTTATTGATAACGCCATTAAGTTTACTGAAGAGGGAAAAGGCTTGTACATTTCCTCTGAAAGCAAGGGAGAGGATGTTATCGTTACCGTAAAGGACGAAGGCGCAGGTATTTCACCTGAAGAATTAAAGTTCATTTGGGACAGATTTTACACCGTTGATAAAGCGCATACGGGACACAAAAGCGGAACGGGACTGGGACTTCCGATAGTTAAGAGCATTATCGATCAGCACGGCCATTCAATTTCCGTTAAAAGCACGCTTAATGTAGGCACTGAGTTTGTATTCTCCTTGTCAAAGTCACAAAAGTAAGAAATTCAAAACAGAAAGAGGCATAAAATTGAAGGACGAATTTTCATTCAATACCCCGAAAAAAAGAATAAGCTTTACCCTTGTGCTTTGCATTATCTTAGTTATTGCCGTGCTTGCGTCGATGCTGGTTTATAACGTTACTTTAGACGATAAAAACGGTGGGGAAGCGGATAAAAATATTCCACAAAACACTCCTATGCCCACCGTAAACCCCGATAATCTTGTTTCAAGTGAGAACGCCACCACCTTTACTAAGGTTTACAGTGAAAACTGTAATTCGGTTATCATAATAAGCTCGTTTGTTACCGTCGAGGGTGAATCAACACCGTATTCCCAAAGCTCAGGCTTTATTATTTCCGAGGACGGCTACGCATTAACCAACAGTCATTGCATTCAGGACGTTGATTTTATAAAGGTTAAGCTATATAGCGGTGAAGAATTGGATGCTGACATCGTTGCTTATGACGAGCGCACCGAGGTAGGCGTAATAAAGCTTAAAGGCGGCAAGGGTCTGACGCCCGTAAAAATGGGGGATTCGGATAAAATTGCCATCGGTGAATATGCTATTGCCATTGGAATTCCTCTCGGTTGGGAATTTTCAATGAGCGTTGGCATTATTTCGGGAGCAGAACGATTAGTAAGCAATAACGGTTATAAGTATAAAATACTTCAGATAGATACTGCGCTGAACTCAGGCAATAGCGGAGGACCTCTTTTTAACGTTAAAGGCGAGGTTATTGGCATAAACACCATGAAGCCTGCCACAAGCGGCTTTGAAGCAACGGTAGAAGGCATTGGCTTTGCTATTCCCATTAACGTTGCAAAAAGAATTTCGCAAGAGCTTATAGCTAACGGCAAGGTTACGAGAGCCGCCGTTAACGCAATGATAGGCACTGCCACAAACGGAAATAAAACCGCCCCGTATATTGCTGAGCTTGTTGCCGGCGGTGCCGCAGAAAAGGCAGGGCTTATGGTAGGTGACGTAATAACCGAGTTTAACGGCATATCCGTCGCAACTGTAAATGATCTTACGGAACAGCTTGACAATTCATCTCCGGGTGACAAAGTAATTTTAACCGTTATAAGAGGAGAAAAAGAATTAAAAATTGAAATAATATTAGGTACAACCTAAAAAAGAAAAGATAGTCGATTTGACTATCTTTTTTTATTGACTTTTTTTCTTTTCTTGCACAATAAAATCACCTTTTTTAATGTAAAATTAAGTGTTTCGTTACGTTATTGCGAAATTATGTGTTTTCGTCACCTTTATCGCGAAGCTTAATGGATTTTGCGGCTAAGCGTCTGTTCTCTTCAGCCTGCGCCGCGTAATGACGGCGTGTGGTATTAACGTCCTTATGTCCTAAAACGTCGGCAACAAGGTAAATATCGCCCGTTTCCTGATATAAGTTGGTACCGTAGGTTGAACGCAGCTTATGGGGCGTTATATGCTTTAAGGGAGTAATTATTGAAGCATACTTTTTTACGAGATTTTGCACCGCTCTCGTGGAAATACGGGAGCCTTGAAGCGACAGAAAGAAGGCAGGGGAGTCAGCTCCCTTTAATTGTGCTCTTTCTTCTGAATAGGCATTAAGAGCCTCTGCAACCTCATCACTTAAATATAAAACCGACTGATTTCCGCCCTTGCGGGTAATGCGAATACTCATATTGCGGAAATCAATATCCTCACAGTTAAGACCAATACATTCACTGATACGGATTCCCGTACCTAAAAATAAGGTCAAAAGCGCTAAATCGCGGCTTTTTGTAAGGGCGTGGAAGTGTTTTTGCTTTTCTGTTAAGCCAACGCCTGCCTCAACACCGTCCAAAAGCTTAGCAACCTCGTCAACGTCGAGACGGATAATGGCCTTTTCGTGCAATTTGGGTAAATCAATCAAGGAAGCAACGTTTGATTCCAAATCACCGCTTTTATAAAAGTATTTGAACATCATTCTGATTGAAGCAATTTTTCTCGCTCTGCCGGTTTCTCGGTTTTCGATAAGCTTATTTTCTTCGTTTTCGTACAGAGAAATATAGTTAATAAAGCCTTCTAAATCGTGAACGTTCAATTTCTGCAAATCCGATAGGGTAATCTCCACAACGTTCTTATTAAGTTCTTTAGCCAAGTAGAGAAAAAATAAACGCAAATCGTAAGCGTAATTAAGACGGGTAAGCGGACCCGTGGAATTTTGAATTCCAATAAAAAGAGTTTTACAAAAATCAGGTAACTCCTTCAAAACCGCAGAAAGTTTTTCATTTGTTTTTTTAGTTCTGTTTAAAAAATATGAATCCATAGTTTTTTATTCCTTTAATTTATTAAATATGTGCATAGAATTTAACCGTTAAAAACCTGGAAAATAGGGGCTTTTCGTAAAAAATGCACTAAAAACGTCCCACAAACTATTCGCAAAACACAAGTTTTGCGAATAGTTAAGCATATTTTAACGCATAAAATGCCAAAAGTCAATACTTTTTATGAAATTTCCTCTATAGCGCTTGCCAACAGCCTTGCGCTGTTTTTTACCTGATTTATGTCGTTCTTTTCGTTACCGATTTCAACAAGCAAACATTTTTTAGAAACGTGTTGATTAAGTCTTGCGTTTTTATAAAAAACTTCCCTGCAAACGTTCGGTTGAATTTCATTTAATTTTTCTGTTATTTCCTCTGCAAGCTTTCCGTTTTCCTTATAGTTTGGCGGATCTTTGTAATTCCTGCCGTTTCCAACCACAAGCCTTATAAATGCATATTCCGTGCCAATGCCGTTCCTTACGTAATTTTTGCCGTCTTCCTGGGAATACGCGTCTCTGTGCAAATCAATATAAATGTCGACATTTTTATACTTTTTTATTGATTTATAGCTGGTATCATACGCATAATTAAAGCCGTCAGAAACGTTGTCGGAGGTATCGTGGATTACGTTAAATCCCTTACTTTCCAGCTCGTTTTTAAGGGTTTTTCCCACTGAAATAACGTTATAATTTTCATCAAAGCTGCGGCCCGTTTCAGTTTCCTCGTACTTATAATATCCTTTATAATAAGACTCATCATTATGTGTGTGATAAATAAGCACAGTCAATTTTTCTTTTTTACTATCCGTTGGTGTCGGCGTACTTATCAAATCGAAAACTCCGGGACTGTTATCAGGTTCCTTGCTTGCGGGAGCATCTTTTCTATTAAAAATCAACAATAAAATACTAATCAGAACTATTATTGCCGCTAAAAGAAAAACAACTCTGCGCAAAATGTATATTTCCCTCGATTTAGGAGTAAAAATCTTATCAAAAAATGCCGTAATTTTCATTGAATTATCCTTAAATGTAATATTTTTGTAATAAAATTATAGCTCCTTTTAGCTATTTGGTCAATATTTTAGCCCTATTTGTTACAAAATTTTTACATTTTCGGATTTTAACAAAAAAAATACCCTGAATTAGTTAAAATTCAAGGTATTTTTTTTTGTTACTTTTGTTAAAGGCTTTGTGCTTTACTTAGTTGTTTTCTTCTGCTTTTGCGTATTCCTTTATCTTCCCCGTGGCAAGCTTATCACATCTGTTGTTAAACTCGTTATCGGAGTGACCTTTTACCTTAATAAAGGTTATTTTATGCGTTAAATTAAGCTCATAAAGCTTCTGCCAAAGGTCAGCGTTAGGCATATCCTCGCCGCTTTTTTGCCAGTTCTTTTTCTTCCAGCCGTATATCCATTTTTCATTAAAGGCATTAACGAGATATGCGCTATCGGAATACAGTTCAACCTGGCAAGGCTCTTTTAGAAGAGTAAGCGCTTCGATAGCGGCGGTTAATTCCATCTTATTATTAGTGGTCTGAGGAGAAAAACCGCTGATTTCCTTTTCAACGTCCTTGTAAAAGAGAATTGCGCCCCAACCGCCAACACCGGGATTACCGGAGCAGGCTCCGTCAGTATAAATAGTTACGTTTTTCATTATTTGTTACCTTGCGCCTTATCGTATGCCTGCCAGATAGGCTGATACTTATTCTTAATCTGCACGTGCTCCTCATAGGTTTTTGAGTAAGCAACCTCACCGGTATAAGGATCGGTTAAGGTAAAATACAGATAATTCTCATTCAAAACGGTTTTATCGGGATTAAGGGCGGCGTAGATTGCGTCTTTACCGGGATTGCAAATAGGCCCTGCAGGTATTCCCGCAACCTTATAAGTATTATAGGGTGAATCAACCTTAAGCTCCTCGCTTGTTAAAACAAGACGCTTAACACCCAGCGCATACTGAACGGTAACGTCAGATTCAAGACGCATACCTTTTTTTATTCTGTTATGGAATACGGCCGAAATCTTTGCAAAATCCGAACCTCTGCCCTCTTTTTCAATAATTGAAGCAAGGGTAAGAACCTGATGCATTGAAAGACCTAATTCCTCGGCACGCTCTGTGTACTGCGCGGTATAAACGTTATTGAGCCTTGAAAGGAGCTTCTTAATAACCGTTTCGTTGGAAGATGAAACGTAAAATTCGTACGTATCGGGGAACAAATATCCTTCAAGAGAATAACGCAAATTGCCCATATCGTAAAGCGGCGGAACAAAGTAGTAATCAGAAAAATTCTTTGCGTTTTTGCAAGCGGCAAGGAAGGAATCCTTGTTGGAAATAACACCCGAAGCAACAAGTGTCTGGGCAAAATCCTCAACTGTTGTTCCTTCAACGAGTGTTACCGTTACAACTCGCGCCGATGCGGTAGGCTTAGTAATTACGTCAAGGATTTCCTGCGCAGTCATAGTTTTATCAAGAACGTATTCACCGCTTTGAATTCTTGAAGAAACGCTGGTAAAGTCGGCAAGCAGCTTAATGCCAAAGGAAGAATTAATAAGACCTTCCTTTTCGAGATTGTTAGCTACCGAGGACATTGAAGCACCTGATTTTATGGTAAATAAAACGGGCGAATCGTCTCTCTTGCTCGGCGCACCGAAAAACGCGTTAAGAGTAATTGAAATTGCGCTTGCAAACACAACAATAACAAGTAAAGAACTGATAATATATATAGTCCACGGCCTTATTTTTTGCCAGGTAGCCTTTGTATCTCTGCCGGTGCCTACGTAGGAGCCAATAAAAAGCAGAGTTTTACGCTTGAAATCGCGAAGCACGTCAACAAAATCGTCAAAATTCTTAATTTCAATCTTTTTTTTGCGTTTTTTTACTTTGTTTTTTTCGTTTTCTTTTCTCATATTTCAATAATCATCGGCAGAATCATGGGAGTACGCTTCGTTTTAGCATACAAGAAATCCCTTAATTCGTGCTTAATTTCATTTTTAATAAACGACCAATCGTGAATACGGGAGATTTTAATATCTTCAACTATTTCCTGAACAACTTGTTTAGCTTCTTTAATAAGTTCCTCGTTGTCCTTCATATAAATGAAGCCTCGAGAAATAATATCAGGCTCAGTCAATAAACAGCCGTCTGAAGACGAAAGCGTTATACAAACAACCATCAAGCCGTCCTGGGAAAGAACCTTTCTGTCACGGAGAACCACACTGCCGATATCACCGATACCAAGGCCGTCCACCATTACCATACCGCTGGGAATACCGCTGACAAGCTTTGCGTCTTTTTTGTCAATTTCAAGGGCTTTTCCAAGCTCAGGCATAAAGATGTTGCGGCTTTCGATACCGATTTTCTCTGCCAACAAAGCGTGCTGCATCAAATGACGGTATTCACCGTGAACGGGCATAAAGTATTTAGGCTTTGTTAGCGAAAGAATAAGCTTTAACTCCTCCTGGCAGGCGTGGCCTGAAACGTGAACGGTTTCAAGAGCCTCATAAATAACGATAACTCCTAATCTGTAAAGGTTATTTATAACTCTGTAAACCATTCGCTCGTTGCCGGGAATAGCTGAAGCGGAAACGATAACCATATCGCCTTTTTTAAGCTTCAATTTCGAATGCTCACCCGTTGCCAAACGTGCAAGACCGCTCATAGGCTCGCCTTGAGAGCCTGTTGTGATTATAACAACCTTGTCCTTAGGCATACTTTCTGCTTTATCGGGAGAGATAATTGACTTGGGATTAACGTTCAATTCACCTAAATCGGCGGCAATTTTAGAAACGTTTTCCATACTTCTGCCTAAGAAACATATTTTTCTTCCGTGCTTTTCGGCACAGTCAACTATCTGCTGAATTCTGTGAATGTTACTTGCAAAGGTAGCAACAATAATACGATGGTCGCTTCCCTCGTCGAAATATTTTTCGAAGCACTCTCCCACCTTACTTTCACTCATTGTAAAGCCTTCGCGCTCTGCATTGGTGCTATCCGACATTAAAAGAAGCACGCCCTCTTCGCCTAAACGTGAAAAGGCAGCAAGGTCAATAACGTCACCGTCAACGGGAGTATAATCCACCTTAAAGTCACCGGTGTGAACGATTGTGCCAACGGGCGTTGTAATGGCAAGAGCAACGGCACCTGCAATGGAGTGGTTGGTTTTTATAAATTCAATTGCAAAACAACCGATTCTTGCAACGTCCTTAGCAGAGATACAGTTAATTTTGATTTTATTAGGCATATTGTATTCTTTTAGTTTGTTTTCAATCAATGCCTGAGTCAGCTTGGTACAATAAATAGGCGCGTTGATCTTTTGAAAAATATAAGGAATAGCGCCGATATGGTCCTCGTGCCCGTGGGTTATTACGAAAGCACGAACCTTTTCGATATTTTTTTCAAGATACGTTACGTCAGGAATAACCAGGTCAATACCGTAAAGGTCTTCCTTGGGAAACATTGAGCCGCAGTCAATTACAATTATATCGTTACCGTACTCGATGGCGGTCATATTTTTGCCGATTTCTTCTATGCCACCGAGAGGAATAATGCGTAATTTGTGTTTTAATTTTGCCACAAAAATACCTCCATAAGATTTCTAATAATAAATTATACACTATTTGCCGTCAATTTGCAAGTAAATATAAGAAATATAAATATTCTAATAATGCGTAAAAAAGTAAATAACGGTCGTTTTTTGACCGTTATTTTCCGTTATTTATATCTCCGACAGCGTGTTTTTAATAAATTCAGGTACTAATTCGGGAGCGAATTCGTCTTTGGCAAATCTGCCGTAAGCAGTAAAAGAATATCCGTTATTTTTCGGTACGACAGTTATAAATGCATTTTTATATCTTGCGGAAATTGCTGAAGAATCTCCGTTTTTATTTAAGGCAAAAATAGTGTTGCACGCGTTTTGCGGTAACGAGTCAAAATCAAATCGCACAATGCGGAAATCGGCATGCTCTGAAAAGCTTTCGCGGGACAGAAAGAACGAAAGCGCCTGAGCAAAAAATTCGGGAACAAATTCAAGTAAAATGCTTATCGAATTAAAACCGTCTGCCTGCTGCATAGCGTTTCCCTTATGCTGATACAACCAAAGAATTTTCAGGCTTTTACTCTTAGCAAACTCCACTACGCTCTCGGGTGCATAAACCGGCAGGAAAATTTCCGTACCGCCTAAAAAGGCCGCAACGTCTATTTTAAGCTTCATTATCTCTTCACCTGACAAGCTTACGGATTTTATTGTAGCGGCGCTTATTTGCCCGTTAGAAACGCTTAAAGAGGCAATATTAGTGTTGGAAACTGCGGAATATTGATTTTTCCAGATTACGTTATGCAGCTTTAACCGTTGCGAAGATTGTATTTCAACGTTTTCTCTTGAAAACGGTATTGAAGCGTTACAGAAATATTCAAAGTCTTTATCTATAGATTTTATTTTAATTATTTTTCCTCTTATAAGAGAAAAAGCGCATTTGTTAAAATCAATTTTCTTTTCGTCGCTTGATGAAATATTCAAGCCCTTTTCGTCAATAAGCTGAATATAAACTGTTTCGTGTTCTTCAAAAATATAAACCGCCTTAATTGAATTGGTTGCACAAAAGAATCTGCAGGAAGGCTCGGCGCAGGCGGTTAAATATACGTTGATGCCGCATAAGGTAAAGTTAGTTGCCAACAAAAATCCAAGGTTTTCAGCTAAACGGGTGGAGTTTACTGCCACTAAAATTTTATTTTCTCCGTAGCTTGAAGCTATGCCGCAAAGATGCGTTGGCAATAAGCTGTGGTTCCAAACGCCTTTAATGATTCCATTTTCAAAATCGGGAATGTTTTTCTGCCTTGAAGAGTCAACTGTACCGGAATAAGAGGAATTTTCATAACAAACGCAGTTGTCCGATACGCTTGTTCCGAAGCTTAGATGACTGTTTTCCTTTAATTTTGCGTTGCTTCCTATGATATTTCCGCCTTCAAGATGGGCTTTGTAGATTTTTGAATTTTCGCCAACGGCAGAATCCGTTAAATCAGAGTAACTGAGTATATTTTTATTCCAAAGCACGCTGTTTTTTATTTTTACGTTATCTAAAATCGAGTCGTTTCCTATTACCGCATTGGGACCAATCACGTTTGAACCGCTTAAAATAGTGTTTTTGCCTATATAAACGGGTGGAATCAGCTTGGTTTCAGCGGAAAGCACAACATTTTCTTCTAAAACGTTCTCGTATTTTTTGCCGAAAACCTTTCCTGCGAGTAAATCCGAATGTGCCTGAAGATATGCCTTTGGTGTGCCTAAATCGCACCAGTAATCCTCTGTGATAAAGCCGAAAATTTTAGCGTTTTCCTGCATAAGCAAGGGAAACAAGTCACGGCTGAAATCAAAAAACTGATTTTTCGGAACCTTTGAAAGCACGCTTTTATTAATAACGTAGATTCCTGTGTTAACCGTGTTGCTTACAACGTTTTCCCATTGGGGCTTTTCTAAAAAGGAAGTCACTCTCCCCTCTTTATCAGTTAAAACTACCCCATATTCAAGAGGATTTTCCTGCTTTGAAAGCACTATCGTAACGTCAGCCTCTTTTGAATTATGAAATTCCAAAATTTTAGTTAAATCAACGTTCGTTAAGGCGTCCCCACTAATAACTAAGAAGGTTTCCTCCAGCTGATTTTCTGCCATTTTGACGCTTCCTGCCGTGCCGAGAGGTGTTGATTCCTGAAAATAACTCATATCAATGCGCCAAGCGTTTCCGTCAGCAAAATGCTCCTTTATTTTCTGAGGTAAAAACATAACTGTTACACCAATATTAGTTAGGTTATGCCTTTTTAATAATTCAACCGTGTACTCCATTAAGGGCTTATTCAATAGTGGAATCATAGGTTTAGGTAAATTTTCTGTTAAAGGCTTTAATCGTGAACCGATACCGCCGGCTAAAATAATTGCTTGCATAAAAATTTCTCCTTATATTTTTGCAATTATTTTTACCTGCAACAATAAGATATATACAAAATAAAACGGCACTTTCGTACCGTTTTATTATTTAGATAATATATTTTCTTAAATCCTTATCGGAAGCGTTTTCACCGAGATATTTCTCGATATACTCTTTATCAACTACAACCTCGTGCATAGGAATTTCGTCGGTTGCGGAGAAAGAAACGTCATCAAGAAGCTTTTCCATAACTGCAGTTAATCTTCTTGCACCGATATTCTCGTTAACCTCGTTTTCAACAAAAGCATAATGAGCAATCATATCAATGGCCTCTTCAGTGAAAACCAAATCAACGTTATCAACCCTTAACAGCTCTTTATACTGGTTAATCAGAGCGTTATCGGTGCGAACTAAAATATCACGGAGCTCCTTTTCACCTAAGGCGTTAAGCTTAACGTGAAGAGGAAATCTTCCCTGAAGCTCGGGAATAAGGTCCGTAACCTTCGATAAATGGAAAGCGCCTGCGGCAATAAAGAGAATGTAATCAGTCTTTATTGGGCCGTATTTGGTGTTTACCGTGCAGCCTTCAACCAACGGAAGAATATCTCTTTGAACACCCTCGCGGCTTACGTCGGGACCTCTGCCGTGGGAAGCACCTGCGGCAATCTTGTCAATTTCATCAATGAAAATAATACCGCTTTGCTCGGCTCTCTCTAACGCTTCCTGAGTAACCGCGTCCATATCAATAAGCTTATTAAGCTCCTGCTGAGAAATAACCTTTCTCGCCTCTTTAATGGGCATTTTGCGCTTTTTAGTGCGCTTAGGCATCATAGAGCCGAAAATATCTCCGATTACAATTTCGGGCTGACCGGGCATTTCAAGGTTCATATTATTGGGCTTATCTTCAACCTCAACCTCAATGGTGAGTTCTTCAATTTTGCCTGATTCAAGGTCTGCTTTAATAGCGTCTCTTCTTGTTTTAACGTCTTCCTCCTCCTCAGTTTTTTTCTTGCGCATAGGAAGAAGAATATCAATTAAACGGTTAGTGGTCAGATTTTCCAGCTTATCGTGAAGCTGATTTGTTTTTTCTTCTTTAATTAAGCGAATGGAAGCTTCTGCAAGGTCACGAATCATCGAATCAACGTCTCTGCCAACGTATCCAACCTCGGTAAACTTAGTTGCCTCAACTTTTACGAAAGGCGCACCTACAATTTTGGCAATTCTTCTTGCAATTTCAGTTTTACCAACACCCGTAGGGCCCGACATAATAATATTTTTAGGAGTTATTTCGTTTTGAAGCTCCTTAGGAAGCTTGCTTCTGCGGTAGCGGTTGCGAAGAGCTACTGCAACGGAGCGCTTTGCTTCGTTCTGACCGATAATATATCTGCTTAATTCGTCAACTACTTCTTTAGGTGAATACTGCATATTAAACCTCCAAAACAGTTATATGGTCATTTGTATAAACGCATATATCACCTGCTATTTTAAGTGCTTTATATGCAATATCCTTTGCCTCAAGGTCAGTGTTTTGCGATAAGGCTCTGGCGGCGGCCAAGGCGTAATTTCCGCCACTGCCGATAGCAACAATGCCGTCGTCGGGCTCAATAATTTCACCGGTTCCCGAAAGAACTAAGGTTGAATTTTTATCTGCCGCAATAAGCATTGCCTCTAATTTGCTTAGCGCTCTGTCACGGCGCCACATTTTAACAAGCTCAACGCTTGCACGGTATAAATTACCCGAATGCTCCTGCAATTTTGATTCAAACAAATCGCAAAGAGTAAAGGCGTCCGAAACGGAGCCTGCAAAGCCAACGGTAACGGTATCGTTAAACAGTCTGCGAAGCTTAACCGCAGTTGCTTTCATAACAACAGATTCACCCATCGTAACCTGTCCGTCACCGGCTAAGGCACACTTGCCGTCTTTACGAACACAAACAATGGTAGTACCTCTGAATTCCATTATAAAATCTCCTTAATTTCTTTTATTTTATCAAGTGCGCGATTAGCAATAAAGTTATATCTTGCCTGCTTACCGCCTTTAATTTTCTCGTTAGGTGATGCAATTATGCCGAAATTAACGTTCATAGGCTGAAAATTTCGTCCGCTTCCGGATGAAACATAATAACCTAAGGCGCCGATGGCGGTTAAATCGGTAAAATCAACCTCTTCTTCCCCATTAAGACGCTTAAACATTGAAACTGCCGCCAAAAAGCCTGACGCAGTTGATTCAATATAGCCTTCAACACCCGTAATCTGACCGCCAAAGGCAATATTTTTATTGCTTTTAAGAGCAAACGTTCTGTCTAAAACCTTTGGAGAACAGATAAATGTATTTCTGTGCATAACGCCGTAGCGCACTATTTCGCAATTCTCAAGACCGGGAATCATAGAAAAAACACGCTTCTGCTCACCGAATTTAAGATGAGTCTGGAAGCCTACGATATTGTAAAGAGTGTCTTTTGCATCATCTCTGCGA
Organism: Clostridia bacterium; assembly: GCA_017502165.1. Lineage (GTDB taxonomy): Bacteria > Bacillota > Clostridia > Christensenellales > QALW01 > UMGS1322. The sequence goes on from JAFVVO010000021.1 coordinate 13,896, forward strand.
AGCTGAACGCAAGCATAAGGCGTTTGATTTTTCCGCGGGTCAACAATTCCAACGGGCTTGCAGGGACCGAACGCGAGAGTTTGCGGTCCGCGTGATGCCATAACCTCAACGGGCATACAGCCTTCGAAAACCTGCCCCTCAAAGCCGTGTACTTCAGCAACTTCAGCATTAACAAGCGCATCGATAAATGCGTCGTACTCGTCTTTAGTCATAGGACAGTTAATATAATCGTCGCCTCTGTCGTATCTGCCTGCAGAAAAGGCAATATCAAAGTTAATTGAGCTTTTTGTAATAATCGGTGCCGCCGCATCAAAAAAGTGAAGATGCTCCTCGTTTGTTAATTTGCCGATGCTTTCAGCAAGTGCGTCAGAGCAAAGAGGGCCTGCGCAAATAATAACGGGCTCTTCCGGAATAGCGGTTACTTCTTCATTAACAAACTCAAAATTTTCAAAGGAAAACAGAATTTCCTTAATCCGTGCAGAAAAGCTTTCTCTGTCAACTGCCAAAGCGCCACCTGCAGGAACACTCGTTTCATCGGCAACGCGCATAATTAAAGAATCAAGCATACGCAATTCAGCCTTTAACAAGCCTGCGGCATTTTCTAATCTGTCCGACCGCAAGGAATTGGAGCAGACTAATTCAGCAAAACCACCGCCGAGATGTGCAGGCGTAAGCTTTTGCGGACGCATCTCTATAAGTTTTACTTTAACTCCGCGCTTTAATAGCTGATAAGCTGCTTCACAGCCTGCTAAGCCTGCGCCAACCACGGTAACGGTCATTTATTCACTCTCTTTTTCTGTTTCTTTTTTAGCGCTTTTAACGAACTTACAATCAAAGTTGTTGCAAAGTATTTTTCCGCGGAAGCCGGCAATTAAGAAGCCGCCGCATTCGGGACAACGCTCTCCCGTAGGTAATCCCGTTGAAGCAAAATCGCATTCGGGATAATTAGAACAGCCGTAGAATTTCTTTTTATTCTTTGAAATTCTTTGAACAAGCTTGCCGCCGCACTTGGGACAAGGAACTTTTATTTCATCAGCAGGCAGAGGCTTGGTTGATTTACATTCGGGATAATTGGGGCAAGCAAGGAATTTACCGAATCTTCCTGAACGAACAACCATCTTTGCACCGCACTTGGGGCAAGGCTCGTCAGATTCAACAACGGGTACCTTTACCCTATCAATCTGGCTCGCTTTATCAAGGGTTTTCTTGAATGGACCGTAGAAATCGGATACAACCTTAACCCAGTTTTTGTCGCCGTTTTCAACGTCATCAAGCTTTTCTTCCATTGAAGCGGTAAACTTAATGTCAACAATGTCGGGGAAATTTGCCGCCATCATATCGGTAACGCAAATACCTAAATTCGTAGGCTTTAAGGTCTTCTTTTCACGTTCGATATAATCTCTGTCAAGAATGGTTGAAACCGTAGGCGAATAGGTACTGGGACGGCCTATACCCTTAACCTCCATCTCCTTAACCAGTGATGCTTCATTATAGCGCTGAGGAGGCTGTGTAAAATGCTGCTGATCCTCAAAGGAAATCCAAACAAGCTCGTCGCCAATCTTCATTTCGGGCAGAGCAGTCTTATTTTCCTCTTCCTTTTCACTTGTATAAAGCGCCATAAAGCCATCAAAAATTCTCTTGGATGAGCTTGCCTTGAATACGTATTTATCATTAGCACAAATTGTAGCGCTGATGGTAGCGTATTTTGCAGGAGCCATCTGGCAGGCAACAAAACGCTCAAAAATAAGCTTATAAAGCTTGTATTGATCGTTTGTAAGGCTTGATTTTACTCTTTCGGGAGTAAATTCCATGCTGGAAGGACGGATAGCCTCGTGGGCGTCCTGACTGTTTTTCTTCATTTTGAAGAAGTTTGCCTTGTTGGGAAGATATTTTGAATCGTAATTATTTTTAATGTAATTTCTTACGTCTTCAAGTGCTTCGGCAGAAATACGAACGGAGTCGGTACGTATATACGTTACAAGACCTACCGCACCAACACCCTTGATCTCAACACCTTCGTAAAGCTGCTGAGCAAGCATCATGGTCTTTTTCGTTGTAAAGCCAAGCTTTCTTGAAGCGTCCTGCTGAAGCACGCTGGTGGTAAAGGGAGGCTGAGGATTTTGACTCTTAGAGCCTTCTTTATACTCTGTAACAATGTATTTTGCGCCCTCAAGCTCGGAAATAATCTTATTAACGCTTTCGCTGTCGTGAAGCTCAATTTTTCCGTTTGCGTCGCCTGCAAAACGGGCGGCAAACTTTTTCTTGGGCTTTACAGTTGATAAAATGCAATCAAGCTCCCAGAACTCCTCGGGCTTGAAGTTTTCAATTTCACGTTCTCTGTCAACAACCATTTTTGTAACGGCGGACTGAACTCTGCCTGCGCTTAAACCGCTTTTAATCTTGTGCCACAGAATAGGACTGATTTCATAGCCTACCAAACGGTCAAGAACTCTTCGAGCCTGTTGAGCGTTTACAAGGTTAATGTCGATTTTTCTCGGCTGAGTTAAAGCGTTGGTAACGCAGTTTTTTGTAATTTCATTAAAAACTACTCTGCAAAGAGAATCCTCGGGAATATTCAGATAGCTTGCAAGGTGCCAGGAAATCGCTTCACCCTCTCTATCAGGGTCAGTTGCGAGGAAAACCTGCTCAGCCTTTGCCGCCTCTGCCTTTAACTCGTTTGCAAGCTCCTTTTTAGAAGCAATTAAGGTGTACTGAGGCTTAAAGCCGTCGTCGGTACGAATACCGATTTTGCTCTTGGGAAGGTCAATAATATGACCGCCGCTGGCAAGCACCTTATAATCTTTTCCTAAAAATTTGCTGATAGTTTTTGCTTTGTGTGGAGATTCCACAATCATCAGTTTAGCCATAAATAACCGCCTTTATTTTTTTAATACGTAAGTTCTGCCGGCCTCTTGTGAAATAACGCCGGATATTTCAAGCATTGTCAGTGAAGCGTTAAGCTCAGCCGAATCAAGCTTTAACTTTTCTTCAATTTCAATAAAAGTGTGAGGCTCGTGGTATAACAGCTTTATTATTGCCGTTTCCGTCTCGTCAAAACCCTCAAAGGTTTTCTCCTCTGCTTTTTTCTCATTAGGATAAATTCCGAATTCTGCAAGCACGTCGGCAGGCTCAGAAGCAAGCAGACAACCGCTTTTAATCAGATAATTTGTGCCTTTGCTGGCAGGCGAATCAATTCTGCCCGGAATTGCAAACACAGCCTTGTTTTGCTCTAAAGCAAATTCAACCGTTGACATCGTTCCGCTTGGCATACCTGCTTCCGTTACCAGCAGGCATTTTGAAAGACCGATAATGAGACGGTTTCTTTCGGGAAAATGATATTTCTGCGGACGGGTTGAAAGCGGATACTCGCTTATGATCACCCCGCGGGACGCGATTTCATAATAAAGCCCTTTGTTAGAAGCAGGATAAATGTTATCTACTCCTCCGCCTAATACTGCGCAGGTTAAACCTGAAACCTCAAGAGCGGAATTGTGAGCAATGGAGTCGATGCCGTCTGCCATACCGGATATAATACAAACTCCGCACTGAGCACATTCTTTTGCAAACAATTCAGTACACGTTCTGCCGTAAGAGGTAGAATGACGGGAGCCTACCACCGCAAGACAATTTTCCTCCAGCACGGAAATATCACCGACGTAATAAAGAATTGACGGCGGATCCGGCATATCACGCAGTTGTGAAGGATAGCTTTCCCCAAAGTAAAAGCAGACCTTAATATTCTTTTCGCACATAAAATCTAAAATACCGCGGCATTTTTGTTGCCACAAGACAGAAAGTGCCTGCGAAAGTGAATCCTCGTTAAGCTCGATTTCACCGTTTTGTATTCCGTGCACAAAATCATTTCTCGTTTTATACTTAAAGTATAATGCAGAAAAACTGCGCGCATTCATTTTTACCGTGTTGTGTAAATACAACCAGAAAAGTTCATCGTTAGTAAGAATAATAATTCATCTCCGACACTTATAGTAAATACAATATATATTAAAAACTTTTTTGTGTCAAGAAAAAATAAACGTCCTTTTTGAAAGAACGCTTATTTTTATGAAAGTTTTTGTTAAATTTCACTTAACTCTCTATTCAGAAGGAATTAAAACTATCTGACCTTTTTCGTTAAATTCAATTTTAACGCGGCTCATAGGCTTGATATTTGCCCTTGAAAGCATTTCCTTGGGAATCTGTAATCTGCCTACTCTATCAACTACAACGTACTCCTGGTGAGTTGCGGAATTACCCGTATGCTCAAAATTACCGCCGTTATCTTCCTTATCGAGACGCAAATACTCCGTACTGGTTCTTCCGTCACGGATTTTAATTACGCGGTCAACCTTTGCGGAAAGCTTCAAGTCGTGGGTAACTATAATAACGGTTATACCAAGCTCGGTGTTTATTTTTCTGAATAAATCAAGAATCAAGGTGGCAGTCGCGTTATCCACCGCACCCGTAGGCTCGTCGGCTAGAAGCAGCTTAGGCTCGTTAGTCAGCGCCATGGCGATAGCGACCCTTTGCTGTTCACCGCCGGAGAGCATAAAGAGCTTTGAATCCGCCCTATCACCTATTCCGACTAAATCAAGCAGTTCCTGCGCCTTTTTATAATCGGGCTTTTCGCCTAAAATTTCCATAGGCAGAACTACGTTTTCGATGGCAGATAAATATGGAATCAGATTTCTGGCGCTGTTTTGCCAGATAAATGAAACGGTGGAGCGCTTATATTCGAGCATTTCCTTGTCAGTAAGCTTTGAAAGATCGACGCCGTCAACAAAAATATTACCTGCGCTTGGCTTATCAAGACCGCCTAAAATGTTCAAAAAGGTACTTTTACCGCTACCGCTTGCGCCGATTAACGCAACAAGCTCGCCCTTTTCAATGGAAATATCGAGGCCTTGAAGCGCTAAAACCTCTGTTTCCTCCGTGCGATAAATTCTTACGAGATTTTCACAGTAAACAATAGGATTTGACATATTATCTGCCCTCCCTATTATCAACGTACGAAACGATTTTGCCGTCGTCAAGGGTATATACCTTATCGGCAAGCTCCATCATATTCTGATCGTGAGTAGTCATTATGACCGTTACGCCCTCTTCTTCGATGATGCGGTGAAACATATTCATAATGACTTTAGAGGTTTCACTGTCAAGCTGAGCGGTAGGCTCATCGGCAAAAATTACTTTAGGACGGTGTACGATAGCACGGGCAATGGCAACTCTCTGTTGCTCACCGCCGGAAAGCTGATACGGCATATGGTAAACTCGGTTAGAAAGCCCAACCAAATCAAGACAATGCAAAATTCTTTCTTTATCCATTGGTTTTTTGGCAATACGAAGCATAAATTCAACGTTTTCGTATGCAGACATGGTGCCCATTAAGGCAACGGACTGAAAAACGAAGGAAACGTTGTTCTTGCGGATTTCATCAAGCTTACCTTCACTTAAATCGGTAATATCCTCTCCAAAGGCAAAAACACGGCCGCTTGTTGGACGATCAAGTGTACCAAGTATGTTCATAAGCGTAGTTTTGCCGCTTCCCGAACGGCCCTTAAGAACGGTTAAGGTCTTTTCCTCAAAATCAACGTTAACGTTGTTAAGAACCTGAATTTTTTTGTTTCCCGAGGGGAACTGACGGCATATATCTACGCCTTTAATGATTGCATTCATCTTTATTCCTCCCCAAGCTTAATTGCAGAAGCTGCTTTGATGCGCTTAAGCATTATACTTGCCGCAACTACCGATACGGCTAAAAGTACGATAATTATAATGGCAAGCTTAATTAAATCGGTAAACTGGAACATAATTCTGTAAGGCGGCATCTGTCCCATCTGAGTAAATGCTGATTGCAGCAAAGGCGCAAATAAAACACCCGATAGAATACCTGCTCCTACGCCTAAAACGATAGACGAAACGCAAAGCAAACATTCCTCGCACATTATCATTGAGAAAATATTCTTAAATGACATACCAAGAGCGCGCATCGTGCCGATCTGCAGAGTTCTGCTCTTAATGGAAATCATCCAATAAATAATAAATCCAATGGCGCAAATAAGCATAACCGCAATAAAGCCGAGAGAAAGTGAACCGTTAACTGCCTGACGGACAGGGTTAATTTCACCTAAATAAACCTCTCTTTTGCCGTTAATGACGTTTTCAAGTCTGGCGCTGGTGCCGTTTTGAGCTCCTCTTTCTATCGTAAGCCTTTTAAGCTCGGCAATAGATTTGTCAGTGTTCATCCACACCTGGTGAGGTAAATTATCGGAAATCTTCTCAATTGCCGAATTATTTACAACCACAAGGAAATTGCTTTCATTTTCACCTGAAACAGCCTCAACGTCGGCATAATAAGTAGGCCATGCTTCGACAATGGCTAAAACGGGACTGTTTATAACCGACATACCTCTTAAAGCAGCGTCGGGACGAATAAGCACAGTGTCCCCTACTTCAACGTTACCCAGAACCTTTGCAGTATTTTCCGAAATAATACAGCCTTCAGGCTGATTTTTAATTAAATCAAGGTAATAAGAAAGAGGTTGCGGAAGAATCGTATCGTCCCACTCGACGATTGAAGAGAACTCGTCGGGAGTAATACCCATAAAGGTAAGATTATAATTAAGGCGTTTTCCAAAGCGCGTGTTGACCGAAGGCTCGTTACCAAGGGTTACCTTAGTGCTTTCAACGCCTTCAACATCCTCAAAAAGATAAGGTCTCAGCACTTGGTTTTGCGAGCCTACGGGAGCGTAATACTTAACGTCGGTAATAATATCGCAGGGATACTGATACCTGATACTGCTTTGAATATTGCCGTTAAGCGTACGGGCTGAAATGGATGAGAAAACGCCGATCGCAACTGTTAAGGTTAAGAAAATAGCGATAAACTTTTCACGTATTTCCATTCTGGAAATTCTCGAAAATGCCGAATAAATGCTTGCGGAAAGCTTCTTTTTCGTAATGAGAAGTATCAGCTTAAGGAATAAGGGATACAACAGCACGAAGAAAAGAGCCACGAAAGCAAAGAATGAAATAAGGAAAACGTATGCCAAGGGCTGAATACTGCCACCTGCTGTAAACAATCCCCCCTGCTGCATTACTAAAACGTAGTAGGAATAGGCGCTGACTCCTGCGCAAACAAAGGTTAAAACACCTAAAAGAACGGTTCCTAAAACCGAGGATTTTACCCTGTTGCGTTTATGCTGAACGATTTCAATTTTTGCCGCGTTATAAACGGGCAGAAGCATTGTTAAAATGGTCAGCACGCCTGCAAAGAAGCAGAATAGATATGCTGAGCTTGAGAGCACTATTTTCATAGGAGCTCGTTGTGCAAACTCCAGGAAGCCCGATGAAGCGCCTAAAAACCGACACAAAATAAGCGAAAGCAGGGGTGAAATGAGAATTCCTGCCACAACCGCAAGACCTCCCTGCAACAAATACAGAAGAACTATCTGCTTTCTTGCGGCACCGCGCGAGTTAAGCATTGCAATCTCGTTTTTATCGTTTTCAACTACGAATTTCGAAAGCATAAATATAAAGAAAACAACGAGAATTAAAATGGGCGTATAAAATAGAGCCAATAAAACGTTTATTGCCCTTACGTTATCAAAATATGACTGATATTGGTCGATGGGAGGTGTTACGGTTGCGGCGCTTTCTGCTATTCCCCACACCACCAAATTGTTATTTAAGTTATCAAGCGCGTTTATGGTGTTTTTGATTTTATCAAGATTATATTTTGTGTAATCTCCCGCAAAATACCAGGTAGCCTTTGATGCAAGGTTTTTCTTAACGAAAAGCTCGTTAAAGAAAAGCCCGTAATCAACGTAAATTTCGTTGCCTGAATCGTTTGTGATAATAGGATTAACCGCAGAGCTGACGTAATCGAAAATACCGACGATTTCAAAGGATAAATCCGTATCGGTATACTCCTCAAGAATATCTTCCTTAAGCATACCTACTTCAAGAACGTTACCAACGGAAAATTTCGTGTTGCTTTGAGTGGCTTTACTGATAATTACTTCAACAAAGCCCTTGTCGTTAAGAGTGCCTGAAGGTAATCTGCCGTCAATAATCTCGATGCCCTCGGTAAGCTTATCGTTGGAGCATAAAACAACCTCGTTAAGATTTGATTTATTTGTGTCTCTCTTATCGCCCGCAAACATGGTAGTGGTCGATAACGAGGTACTCTTGACGATTTCGGGCATATAAAGCTCGGGAAACAGAGAAGCATTAAGATAATCGGTACAGTAATTAAAGTTTAAGATGTTGGCGGAGCTATCAAACTTATCTACTACGCCGCCCTCACCGGTTTCCTGCTTAAATGCGGCAAGAGAGCAGGAAATAATAACCGCGCCGGGACTTACCTTGTTCTCGTTTTGGTAATTTTCAAGCTGAGTAACCAGCATTCTGTGGGAAATACCTGCCGAGTAAACGGGAATGGTGCAGGAGATTAAAATTGCCACTAAAATTCCCGCAAAAAGCGAAAGCATCAGCGCTTTATTGTTAAAAATTTTCTTAATTGCAAATCTTAACATTAACGCACCACCACCTTTTCACCGTCGGAAATTCCCGACAAAATCTGATAGTATTCTGCGTTATTAAGACCGACCTTGATCTGTACCTCCTGCAAGGTACCGTCTTTGTTAACCTTATGAACTAATGCATTGCCGGAATTATCAAGTAAAATAACGGCAGACTTCTTAATCATAAGAGTGTTTTCTTCCTCAAGCAGAACTACCCAGAACTTGCCCGGGTATCCCATAGGTACGCGTAAGGACGTAATTCCGTGATCAACGTAGAATTTTCCCAAGCCGTC
>JAFVVO010000022.1 GCA_017502165.1 Clostridia bacterium
ATACTTTGGGTATTCTTCGTGCTCAGGGCAAAAAGGTAGGCGCTTGCACTCTTGATGATGTAACTGAAGCTATGGGTATTAACGACAGAGTTCAGCTTTCTCAGGCAGAAAAGCAGCTTCGCAAGAGAATCAACGAGAAAATTATGCGCGACGGCATTACCTTGATTGACCCTGAAAGCACCTATATTGAGGCAGGCGTTACAATTGAGAACGATACGGTAATTTATCCTAACAATCTTATTACGGGTAATACTCATATCGGCAAGAATTGCGTGCTTTATCCCAATAACAGAATTGACAACAGTACGGTTAAGGACGGTTGCGTGCTTGAAGCGGCTACTGTTGTAAATGCTTGCGTTGAAGAAAATTCTGCAGTAGGCCCTTATGAAGTGATTAAGGGTTAATCGAAAGGTAAGGTGCAGAACAATTAAAGCATTTGAAGATGATATGCTTGTTATTGCGGGCTTGGGAAATCCCGGCTCGCAATATGCTTTAACAAGGCATAATGCAGGCTTTAACACAATAGATTATTTAACTGAAGAGCTAAAGGCTACTATGCCAAAGGAAAAGTTTGACGGACTCATTTTTACAGCAAAGGTTAAAAACAGGAAGGTGCTTCTTGTTAAGCCGCAGACCTATATGAATGAAAGCGGTCGTTGCTTGCAGGCAATTATGCAGTTCTACAAGCTTAAGCCTGAAAACTTTGTGGTTATTTATGACGATATTGACCTTCCTGAAGGTAAAATTCGTGTTCGCGCAAAGGGTGGGGCAGGTACTCACAACGGAATGCGCTCTATTTTATCCTGCTTCGGCAGTGAGAATTTTGCAAGAATAAGGGTAGGAATCGGTCAACCGCCACACAAGGATATGGATTTGGCAGATTACGTGCTTGGTAAATTTTCCAAAGAAAGTTGCGAGAAGATGAAGGACGCGTTTGCACGGGCAAAGGATGCGGCAGTTGAGCTTGCCAAAAACGGAGTAGAGGCGTCAATGCAAAAATATAATTCAATGGAGTAAATAATGTTCAATCTCTACAAAAACCCACTTCAAGAAAGTGCGGATTATTGCAGACTTGAGAAAAACATCCGAGGGGGGCTTAGTCCCATCTCGGTTTTTGGCGTTTCGGACGGTCAAAAAACACACATTGCGGCGGCGCTGTCTCAGGACAGACCGCTGATGTTTATTGCTCAAGGTGCTTTAAGTGCAGAAAAAATAAAGAAGGATTTTGAATTCTATACCGGCAAAAAGGCGGTAGTGTTTTTACACCGCGATCAGCTTATTCAGGCACAGTTTGAAAGCGGGGAAATTCAGAGAAAACGAATTGAAGCCCTTGACGAGCTTTTGAAAGGTGCTGACGCTCTGATTACTACTGCCGATGCGATTTTATATAGCGTTATGCCGCCGCAGATGCTTCAAAAGCTTAGAATAAGCCTTGAAATAGGCAAAAGATACGATATTGAGGAGCTTCGAAAGCGTCTTGCGGAATGTGGATACGTATCTGTTCAGCAGATAATGGGCAAGGGGGAATTTTTTGTTCACGGAGGAATTATTGATATTTTTCCTCAAAATGCAGAAAACCCCGTCAGAATAGATTTCTTCGACGATGAAATTGATACTATCCGTGTAGTTGACTCCGTTTCTCAGCGGTCAGTTGAGCGTTGCGAAAAGATTGAGATTCTGCCTATTAAGGAAATTTGCGCAGACCGCGAAACTCTTTTTGCCGCAGGAGAGTTGCTTGCGCAGGAGGTAGTCAAATTCAATAAGTCCTGCAAAAACCGTGAAACTGTAGCAAACGCAACGGATACGTTTATTCCCATGGCAGAAAAGCTTAAAAACGGTATGTATCCTGCAAATGCAGAGCAGTTGGGAGCATATCTATATCCCCAATATTCTTCTTTGTTGGATTATATGCCTCAAAATACTCTCGTGGTGTTCGACGAGGTAAAGGTATTAAAAGAGCGTGGAGAAAATGCGGAAATTGAGTTTTCCAAGCTTATTTCCGACCGAATGACAGAGGGGAAGGCACTTCAGCGCCACGCTAATTCCTTTACGGGATTTTCGCGTTTTTGGAAAAAGGCTCAGGAATATCAGGTGGTTTGTATGCAGACCATTACGGGAAATATTCCCGATGCCGATGCTAAGGCAATATTCCGTTTTGACGGTAGAAGCATGCAGTCCTTCCACGGAAAGCCTGAGTTTTTAATTCAAGAGGTTAAGCTTTACCAAAATGCAGGCTATAAAACTGTTCTCTGCGCAGGAACGGAAGCAAGAGCAAAGCGGTTAGAGGACGAGTTTACTGAAGCGGGAATAGGAGTTATTCCCTTAACAAGACCAAGCGTAGAGCTTAAAAGCGGTCAGGTGGCGGTGGTTTGCTCGTCGGTGGCAAGAGGCTACGAATATCCTCAGCTTAAACTTGCGCTGATTGCGGAAAACGACATCTTTACTGCCGTTAAGCAAACGCAAAAATCAGTTAAACATTCGGCAGGCACCAGACTTGACACCTTCGTAGAGCTAAAAATAGGCGATGCGGTAGTTCACGAAACAAACGGTATCGGTATTTATCAAGGTATCGTAAAAATAGAAACAGACGGCGTAAAGCGCGATTACCTTTTCTTAAAATACAGAGATGAGGATAAGCTTTACGTTCCCGTTGAACAGATGAATAGGGTGCAAAAATATATTGCACCCAATGAAACTGCGCCTAAGCTTAATAAATTAGGCTCGCAGGAATGGAATAAAACTAAGGCAAGAGTTAAAAAATCCATTGAGGATATGACGGAAAAGCTTCTTGCTCTTTACAGAACGAGAGAACAAACCCAAGGAATCAGATTCTTGCCCGATACGCCGTGGCAGAGGGAGTTTGAAGAGGATTTCCCTTACGAAGAAACGGCTGACCAGCTTCGTTGTATTGCTGAAATCAAGGCTGATATGGAATCGGATAAGGCGATGGACAGACTGCTTTTGGGCGATGTTGGCTACGGCAAAACCGAGGTTGCGCTTCGGGCGGTGTTTAAGGCAGTTATGAGCGGAAAGCAGGCGGCAATATTGGCGCCTACAACTATTTTAGCTAATCAGCATTACAATACACTTAAAACACGTCTTGCCAACTTCCAGGCGGTGCGGGTTGAGTGCTTAAGTCGATTCAAAACGCCAAAGGAAACTAAAAAAATTATTGAAGATGCCGCCTTAGGTAAGGTGGATATTTTAGTAGGCACTCACCGAATTTTAGGCGCAGACGTCAGCTTTAAGGAATTAGGCTTGCTTGTGGTTGATGAAGAACAACGGTTCGGTGTTGCACATAAAGAAAAAATAAAGCAGCTTAAAAGTAACATTGACGTGCTTACTCTTTCGGCAACGCCTATACCACGAACACTTAATATGGCGCTTTCGGGAATAAGGGATATGAGCCTTTTGGAAACTCCGCCCCTTGAAAGATATCCCGTGCAGACCTATGTGGTTGAGTTTTCGGAGGCCATAGTCCGCGATGCAATAGAGCGTGAAATTCAGCGTGGCGGTCAGGTCTATTATCTGTTTAACCGAGTGCAAGGTATCGAAGGCTTTACCCAAAGGCTTCAACAACTGCTTCCCAACGCGCGCATTGCCGTTGGCCACGGGCAGATGGATGAAAAGCATTTGGAAAAGGTTATCCTTGATTTTTACGCAGGGGAATATGACGTGCTTTTATGCACCACTATTATTGAAAACGGTATAGACGTTCCGGGAGCAAACACTATAATTGTTCAAGATGCTCACTATTTAGGCTTGGCTCAGCTTTATCAGCTTAGGGGCAGAGTAGGGCGCTCCAACAGAATGGCGTACGCGTACTTTACTGTGCCGCCCTCTCGGAGTATCGGTGAGGATGCGGTTAAAAGATTAAGCGCCATTGAAGAATTTACTCAAATGGGTTCGGGCTTCAAAATTGCTATGCGCGACCTTGAAATTCGAGGCGCAGGAAATCTTTTAGGCGGTGAACAACACGGCCATATGTCACGTATCGGTTACGACCTTTACTGCAAAATGATAAAGGAAACCGTTGACGAAAGCCTCGGAAATAAGCAAAAGGAACAAAGGCTTGCGTCCATTGAACTTAAAATCGACGCCTTTATTCCTGAAGATTATATTCCCAACGAAGCCGTACGCTTCTCCTGCTATAGAAAAATCTCCGATATTTCCGATAAAGAATCTATGCTTGACGTTTCAGACGAGCTTAAGGACAGATTCGGTGAAATGCCCGAGGTTGTCAGCAATCTTCTTAATATTGCGTATATGCGCATACTTGCAGGTGAACTCGGAGCAAGTGCGATCAGGCAGGAAAAGGGCAATGTTGTGCTTATTTTTCCTAATCCTGACATTGAGCGGATATCAGTTGCGGTTAGTGAAATGGGAAGCCGAGCGATGATTACGGCAGGCAGAAGCTTCGCGGTGGTAATTAAAATGGAGCAAACCCGTGGAGCAAAGCTGTTGGAGGAGCTGGAAAAATTCTTGGAGCTTGCTTTAGGTCGATAGCAGAGCAAATGAAAAAATAATGAAAACTGTAAAAAACACTTGATAATAACTGTTATTTATTATATAATACTATAGATATAATTTGGAGGTTTTTTATATGAAGAGAATTATTGCTATAGCCCTTGCGTTACTTCTTGCATTAGGCGCATTTTCAGGTTGTGCACTTGTTGAAGAAGACGATGGCAACGTTGTAATTGCTAAAGTTAACGGTGTGGCTATACTTAAAAGCGAGTTTAATGAGGTTTATGACTATTACTATAATATGTTTATAAACTACTACGGCTATGATGCTTCTACTGCCGTTAACTATCTTGAAGATATGAAGGAAGATATTTTATCTGACCTTATTGATCAGAAGGTTCTTGAGCAGCTTGCCGAAAAGGAAGGCTATTTCAATTATACGGAAGAGCAGAAGACGGCAGCACAGAAGGTTCTTGATGAGGACAAGGCTGAATATATTAAGAACTTTGTTGAACAGTACACCGCGGCCTTTGAGGGACAGACCATCAATGGTAAAAACGAGGGTGAATCCGATGAAGATTACTTCAAGCGTATTGCTGAAGAAAAATATCTTGCCGATATTAAGGATAGCGGAACAACTCTTGAGGAAATGCTTGACGAGCAGCTTAAGTCAGCCGCTTTGGAAAAGTTCCAGGAGGACAAGCTCTCAGGCGTAACTGTTCTTGAAGCTGACGTTGTTACAAAGTACAACGAACTTTATGAAGAACAAAAGCAGGAATTTACCAGCGACAGTATTTTTGTTAAGGCTTGGAACGGCCAGAGCATTACCACCAGCGGCGGCTCAAGCAAGACGTACGATATGATTGCATATCGCAGAGCCGGCTATTCACTTGTTCAGCACATTCTTATCAGCTTTGAGGATGAAGATTTGGATAATCTTGAAGCTCTTTACGGCACTATTGCTGAATACGATGAAGAAATTGAAGGCAGAGAAAAGGATATTAAGGACGAAACTGACGCAACCAAAAAGGCAGAGCATCAGGCTGCTCTTGACGATGCAAAGGTAAAGCGCGCTGAATACCAGAAGAAATATGACGATGCTGTGGCAGCTGCCCAGGCAAAGATTCAGACCAAGGTTGACGAGGTTTATAACAAGGTTAAGGATGCGGATGAAGCAACCTTTATTGCAACCTTAGTTGAAAAGACCACCGACACGGGTATGAATACTGAGGATGCCGCAAAGAAGGGATACCTCATCGGTCCTGAAGACGGTATGGTACCTGAATTCTCCGAAAGAGGTCTTTCACTTGAAGCAGGTAAGGTTGGCGAGCCGGTTGCAACCTATTACGGTGTTCACATCATTCGTTGTATGGAAAAGCTTGCCGAGGGCAAGGTTCCTTACGAAGACTTGAAGGACGACATTAACACTCAGCTTACCGACGAAAAGAAGGATGCTGAATGGACCAAGCTTTTAGGCGAGTGGACAAAAGCCGCTGATATTAAAAAGTATACAAGCAAGCTTTAATAAATAAAAAAGGCAGATAGAAAATCTATCTGCTTTTTATTTTTGCTGTTTTGCGGATATGCTTTAGATTATTATGCGGACATACTGTAGATTATCTTATGGTGTACAGTAGATTGTTTTGCTTTAACACGGAAGATTATCTTATTGTACACGGTAGATTGTTTTGCTTTAACACGGAAGATTATCTTGTGGAAACGGGATAGAAGTTGGATAAGAGAAAGGCGTTTTCGTTTTGTGTTTGGCGCTCGGAGGCGGAATTATACTGAATGGGGCAAAGGCTTGGAATTGTTACGGGCGCGCAGGCAGTAACGTAAATAATTACTGTTCCGTCAACCAATGATGAAAAACGGTTATTTTCCGCAAAAGAAATGTTATCTGCAAAGTAAGAGTAATGTACGGTAATATCGAAAGGCCAAACGGAATCCTCCGGAAGCTGCATTTGCAAGTTAACGTTAAATAACAGATTGCAGGGCGCAATCTGCCGTGCTCCGCTAAAAAGGTAGGTAAGGGTGCCCGGAAGCTCTAAATAGCCCTGCAAGGCGGCTATGCGCGTTATTGGGTCAGGTGTAACCGTTACAGTTTGCCCTGCTACCATACTTGCAGTACCTAAGGCGTACAAGGGTGTGATTTCTTCGGGATTTTCTACAAAGGAGGTAATAATGGCCTCGCTTCTGTCTAAGTCGGCTTTTACGTTATCAAAAATTTTTGTAGCAAGAATGGAAACCGTTGGCTGACTGTCGTTTATACCGTTGGAGAATACGCGTGAATTATTCAAAATAAAACCCCCTGATGCTTCTGATATATTATTATATGCAGCATCAGGGGGAAAATTTACTTAAATTAAAAATCTTCTATTTCCGTTTCGTCTGTTGGCTTTTTCTTTTTAGCAGGTACGGTAGAGTAAACGCCGAACAGTGAAAGAATAAAGGCAATGACCATATTGAACAGACAGTGTACTACGGTTAAGGACTGGGTTGAGAATTCTATAAACGTATACAGCTCCGTCTGACTGAGGAAAAGATATAAAACTGAAAATAAAGTGGCAAAGAAAAGAGAGATTGCCGTTAAAATCATAGACAAAACGTACACCTTTTTGCCTGAAATAACCTTCAGCATAAGCTGAGATGAAATCCAGCCCATAAAATAACCTACTACGGAACTTACGGAAATAAACCAAATGTTAAGTAAGCCGTAAATAATGCTTGTTACGGCAAATGCCGCGATAAGCTGGCGTTGAGTTGACTTTTTGAAAATTGCAAGAAAATAGGCAAGGTCTTTCTTATCTTTGGGTTTTTTCATAAGCTCATCATCTTCAATTTCGCGAGCCACGGGAGCAAAAATAAACATATCCTTGTTAAACGTCACATTAAGCTCGGTATTTGAAAAATCCAGCCCTTCCGTTGATAAAAAAGCGGAAAAGGATTTTATAAAGGAAAGAATATACTCCGTATCATCGAAAATTTCGCTGACAAAATTGATAATTATGCCGTTTTTAGAAAAAGCCATAGCTTTAAGATATAAAGCGGTATCGTTTAAGTATTCAAATACCGTCTTTTTTTCGTCGTTGCTTATTTCGGGAAGATTTACGCAAATCTCCAGGTCGGATCTATTTTCTTTGAAGGTGAAAATAAAACCGTCTGTCTGCTTATAAAAAAATCCGTTATCACCGTCGGTAAGATCCAAAGTGATAGCAAGTGCATCTAATTCCATACAAAACCTCTTTAACATACTGTATGATTAGTATATCACAAGGCAATAAAAAATTCAATAAAAAATACCTGATTTTATTAAATCAGGTATTTTATTTATTTTATTCTGCTTCGCTGGCAAGCTTTTCAAGCACGGGTGCAAGCTCTTCCTCTTCCTTCTTAAAGATGATATCGTAGAATTTAAGAAGTAAGGGAGCATTCCAAGCAATACCGGTCATAAATGAGTTGCCGCCGATAGCGTGGATAGCCTGAACGCTTGTGGTTTCACCGCCATTATAGCTGTCAAACACAAGCTTAACAAGCTCGATAGCGTTTGCAATACCCTTTTGGAAAAGGTCATCAACACTTTCGGTGTAACTGTAACGGGCATCCCAAGCAGCAAGCCACTCGGTGTGGTTTTCGTTCATAAAGTCGATATCTGCTTCAAAGGGGCCGTAAACGGTTTTTGTGTAGAAGCCCTTTTTGAATTCCTTGGAGAAGGCTTCGTAAATGCTTGTAATGGGCTTTAACAAACCGGGCTTAATACGCTTCTTCATACCGGCATTCATATCCTGGTAAGCCTTGATAACTTCTTCACGGGAAACGTCCTTACCGTAAACGGTCTTGATGTTTACCGGATACATACGGCAAACCTCCAAAAGCTCGTCATAGGTAACCCAGAACATATCGTCAACCTTAACTTCGGAAGGAGTCTTATCCATATACTTTTTAAGGATAGTCTGGTCAATAGCGTTGCTGATACGCTTGCGGTAAATACCGAAACGTTCAGGAAGCGGAGCGTTGGGGGTTACAAAGCCTGAACGGTATAAAATATAGGGGTTAACAGCACAGTCAATAGCATAGTGGATAATGTAGCCGTAGAAATAGGGAAGAATGATTTCCTTGTCGGCATCCTCCTGCTTTGCTATGTAACGGTAGATCAATGACATCCACTCGTCAACAGAACGCTCGTGAAGCATCATTGCCATACGGTGGAGGCTGGGATCGCCCTTTAAGGGTGCGCCGAAGTAATTAAAGAAGTCGGGACCCTGAAGGCCTAAATCGAAAACGCGCTTGCGCTTATCAATACATTCCTTAACGTTTGCGGGTAAAGCTTCGTAAACCTTCTGACCTGCTATATAGTGGGTAAAAAATCCTGGCATATATGTACACTCCTATCGGTTAGTATTTTAATACTATTATATTATAATATACTTTTTGCGTTTTGAACAGTAGTAATTTGCAAAATAATGCACAAATTTTAGAGTTATTTTGCATATTTATTGTAAATTTACTATGTATCGACGCATATTTGTCATATCCTTGGGGCTAAAAAGCACTTCGAGCAATTTCCCGCCATTTTTTTCTATTATCTTTGCGCTGCCCACGTTATCGTCGCGGCAGGTGATAATTACGCTTTCAAAGCCTCTCTCTTTAGCCTTTTCAAGAAGCTTTGCACAAATCATTGTGCCGTATCCGCATCTTCGTTTGGAGGGCAAAACGCCGTAGCCTAACTGACCGGCAAAGGTAACGTTGTGTTTGGTAGCCTTGTGGCGAAGATCACCTTGGGCATAGATAACGCCATCGTCATCAACTAAAAAATATCTTGTGTAGGGGGATACGGTTAGCCCGATTCCCAGGCCTGCAGAATGCTTTACGCAGGTGCGTACAAAATAGGGAAACATATCGGGAGACGTCATTCCTAAAAATGGGGTGCCTGCAACAACGTAATCGTCTATCATATCGGCAAAGGCGCTATAGGTTAATTGGTCAGCGGTAATTAAATGCATTAGTTCACTTCCTATAAGGAATTATTTTTTCGTTTTCGTGATTTTGTAATCAGTTGTGATTCCGATGCTTCAAAGGAGAGAAGCAATTTATTTTTGCTCAATAAGCCCTTGCTTTCTAAAAAGAAAAGGGGAATAAATGACAAAAAGGTGCTTGCACAGACTGAAGAAAAGATTTTTCCGTCAAAAAATGAAAAGTAGCTTTCAAAAAAGAGCAACGCAAGGTTGAAAAACAAAAATGCGCAGAGATTGTTAAAAACCACCGAGCTTTCCGAATAGGAAAAAAGCACGGAGCAAAGTGTTATAACTAAGGTGTAAATTGCAAAGGGCTCAAGCATAAGACCCTTAGGCTCGGGAGATACGATTATGGACACTCCCAGTAAAATACAAGCGGACAAAAATGCGGTAAATGCGCTTTTTGCGGGGTGCGAAAGCCTGAAAAGAAGTATCCCCAAATAAATGATGCAAATAATAAACGGGGCGTAATAGACGTATACGTTTTGCAGAAATAAAGGGGGAATTATATAGGAAAGCACAAGGGCAGTTAACAGAATTACCGCGGAAAGCGGTTTAGCGCTAAGACACGCACAAATTCTTTCGCCCTTTTTTATTAAAATCAAAAATATCAGCATCGACAAAATAACAAGCCCCAAAGGCATAAAATCACCTCACGGTTGTTATTTTTTCTCAAAAATGAAAAATTATTCTTCGCTTACTTGCGCGTCAGGGCTTTGATTTTGCTTGTTTAAGGCTTTCCATAGACTACTATAAGAACTATATCCTACCTGATTTGCAATGTCTTTCATAGTAAGAGAAGTTTCTTTCAACAGCCACTTAGCAACTTCTATTCGTTGATTTGAAAGCTCTTTGCTAAAGGTTGAACCCGTATGCTTAACAACTAATCTTTCAGCTTGCTTTACGCTAACGTTAAGGCGTTTGGCTAAATCCTCTAAAGCAATTTTTCTGTTGTAGTGTTTTGCAAAAAATTCTGCAATTAAGAAAGTTCTGTCTTCAATATCGTTTAGCGCAAGGGAGTGTTGGTTATGAGTAAGCTGAGCGCAAATAACCGTAAGGTATGCTTCAATTAAAAGCGCATTACCGGTTGAGAGATAGTTGCTTATAGCTTGCGAAAGACCTTTGCTTTCGGCATCACCTAAGGAAATTCGTTGATACCCAAACTGATTTTTTAATTGAAATGCAACGTGGTGAGTGTTGGGAGCGGAATTTTTAACAGTATGGAAGCATTCTTCAGGTACAACAAAAACATCGCCCGTGCAAAAGGAGTGAACGTTATTGTTGATAAGCATATCGACTTCACCGGAAAGAATAACGTGAACCTCCGAATAGGCGTGCTTGTGCAATACAGAGCGAATGTGGTGTATGTTGCCGAAAAAGCCTGTTTGCAGGAAAATTTCGTACGTTGTATTGCCTAAAGTAAGCTTTAATTCTTTGTTTAACATATATTTCCTCGCGGGACATTATTTGCCCGAAACGGCAAAAAATAAACTATCAGGAAATATTATAAGGCATACTTTTGCAAATATCAAGTTAAATTTAGAAAAAAGAAAAAATCCCTTGTATTGCTACAAGGGAAAAGTTGTTTTTTTTGAGTTTATTCTGCAGATAACAAATAGAAGTAAACGGGTTGGCCGCCTGAAATTACTTCAACGTCAGTTGCAGGATATTCGGAGGATAACTGATCGGCAATTTCGTTTGCGGCAGCCTCTGAAACGTCAGCACCGTAATAGATGGTAAGCAAATCGTCGTTCTTCTCAAGAAGCTTTCTTGCAAGCTCAAGTGTGGTTTCCTTAATCTGCTCGCCGCAGCAGGTGATAGTTCCTTCTGCAAGACCTAAAATGTTGCCTTCGTGAATTTCCTTGCCGTCAAACTCGGTGTCACGCACTGCGTAGGTTACACTGCCGGTAAGCACGTCACCGTAGCTTTCGCGCATATCCTCAAAATTGCTTTCGCCGTCTGCGTCGGGATTAAATGCAAGCATTGTTGCAATACCCTGAGGAACGGTTTTTGTGGGGATTACGAAAAGCTTTTTGCTTGTGAAATCCTGAGCCTGCTCTGCAGCAAGAATAATATTTGAGTTGTTAGGTAAAATGATAACGGATTTAGCGTTTACTCTGTTAACTGCGGCAGAAATATCTTCCGTACTGGGATTCATCGTCTGTCCGCCGGTAACAACCACGTCAACGCCCAATTCCTTGAAAATCTGCGTAAAGCCTTCGCCTGAAGCAATGGCAACAACGCCGACCTCCTTTTGATTTTTAGCGCGTTCCGCAACGATTTCGCGGTGCTGCTGAACCATATTTTCAATCTTGATTCTGTCCAGCTCTCCAAGCTCAAGAGCATATTGAAGTGCCTGACCGGGATTGTTTGTGTGAACGTGTACTTTAACTAATTCGGGATCGCCTACAACAACAAGTGAATCGCCGATGGCGGCTAATTTGTTGCGAAGAGCGTCAATGGATTTTTCCGTTACGCTTGATTTAAGCTGCTGAATGAAGAATTCTGTGCAGTATGCAAAGAGAATTTCGTCCATTTCCGCAACCTCGTCGGAGGTGGCACGGGAAATAGCGTCGGAAGAATCGGAGAAGGTGAAGGGCTCAATATCGTCGGGAATTTCTTCGCCGTGAACGACTGAGCTGAATGCGTGCATAATGGTCATAAGACCTTGACCGCCTGCGTCAACAACGCCTGCCTTCTTTAACTGAGGAAGCATCTCGGGAGTTTGCTTAAGAGTTTCTTCGCCAACTGAAATGGCATAATCAAAAAGCTCGCACAAATCAAGAGTGTTTTCGTAACGGGTTTTTTCTGCCATTAAACGAATAACGGTTAAAATTGTGCCTTCCTTGGGCTTCATAACTGCTTTGTATGCGGTTTCCTGACCTAAACGCAAAGCAACGATAAAATCGGTGCTTGAGGCTTCCGTAACAGTTTCAAACTGCTTTGCAAAGCCGCGGAGAATCTGTGAAAGAATAACACCGCTGTTGCCGCGGGCGCCCTTAAGTGCACCGCGAGCCATTGCCTTTGCAACGGAGGCAAGGTCGTCCTCAGGGGTAGAAGAAACCTCCTTTAAGACTGACTGCATCGTAAGAGACATATTTGTGCCCGTATCACCGTCAGGAACGGGGAATACGTTAAGGTCGTTAAGGCTTTGTTTGTTAGCCTCTAAAAGTGAAGCGGCAGCAACTACCATTTCCTTGAGCAGAGTGCCGTTAATAGATGTATGTTTCATTTGCATCCTTTCCGGCTTTATACTCTTATGCCTTGAATAAGCACGTCAACGTTTTCAACACGAAGACCTGTCTGTGTTTCAACGGCATATTTAACCGCTTCAATAACGTTGTGAGCAGCGGCTACCATGGAAACACCGTATTCAATAATTACGTGAAGCTCGAATTTAACACTGTCTTCACCTGAATAAACTTTGATACCTTTTGTTAAGCTTTCTCTTTTAAGAAGCTCGGCAATACCTTCGGCAGTATTTGATGCCGACATACCAACTATACCTGCACAGTCGCAAGCTGCAAGACCTGCAATTGTTGCTAAAACACTGTCAGAAATAGTGGTTGAGCCATATTGGTTTGTGGTTTTTATTGCCATAAGATAAACCTCCTATATTTTTTGTATGCGCGAATAAATATAATAAATAAAATAAAGACGGGGTACACATACACAATTATATTACCATAATATCATTTTAATGTAAAGTGAAAATTTGTTTTAAGGAATTTCGTGCAAGTGCGAAAATTTAATTTACAACTGTTTATTCCAAAAACAAGACTTTGTTTTTTAGTATATTATTTTCGCGAGTATAAAATTCGTAAAAAGTCAAATAATAGGAAAAAAGGAGAGTGAAAAAATGATCGAACAGGATACCGTACGACTTCTGCGTGAATGCGATGCAGGAGTAAAAATGGGGGTTGCGTCTATTGAAGACGTGCTCGATTGCGTTAAGCATAAAGACTTTAAGCAAAAGCTTGTTGAATGTAAAAAGGAACACGATAAATTAAAGGTGGAAATCCAACAGCTTTTAGACAAGTATGACGAGGAAGGTAAAAATCCCAGTATGATGGCAAAGGGAATGTCACACGCTAAAACAAACGTGATGCTTACCCTTGATTCATCTGACCAAACTATAGCCGATTTAATGACTGACGGTTGTAATATGGGAGTTAAGTCATTGAATAAATATCTTAACGAATATGAAGCGGCAGACGAGGTTTCAAAGGACATTTGCAAGCGCCTTATTAACCTTGAAGAAAAGCTCGCAATAGATATCAGGGCATATTTGTAAAATCAAAATAAGCAAAGCATAACCCTTAACGCAGTCACGTTAAGGGTTATTAATTTATATAGCAAAGCTTGAAAAAGAGTATGCAAAACTGTTAGGGGAAAGCGCAAACGTAGCCAAAAATGAAAAAACCACCGGGGAAGGTGGAAAGTATTCTTGGAAAAACGATAGTAAAGGGAATAAATATTGGCATATAGATACTAATAAAGATATTTTCAAAGGCTTGACAACAATATCACAACTTCAAAAAGCGGCATACAATTATGTATTGGGGATGCGCGATACGGGGGTTGTAATTGATGCTATTGATGGAAAAACAATATCCTTTATAAGATTGAGCGCAGAAGAATTTGCGTGGGGAAAGAAAAGCAAAGACCTTCTAAAAGACTCTCCCGAAATATTTGCTCAAAAAATGCGTTTAATACCAAGCATTCAAGATTTAGCGAAAAATGCCAATATAAATTGGCATAGTTCGGATTTCAAAGACCACAAATTGTTCAAGGAAAAAGGTTTTGAAAATTTTAGAGGTAGGGTTGGCATAGAAAATGTTATTTTTAACTTTATTATTCGTGCGGGCAAGACAAAATTTGGAGATGTGTTTTATGATATAAATTTAGAGGTTGACCAAATCCTACCTCGCGCAAAAAACGCTTCAGGAATAAAAGGGTCAACCTCCTCAAAAACAGTATATTCGAATCTCAAAAAAATGTCAACAAAAAACTATCAATAACCCCTGCAACACGTAAAAAAGCCGCAAAAGAGCTTCAGGAAATCGTAAACCTTTCGGAAGGGGATGCAAGCAAAAATAAAGCACCTAAATGGTTTACGAGCAGAGGGCTCCAATTGCCCAAGCTGGTTCAAACCATATTAGATGCTAAAAAGAGCATATCAGTTCGCCGATGCTAAAAGCCGCGACGTAACGTCCGAAACCGAGACAGATATTGCTCCTACCAAAATGTTACCACAAACAAAACAATCTGTCAACGATTTACGAAATTACTTCTATTCCTGCGCTTGATAATTCTTCTGTAAGCTCCTTATCCAAGCCTTTGTTGGTTACAATGTAGTCGGCAATGGAAATATCGGAAATTTTAACGAATGCCTTGTGCCTGAATTTTGAAAAGTCTGCGGCAATAATGCGTGTTTCAGACTGTTCAATCATAATTCTGTCAACGTCCGTTTCCTTATCGTAATAGGTGGTAAAGCCGTTTTCAATGTCAATGCCGTCAACAGACAGAATAAGCTTGTCGGCGTGATATTTCTTTAATTGCTCAACGGAATCGGGGCCAAAGGAAAACTGATATTTTGTGTTAATTGAACCGCCAACCAAAACTACGTTATAATTAGGGTTGCTGGACGCTTCAAGGGCAATAGAAATCGAGTTTGTAACTATATTGAGATTGTAATCTGCAGGGAATTTTCTGAAGGTCAATAGGGTAGTGGTGCCGGAATTAAGCATAATAGTGTCGTCAGGTTTAATCAACCTGGCGATTTTTTCTGCAATATCCACCTTTTGCGTCTGGTTGGCTTCAAGGCGCTGATTAAGATTCATACTGTAGTAAGGTTTGTAGGAAGAAATTGCACCGCCGTGGATACGTGTTAAAAGCCCCTTGCCCTCTAAATCTGCAAGGTCAGTTCTCACCGTTACCTCGGAAACGTTAAAAAGCTTGCTCAGCTCGCTTACCTTTACACTTCCGTTTTTCTGAACAAACCCTAAAATTTGCTGTTTTCTTTCGTCTGAATTCATATAAATACCTCACAGTTGCGTTTTGATAAAAATATTTTCGGTTCACTTTCGTTTTAGTATATCACACTTACGTTTTGATGTCAATAATATGCGTTTTCGCAAGAAAAACTTTCGATTTGCTTTTGAAAAGAAAAAAACAATAAGTAAAAAGCAAAAAAGGGAAAAATTCATTGACATTTTGGGTAGATTATTGTATTCTATTATCATAGAAACAAAGGGGAATTAAGTCAGTTCCCAACAAAAAATAAAAGGAGAAAATGTTATGTATAAAGGCTTAAAAATTAAACCTCCGTTTTTCGAAATCGGACCTAAAGCGTATCTTTACGGAAAAAAGATGCTTCAGCTTGCTCAGGTAATTGATAAGGTTGCAATGAAGTATGACGTTGACGTTATCGTAACACCGCAGTACACTGATATTAAGCTGCTTGCAGATAACACAGAGCGTATTTTGGTTTTTGCTCAGCATATGGATTATCTTCCCGTTGGCCGCGGCCTTGGAAGCGTTCTTCCCGAAGCTGTTAAGGCGGCAGGTGCGGTAGGCGTAATGCTTAACCATGCAGAAAAGCCCTTAACTATGGAAGAAATTGAAAGAACTATCGAGCGTGCCGACGAGGTTGGCTTGGGCACCATCGTTTGTGCAAACACCGTTGAGGACGTTAAGACAATTGCCAAAATGTCACCCAACCTTATCGTTGCAGAGCCTACCGATTTAATCGGTACCGGCCAGACCAGCGACAGTAACTACGTTATTGAAACCATTAAGACTGTTCGTGAAATCAATCCCGATATTATGGTGCTTCAGGGCGCAGGTATTTCCAACGGACAAGACGTTTATAATACCATCAAATTAGGCGCTCAGGCAACGGGCTCCACAAGCGGTATCATTAAGGCGGCAGACCCCTACGCAATGGTAGAAGAAATGCTTTCAAATCTTCGCAGAGCATGGGACGAAATGCAGTAAGGAGTTTTTATGAACAGCGAAGCATTAAAACAGGCAAAAGCGGCTTATAAAATCGAAAGCGAATGTATCAGCGAAATGCTTAATTATTTCGATGAGGAAGCGTATTCCGAGGCGGTTGAGCTTTTGAAAAATGCCGAAAGAATAGGCACCTGCGGTTGCGGACACAGCGGAATCCTTTGCCAGCATTTTGCGCATCTGCTCTGCTGCATTGAGCAGCCTGCAAGATTTATATCTCCTGCCGAAGCCGTACACGGCGCAACGGGCTTTTTGCAGGAAGGCGACGTAATGGTATTTGCTTCCCGCGGCGGAAAAACCAAGGAGCTTTTACCTATTATCGACATTTGCAAAAAGAAAAACGTTAAGATTATTTCTATTACCGAAAATCTGGAATCACCTCTTGCACAAAATGCAGACGTAGTGCTTAAGCAATACGTTAACCGTGAAACAGATAAGTACAACTGTCAGGGTACAACCTCATCAACGTCCTTGTGCGTGATTTTCCACGTGCTTCAGACGGCGCTTATTGAGGAAACTGACTTCCAAAATGAAAAATTTGCCACTATTCACCCCGGTGGAGCAGTAGGCGAAAGATTAAATAAATAATTTTTTAGGAGGAATAAAAAATGGAATTCAAAGTATTTCAGAAGGAATTAGAATTACAGTCAAGAGGCTGGATTCCCACATTCCACGACATTTCAAAGGAAATCAACGAGATCGTTGAGGCATCAGGCATTAAAAACGGTACAGTAAGCATCGTTTCTCACCATACCACCTGCTCCGTAATGGTTCAGGAATGCTCACACGATATTGATTCATTCGACCTTGAGTATCTTCAGCACGACCTTCTTGACATTATGCGCAAGATGATCCCTGACTTTGCAGAAGAACATCAGTACCGTCATCCCGGTCCTATCCACGCTCAGTACGGCAGATACGTTGACGAGCCCGGTGACTATTCAAGTATGAACACCGACGGTCACTTAAGAAGCTGCTTCTTCGGCAGAAGCGAAACCATGACCATTAAAGACGGTGTTGTTGACGGCGGTAAGTTTGCTCACGTTTACTTCATCGACTGGGACCACGTTCTTGCCCGTCGCAGACAGGTTAACGTAACCGTTATGGGTACCACCGAGGACGTAGGCGACAGAAAGTGGAACGACGGCAAGGTTATTGACACCAAGCACAAGTTCACTGAAGAAGAAAAGGCTTACGACATTCACTACGACCTTCAGTTAAAGAGATAATTTAAGCTTATAAATTATCAGGTGCGTCAAGAAATTGACGGAAAATTGAATTTCTATGATGCGCTTTTTCTGCTTTGAAAGAGCGCATCTGTTCTTTGACGGAATTTTCCGTCACAATAAGGAGTTAGTATGAATTATTTAATTGATAGCGGAAATCTTGAGGAAATCAAGTATGCTAATGAATTCTTTCCTATTGTGGGCGTAACTACAAATCCCACGTTGGTTGCAAGAGAGAATATGGATTTTAGAAAGCTGTTCACTTCTATCCGCGAAATTATCGGACCTGACAAAATGCTCCACGTGCAGACTACAGCAACGAAAGCGGAGCAGATTGTGGAAGAGGCAGTAGCGTTAAAGAAGCTTTTAGGAGATAATTTCTTTATTAAAATTCCTATTAGTGAAGAAGGATTAAAGGCAACTCGCAAGCTGAAAGAACAAGGAATAGGCGTTACAATGACTGCGATTTTCGCACCTCAGCAGGCGCTTATTGCCGCAAAAGCAGGGGCGGATTTTGTTGCACCATACGTAAAGCGTCTTGATAACATTTCGGCTGACGGCGGTGTGCAAACCGTTGCGGATATCGTTAATTTGTTTAACATTTATTCTCTCGATTACCAGGTGCTTGCCGCAAGCTTTACAACAAGCTACGAGCTGCATAAGGTGGCTCTTACCGGCGCCCATAACGCAACTATTTCGGCAAAGCTGTTAAAGGCGGCAATAACTCATTCAATGACCGAAAACGCCATTGCAGGCTTTGAAAAGGATTGGAAGAGCGTCTACGGAGATAAAACGGTTCTTGATTTCGTGAAATAGAACTCAAAGAATAAAAATTGATTTTGCAAAATGAAAAGCAAAAAAACAACGTGAAATCACTTGGTTCCACGTTGCTTTTTATAATGACTATGTTGATGTCGAAACAGCACTTTTAGTGTTGTTTCGACTTTCTTATTTAATCATTATGAAACGTCTGCCTGCTTGGCAGGCTTTTTTATTATAATTTGGTCATCTGTTTCGCAAATGGCGTCCTCAAAGCCGCCAAGACGCATCAAGATAAGAATTTTCTCAATTTCGTTAATAAAAATCCGTTGGTCGCTTAGAAGTGAAAGACGGATCTTTTCCTTTGCGGCGCTTGGAATTTCTTTTTGCGCCTGGCACATACGCATAAAATATTTACTGTCTCCCGAGCAATAGGGGATAAAGCCTTCGGTTTCCGCGGTAACTTTGTTTTTTGCCTCGGAATTGAGCAAAAGATAGCTTTTGGCAAGGTGGAATTGCTCGTTTGTAAGACATAGAGAGCTTGCGAAGCTTATTTCCTTAAAGGCTTCAACGTATTTGGTTAAATAACAGTCGTTGGCTCGGTGCAGATTTTCTATGGCGGAAAACAGCTTTTCCTCATCTTCGCGCACGGAAAGTAAAACTGCGTGAATGTATTTTTGCTTCAGCTCCGCGCATGCCTTTAATCGTTTTCTGCCGAAAATCAGCTTGTAGCCCTTATTAAGCCTTACCAACCCAACGGGCTGAAGCAGACCGTAGCATCGGATACTGTTTTTCAACTGTTCAACGTTGTCGGTAATTTTTTCATAGGAAATCTCGCTGATAGGCACCTTTATGTAAACTATTCCCGCTCTCAAAAAAATACCTCCAACGAAAAAAGATAGCTATATATTAACAAAAACACGGCTTTTGTAAAGAAAAACCGTGTTTTATAATTTTGCAAAAATCTTTGTTTTCGTCATAAAAGACAAAATATTTTGAAGCTTTTTATAATAAAAGAGAGTTTTAACCGTTAATTTGAAGTGCGGTTTTTAAGTCCTGTAAGGAAGAAGAATCGTCTAAAACCGTAAAGGCGGAGGCTCTCAGCATTCTGTTCATTACGGAAAGACCCTCGTCCTTTTTGTCAACCGCAGTAATAAACACCGTATCAAAGCCTTCATCGTCAACCTGGCGCAAAAGTGCGAATAAGTTGCGTGCCGCCGAAGATATGCAGTTATGCTCAATTAACCAATAGTGTGCTCTGGAGCCTAAAACGTCCTTATCTTTCTCGTTCCAGAGGATAACGGGGCGCTTAGAAAGCTCAAGGGCTGAATCGTAAAGAGAGCAGACTGTTTCAGCGCTTCCCGAAACGATAATAACTCGCGCTTTAGGGGAATAATGCTTATATTTCATACCGGGGCTTGCAACGGAATCCACCTTACAGTTTTCCAAAACCGACGGGTGAACGTCTACCTCGCCTAAGGCATCGCGTAGCATCTCAAGAGTAATAAGACCGGGACGCAAAAGGGTGGGTGTTTCGGTGCAAAAGGAAATAACGGTTGATTCAACACCGCCCAAGCAGGCGCCGCCGTCTAAGATCAAGGGGATTTTGCCGTTCAAATCGTCAAAAACGTGCTTTGCGGTGGTGGGGGAAGGCTTAGTAGAGGAATTGGCGCTTGGTGCAGGAATAGGACAATCGCATTCTTCTAAAAACATTCTTGCAAGCTTGTGCTCAGGTATGCGTACTCCTACCGTATCCTTTCCGCCGGTAACAAGCGGAGAAATTTCTTTTCTTTTCGGTAAAACAACGGTAATGGGGCCGGGCATAAACGTATCAATGGCAATTTGTGCCTTTTTGGGAATTTCACTTGCAACGGTGCAGATTTTATCCTTGCTTGCAACGTGAACGATAAGGGGATTATCTGCAGGCCTGCCCTTTGCGGCAAATATTTTCTTTACGGCTTCTTTGTCAAAAACGCTTGCGCCTAAGCCGTAAACCGTTTCCGTCGGAAAAGCCACAACGTTTCCCGAATGAATAAGCTCTGCCGCCTTTTTTGCCGAAGAGCTGTTCAAGGGTAAAATTTCTGTCTTCATATAACCTTTATAAGTCCTTCCTGGTCGGAAATCTCTTTCAGTAAGCTGATATTATAATCTTCCACGTGCATTCCCTGGTCCTCACGAACGAAAATGCTGATAGATGCAAAGTTCTCTTTCAAAGCCGTAACGTGCTTTTTAAGGGCGGTAAGAATATAGGGGTTAAGACGAAGTACCGCAATGGTTGAATCGTTATTATCAACTGCACGTTTCAGGGCAAAAAGAAGGTTGTTAAGTATTGAATTTTCGTTAAGAATGCGCCCGTCACCCTCGCAGTAGGGGCAGGTGCATTGCATGGAGTCGGCAAGGGAAAGCCTGGACTTTTTACGGGTAAGCTCCACTAAACCGAGAGGAGCAAAGCCTAAAATATTGGTCTTTGTTTTATCGCTTTTAGAAGCCTCCTCAAGTGCGTCAAGAACGGTTTGTCTGTCTTCGTCGGATTCCATATCAATAAAGTCAACGACGATTATTCCGCCGATAGCACGAAGACGAAGCTGCCTTGCAATTTCCTTTGCGGCAAGCACGTTTGTTTTAACGATGGTTTTGTTAAGATCGTAA
Source organism: Clostridia bacterium (assembly GCA_017502165.1). Classification (GTDB taxonomy): domain Bacteria; phylum Bacillota; class Clostridia; order Christensenellales; family QALW01; genus UMGS1322. The sequence continues at coordinate 21,131 of JAFVVO010000022.1, forward strand.
TCACCCGTAAATTTGCCCGTGTTAACGTCAATAACCGTTAAGGCTTCGGTGTAATCAATAACAAGATAGCCGCCGTTATCAAGCCAAACCTTCTTCTGCAGAAGCTTTTTGATTTTCGTTTCAATTCCCGTTAAGGCAAAAAGGTCTGCTTCCTTAAGGAAAATTCTGTCTTTAAGGTGGGGAGTTAAAACCAAAGCGAGACGCTTTGCCTCGTCGAAGGCGTCAGGTGTGTTTACGGTAAGCTTTTCAATGGAATCGTCAAAGAAATCGCGGATAACCGTAAGTAAGAGACTGTCCTGACTGTGCAGAAGCGCAGGGGCGTTTTTAGTTTTAGCGTCCCTTGAAATGCTTGACCACAGATCCTCCAAGAAGTCCATTTCGGTTTGAATTTGCTCTTGGCTTGCACTGCAGGCGTCAGTACGCACGATGTAGCCGTGATGCTCGTTTTTTAACTTAGAAATCAATGACTTTAGGCGAGTTTTAGCTTCCTCGTCTTCGATTTTTTTTGAAACGCCAACGTAGTCCTGATCGGGCATAAGAACGAGATTGTGCCCGGGCAGAGTAATTGCCGTGGAAACTCTTGCGCCTTTAACGCCTTGAGCCTCTTTGATTATCTGAACAACGATTTCCTGCCCCTTTTTAAGTAGCTTGCGGATATCTGCCTCGTTTCCTTTGTTGGCAATATCATCAATAAACAAGAAGGCATTTTTCTCTAAGCCGATATCAATAAAAGCGGATTGCATTCCGGGTACAACGTTATCAACAACGCCCTTATAGACATTGCCTACTGCACCTGATGAAGCAGTGTGCTCAACAAAAACGTCCTCAAGCTCACCGTTTGAGAGAATAACACCGCTTTTTTGAATTATACCGCAGTTAATGAGAATTTCTTTCATTTATTTACTCCTAAAGGCTCTTTAATAAAGCCGTCAATACAAATTAAGATGGAGGTGCGCTTGATTGAAGCGACGCTGATACCGTTACAGGAAAGTATTTCCGCCATTTTGTCAGCTCGGAGATTTTCGCTGTTACTGCAGGAAAGAGTTGCTTTAATTACTTCGCCGTTTTGAGTCAAACGGTGTATCATCGGCCGCACGTTAACAAGAGCAAAGCCCTTTTTGGCTTTCTTTTCTATGGTGATTTCTTCCTGAGCAAGAATATCCTTTAAGGCTTTGGAATAGTCGTCTCCGTTTTTAGTTGTAAAAGCGTATTCAGCCAATGCAATAACGCTTCCTACGTTGGGGAAGGATTCCTCAGGCTCAATGGCATTAAGAATTTTGACGCCCTTAGGCATTACCTCGTTAAGACGTTTCATAACTTCAAGAGGATGAATAAATTTAGTAAGCTGAAATTCAACGAATTCAGCATCAGAGCAAACACCTACGGGAAGAGCGGCTGCGAAACTAATAAGTAAATGGGGGTTAAATCCCTGAGAATATGCGCAGGGAAGCTTTGCACGGCGAAGTGCACGCTGAAAGAGTCTTTGCATATCAAGATGGGAAATATATTTTACTTCGTTTCCCTTTTCAAAACGCAATAAAACACGCATCAGGACTTTACCTCCTTTTTGCAAACGTTCATCATACCGCAACCCGTGCAACCTTGACGGCAATCGCGGGTAGTTTCTTCTCTTTGAGCTTTTGCAAGCTCGCGCTTATAGTATTCCTTTGTAACACCTACGTCAACAGTGTCCCAGGGGAGAGTTTCGTCCACGTCAATAACGCGGGAAGCGTATTCTTCCATAGATAATCCGTGTTCCGCAAAGGCCTTTTGCCAGGCTTCAATATCAAAATGCTCGTGCCAGGCGTCAAGCTTTGCGCCGTTTTTCCATGCGGAATAAAGCACGGCACACATTTCTCTGCCACCGCGGGCGCAGGCAACCTCAAGCTTTGAGGCGGTGCTGTCGTGATATTTGTATTCTACTCCGCGCATTTGACGGATAAGGTCGCTTAAATATCTTTGCTTTTCCTTTACGCTTTCCTCAGAATCCTGATTTATCCATTGGAAAGGAGTAAAGGGCTTAGGTATAAATACGGAGGTGCTAACTGTAATACGCATATTCTTTTTGTTACCGAACACTTCCTGATAAATTTCGGTGCATTTGCGCGCTAAATCGGCAATACCCTTGATGTCTTCCATAGTTTCGAAGGGAAGACCGATCATAAAGTACAGCTTGATTGCTCTGTAGCCTGCACTGTAGGCACCGCGAACAGTTTTAAGTAAATCTTCTTCAGAAACGTTTTTGTTGATTATGTTTCGCATACGCTGTGAGCCTGCTTCAGGAGCAAAGGTAAGAGAGCTTTTGCGCATTTGTGTGCTTACAAAATCGGGGTTAAAGGAGTCAATACGAAGTGAGGGCAGAGAAATATCCATTCTTTCTTCGTTAAATTCGCAGTTAAGGGTTGAGATAAGCTGGTTCAGGTTCGAATAGTCGCCACTTGAAAGTGAGGTTAAGGAAATTTCGTCATATCCCGTACTGTCAGCACTTTCGCGGGCAATCTGCTTTAACTTTTCAACGCTTCTCTCTCTGATAGGACGGTATAAAAAGCCTGCCTGACAGAAACGGCAACCGCGAGTACAACCGCGGAAAATTTCAAGCATAATACGGTCGTGCACGACTTCAACAGTAGGCACAATAAGCTTAGTGGGGCAGAATGTGTTTTCAAAATCCACAACCACACGTCTTTTAACTTGCTTGGGAGCATTCTTTAAGGGAGTGATGGTAAGCTTACCGTCAACAACCTTGTGCTCGTAAAGGGAGGGAACGTAAAAGCCTTCGTTTTGAGAGAGCATTTCCAGTAATTCGGAACGTGATTTACCCGAAGCTTTCCATGCCTTATAAACGTCGATAAGCTCCATTAAAGACTCCTCGCCGTCACCTAAAAGGAAGCAGTCAACAAAATCGGCAAGCATCTCAGCGTGGTTGGCGCAGGGACCGCCTGCAACAATTAAAGGCTCGTCCTCTTTTCTTTCGGCACTTTTTATGGTTACGCCTGCAAGTGAAAGCATATTGAGAATATTTGTGTAGCTTAATTCGTACTGAAGGGTAAAGCCCCAAATGTCTGCATTTTTAACGGGCATTTTGTTTTCTAACGTGAAAAGGGGAATATTATGCTTGCGCATAAGCTCCTCCATATCAACCCAGGGAGCGTAGGCACGCTGGCAGAAGGTGTCTTCACGGGAATTAAGCAGGTGATAGATAATCTTTCCGCCTAAATGGGACATACCCATTTCGTATGTATCGGGATAAGAAAATACAAAATTAACTTCTGCATTTTCCTTAAAATGAGAGTTAAGCTCACCGCCAACGTAACGGGCAGGCTTGTCAACTTTTAATAAAATATCGTCAAGAGTCATTTTATTTCCTCCAAATGTACTAAGCAATTACATATTATAGTTTATTTTCTGTCGTTGTGTCAATCAAATACAGTTAATTCAGGTCAGTTCTTGCTATTGCACAACAGTATATTCTTGAAGCACCTGCCTTTTTTAACAGCGAGGAGCAAACACGCAGAGTTTCGCCGGTAGTTACAACGTCGTCAACGAGCAAAACGGTCTTTCCTTTAACGAAAGAAGAAAAATAATACTGCTCTTTAATAAGCTTTTGTCTTTCTTCGCGCGAGAGCGAAACGGTTTTAGAGCTTGTATCCTTGCGAAAAAGCACGTCGCATTTAACGGGAACACCGCTCAAATCCGAAAGCTCTCGGGCAAGCAGCTCCGTTTGGTTGTAGAGATATTTTTCCATTCTTGCCTTAGATGCAGGAACGGGAATTATGTAATCGGTCACGGGTAAAATTTTAGGGTTGATTGCGTCAAAGACCATATTGGCAAGGGGATAACGCAGATATTGCGCACCCTCGTATTTGAATTTTTGAACCAGTCCTTGAACAAAGCCCGAATAAGTAAGGGGAATAAATAGCTGATCGTATTCAGGCGGATTCTTAAGACAACGTGCACAGAGGCCTTCAGTATCGATTTCATCAAGACAGAATTTACAACGCTGACCTTTTAAGCGGGGAAGCGCCTTTATGCAGTCGGAACAAAGACCGTAACGGTGATTTTCTATTATGTGGTCATCACAGCTTATGCAACCCGTATCCCAAGGGAAAATATAGGTATCGATAAATTTATGAAAATTCAAAAAAACACGCTCCGTAAAATAAAAAAATGGTTGACATTGGTAGATATATATATTAAATTATAGCATATAAGGTATTATATCACATAACGCAACAAAAAGATACAAAAATTTAAGCGGAGTAAAGTTATGAAACTGATTCTTGCAACCAATAATGAACATAAGATACGCGAAATGCGTGAGATTTTAGGCGATCACTTTTCCGAGATGGTTTCACTTAAGGAAGCAGGCATAAACCATGAAACAATAGAAGACGGTAAAACCTTTGCAGATAACGCGCTTAAAAAAGCAAGGGAAATTACTGAAATTACAGGCTTGCCCGCCCTTGCTGACGATAGCGGACTTTGTGTTTTAGCTTTAGACGGTATGCCGGGAGTTTTTTCTGCAAGATACGCTTCCGTAACCGACGAAAACGCCACCGACCAGGCAAACAGAGATCTGTTGCTTAAAAATATGGAAGGTGTTACGGATAGACGTGCATATTTCGCCTGCGCCATTGCTTTGACGATGCCTGACGGTAAGGCGTATCAGACTGAAGGCAAGTTCTGGGGAGAGATAACGCACGAGGAAAAGGGCGAAAACGGCTTTGGATACGATTCTCTGTTTTTCGTGCCCGAATTTAATATGACCTCTGCGGAAATGTCACCTGAGCTTAAAAACAGCTTAAGCCACCGAGGAGAAGCTCTGCGTGAGCTTGAAAAGATGTTGTGAAAATTCTTGTTTTAAGCGATAGCCACAACTCACCTAAGTTTAGCGCATTTTTATCACTTAATGAAAATGTGGATTTGATTATTCATTGCGGTGACGGAGAAAGGGACGTTCAGGATTTACTTGCCGTTGCAGAATGTCCCGTGTATTTTGTTCGCGGTAACTGCGATTTTAACGGACCGCTAACGCGCCTTATAGAAGCGGAAAATAAGAGGATTTTAGTGCTTCACGGGAATATGCACAACGTAAAATATTCTTTTGAAGGCTTAAGACAGGCGCAAAAACAAAATAATGCGGATATTGTGCTGTTTGGTCACAGTCACAAGCCGAGCATTGATTTGATAGATGGGTGCTGGTTTGTTAATCCCGGCTCACTTACGAGGCCGAGAGAAAGCTTTAAGCCGACGTATGCAATAATAGAAATAAATCAAGGTGAAATAAAATCTCGCCTTGTGGAATTTAAGTAAACTGAAAAGGAGACAAAATATGAAAATTACCGACAGTGTTTTTTACGTAGGAGTTAACGACCATGAAATTGATTTATTTGAAGGTCAGTATATCGTTCCCAACGGAATGGCGTATAATTCCTATATTATCGTTGACGAAAAGATTGCCGTGTTAGATACGGTTGAGGTCAGATTTACTCACGAGTGGCTTGATAATATTCAGAACGTGCTTTGGGGAAGAATGCCTGATTACTTAATTGTTCAGCATATGGAGCCCGACCATTCGGCAAACATAATGAACTTTGTTAAAACGTACCCCAACGCCAAAATTGTTGCGTCTGCCAAGGCATTTAATATGATGAAAAACTTTTTCGGCACCGATTTATCCGAAAACGGTATCGTGGTAGGCGAGGGCGACACTCTTTCACTCGGCAAGCACGTTTTAACCTTCGTTACTGCGCCTATGGTGCATTGGCCCGAGGTTATCGTAACCTATGATGCCTTTGATAAGATTTTATTCTCTGCCGACGGCTTCGGTAAATTCGGCGCTCTTGATGCCGAGGAGGACTGGGCCTGCGAGGCAAGAAGATATTATATCGGTATTGTAGGCAAATACGGCGCGCAGGTACAGAATTTATTAAAGAAAGCCGCAAGCCTTGAAATTGAAAAGATTTGTCCTCTTCACGGCCCCGTATTAGAGGAAAATTTGGGATATTACTTAAACCTTTATAATATCTGGTCATCCTACGAGGTTGAAAGCGACGGAATTGTTATTGCATACACCTCGGTTTACGGCAACACTAAAAAAGCCGTTGAGCTTTTAGCTGAAAAGCTTAAGGCAAACGGATGCCCCAAGGTAGTTGTAAACGACCTTGCAAGATGCGATATGGCTGAAGCCGTTGAGGATGCTTTCCGTTACGGCAAGCTTGTTTTGGCAACAACCACCTATAATGCCGACGTTTTCCCCTTTATGAAGGAGTTTATTAACCATTTAACCGAGCGCAATTATCAGAAGCGCACCGTTGCGTTAATGGAAAACGGTAGCTGGTCGCCTACTGCCGCAAAGGTAATGACTAAAATGTTTGAAAACAGTAAAAATATTACCTTTGCACAAAATACGGTTACTATTATGTCTGCTCTCTCAGATGAAAGTAAAAAGCAGATTGATGCTCTTGCAAAGGAGCTTTGCGAGGAATATCTTGCTCAGAATGATTCTACTGCAGATAAAAATGACCTTACTGCGTTATTCAAAATCGGCTACGGCTTATACGTTGTAACCTCTAATGACGGTAAAAAGGATAACGGCTTAATCGTTAACACCGTAACCCAGGTAACAAATACACCCAACAGAATTGCCGTAACGATCAATAAGGATAACTATTCGCATCACGTAATCAAGCAGACGGGAATAATGAATATCAACTGTCTTTCTACCGATGCACCCTTTAGCATTTTCGAAAATTTCGGTTTCCAAAGCGGAAGAAACACCAATAAATTTGAAAATATTACTCCCTTATATTCCGATAACGGACTTGCTTTCTTGCCAAGATATATAAATTCCTTTATGTCACTTAAGGTTGAACAGTACGTTGACCTTGGTACTCACGGAATGTTTATCTGCGCCGTAACCGAAGCACGCGTTATGTCTGATAAGGATACTATGACTTATTCTTATTACCACGCAAACGTTAAGCCCAAGCCCAAAACAGACGACAAAAAAGGCTTTGTATGCAAAATCTGCGGTTGGGTTTACGAAGGCGATAAGCTTCCCGACGACATTGTTTGCCCCATTTGCAAGCACGGTGCGGCTGATTTTGAGCCTATAAAGTAAATTCTAATAAGCATTTAGTCAAACAACAAAAATCGCCCGATTTTCATCGGGCGATTTTTTTAATCGTAATAAAGGAGATTTTGAGGTGTTGAAATAATGTCGTCCTTGGGCGGAAGCTTGTTGTTAAGCTTGCGTCTGTAAACATTGTTTTTGCAAAGGGCATAAAGATAACCGTCGTCATTGAGAACAAGCTTTTGAACGGCCTTTTCTTCGGGGTTAACTAAAATGGCATCTATAAGCCCGTAAGGACGAATGGTTTGAATGCCTATTTCAGTAGCAACGTACAGGCGGTCGAAGCAGTCAACGCACATATCTATTGCGCAAAGGCGGAAATCATTATTAAGGTGCAATACACCGTGGGTATAGATACCGCCGCAGGAACCGTCGGGGTTTAAAGTTGCCGCATAAATTATGCCACGATTTCTGTCCGCAATATATAATCTCCATTTATCAGAAGATAGGCAAATGGCACAAATATCATCAAAACCGTCAGCAAAAATAGTTTTTATGCCTGATTCATCAATAAAATATATTTTTGAACCGTCAGCAACGTAAGCACCTTTTTTAGTAAATAAACCGCAGGAGATACATTCCTTAGAATTTGGGAAAGCACCTTCAAAGGATTCCCATTTGTTTTCAGGCAATACCACATTTGCAACGCGGGGCGAAAATTCCTTAACGGTTATACTTTCGGTTTTCCAATTTTTCCATAAGAAACGGAAGCGCTCATAGGCCCGTTCCCTTACTTTTGCGCCGCTACAATGTCCTTCCCCCGGATAATAGCGGTCCATAACGTCATATTTGCTGAATTTTAACGCTCGAGCGCAACTTTCACCTGCACAGTAGTCATCACCGAAGTAGTCATTGGGTTCGTTTTCAGAAAATTCTGTATAAACGCGAATAGGCTTGGTTTCAAATTTTCGCATAAGGTTTATAAGCTCATCACCACGAGCCATTGAAAGAAAACTGGGACTTGTCATATAAACGCGCTTAAAGTAATCGTTTCTGTGCCAAGCAATATTCCAAGCAGAAATACCGCCTGAAGAGCCACCGGAAACCATGTGCATATCAGGCGACGGGGAGATACAAAGAGAATACTTTGTGGTTAAAAACGGAATCAATTCGTCAATAATAAAGGTGGAAAATTTTGCTGAGTAAACGTCAAATGAATTCATTCTTAATTGTCGGTCTGTTCCGCCTTCAACAGTAGAAGAAACGTTTCCTGCGGCAATTCCTATAAAAATGCAATAGGGCATTTCGCCTTTTTCGGCTAAATCAACGGCAACTTCTGTTTCCATAGGCAAAAGACCGTCGTGATTTACAACTAAACCAAACTCGTAATCGGATATATCACATTTGGGAATGTATAAATAATATTGATACGTTGCATTTGCGTAAATTTTAGAAGTAAAATTACCTTCAATTATAGTTCCTGCTATGTTGTTGTCCATAATGTGCTCCTATAAATTTAATTTTGATGAAATTATAACAAATGGAAAAATATAAGTCAATACTTAAAAGGTAATAGTTTATGAAAAAGAATTACTATGCAAAAAAATAGAAGGCTCACAATAAATGAGCCTTCTGCAATTTTGAAAAACTGTTTTTTAAATAGCAACAATATTAAGAAGCTTACCGGGAACGGCAACGATTTTCTTAATCTCTTTGCCTGCAACAAGTGCTTTAACGGTATCGTTTTCTTCAACGAGCTTTTCCATACCTGCCTTATCGATTGTGGCGGGAACCATAAGCTTTGCCTTGATTTTTCCGCAAATCTGAACAACGATTTCGATTTCGTCCTTAACGAGCTTTGTTTCGTCGCAAATAGGCCAAGCGGTCTGATAAAGTCTGCCCTCAAAGCCCATAAGCTCCCACATTTCTTCGGTAATATGGGGTGAAACGGGGTTAAGAAGAACAAGCAGGGTTTTAAGCTCTTCCTTTGAGATGCTGCCGAGACGGTAAATGTCGTTAACATACGTCATCATAGCGGCGATGGCGGTATTGAATTTCATAAGCTCAATATCGTCGGAAACCTTCTTGATCATACCGTGAAGCATTGATTCGCGCTCCTGAGTTATAGGCTCTTCCTTAATAATATCCTGAAGACGCCATACTCTCTCAAGGAAACGACGGCAGCCTCTTGCTCCCTTTGTTGACCAGGGAATTGCTTGGTCGAAGGCGCCCATAAACATTTCGTACATTCTGAAAGCGTCTGCGCCGATTTCAGCAACGATATCGTCGGGGTTAATAACATTACCGCGTGACTTACTCATCTTTTCGCTGTTTTCACCAAGAATCATACCGTGGCTTGTGCGCTTAAGGTAAGGCTCCTTAGTGGGAACAACACCGATATCGTAAAGGAAGCGGTGCCAGAAGCGAGAATAAAGTAAGTGAAGCGTTGTATGCTCCATACCGCCGTTGTACCAGTCAACAGGAAGCCAATAATTCATCTTTTCCTTATCGGCAATAACATCTGTGTTGTGGGGGTCAACGTAGCGGATAAAGTACCAGGATGAGCCTGCCCACTGAGGCATGGTGTCGGTTTCGCGTCTTGCCTTGCCGCCGCACTTGGGACAAGTGGTGTTCACCCAATCCTCAAGCTTTGCAAGGGGGGACTGAGCGTCGGCAGTAGGAATAAAGTCGTCGGTGTGGGGCAAGCGGAGAGGAAGCTCGTGCTCATCAACGGGAACCCAACCGCACTTTTCGCAGTAAACAAGGGGAATAGGTTCGCCCCAATAACGCTGACGGGAGAATACCCAGTCGCGAAGCTTGTAGTTAACCTTTGCTTCACCGATGCCTTTTTCGGTAAGGTATTCAATAATAGCTTTTTTAGCTTCTGCAACAGACATACCGTTTAAGAAACCGCTGTTAACCATAGTGCCTGACTGAATATCGGTAAATGCTTCTTCCTGAACAGAGCCGCCTGCAACAACCTCGATAATGGGAAGATCAAATTTCTTTGCAAATGCCCAGTCACGCTCGTCGTGAGCAGGAACAGCCATAATTGCGCCCGTTCCGTATGACATTAAAACGTAATCGGAAACCCAGATGGGAATAAGTGTATTTGTAAGGGGGTTAACTGCAGTAATGCCTTCAAGCACAACACCCGTTTTATCCTTTGCAGTTTCGGTTCTTTCAAAGTCACTCTTCTTCTGAGCTTCTTCGCGGTAAGCTAAAACTACATCGAGATTTTTAATTTTGCTTCCCAAAGCGTCAATCATAGGATGCTCGGGGGAGATAACCATATACGTTGCACCGAAAAGTGTGTCGGGTCTTGTGGTGAAAACGGTAAGATTATCGTTATACTCAGGTACGTTAAACTTTACAAGAGCACCCTGGCTTTTACCAATCCAGTTGCGCTGTTGGGTTTTAACTTTCTCAATAAAGTCAACGTCCTCAAGACCATCAAGAAGCTTCTGTGCGTAATCGGTAATGCGAAGCATCCATTGGCTCTTGGTTTTTCTGATAACCTCGCCGCCGCAACGCTCGCAAACGCCGCCTACAACCTCTTCGTTAGCAAGGCCGACGTTACAGCTTGTGCACCAGTTAATAGCTATTTCGCTCTTATAGGCAAGACCTTTCTTGAAAAGCTGAAGGAAAATCCACTGTGTCCACTTATAATAGTCGGCATCAGTAGTGTTAACCTCTCTCGAATAGTCAAAGGAGAAGCCGATTTTCTTAAGCTGTTCTCTGAAATGGTCAATATTCTGTTTTGTAACGATTTCAGGGTGAATATTATTTTTAATGGCATAGTTTTCCGTAGGAAGACCGAAAGCGTCCCATCCAATAGGATACAGTACGTTGTAGCCCTGCATACGGCGTTTTCTTGAAATGATATCAAGAGCCGTGTTGCTTCTGGGGTGGCCAACGTGAAGGCCTGCGCCTGACGGATAGGGGAATTCAATCAAACCGTAAAATTTAGGCTTGGTTAAATCGGAATCGTCAGCCTTAAAGGCCTGCTCCGCATCCCAGATATCCTGCCATTTTTTTTCAATGCTTAAATGTTCGTATGCTTGTGACATAATCAAAACTCCGTTTCAAAAGATATACACTATTTTATTATATATGTTCCGTCTTGTCAATTAAAAACGAAAAATGAACGGGAAAATGTACGGTTTTTTCGGCCGCAGAGGCAATATGACGTCAGGGGAAATAAAAATTTCAAAAAAATTGTCAAAAGTGTTTGACAGTTTTGCGGTTTGTTTGATATAATTGCCGTGTAAAAATATGAGAAATAACTCTCGTGTTATGCTAAACCGAGGGGAGGGATATTGATGTCAGAAATTCATGTTGGTGAAAATGAATCATTAGAAAATGCTCTTAAGCGTTTTAAGCGTAAATGCGCTCGCGCAGGTGTTCTTGCTGAAGTTCGTAAGAGAGAGCATTATGAAAAGCCCAGTGTAAAGAGAAAGAAGAAGGCTGAGGCAGCCAGAAAGAGAAAGTACTAATTCTCAAAAAGTTTATTAAAAACAACCGATAGTTCAACTGTCGGTTGTTTTTTTGTGGCAAGCAAAAGCATTTATGATTAGATTAAGGCATAAAATAGCGTGAGGTGTTATTTTATGGTTGATAAAACGGTAATTCATTCCTTCGGCCTGCCTGCAGAAAGCGCGGGGATACCAAGGCTCTCTCTTTGGGACGATAATTTTCTTGTTGCGGAAAACCATAAGGGCGTTCTTGACGTAAAAAGTCAATGCGTAAAGATATACTTAAAGGAGCGTCTTGTGGGAATAAACGGTGAAAATTTGTCCATTTCCGAGCTTGATGGCTGCAATCTGAAAATAAAAGGTAAAATTTTATCAATAGAATATTTGACCTGAAGGGATAATTATGTTAAAATTAATAAGGAGTAATTTTTCTTCTTACACGAGAATTAAATTTTTAGGGCTCAACACCCAGAAAATATTAAATATAGCTTCGCAAAATAAAATAGTGCTTAAAAATGTTGTGCGAACCGATTATGCTTCTTTGGAGGCTGACGTTTCGGCTCAGGATGTTAAGCGCCTTAAAAGGCTTGTCGGGGAAGAATATAAATGTATTTCCGTTAAACGAAAAGGAGTGTATTACTCGGCGGCCGCGAACAAAAAAAGAGTAAGCTTATTCGCCTCTATGCTTATTGCGGTGGCATTGCTTATAACGGCATCAAACAGAATTTTCGTTGTGCGTGTCCACGGATATGAAAACAAGGATAAAATCGTTCAGCTCGTTAAGGAAGCGGGAATGGTTTCCTGGCGTCAGACGGCATTAGAAAAGGCTCAGCAGGTTAAAGATGCCATTATTGCAAGCGATAAGGATATTCTTTGGAGCAGTATTTCCGTTAAGGGCTCTGCCATTGACGTTTACATTAAAAAAGATAATTCCTTAAAAATACCTCAGGCGCAAAAGGGAAACCTTGTTGCGTCAAAGGATTGCGTTATTAAAAATCTGGTTGTAACCAGCGGAACGGGCAAGGTGGAAAACGGTCAGCTTGTTTCAGCGGGGCAAACCTTGATAGAGGGCAAGACTACTCTGGGCGAAACGGAATTTTCCGTGCATGCCGAGGGCAAGGCTCTTGCAAGCGTATGGTATTTTGCAACGGAAGAAATTCCGCTGACTGAATCGGTTTACGAAAAAACCGATAACGTTAAAATCATGCGGTCGGTTAAGGTTTTCGGAATGACTGCAGGGCAAAAGGGAAACAATAGCTTTGAGCATTTTGTTTCGGAGCAGGAGAGAATAAAGTGCTTCTTTCTTCCGCTGGAGATAATTGATACCAAAATCACCGAAACTAAATTAAAAATTATTCAAACCGATATTGAAGCGGCTTCGCGCGAGGCGGAAAGTCAATTAAAAGCCAGACTTTTATCCGAGATTCCGAGTGATGCCCGCTTGTTTGAAACTAAAACTCTGCTTCAGGAGCAGGACGGAATGCTTAAAGTAAGCGTTTATATAGAAACAATAGAAAACGTTGCCGTAAGGGGTTAAAATGGAATTTGTAAACATTGATAAAGCAGAATATCTTTCCGAGCTTTTCGGAATGTACGATGAAAATATACGCATTATCGAGGATGAGCTTAACGTGCGGATTTCTCTTCGTGACGATAAGCTGGTGGTTGACGGCGAGGAGGAAGAAAAGGCAGAGGTAGCAGTTCGCGTTATCCGCAGGCTTATAAACCTTCTGGCACGAAACGAAAAGATTGACAGAACGCGTATCCGCTACGCAGTAGAGCTTGCCAAAGAGGGCAGAGACGAGCTGGTAGAGGAAATTATGAGCGACGTGGTTGCCATAACGTATAGGGGCGCGCAGATTCGTTGCAAAACTCTCGGTCAGCAAAAATACGTCCGCGCAATGCAGAAGAATACCGTAGTTTTCGGTGTTGGCCCTGCAGGTACGGGTAAAACATATCTTGCTATGGCTAACGCGGTTATGGCATTTAAGAATAAGGAAATTTCAAAAATAATTCTTACCCGTCCTGCCGTTGAAGCAGGTGAAAAGCTTGGATTTTTGCCGGGCGACCTTCAGCAAAAGGTTGATCCTTATCTTCGTCCTCTTTATGATGCCATTCACGAAATGATGGGCGTTGAAGCGTATCAAAAGCTTTGGGAAAGAGGCTGCATAGAGGTGGCTCCCTTAGCGTATATGCGAGGCAGAACCTTAAACGATGCGTATATCATTTTAGACGAAGCACAAAATACCACCGTTGAGCAGATGAAGATGTTTTTAACCAGATTGGGTGAAGGCTCCAAGATGGTAATTACCGGAGACTTGACGCAGATAGACCTTCCCGACGGAAAGAAAAGCGGCTTAAAGCACGCCATAAGCATCTTAAACGGCATAGATAAGCTGGCAATTTGTCATTTAACGGCTAAGGACGTTGTACGTCACGAATTAGTTATGAATATTATTAAGGCATACGAAAAAGGTACTGAAAAGTAGAGGTAGATAAAATGTCGGAAAAACGGGGCAGAAAAAAAGGCTTGGGACATTCTGTCAACAAGCAATACCGTACAAATAAGCGTAAGCAATTTATTTCGCTTATTTATCTTGTTATAGCATACATAATAGTTGCAGGTATAATCGTATTTGAGATTATGCCTAAAACCTACAGTATTACGGTAGGTGAAGCGGCGCAGGAAACCATCGTTGCCATCGGTGACGTTGAGGATACCGTGCGCACGGAAGAGGCACGCCAAAAGGCGCGGGATGCGGTGGCACCGGTATATCTTGAGGATAAGGACAAGACCGATCAGATAAGAAACTTCTTTGCAACGGCCTTTGCCAATATCAAGGAAGCGGCACAGTACGGCTACGGCATTCGTGACGGCAAGGAAAATTCAGGCGGATATATCGTGCAGTACGATTCCGTTAAAAGAGAGGAATTGAGCAAAAACGAGCTTTCGTTTTTAGCAGATTCTCCCGATATGAGTGTTGAAGGGGCAAAAAATAAGGCACAAAAGATAGTTGCCGTGTTGGATTCTAACCCCGATGACGTTGAAAAATTAAAGAATTGGTTTAATCAGAAGCTTGAGGCTTACCTTAAGGACGGTGTAAGCGAAAATAATATCGGTGAAATCAAAAGCGGTTTTGCGGCTGAAATTATCGGTGTAACCGAAGACGTAACCGTAAACCAAAGCCTTAAAAACATTATTGCCGAATTAGTGCAGGACAAGCTTACCGTAAACAGTGCTTTTGATGAAGCCGCCACAGAAAATGCAAAGGAGCAGGCGGCAAAAAGCGTTGAGGCGGTATTCGTTAAAAAGGGAACTGCCATAGTAACGCAAAACGAGATAGTAACACAGAATCAGTTTGATATGCTTGAGAAATTAGGTATGCTCAAGGAGGGTATGCCTTCATTGCCTCTGCTTATTGGCTCGGCAATACTTATTTTAGTGCTTTCCTTGGTAATAGCCTGGTACACAAATGCCTTTGAGAAAAAGTTGGTAGTTCAGCCCAAGAGAATTCTTCTTTTGTGCTTGCTTATAGTTATAGGCATTTTAATTGCCTTGGTATTCAAAAGCGGCGGCTGGGTAATGATGATGAATTCTGCCGTAAGCACCATTTTAATTGCGGTGTTATTCGGTGAACAGCTTGCCTTGATTGTAAATACGGCGCTTTCGGTTATTATTGCAATGCTCGTTTCAAATGAGTCGGGCTTATTTACAACGGAAGCAATAGCACTTATGATTTCTTCATATATCGGCGGAACGGGAGCAATTTACGTTTCTAAAAACGTGCGTGTTGCCTCAAGAATTAAAATGCTGCTTCCGGGCGTTGCCTCGGGCATAATAGGAATGTGCGTAACCTTCGTAGTGCTTTGGATAGCAGGTACCAACGTTCCCATTTGTATTACCTCTGCATTATTTTCCCTTGCAGGCGGTATAGTTGCCGCACTGTTCAGCGCAGGCTCAATATCAATCTGGGAAAGTATGTTCAATTTATCAACCCAGTCAAAATTGCTTGAGCTGTGCAATTCTTCAAGCGAGCTTTTGAGAAAAATGAGCATAGAAATTCCCGGAACATATCAGCATTGCTCTGCCGTTGCTGAAATGGCTGAAAACGGCGCAAAGGATATAGGAGCCAACGCTATGCTTGCCCGCGCGGCGTCCTTATACCACGATATCGGCAAAATGCGTAATCCCGAATGCTATACTGAAAATCAGAACAGCGATTCCTTCGGATATCACAGCACGCTTACTCCCGAAGAGAGCACTCAGGATATTCTCTCTCACATAACCGAGGGCGTGCGCATAGCAAAGGCGAACAAGCTTCCCAATGAGATTATCGACGTTATCGTTCAGCATCACGGTACCTCGGCGGTAATGTACTTCTATAACAAGGCAAAGGCTAATAATCCCGACGTTAATATTGACGATTTCAGATATGCAGGGCCTAATCCTCAAACTAAGGAAGCAGGCATCATTATGCTGGCAGACTGTATTGAAGCGTCCGTTCGTTCCATGGACGAGAAAAATACGGAAACTATTTCTGCACAGATAGAAAAAATGTTCAAATTGCGTATGGACGACGGCGAACTGGACGAGTGCGAGCTTACCTTAAAGGATATAAATACACTTAAGCAATCGTTCCTGCAGACCTTACTTGCAATGTATCACACAAGAATAAAATACGATAACGCAGGAGATAAAAATGAAGGTAGAAATTCTTGACGATATTTTAACCGAGGAAAGCGCCCGATTTTGCGCAGTGCTTGAGCAGGTTGCAACCTTCGGCGTAAAGGAAGAATTAAAAAAGGATAATTTCGAAATTACCGTTACTCTTACTGACGGAGAAACTATCCGTGAAATAAATGCGGAGTATAGGGGGATAGATGCGGAAACAGACGTGCTTTCGTTTCCGCTTTGGAATATTCCCGAGGGAGAGGAGCCCTTTGTAAACCCTGAAACTGATGACATAATGCTTGGCGACATAATAATAAGCCTTCCCAGATTAAAGGAGCAGGCGGAGGAATACGGGCACAGTCCTAAACGGGAAGCGGCATATCTGTGTATTCACGGAGTGTTGCATCTTTTAGGCTATGACCATATGGAACAAGAGGAAAAGCAGCAAATGCGTCAGCGGGAGGAAGAGCTGCTTGCACGTCTTAACTTAACACGGGAGGATTGACAAAAATGAAAATGACAGATGAATTACTTAAAGAATATACAGAATTTTGCATTAACCATAAACGCAGTCATATATTGCAGTCGGCTCAGTGGGGTAAGGTAAAAGCCGCCTGGACGAACGAATTTGTTATCGTTCGCGATGCTTGCGGTAAAATCGAAGGAACAATGAGTATTTTAATAAGAAAAATACCGATGTTTCCCTGTACCTTTATGTATGCGCCGAGAGGCCCCGTGTGTGATTTACATAATAAAGAGGTTTTGAAGAAAATTACCGACGGCGCAAAGGAAATAGCTAAAAAGTATAACGCTATGACGCTTAAAATAGATACCGATACTCCTGCGGGTGACCTGGAGTATGCGTCCATTATGAAGGAGCTTGGGTATAAGCTTAAAAACGATTATTATAATCTTGAGGGCGTTCAGGCGCGCTTTCTGATGCGTGTTGACCTTGAAAATAAAACTGAGGAGGAGCTTTTAGCGGGCTTCCACCACAAAACGAGATATAATATCCGCGTTGCTCAGAAAAAGGGCGTACAGATTAAAATCGGTACCAGGGAGGATATTCCCACCTTCTTTAATTTGATGAAAACCACGGGAGAACGTGACGGCTTCGTAATAAGGGATATTGATTACTTCTATCGTATGTATGATGCTCTTGGAGAATATTGCAGAATTTTCCTTGCTTATGCAGGTGAAGATGAGAATAATTTGGAATGTGTTTCGGGAACTATGGCAGGCCTTTACGGAAACAAGTGCCTTTACCTTTACGGAGCGTCGGGCAACAAATACCGTAATTATATGCCAAACTACCTGATTCAGTGGGAAATGATTAGGTGGAGCCTGGAAAACGGATGCACCGTTTATGACCTTCGAGGAGTTCCGGGCATAATTGAAGATGAAAACAATCCCATTTACGGCTTATATAAGTTCAAAAAAGGCTTTGCAGGTCAGGCAACCGAAATGATAGGTGAGTTTGATTTGGCAATAAAACCCTTGTGGCATTGGCTCTTCAAGGTGGCTGAAAGCACGAGAAAGAAGCTTCGCAAAGCAATTTCAAGATTAAAAAGCAAAAAATAGAAAAAATTTGTAAAAAAACACAAATATCAATTGACAGACTTAAAAAAATATGGTAATTTATTAAGGCTTAATATTGGAGCAGTTTGTTTTATTTTTGGGAGGTGCTGAAGATGGCAGTAGGACAGAGAACAAAAATCACTCTTGCTTGTACAGAGTGCAAGAATAGAAATTACGATACAATGAAGAACAAAAAGAACAATGCAGAGCGCATTGAGCTTCAGAAGTATTGCAGAGTTTGCAAAAAGCATACATTGCACAAAGAAACGAAGTAATTTTGTTCCTTATTATATTAAAGGTGTGATTTGATTATGTCAGAAAATGATAAGAAGACGGTTGTTGAAACCGCTGAAACTGTAGATGCTGTAGAAGTAAAAAAAGCTGCAGAATCTAAGAAGGTAGAAAAAACCGATAAGAAAAAGAAAGAAAAAAAGGAAAGAAAGCGTCCCCTTAAGGAGATGGTTTCCGAGCTTAAAAAGGTAAGCTGGCCCTCAAAGGCAGATTTGCGCACTTACGCAGTATGCGTATTGGTGTTTGTTGTGGTTTGCTCAATTCTTCTTTTCCTTATGGATATCGGTGCTAGTGCGTTAACCAAGTATATTAGCTCACCTGACGGTCTTCCTAAGGTGTTGAACGGCTGGTTTGGCATTGGAGGCTGATATAATGAGTAATATCGCTGAAACAGAAGGCAAATGGTATGTTATACATACTTATTCAGGATATGAAAATAAGGTTCTCACCAGCATAACCAAAATGGTTGAGAATATGGGGCTTCAGGATTATATTTTCGATGTAAAAATTCCCGTTGAAGAGGTTATGGAGGTTAAAAACGAACGCCGTAAGCTCGTTCAGCGTAAATTGTTCCCCAGCTACGTTATGATCAAGATGATTATGACCAAGCAGACCTTATATCTTATCCGTAACACTCGCGGTGTTACCGGCTTTGTAGGTCCCGGATCAAAGGTTCCGATTCCTCTTACTAACGAAGAGGTTCGCAGAATGGGACTTGAAAACGTTAGAGTTAAATTTGATATTGCCGCAGGTGACGTTGTAGATATTATTACAGGTCCCTTCGAAGGATATCAGGGCGTTGTTGACGAGGTTGACGATGCTCGCCAGAAGGTAAGAATAAAGGTTGAACTGTTTAATCGTGAAAACGTTATTGAGCTTGACTTTATTCACGTTAAAAAAGTATAATTCGCTTTTAGCGACATTATAATACTATCCGTATTAGCTAACGGATAGGGTGGGAGAGTGTAAAATTTTTTCTAATGCACTCGTTAACCACGTGCACTTTATTGAGGAGGTGTAATTATGGCTAAAAAGATTACAGGTATCGTAAAGCTTCAGATTACCGCAGGTAAAGCTACACCGGCTCCTCCGGTAGGTTCTGTATTAGGCCCTCACGGTATCAACATTGCAGGTTTCTGCAAGGAATTCAACGAGCGTACAGCTAAGGACACGGGAATGATCATCCCCTGCGTAATTACTATTTATCAGGACAGATCATTTTCATTCATCACCAAGACTCCCCCGGCAGCAGTTCTTATTAAAAAGGCCTGCAAGATCGAGAGCGGTTCAGGTGCTCCTAACAAAACAAAGGTTGCTAAGATAACAAAGGCACAGCTTAAGGAAATTGCTGAACTTAAGATGCCTGACCTTAATGCTGCTGACGTAGAGGCTGCTATGGCTATGATAGCAGGTACTGCACGTAGCATGGGTGTTACCGTAGTAGACTGATTGGCAGGAGGTTAAGTATGAAAAGAGGAAAAAAATATCAGGAAAGCGCTCAGCTTTTTGATTCATTAAAATTGTATGAGCCCGAAGAGGCGATCTCACTTTGCCTGCAGACTGCAAAGGCAAAGTTTGATGAAACTATTGAACTTTCAATCAGACTCGGTGTTGACTCCCGTCAGGCTGACCAGCAGGTTCGTGGCGTTGTAGTTCTTCCTCACGGCACAGGTAAGACCAGCCGTGTTTTAGTAATTGCAAAGGGCGAAAAGGCTGATGCAGCTGAAGCAGCAGGTGCTGACTTTGTTGGTGCTGAAGAAATGGTTCAGAAGATCCAGACTGAAAACTGGTTCGATTATGACGTTATCGTTGCTACACCCGATATGATGGGTATTTTAGGCCGTTTAGGTAAGGTTCTTGGTCCTAAGGGACTTATGCCCAACCCCAAGAGCGGTACCGTTACTATGGACGTAGCAAAGGCTGTTGCTGATATCAAAGCAGGTAAGGTTGAATACCGTGTTGACAAGACCAACATTATTCACGTTCCCGTTGGTAAGGCAAGCTTCGGCGTAGAAAAGCTTTCTGACAACATCAAGACCTTAATGGATGCTGTTGTTAAGGCTAAGCCCGCAGCTGCAAAGGGAACATACCTTAAGTCCGTTGTTATTTCTTCAACAATGGGCCCCGGTATCAAGGTTAACGGCACAAAATTTAATGCTTGACAAATAATTAAAAGCATTATATAATTCTTTTACAATTAAATAATCTCTGTGTACCGTAGACAGCAGGTGCTTATGCTTAAATATCCTGCCGAGGAGAGAGGAAAAAGATTTTTTCTGCCCCCGTATGTCTATGCGGGGGTTGTTTTTTTGAATAAATACGGAGGTGTAAAAATGTCAGTTAATAAGGAAGCTAAAATTGCTCTGTATGAAGAGATCAAAGATAAACTTTCTAAGGCATCAAACGTTGTTATGGTTAACTACTCAGGCGTTAACGTTGAAGAAGTTACCAAGCTTCGTGCAAATTGCCGTGCAGCAGGCGTTGAGTACAAGGTATATAAAAATACTCTTGTTGCAAGAGCCGCTAAAGAGCTTGGCATCGAAGGCTGGGATGAGTTCCTTGAGGGAACCAATGCTTTTGCATTCGGCTATGATGATGCAGTAGCAGCTGCTAAGATCGTTTATGAATTCGGTAAAGACACCGAAAAGTGCACTATTAAGTGCGGCTACATGGACGGTAAGTTCATGTCAGCAGCCGAGGAAGAAACTCTTGCAAAACTTCCCGGAAAAGACGCCCTTATTGTTCAGCTTATCTGGACCCTTCAGGGCAATGTGCGTAATCTTGCTTATGCACTTAATGCTATCAAAGAAAAAATGGAAGCATAATAATTATTAAAAAAATTCGAAAAAATTTGGAGGAAAATTAAAATGACAAATGCAGAAATCGTAGCAGCAATCAAAGAGAAAACTATCCTTGAAATTGCTGAATTAGTAACAATGCTTGAGGAAGAATTCGGTGTATCCGCAGCAGCTCCCGTAATGGTAGCAGGCGGCGCAGCAGCAGGTGCAGCAGCAGAAGAAAAGACTGAGTTTGACGTAGTTCTTGAGTCCTTCGGCGAGAAGAAGCTCGACGTTATCAAGGCTGTTAAGGAAGCTCTTGGTCTTGGTCTTAAGGATGCTAAGGACCTTGTTGAAGCAGCTCCCAAGGCAATTAAGGAAGGCGCAGCTAAGGACGAAGCAGAAGCTCTTAAGGCTAAGCTTGAAGAAGTTGGCGCAACCGTTACTCTTAAGTAATTTTTGCAAAACAGAAAAAATGCAGAGAGAAAAGAAAGACTTTTCTCTCTCTTTTTATTTTTGGGTAAAAACCTCATAAGCAAAATCCGTTAAAATAGCGCAAAATAAGTGTTTTAAGCAACTTAGTTTTACTGAAATATTGACATTGGCGTATAATTAAGATATAATTATATAAATATATTACTTATATTAAGAAAATTTGAAATATTTTTGAAAGGTTATGAACTATGGCTTTCTTTCTTAAAGGAGTACACGTTCCGCACAGAAAAAATACTGCCGGGTTTAAGGGGGTAAAATTACCTGCACCTAAGCAGGTTGCGATTCCCACGTCAATGCACATTGGGGCACCTGCAAAGGTTGTTGTCAGCGTTGGCGACGAAGTTAAAATCGGTACGCTGATTGCGGAGCAAAGCGGTGTTGTTTCTTCAAACGTTTATTCAAGTGTTTCGGGTAAGGTTGTAAAAATTGAAGATATGCTTTTGTCTTCAGGGAAATCAGCCCCTGCAATTATGATTGAATCTGACGGAGAAATGGCAATAGATGAAAATGTCAAGCCTCCCGTTATTAACAGTGCTGAGGATTTGCTTGAGGCAATAAGATTAAGCGGTGTTGTAGGCTTGGGCGGAGCAGGTTTTCCCACGTACGTTAAATTCGGCGCTAATAAGCCCGTTAAAATTCAGGAGCTTATTATTAACGGCGCTGAGTGTGAACCGTATATTACCAGCGATTCCGTTACAATGGTGGAAAAAAGCAATGAAATCGGCTATGCGTTGAGTGTGCTTACGAGCTTCTTTGAGATTGACAGAGTAATTATTGGTATTGAAAAGAATAAGCCCGATGCTATCAAGGCAATGAAAAAACTCGAAAATGATAAAATAAAGGTACGCGTTCTTCCTTCGGTTTATCCGCAAGGTGGAGAAAAGGTGCTTGTTTATCATTTAACGGGCAAGAAAATTCCCTTAGGCAAGCTTCCCATTGACGTTGGATGTGTTGTTTGTAACAGCACCACCGTGGCAACTATCGGCACGTATCTGTTAACGGGTATGCCCTTGGTGGAAAAGTGCATCACCGTTGACGGTGACGCAGTTAAAACGCCTCAAAATGTGATTGCTCCTATCGGATGCGCTCTGCAGGAGGTGTTCGATTTCTGCGGCGGCTTTACTAAGCCCGTAGCCAAGGTTATTTACGGCGGACCTATGATGGGTATCAGCGTTCCCGATACAAGCGTTCCCGTGCTTAAAATGACCAACGCGATTTTAGCGTTTTCCGAAAAATTAAACAAGGAAGCAGATCCTACGGCTTGCATTAAGTGCGGCTCCTGCCTTAATCACTGTCCCTTTGGCATTAATCCCGTAGCCATCGCGGCTTCACTTAAAAATAATGACCTTGAGGGATTAAAAAAGGCAGGCGCTCAGCTTTGTATGGAATGCGGCTGCTGTGCCTTCGTATGTCCTGCAAAGAGACCTATTGTTCAGAATAATAAGCTTGCAAAGCAGAAGCTTCAGCAGGCAAACGCAAAGGGAGGTAAATAGAATGGAAAATAACTTACATCTTTCCGTATCTCCTCATATTCGCAGTAAAATTACTACGCAACGAATAATGCTGGACGTTATTATTGCGCTTTTACCTGCCTTAATTGCGGGAACGGTAATATTCGGTATTCGTGCTTTGCTTATTACTGCAGTTTGCATTTTTACTTGCGTTGCAGGTGAATTTGTTTTTAACGTAATAACCAAAAAGCAGCAAACAGTTAAGGATTTATCTGCCGTAGTAACGGGCTTGCTCCTTGCGCTTAACGTGCCTGCCAATATACCCGTTTGGCAATGCGTTATAGGCTCGTTGTTTGCAATTATTGTAGTTAAATGTGTCTTTGGCGGAATAGGGTGCAACATTGTTAACCCTGCAATTACCGCAAGAGTATTTATGATTATTGCCTTTGGCGCTATGGCAAAGGCGGCTTTTCCCGTTAATGTTGACGGCGTTTCGGGAGCAACACCTCTTGCTGATTTACAGCAGGGCGTTAAAACGGAAATTTTAGACTTATTCTTAGGAAGAATAGGCGGTTCAATCGGTGAAACAAGTAAGCTGGCGCTTTTACTTGGCGGAATATATTTGCTGGCACGCAAGGTGATAACCTGGCAGATACCCGTTACGTTTATCGGTACGGTGTTTGTTATGAGCTTCTTGCTTGACGGATTAAGCTTACTTAATGCGCTTTATTGGATACTTTCGGGCGGCTTATTTATCGGTGCGTTCTTTATGGCAACCGACTATGTAACAAGCCCTTCAACTGCCTGGGGGAAGGTAATCTTCGGTGTGGGAGCAGGCTTGCTTACTGCCATTATCCGCTTTTACGGAAACTATCCCGAAGGCGTTTCCTTTGCAATTCTTTTTATGAATATTCTTAACCCCTACATTGAAAATGCAACTCAAAGAAAGCTGTTCGGAGGGGAAGTAAAATGAAAAAGTATTTACGCAGTATTATTTCCTTAACGGCAGTTTGCGCCATCGTTGCTCTTTTAATGGGTGTAACTAATTATTTTACGGCGCCAATTATAAAGCAACGGGAAAATGACGCGGCAAACGAGGCGTTAAAGGTAGTTCTTCCCGACGGTGAAGGCTTTGAAAAAATTGATATTTCCAAATATACGCTTCCCACAACTGTTGATGAAGCCTATAGTGAGAAAAACGGCGGTTACGTTTTCAAAATGATTACCGCAGGCTACGGCTCCAATTTCGTTATTATGTGCGGAATTGATTCTGACGGCGTTGTGAAAGGCACCAAGGTTATTTCCAGCAGTGAAACTCTGGGCGTTGAAAACGAGTACGGAGACAAGCTTGTGGGAGTAACCGTTGAAACTGTTGACGGCGTTGATACCGTTTCAGGCGCAACAAAAACCACGGCGGCATATAAAAATGCAGTTAAAGACGCGCTTATGAGCTTTGATATTTTAGGCGGAAAAGAAGTTGATATTCGCGATGAAGCGCAGATTCTTGCGGATAAGCTTAATGCGGCGCTTCCTCAGGGAGAAGGTAAGTTTAGTAAGGAATTTATCTCCGTTCGTATAGACGAAAGCGTTTCGGCGGTTTACAAGGCGGAGAACGGCGCCGGCTACGTTGTGGTTTTGGGCGAAATCTTCGTAGGCGTTGATTCGGAAAATAAGGTTGTTACTGCGGACGTTGATGAAAGCACCAAAACAACCGCAACCGATACGGCTAAAAAACTTGAAAGCGTAACGTTAGAAGAGCTTGATATTACGAACTTAACGGCATTGCCTAAGCAGATACAAAAGGTGTTCGTTACCGATGAATACAATTACGTTTTCGAAATCCGTTGCGCAGGCTATGGAATTGAAGGCGGAAATCAATGGCATCCTGCTTCAGGAGAATATATCTTTATTAAGCTTTCTCTGGATAAGGAAAACAAAATAATTGACTGTATTACGGTTTCCCAAGGAGAAACTGACGGAATAGGCTCTGTCTGCGCAGATGAAAGCTTCTACGGTCAGTTCGCAGGTAAGGATAAAACCAATTATAGTCAAATTGACGCTATAAGCGGCGCCACAATTACCACAAACGGCTATCTTAAGGGTGTGCAGGCGGCATTTGAAGCCTTTGAAATTTTGAACGGGGAGGAATAAGATGAAAAATAAAAATTTATCCATTTTATTAAAAGGTCTTTTAACTGAAAACCCCGTATTCGTTTTGATATTAGGTACTTGTCCCACCCTGGCAATTTCAACTAACGTTATCGGCGCAATCGGCATGGGCCTTGCGGCAACGGCGGTGCTTATTTGCTCAAATTTCGTAATTTCGCTTTTGCGTAAGTTTATTCCCGACAGCGTAAGAATTCCTTGCTATATCGTAATTATTGCAGGCTTCGTAACAGTCGTACAGATGCTGATGCAGGCATTTTTGCCCGAGCTTTACGATATGCTTGGAGTATATCTTGCGTTAATTACTGTTAACTGCATTATTTTAGGCAGAGCTGAGATGTTTGCAGGTAAAAACGGTCCCGTTAAATCCGTGCTTGACGGCATAGGTATGGGACTTGGCTTTACATTGGCGCTTCTTTGCATGGCTACTGTCCGCGAAATTATCGGCGCAGGCTCCTTCGCAGGAATTGAAATTCCATTTATGAAGGACTATACGATTTCAATTTTCCAAAAGGCCCCGGGAGGCTTTATGGTTTACGGCTTTATGATAGCGCTCGTTTATGCGGTTACTCACGGCAAAGCACCTCGCAAGAAGGAATTTTCCTGCGAAAACTGTCCTTCAGCAAGCTTGTGCTCAAATTGTCAAAAGAAGGAGGAAGCATAAATGGAGCTTTTTAAGAGTTTAATAGTTATAATTATGTCCTCCGTCCTTGTAAATAACTACGTGTTAAGCAGGTTTTTAGGTATTTGTCCCTTCTTAGGCGTTTCCAAAAAGCTTAATCAGGCGGTAGGTATGGGCATATCCGTTATTTTCGTAATGGTGGTTGCAACCCTTGTAACCTGGCCCATTCAGCATTACGTGCTTGAAAGATTTAACCTTGGATATATGCAGACTATAGTGTTTATTCTTGTAATAGCCACTTTAGTACAGTTTATCGAGATGCTGCTTAAGAAGATGATCCCTGCCCTGCACAAAAGCTTGGGAGTGTATCTTCCCTTAATAACCACAAACTGCGCAGTTTTAGGCGTAACTATCGAAAACGTTTCCGAGCTTGATTACGGATTTTTAGAGTCCGTTGTAAATTCTTTTGGCTGCGGCCTTGGCTTCTTGCTTGCAATGGTGCTGTTTTCGGGCATACGCTCCAAAATTGATGAAAGTCAGATTCCTGCAAGCTTTAAGGGCTTGCCCGTAACACTTATAGCGGCTTCATTCGTTTCCCTTGCCTTTTTCGGCTTTGCGGGAATCGTTGAAAATCTGTTTGCATAAGGGGGAAACGGTATGACGGAATTGTTGAACGTGTTTATAGTAGTAACCCTCATAGGAATTGCGGCAGGTGTGCTTTTGGCGGTAGCGTCATATTTTCTCAGAGTTGAAGAAAATGAGCAGGTGAAAAAGGTTCGCGAATGTCTGCCCGGTGTAAACTGCGGTGCCTGCGGCTTTACCGGTTGTGACGAATATGCAAAGGCAATAGTAGAAGAAAACGCAAAAACCAATTTGTGTATTCCCGGCGCTGATGAAACGGCTAAGGAAATATCTGCTCTTTTAGGTACGGAATTTGAAGACGTTGTTGAGATGGTTGCCTACGTTAAGTGTAACGGCAAATGCGCATCAAAGCAGTTCATTTATGACGGAATAGATAAATGCTCTGCCGCAAAAATGGTTTACGGCGGAGAAAAAAGGTGCAAGTTTGCGTGCCTCGGATGCGGTGACTGCGCGAAAATATGTCCCCAAAACGCTATATTCATGTGCGATAACGTGGCAAAGGTGGATCCAAGCCTCTGTATCGGCTGCGGTATGTGCGTGAAGGAATGTCCTAACGGCATTATTGAGCTGATTCCTCAAATAAGCAAGGTAAAGGTTTTATGTTCAAATACTTTGTCCGGTGCGATAACCCGAAAAATGTGCGTTGACGGTTGTATAGGATGCAGAAAATGCGAGAAAAACTGTCCCGAAAACGCAATTAAGGTTGAGAATAATTTAGCAAAAATTGATTATGATTTATGTACGGGCTGCGGTAAATGCGCAGAGGTTTGTCCCGTACATTGTATAAGCGCCGGCAGATGAAAAACAAAATTAAAAACGATTTGATTCTTGTGGGCGTGATTTTACTGCTTTCGGTGCTTTCGTTTGGAATTTTTAAGGCGCTTTTAAGGCCCGGTAATTCCGTGGTGGTGCTTGTTAATGGGGAAGAAAAGCATCGGTTCAGCATCAATGAAGATTTAGAGGAATTCATTGTTACTGATGGGGAAAACAGTAATACTATCGTTATTAAGGACTCAGAGGTGTGGGTTGTTCACGCAAGCTGTCCCGATAAAATATGTGCTTCGCACGCTCCGATTAAAAATGAAGGTGAAGCAATCGTTTGTTTACCGAACAAGGTTGTTATTACCGTTACAAAGTAGGTGGCAGAGGTGAAAACGAAAAGATTGGTTTTGCTCGGTGTGCTTGCCGCCTGCACGATGGTGCTTTCGTATCTTGAAACGTTGCTTCCGCCCATATTTCAGGCGGTGCCGGGAATTAAAATCGGATTGCCTAACGTAATTATAGTATTTATTTTGTATCGCTTTTCCTTAAAGGACGCTTGTGCAATATCTTTAATAAAGGTGCTTTCCGCAGGAATTTTGTTCGGAAACGCGATGACGCTTCTGTATAGCTTTTCAGGGGCGGTATTAAGTCTTGCAGTAATGTTTATACTAAAGAAAACGGAACAGTTTTCTTTAGTAGGAGTAAGTATTGCAGGAGGAGTGAGTCACAATCTGGGGCAAATAATAGCGGCAATCTTTTTGCTTCAAAGCGCGCAGATAGGCTATTATATGATAGTTCTTGCCATTTCAGGCGTGATTTCGGGCACGATTATAGGCTTGCTCGGAGCAGGCTTACTGAAAAGTACGGAGAAAATAAAATTATTTAATCAAATAAATTAAAGGAGAAATAACAATGAAAAAAGTATTCGCTCTTTTGGTGTGTTTACTTCTTGCTTTTACTTGTGCGTGCACACCTGAAAATCAACCCGGTGAACCCAAAGAAAATCTGAAATTCGGCCTTGGCGTATATGCGTACGTTTCTGATGCAAAAAATGCCACCGAAGAGACTGACGGAGCAGTAAAAACCTCTGTTTGCGTTGCCGCAGTAAGCTTGAATAAGGACGGCAAGGTAGTTGATTGCGCCGTTGACGCTATCGACGTGGAGCTTAAGTTCAAAAATGACGGCAAGGCTATAGCTCCAACCGAGACCTCGACCAAGTATGAGCTTGGCACCAAGTACGGAATGACCGCGTTCGGTGCTAAGAAGGAATGGTTTGAGCAGGCAGATGCCTTCGTTTCAATGTGCAAGGGTAACTCCTTAGAAGAAATCAAGGCAGAGGCTGCCAAGCAGGATACAAATGACTTTATTTCCGCAGGCTGCACCATAGACGTTTCCGATTTTATTTTTGCACTTGAAAAGGCAGTGGCAAACGCCAAGGATTCAACTGCAACGGCAGATGATGTAGTTAAGCTGGGCGTTGTTACAGAGCCCTTAACTACTAAAGACGCAACAAGCGAAAAAGCAGGTGAAAACGGTATGGATATTACTGTTGCGGCTGTTGCGAAAAATAAAGACGGAAAAGTAACCGCTATGAGCGTTGATACTGTTGAGGTGAAGGCTACCTTTGATGAAAAGGGAGAAACAACCGTTGAAAAGGGTAAAAAGCTTACCTCTAAATACGCTTTGGGCGCAAAATACGGAATGACTGCATACGGTGCCAAGAAGGAATGGTTTGAGCAGGCTGACGTATTCAGCGCCGCTTGCGTTGGTAAAACCGCTGCCGAAATTGCCGCAACTCAGGGCAGTGACGGCAAGGCCATAAGCGAAATTCAGACCGCAGGCTGTACAATTACCGTAAGTGCTTTTGTTGCTTCGGCAGTAAAGGCGGCAAACTGATCAGATAATTTTCGGCAAAGAAGCGGTAAAATACGTTTCTTTGCCGTTTTATCTTTTGAGAACAACAATCTTAAAGGAAAAAGGAAATGAAAAGATTTATAAGTCTTTGCCAAATAATTTTTCTTTTGTTTTGCGCTCTTGCTTTAAGCGGTTGCCAAAGGCAAGAAAAATTCAGCAATTATTATTTTGAATATTTTGATACTGTTACAACGATTGTGGGATTCGAAAATTCAAAAGAAGTTTTTGATGATAACTGTGCCAAAATAAAAGAAAAATTAGCCGAGTACCATCGGGCGTATTCAATTTATGAAAAGTTCGGAAATGAAAAAAATCTCTGTTACATAAACGAAAACGGCGGGGCGGAGCAGGTTGACAAAATAATTATTGATTTGCTTCTCTATTCCAAGGAAATAAACGAAAAAACAGAGAATAAATTTAATATTGCCATGGGCAGTGTGCTTTCGATTTGGCATCAGTACAGAGAAACGGGCATTAACGAGCCTGCAAAGGCTCAGCTTCCCGAGTTAAGCGCTTTGCAGGAAGCGGCAAAGCATACGGATATAAATAAGCTTGAAATAAATAAGGACAATAACAGTGTCAGATTTAACGACGCGCTTATGAAGCTTGACGTTGGGGCTATTGCAAAGGGCTATGCCGCCGAAGAAATAGCAAAATGGATGGAAAGCGAAAATATTACGGGATATCTTCTCAATTTAGGCGGAAACGTTCGCGCCGTAGGAAATCGTGCGGACGGAGAAAAGTGGAAAATCGGAATTGAAAACCCTGACACACTTGATAAGGAAAATCCGTATACGGCGTTTGTCGAAATTGAAGAGGAATCGGTTGTAACCAGCGGAAGCTATCAGCGGTATTATTTGGTTGATGGTAAAAAATATCATCACATTATTGACGGAAAAACTCTTTTTCCTGCGGACAAATTCTTGGCGGTAACGGTTATCTGCAAGGATTCGGCCTTGGCAGACGCTCTTTCCACCACCTTATTTACGATGGATTATGAGGAGGGCGCCGCCCTTTTGGAAAAACTGAACAATGCTGAGGCAATGTGGACGCTTGTTAGCGGAGAACAAAGATTTTCTTCGGGATTTGGCAAATATTGTGTCAAATAAACTTTACAATAAACTTGCGCTTGAAAGCAATATGATGTATAATATATTTGTTAGATTATTTTTCTTGGAGGTATTTGACAATGATTCTTGTAACCGGCGGAACAGGCTTTATAGGCTCCCACACCTGCGTTGAGCTTCTTAATGCAGGCTACGAGGTAGTGGTAATTGATAACTTAATGAATTCCAAGGCGGAATCCCTTGATGCAGTTAAGGAAATTACGGGCAAATCCTGCACCTTCTATAAGGTAGATATTAATGACGAGGCAGGCTTGAGAGAGGTTTTCAGCAAGCACACCTTTGAATGTGTAATTCATTTTGCAGGCTTAAAGGCAGTAGGCGAATCCTGCCAAAAACCTCATTTCTATTACAGTAACAATATTTCAGGCACCTTAACTCTGCTTAAGGTTATGAACGAATTTGGTTGCAAGGGAATTGTTTTCTCCTCTTCTGCAACTGTTTACGGAAATAACAACGAACCTCCCTTTACGGAGGATATGCCCACATCCTGCACCAATCCTTACGGCTGGACCAAGCTTATGCAGGAGCAGATGTTAACTGATATTGCACTTGCTGATAAGGATATGAGAGTTGTTCTTTTGAGATATTTCAATCCTATCGGTGCGCATCCCAGCGGACTTATCGGTGAAAATCCCAACGGTATTCCCAACAACCTTGTGCCTTACATTTGTAAGGTAGCAATCGGTCAGCTTCCTTATCTTAACGTTTACGGCAACGATTACGATACTGTCGACGGTACGGGCGTAAGAGACTATATTCACGTTGTTGATTTGGCAAAGGGACATCTTGCCGCATTAAAATATTTAGAAAAAAATACGGGCGTACTTACCGTTAACTTGGGTACAGGCAACGGCTATAGCGTATTGCAGGTGGTTGATGCCTATGCAAAGGCCAGCGGAAAGGAAATTCCCGTTAATATTGCACCGCGTCGTCAGGGTGATATTGCGTCAGGATATGCAAACGCTTCCAAGGCATACGAAAAGCTTGGCTGGAAGGCAGAACTTGGCATTGACGAAATGTGCCGCGATGCATGGAACTACGCATCTAAAAAAATGTGAGGTGTAACAAAATGACAAAACGGATATTTGCTCTTATTGTTTCAATAGCAATACTTCTCTGTTGCGCAAACTGTTTGACTGTATCCGCAAAAAGCACTGAGACCTTATACTATTATGAACAATTATCAGCAGATGAAAAAATTATCTATAATACTCTCAAAAGTATAGCGGTCAGTGGCAGCAATGGAACGGAAATAAAAAATTTAACAGGAATAAGCTATAGCTTTACTTCATCAACCAACATTACGAGTCAGACACAGCTGAACGATTTTATAAATAATAATGCTGCGTATAAAAGCACCATGCAGACGCTTTCGAAATATCTGCAAAATACCATGGATGCTTTCAGACTTGATAACCCCAAGTATTTCTGGTTAAGTGACGGCGACGGTGTGCGTTTTAGCTATGGCATAAGCTCTTCGGGCAATAAAGTAACGCTTACCGTAGAAATCACCGCTCCTGCAGGCGATAACGGAAAAATTACTCAGATAAACAATAAAATTGCTTCTATCGGCGCAACAGGCACTGACGAAAACAAGATAAAAACCATTCACGATTATCTTTGCAATAATATTACTTATATTGACGGCGCCAATGCACATAATTTGTACGGCGCAACCATAGAGGGTAAGGCGGTTTGCCAAGGCTACGCCTATGCATTCAAGGCCGCTTGCGATTATTACGGAATTGAAAGCGTTTGCGTAACGGGTGACGGTGTTAGTAATAGTGGTACTGAAGCGCATATGTGGAACTACGTTAAGCTTAACGGAGTTTGGTATGCTGTTGACGTTACCTGGGACGACCAGGCTTCAAGAATTTTTACGGATTTCTTCCTTGTAGGTTCATCAACAAAGGCTGCCAACTTTGGAAATAAAACCTTTGCCCAAAGTCATATTGAAGACGGAAAGCAAACGTCGGTTTCACAAAAGGAATTTGATTATCCCGATATTTCAACAAGCGCGTATAATTCGCAAAATCCCGCAACGGCAAAGCCTACCGTTAAGCCCACAGTAAAGCCTACGGTTAAGCCCAACAATACGCCAAACACAAACCAGGGCGGAAGCAATGTAACGGTAACTTCCACACCGTCAGGTAATGGCGGAGCAACAAGCGTTACGCCTAAGCCGCAGGAAACTCCCAACAACAATCAGACGAACAATAACGGGGGAGCTAACGATAATCAAAATGAAAACGTTGGGCAGGTTAATACGCCAAATAATAGCTTAACTACTCCGGCTCCCGAACAAAACGGAGATAATCAGGGAAATATTGATAATAACGGTCAAGGCAATAACAGCGGAAACGGCGGAAGCAACGTCAATACAGACATCAATAATGATGATTCTGAAGAAGGCTTCCCGATGGGAGCTTTAGCGGGTGTTGGCGCCGCGGTTGCAATTGCTTGTGTTGCAGTTGTTATAGCAATAAAAAATAAGGGTAAGAAAAAAGATACCAACGATGCAGAATAAACCAAAGGCTAAAATAAATGCAAAATAAATCCAACCAATAAAGAAACAATAGAACAAACAAAAAAACCAACGAAGAAATTCGTTGGTTTTTGTTCTTAAAATATCCATTCCAGCCAAACGGCAACGCTTTCCCTTAAAAGCTGAGGAATAATAACCGTGGTACGTGTTTTTGCGGCAAAAGGACTTGGATTCAGTCCTGCTTCCTTTGCTATAATGCAGGCTCGGTATAGATGAGTCTCACTTGAAATTATCGTTACGTTTGTCTCATCGGGAGAGAGGGACTGAATTATTTTCTTTGAAAATGCAATATTTTCTTTAGTTGTAGTTGATTTGTTTTCCACAAGCAGTCTGCTTTCTGCAATGCCACGCTCAATCAGGATGTTTTTCATACATTCTGCTTCTGCAATATCTTCGCCCGGACCTTGTCCGCCGCTTAAAACCGCTACGGAATCGGGGTTAGTCTTCAAAAATTCTTCTGCCGCAGAAATGCGCTCGTTCAACACTCTTGATGGCCTTGAACCGTGTACCGCCGCGCCAAGCACTATGCAGTAGGGAGAGGAAGCCTTTTCACGCTTGAAGCAAGTGGAAATAACGGGTATTTCCGCTACTATGAAAAGTACGCAAATAAGGCACATAAAGCAAGTAAGAATTGTTTTCAGAAGCCTTTTGGTTTTATTCGGTTTTATTGATAAAATCCAATACAAGCCTATTACTACAGAAATGCAAAGCAAAACTAACGCCAAAAAGGAATATCCTGCAGGTACAAAGAAAAAGAAAGCCGCAAGAATAAGCAGTGAAAATATGGAAATAATATAAGGGATATGCTTTTTAGGTATTAGATTCTTAAAATCTAATGGCAAAAATCTTTGTTTACGCATTGCGAACAATCGTGACCGCATTTGCTGTTTAATATCAGCGTTTGCGGAGTTACCTCCATTTTACAGCATCCATCAATTTCTGCGGTAACGGTAAAACCGTATTTTTCAAAAAACTTTACTGTGTTTTTGGGAGAAGAGCAGCAAATTCTTTCTGCCTGCATATTAAA
The DNA here is from genome assembly GCA_017502165.1 of Clostridia bacterium. GTDB lineage: Bacteria > Bacillota > Clostridia > Christensenellales > QALW01 > UMGS1322. Next base: position 54,750 of record JAFVVO010000022.1, read on the forward strand.
ACCCTTTACCAAAAGCACTCGGATGAGCAAATCACCGATGTATTGCCCCTGAAATTCAGGCTTCACACACAGATGGGCAATATGATATGCACCTGAGTCGAAATACAAGCTTCCGCAGGAAACGGGCTCTTCATTATTATATAATATAAGCTGAATGGATTTTTCGTCGAAAACGTCAAGAGAATCGTTAACGGTTTCGCGCAGAGCCTTAACCTCGTCAAGCGCTCCGAATTTCCAGGAAGATTTGATCATTGTGTTTACCGCCTTGGTTCAATTATTTTATTTGATAATATTATAGCAAAAAAACAAGCTCATATCAATGAAAAATGCCAAAAAAGTCAAATAATTTTAATTAACAGAAAGTTCAAAAAGTAAGTCAAAAAAAGATATAAAAAACCTCAAAAAGTAGTTGACAAAAGGCCTTAAGTTTGGTATTATAAGCAAGCTGACTGTGGCAGGGGAGCCACGGGAAGCGAGAGAAGCTCCTTGAAAAGTACATAGTGATGAGAAGAACGAGAGGTCAAAACAAGACGAAAAGTTAAAGTTTTGAACCACAAGTTAATTCCAAAAGGATAACGAAAAAACAAGTAAGAAATTACGAGTCAAGATTAAACAA
>JAFVVO010000023.1 GCA_017502165.1 Clostridia bacterium
TTTTGTTGCTGTTCTGTGATAACATCACATTTCTGCTTTTACTTCAATGTAGCCAATATCACAAGTCAATATGCATTCTCGAGAATTTTGCGTATTTCTACACTTTGCAAAATTGCTACCGTGTTTTGCTTGCTGTCTACGTACAGGTTGCGATGAAAAAACATTTCTTCTTTGTCTACTGCGGATCAATTTTTGATATAGAAAGAAAAAACAACCACCAGTGTTGAGAAAATTCAACGACTGCGAGGTTGTTTTGACCACATGTTATCCCACTTTGCCGACCGGAGTACACGGAAACAGTGGGCACGAGAGGTCAGGAGAGGGCTTAAAAATAATTAGAACGCATTAAAATTGTTGCGAAAGCAACGGTCAATGAGTGCGGCATGTCGCGCAAGCAAAACATCATTTCTTGTAAGAGTTCGAATTCATACACAAGGCCGTAAAAATCATGGCGAGATTAAGCGGTTTTCACCGTCAGGTCTTAATCATTAGCTACCGGTTTGGAAATTGCAGAGTCAACATTAGAATAAAGTTGCTTCCCAAACGTTTTTAATGCTGCTATTATGCATATTGCTGTTTTCCGACGGCTTGCATTTTGCGATAAAATGTTATATAATATACGTTGCAATTTTGATTGTACGGAGCGAAATTATGAGTGATAACAAAGAAATGCTTGGTACGGCACCGATTGGCAGATTGCTGTTCAAGTTGGCAGTGCCGACGGTGGTTGCCCAGCTTATCAATATGCTATACAATATCGTTGACCGCATTTACATCGGTCACATACCGGGTGACGGAAGCCTTGCGCTTACGGGTGTGGGCATATGTATGCCGATTATTATGATCATCTCGGCTTTTGCGGCGCTGATTGCCTCGGGCGGTGCGCCGAAGGCTTCTATCTCAATGGGCAAGGGCGACAATCATTCTGCTGAAAAAATTATGGGCGGCTGCTTTTCTCTGCAGCTTATTATCTCTGCCGTACTGACCGCCGTTTTGCTGATTTGGAATAAAGATTTGCTTTTGATGTTCGGCGCAAGTGAAAACACCATCGGGTATGCTACCGATTATATGAATATCTACGCTATCGGTACGGTGTTCGTTCAGTTAACGCTTGGTATGGGTGCGTTTATCACCGCGCAGGGCTACACCAAAATCAGTATGATTACGGTGCTGATCGGCGCTGTCAGCAATATTATTCTCGATCCGATATTTATTTTTGGTTTTAATATGGGCGTAAAGGGTGCGGCACTTGCTACTATCCTCTCACAAGCTGTTTCGTGCGTTTGGGTGCTTTTATTTCTCTGCGGAAAGAAAACCCTTCTGAAACTTAAAAGGCACAATCTCTGCATAGACGGAAAGCTCGTCTTTCCTTGTATCGCGCTGGGAACAGCAACCTTTATTATGCAAAGCAGTGAAAGCGTGATTTCGGTCTGCTTTAATTCTTCGCTTTTAAAATACGGCGGAGATATTGCCGTTGGCGCAATGACCATACTTACAAGCGTGATGCAGTTTGCAATGCTCCCGATGCAAGGGATCGCACAGGGCGCACAGCCGATTTTAAGCTACAACTACGGCGCAAAAAACGTAGAGCGCGTAAAGAAAACCTTTCGACTTTTGCTCATATCCTGCCTTTCATACTCCTTTATCATTTGGGGTGCTATTATGTTATTTCCACGAATGTTTGCAGGGATATTTACTCCTGACGCGACACTCCTTGAGTTTACTGCAGCAGCGCTTCGCATTTATTGCGGCGTGATGTGCATTTTCGGTATTCAGATTGCTTGCCAGATGACCTTTGTTTCCATTGGCAATGCGCCTTGCTCTATTATTGTAGCCATTGTTCGCAAGTTTGTTTTGCTCTTGCCGCTGATTTACATTATGCCGCAGCTGATCGCGAATAAAACCATGGGCGTTTATACGGCGGAGCCCGTGGCTGACGTGATAGCCGTAACCTTTACCGCTATCCTTTTCACCGTTCAATTCAAGAAAGCACTAAAATCTTTAACAATAGAAAACTTAAAGGAGACAGCACAATGAAAATTGCAGTAACTTACGAAAACGGACAGATCTTTCAGCATTTCGGTCATACCGATCAGTTTAAGATCTATACCGCAGAAAACGGAAAAATTATAAGCAGCGAGGTTATTGATACCAACGGTAGCGGTCACGGAGCACTCGCAGGACTTCTTTCAGCACTCGGTATTGACGCTCTTATTTGCGGAGGTATCGGCGGTGGCGCACAGATGGCACTAACGCAAGCAGGCATCAAGCTTTACGGCGGTGTTAGCGGCTACTGCGATGCCGCAGTTGAAGCACTGTTAGGCGGCACACTTGAATTTAATCCCAACGTAAAATGCGGCCACCACGATCATCACGGTGAGGGTCACACCTGCGGCGACCACGGTTGCGGACATAACTTTCAATAAATAAAGTAAAAGCAACCGCGTGGGCGGTTGCTTTTGTTTTTGAAAGGATATTTTATTAAACAGTTTTCTAAAATAGAGATTTTATCCAGCCGAGAATGGTGAAATTATCGGCAAACTTAAAGGTTAAAATGCCTATTATGAAAAGTGCGGTAATAATCAGAGGCAAAACGTACGTTAAATAGAGCTTGAGCCAGGCGGGCATTTTCAAGCCTTTTCCGGCGTTGGCTTCTTTAAGGAAATTATCGAAGCCCCATCCCTTTTTGCTGACGCAGAAAAGAACGTAAAGCAATGAGCCTAAAGGCAAGAAGCAGTTGGATACAAGGAAGTCTTCCAAATCTAAAACGCCTGAGCCTGAAGCGAAGGGAACGAAGCCCGACAAGAGATTGAATCCCAAGGCGCAGGGAATTGAAAGAACAAACACGAGAACGCCTGCAATAATGCAACCTTTAATTCGGCTCCAGCCGGTGATTTCGCGAAGCATTGCAAGAATATTTTCAAAAACTGCAATAACCGTTGACATAGCGGCAAAGAACATAAACAAGAAGAACAGACTTCCCCACCAGCGTCCGCCTGCCATATTATTGAATACCGATGCCATAGACTCAAAAAGTAAGCCGGGACCTGCGCCTACTTCAATATCATAAGTAAAGCAGGCAGGGAAAATAATAAGGCCTGCCATAATGGCAACAAAGGTGTCAAGCCCCATAATATTCAACGATTCGCCCATTAAAGAGCGTTCTTTTCCGATATAGCTGCCGAAAATTGCCATTGAGCCGATACCAAGGCTCAAGGTGAAGAACGCCTGATTCATGGCGCCTACGATAACGTTTCCGTTAATTTTTGTAAGGTCTGGCTTAAGGTAGAAAGTAAGACCTTCCTTTGCGCCTTCTAAGGTGAAGCTGTTAATTGCAAGAATAATCATTAAACAAAGCAACGCAAGCATCATATACTTTGTAACGTTTTCTACGCCCTTTTGCAAACCAAAGGAAAGTATCAAAAAGCCCAAAACAACCACTATTGCCATAAAACCAACCATAACTAAGGGGTTTCCAAGCATATTGCCAAATTGCGCGGCAGAGGCTTCGGGAGAAATTCCCGTCATATCGCCTGCAAGGAATTTGACAAAATAATAAAGCATCCAGCCTGTAACGGAGGTATAAAACATCATCAGCAAAAAGTTTGCAGCTAATGCCATTTTTCCGTGCCAATGCCATTTTTGCCCCGGTTGCTGAAGCTTGTGGTGAATGCCGATGGGGCTTGCCTGACTTGCTCTGCCAAGGGAAAATTCCATTACCATAACGGGCAAGCCTAAAATGATTAAAAATATCAGGTAAATAAGCACGAAAACACCGCCGCCGTACTGCCCTGCCATCCAGGGAAACTTCCAAACGTTTCCGCAACCGATGGCACAGCCTGCGCTAAGCAGAATAAAGCCAAGGCGGCTGCCTAATTTTTCTCTTTCCATATTGTTTCTCCTCTTAATTGGTTGGTTGATATAAAACAAGTGTATTTGATTAGGTTTAGCATAGCACAAAAGCCGCAATCGGTCAATAAAAAATCCCGCTTTTGCCCGCTTTTTCTCAACCGAAGCTTTGATGATAGGCTTGTAAAAATTCTCTGCCGCAAGATGTTATTGACCCCAAGAAACCGTTTGATTTTTTATATAAATACTGTTATAATGATTATGTTGATGTCGAAATAAAGCAAAGCCTTATTTCGACTGCGAATTCTTTGAATTCGCAAACAATTACCAAAGGTAATTGAACATATTTATTGAAATGATGTCGAAGTTGCAAAGAAACGGCTATTTGGCAGGCGTTGACGTGCTTGTTGACGGCGGAAGCGTAATCGGAAACAAATTTATTAAAAAATAATAACCTCTATGGAGAAACGAAATGTATAAAATAGTTGATAAAAAGGTATTAAATCCTACAGTTGTACAGCTTCAGGTTGAGGCCCCCCTTGTCGCCAACAAGGCAAAGCCGGGGCAGTTTATTATTCTGCGTGTTGACGAAAACGGCGAAAGAATCCCTCTTACCGTCGCAGGCGTTAACAAGGACGCGGGAACTGTTAAAATTATTTATCAGATAGTGGGCTCCACTACCGAAAAGCTTTCACACAAGGAAGCAGGCGATTTTTTGCAGGATTTTGTAGGTCCCTTGGGCGTTGCAACCCATCTTGAAGGGCTCAAAAAGGTCTGCATAGTAGGCGGCGGCGTAGGCTGTGCCATTGCTATGCCCATTGCCGAGGCTCTGTACCAAATGGGTGCAGACGTTACGAGCATTATAGGCTTCAGAAGCAAGGACTTGGTTATTTTGGAGGATGAATTTGCCGCCTGCTCAAAGGTGCTTCGTCTTATGACTGACGACGGCTCTTACGGTGAAAAGGGCAACGTAACTCTTCCCCTTAAGGAAATGCTTGCCCGTGGCGAACAATTCGATATGATTATCACTATCGGCCCCCTTATTATGATGAAATTCGTAGTAGAAACCGCCCGTCCCTTCAACGTTCCCGTAACCGCATCAATGAATCCCATTATGATTGACGGAACGGGTATGTGCGGCGGTTGCAGACTTACTCTTAACGTGGACGGAAAAAAGGTTACCAAGTTTGCCTGCGTTGACGGTCCCGACTTTAACGGCTATGAAATCGATTTTGACGAGGCTATGGCCAGAGGAAGAATGTACTCGCAGTTTGAGCGCCACGCGCACAAGGAAACCTGCAACCTTTTTGCAAAGGAGGTACAGTAATGACAAGACCTAATATGTCACCAACCCGTAACGTTATGCCCACTCAGGACCCGCTTATCCGCGCACGCAACTTCAAGGAGGTTGCTCTCGGCTACAGTGAGGAAACCGCCATCGATGAGGCTATGCGTTGCCTTAACTGCAAAAATATGCCATGCGTTGAGGGTTGTCCCGTTAAAATTCACATTCCCGAATTTATTTCAAAAATTAAAGAGGGCGATTTCGAGGGCGCTTATCAGATTATTTCAAAATCCTCGTCACTTCCTGCAGTTTGCGGAAGAGTTTGCCCCCAGGAAACACAATGCGAATCAAAATGCGTTCGCGGTATTAAGGGCGAAAGCGTCGGTATCGGCAGGCTTGAACGCTTTGTTGCTGACTGGCACAACACCTTCTGCCTTGATGCTCCCGTTCGTCCCGAATCTAACGGACACAAGGTTGCCGTAGTAGGCTCAGGTCCTTCGGGACTTACCTGCGCGGGCGATCTTGCCAAAAAGGGATACGACGTTACTGTCTTTGAAGCCTTGCATACCGCAGGCGGCGTTTTAGTTTACGGTATTCCCGAATTTCGTCTTCCCAAGGCAATCGTTGCCAAGGAGGTTGATACGTTAAAAAAGCTGGGAGTTAAAATTGAAACCAACGTGGTTATCGGCAAAACCTTAACCGTCGACGAGCTTTTCTCTATGGGCTTTGAAGCCGTATTTATCGGCTCAGGTGCAGGACTTCCCAACTTTATGGGTATCCCCGGTGAAGCTCTTAACGGCGTGTATTCCGCCAACGAATTCTTAACAAGAAGCAACCTGATGAAAGCCTATCTTTCCTGCCCCGAAACGCCCATTATGAAGGGCGGCAAGGTGGCAGTTGTAGGCGGCGGAAACGTTGCAATGGACGCCGCAAGAAGTGCTCTCCGCTTAGGCGCCGATAAGGTGTATATCGTTTACCGCCGCTCAATGGACGAGCTTCCTGCCCGAAAAGAAGAGGTTGAGCACGCTCAGGAGGAGGGCATCGAATTCCGCCTTCTTTGCAATCCTACGGAAATTTTGGGTTATTATAATCCCGACGACCCAAGAGATGCTAAAAACGGCTTTGTAAAGGCAATGAAGTGCGTTAAAATGGAGCTTGGAGAGCCTGACGAAAAGGGCAGACGCCGTCCCGTAGTAATTCCCGATAGTGAGTTCGAGCTGGAGGTTGATACGGTGATAATGTCTATCGGCACCTCACCTAACCCCCTTATTAAATCTACAACAGAGGGTCTTGAGGTTAACCGTTGGGGCGGAATCGTTGTTAACGAAGACGGTTTAACTTCAAGAAGCGGTGTTTACGCAGGCGGTGACGCAGTAACCGGAGCCGCCACGGTAATTTCTGCAATGGGTGCAGGTAAAATTGCCGCTAAAGCCATTGATGAGTTTTTAAGTAAATAACAAAAAGACACGTTGCATAGGCGTTGTACCCGTAAGGATAGTAATTGAAAAAGCAGAAACGAGAAATCGTTTCTGCTTTTTGTTTTTATAAGGTTTTAGGATATCCTAAAGGTTTGGAAAATGATATACATTTTCCCTGCTTGTTACGGTATGAGACAGTTTTGATATTCAAGATATTTTTTGTACTTCCCGAACATAAGGGCTTTGATATACTGCTCCATATACTCATAGTCAGGATTTCCGTCATCGGTAATAGGGAGTAAAATTCTTTCTCGCTTAATACTGTCTTGATTTCCCATTTTCCCATAATTGTATTTAGAGCAAGTTTGTCGTATTAATCGAGCAATAAACATTCCTGAATATTCGTTAATGTTGGCACAATAGAGCAAAAGAATAGAAGAACCTGCACCGCCTCTGCCTAGAAAATCGCCTTTTTGGTAAAAGGCACTTCCGTCAACTGGGCTAACCGTGATGCAATTGCCTTTATCAGGGCTTTCGTTACGCAATTCGCAATACCGTATAACACCATTGTTAAAGTTTCCAGATGCCACAAAAGGATAAGAGCCTTCTTTATAATCTTTTTCTGAACGAGCTTTTGGCCTCTTAACTTTGAACAAAGCACCAATAAAAAATTCTCCCCACTTTTTTTCTTCTAGCGGTGTCGGTGGTGTTTCAAGTTCCGCTTTGACAAAATCAATGTATTTTTGCTTGAGCTTGTCCTCTCGTTCTCTGATGTACTGCTCCATAAAGATATAGTCTGGTTGTCCGTCGTCTGCTGTCGGTAGCATTAACTGTTCTTTACGTATTCTTGAGTTATTGCGTATATATCCGTAACTATATCTATCTGCTTGCTTGTTTATTTCTGCAACAATAAACATTCCATTATATCTATTTAACCATGAGCTTCTAATTACACAAACATTATTTGATGGAATGAAAGCCCCTTGTTTATATACGGCATCACCGACTGATCCTTGACCCGTTTTAATTAAACAGATACAATTCCCGTTTGTTAGATAGTCGGAATATTGCTTTGGCAAGAAGCCAACATTTCCATTGTTTTTAGATGTTGCACCAACAATATCAAACACACCGTCGCTTTCGACTAATGCAGTCGATTTAAAAGTTTTAACATCGTCAATATAAAACATATTGTCGCCTATTAAGTTGAAAGTTTTCCATTCTCTGTCATTAAGATTTAGCATTGTCGCCGTCCTCCTCAAACAGATATTCACGCCCTTGCATTACCATAGAAAACTCAAAAGTCAAATAGTCGCCGATTGTCTTTTCAAAGTCCGCTTCAGTAGGTATCTCGTCATTAAAGTAGTAAAAACTATGTAGCCACTCGTCCGTAGATTCTATTGTGGTATATACACAGAACTTGCTCTCGGCTTCCATTTCTTCACGCCATACAGACAAAAGATGTGCTTTCTTGTCCTTTGCTGATTCGGTTTCGATCAGTCCCACATGCGGAGCTATCTTGTAGCCGTCATTCTCAAAATTGATGAATTTGCAAATCTTGTCCGCTTCGTGCGGTATACCTGCTGTAAAGACTGCAACACACGGAACAGTACCCACGCCGTAAAAGGTATCTTTGCTCAATGAGATAACGCCCTCAAGAGTATGATGTTTCAAAATGCTCTCTTTGACAGCTTGTTCGTCCTTGCTCTTTCCGGTCATAGCAGACTGCGGAACGATAACGGCACACCTCGCCCCGACAGTCAAGCTGTTCAACAGATGCTCTGTGAAAGCTATCTCGTACAAATCGGGGTTTGCTTTGCTGCCTTGTGAGTATGGCGGATTCATAAAGCCTACTGTCGCACCCTTTAACTGCAATTGATTGGGGTTTAACTTCAAAAAGTCGGTGTCTATAAGATTGCTCTTGCCGTCACCTCTTAAAATCATATTTGTAGTTGCTATCGTAAACATATAAGGTTGAAGTTCCACGCCGTGCAGTTGCTTTTGTCTTATATTCCGCTTTTCGGGGTCAGTTTTTGCTTGTTTTAGCATTTTGTGCATGGCGGCAATTAAGAACCCTGCTGTACCACAACAAGGGTCAAAAACAATATCCGTTGGTTTGATATCTACCAAATCGCAAAAAAGTTCTGTTATATGTTTTGGTGTCAAAACAATGCCAAGTGTCTGTCCATCACCGCCCGAATAACTCATAAACTCGCCGTAAAATCTTCCAAGATAATCTTCGGCGCTCTTGCTATAACGAATTGACCGATACATTTTATCATATAAAAACTCAGTAAAATGCTTTAACGGTGTTTTTTGTAGTTTGGGCTCAATCTCATTAAGCTTTGCGGTGTCTTTTATTAAAGAGAACTGAGATAAAAGTTTTTGTTTTTTTACCTCAGGTGCCACATTGGCTCTTTGTAAGTTATCGGATATCGCTCTATAAATTTTATCGCCATCGGTTTTTATATCATCACCAGTTAATTCATCAATGGCAAAATTTTTGAACTCAATCTCTCTAAGAGCAAGCAATATACCGGAAACGATAAGTGGCTTATCCGTATCTTTAAGATTACCGTAATTTCTCAAATCTTCGTGCAAAGTTGCCGCATCTTTTAATATTTCGGTAGTTTCTTTTTCAGCGTCTGTATCTTCCTGTAAAATCTCACGAACAAAATACTCGTCTATGTTTTCTTTATTAAACGATATAAAAGACTCTACTTCTGGAAGTTCTCTGTAAAAATCTGTTTCATCTATATACACTGGAGAAATTTTGTGTTTTTTCTCATCACCCGAAACACCAAACGCTATGATTTTTTTGTAGCTTGTATATTCGGCAAGATGTTTACCGTAAAACAATGCACCATTAACAGCATAGTCGGTAACTGCTTCTACTTCCTGACTAATAACTCCACCTTTGTCAAGTTTAATGTGCTTTGATACGTCTGCTTTGTCCTCGATAACTAAAAGATAATCTTTGACAACACCCACATATTCAGGGAAGCCTACTCTTCCGGTGCCTTTTTTGGACGCAGTCTTTAGTGCATTATCAATTTCAAGTATTGTGCTCCCTTGTGCATCAAGGCAAATATCGGCTTGCTTCAAAAGTTCCCATACCCATAAATCTGTTTTAACTTCTTTTTTAGCCATCTATTTTTACACCCTTTTCTTCTAAATATTTCTTTGCCGCCTCATTAAACAAGTCAGCCATACTATGTGTGTTTTCATCGAACACTATGGTTGATTTTAATAGGTTGAATATTTTGGGGTTCATTCTAAATTGAACCTGTTTCGTTCGATACATCTTATTTTCCATCTTGCTTGATGTCTTCAAAACAACACCTCCAAATGATATCATTATATCTTGATATAATGATATCATTTTTAGTATAAAAAGTCAAGAAAAAAGAGAGCGAAAAATATTCGCTCCCTTACTGCCCTTTAGAGTACGACACTTATAACGTGTTTTTTTGCGTGTTTATTCTTTCTGTATGTTTTTATTTCTTCTTAGAGAGTTTTTCAGCATTTATCCCATTTTAATTAAGCGGAACACCTGATAAGCGGTGGCTTTTAAGTTTTCGTAAGCGTTTTCAGTTTTCAGAGCCTCGTCCAAAGAGGTAACGGTACGTAAAATCGGGAAGAAAGCATCAATACCGTGGTCGTTGCAGGCTTCAACGTTGTCACCAACACAGCCCGAAAACGCAATAACCTTTTTGCCGTATTTTTTGGCAAGCTTTGCAACTCCGATAGGCGCTTTGCCCATTACGGTCTGTCCGTCAAGACGTCCCTCACCGGTTACAACAATATCTGCGTCCTTAACGTCTTCTTCTAAGTTGATCTCCTTTAGAATTATATCAATTCCCGACTGCAAACGTGCGTTGGTAAATGTCAGGAAGGCAAAGCCGAGTCCGCCTGCCGCGCCTGCTCCCTCGTAATTTTCGTCCGCATTAGCGGAAACCGTTTTTGCGATTTCTGCATATTTTTTAAGCCAGGAATCCATATCCGTTATCATTTGAGCAGTTGCGCCCTTTTGCGGGCCGTAAACCGCACTGCAGCCATTGTCTCCGCAAAGAGGATTTTTAACGTCGCAGGCAATAGAAAAGGTACATTCCTTCAGCTCAGGCATCATTGAATCAAGGCTTATGGACGCCAAATCCTTCAGTCCCTTTCCGCCAAGAGCAACGGGAAGTCCTGAAGAGTCTAAAAACTGCGCGCCCAGGGCAGAAAGCATACCTGCTCCACCGTCGTTGGTGGCGCTTCCGCCTATTCCCATAATAAAACGACGGCAACCGCGCGAAATCGCATCTTTGATCATTTCCCCTACGCCGTAGGTGGTAGTTTCAAGGGGATTGCGCTCACTTTCTGAAATCAACGTAATTCCCGATGCCGCCGCCATTTCCATTATGGCGGTATTGGACTGCTTCAAAATGCAATATTTTGCGTCAACCTTTTCCTTTAAAGGTCCCGAAACCGAAACGGTAATCATTTCGGAATCAAAGGCGCTTGCCAAAGCCTCAACGGTGCCTTCGCCTCCGTCAGCCAAGGGCTTAACAGTAACGCAAGCGTCAGGATTTAATTTTTTTACAGCTTCCTTAACGGCTTCCCCTGCCTGAATAGACGACAGACTGCCCTTAAAGGAATCAATGGCAACAACAACCTTCATATTTTCACCTTTCAGCTTTCTTAATAAACAAAATAATCCCCGGACGCTTCCTTTTCCTGCATCATCAGCTCAGGATAAATTTTGAACACTATATCAAGAACTATTTTTATGACCGTTTCCATAGAATCACTGAGAAATATTATATCATAAAAGCGGTGGAGGTGCAAGAGTTTGTGAATTATCGGAAAATCCGCTGTGAAGTTATTTCGTTGGCATAGTGAAGTTTTGTTCTGTCACACAAAGTGAAGTTAAGTGTGCCACCACGCCCGCAGGCACTTTACGTGCGAAGCAAGCTTCACGCACCGAAGGTGTGCTTCACGTGCCGCAAGGCACACTTAGTTGAAAAATAAAAGACAAGTCTTTCGACTTGTCTTTCTTTTTCTGGGTGTTTTGAACTTAATGACACGAATGAAATGTGCCTGAAAACTGAGGATTTTTTAGTTATTATTTTTACCGTCAGGTTATTTTTATATAATTCTATATACAAAATATAAATTTTCATCAGTGCCTATATCAAATCTTTTAACTGTGCATCCTTCAATATTCGGATCAACCAGTTTTTTTGTTATGAAATATTCAAAGTTGCACTTGAATAGACCATTTTCCTTGTACATACAGTTCTTATAAAAAGGATACTCATTAGGCAAAAGTAATTCAAAAGAATAATCAGAAGACAAACTATAATCGCCAACAAAGAAATAGCCGTCATTTTTACACTTCATCTGAGCAGCAAGTATGTTTCCATCTTCGGTTTTAGCAAAATACATCACATTATGCGAATCAATTTCAGCTATTCCTATATCTTCCGAAATGTCTATTTCCTCTTTTTGTTTAAAAGCGATTTTTGGAGAATCATAATATTTCGAATTAAAACTGCAGACACCGTAAATAGAAAATTCAAAACCATTGACAAAAAAATTTATTGCAAGAAGAATTACAATAACACCAATAACAACCAAAGCAATTCTTTTCTTTTTCATATTATCACCGCCTTGGTTGTATTATAGCATAAAAGCGACGGAGGGGCAATAATTATTCATTATTCATTAGCCGTGCGACTTCATTTTTCATTATTCATTCGAAAATCCGTTCTTTATTTAATGAATAATGAATGATGAATATTGAAAAATGAATAATACAAACAAAAATCCGCCCTCTTACGAGAACGGATTTTCGTTTGTCATTCGTGTCCGAAAAAGAACTGGTCTAAAAACGAGTGAAATTTACTTAATCTTTAGAATAGCCGATATTCTTTTCTTTCGCAGGATCAAAAGACAGGTTGCAAATTGACGCAACCAATGCATAGATACCAAAAGTAACGATGCTAAGGAAAAAATATGCCGCTGTTCTGCAAGTATAACCTGCCGGCTTTAACTCAGTATGGTTGATAATAACGCTACCAATCCATCCCAAGAAAAATGTCAATAAAAAGCGGACAAGATTTTTATTCTCCATCACAAACACTCCTTTCTACAACTGTCGGTAAATACCGCAAAATCTTTGTCTTTTCGACAATCTTATTTTATCCTACTTTATCCTACTTGTCAATATTTTTCAGCATTTTATCGTATAATATTTTTGAGGTGATAATATTGAAGCCGTTAAAAGAAAAGATAAGCATAACAATTGATAACGATATTTTAGCTAAACTTAAAGAAAAAGCAGAATACGATGACCGTTCCCTTTCACAATATATAAACATCGTTTTAAAGCAACATATAAAGGATATTGAAAATAAAAA
>JAFVVO010000024.1 GCA_017502165.1 Clostridia bacterium
TATTCTTTCAACAATCACAGGTGTTTTACTGTTTTTTATGCTTGTAAAAAGTTCGGTCAGAGCAGCTCTGCCTTTATCAATTTCCTCAACCGGAACAACCTCTTTTTCGGCTTCGGCGGCCTCACGTGCGAGTTCGAGCAATTTCTTTAAAAATTCTATACTTGTAATCAAGCCTAATTCTTGTTGTTCTCTCAAACGCTCAAGTTTTTCACCAATGGAGATAAATTTAGGATCATCGGTATAGGCATTGATTTTCGCAACAAGGTCTATTTCTATTTTTCTTGCTCGTTTTTTAGCACCTTGGTCACCTTGAATAAACGCCTCAATTAACTCTGAATCAAGTTCGAGAATATCTGCTTCGGTAGCAGGTTGCACATCTGATACATCAATATGTTGATTTACAAGATCAATTGTTTTTGCACCAAGCGAAGCCCAAATCAGTGCGCCGGTATTATCTGTTGGTCTTACAGACTCATAGACTTTACTGAGCCATTTATAATCATATAAATAGTCGCGCAAGAACGGATCGGGGGACACAGCATTAAAAGCTCTATTCAACACACGGTAATCCGCACCAAATTTATCTTTTTCTTTACTTGTCGGAAGACATTCTTGTGCTGCAATTAGTCCTTCCCATCCTTCGACAGTTCTATCAACGCCGGGGAAATACTCTAAACATTTAGCAAGCAAGCGAGGAATTTCTTTCTTTACTGCTTCAATATTAGAGATAACTGTTTGTACGCTTTTTTCATCAAAGTCAAGTGCTTTAGCCACATCATCAAATATGCCGACATAGTCTACTATCAAACCGTTATTTTTATCGTGACCATAAACACGATTTGTGCGACAAATTGCCTGCAACAAAGTATGATCTTTCATAGGTTTGTCAAGATACATTACTTGCAAGATAGGGGCATCAAAACCTGTTAATAGTTTCGATGTAACAATAACAAGTTTGAGTTTGGTTCTCGGATTCCTAAATTTATCAAGAACCTTTGATTCTTCATCTCTATCTCTACGCCATTCTTTATAACGGTCTTCCTTGTCATTGTTTGTATCCATAACAATTGTCGTTGCTTCTTCGCCAAGGAGATTATCAAGTTCCTGTTTATAAAGTAGGCAACATTCTCTGTCATAACATACTACTTGACCTTTAAAGCCGTTGGGTTCAATTTTTGTTTTAAAATGCTCGGCAATATGAGCGCAAACTTTCTTTATACGCTCAGGGTTTTTCATGATTGCTTCAATGCGAACACGAGCAATCACATCAGACTGTTGTTTTCTTGTTAATCCGGCCTCTTTAGCCATGTCATCAAATTCTTCGTTAATAACATCCTGATTGACATGAAGTTCTATCGGAACTGGTTCAAAATTAAGAGGCAAGGTTGCACCGTCACGGATTGAATCAGCAAAAGAATACTTGCTCATATAACCAGTTCTATCTTCTACTGCACCAAAAGCGTGGAATGTATTTCTATCACGCTTGTTGATAGGTGTTCCGGTCAATCCAAAGAAGAAAGCATTTGGCAACGCACTACGCATTTTCTCGCCGAGGCTACCTTCTTGTGTTCTATGAGCTTCATCCACCATAAGAATGATATTATCTCTTGCGTTCAAACAGCCTTTAACATCGTTGAATTTGAAGATGGTGGTAATAATAATCTTTCTTGTATCGCTTTTAAGCAATTGTTCAAGACGCTCTCCTGAATAAGCCTTTTCAAGATTCGGAATATCGGATGCATTAAAAGTTGCAGTCATCTGTGTTTCGAGATCAATTCTATCATCAACAATCAGAACCGTAGGATTATTAAGGCTCTTAGTCATACGCAATTTCTGAGCTGCGAAAACCATTAACAAGGACTTTCCGCTTCCTTGGAAATGCCAAATAAGGCCTTGCTTAGGATAACCTTTCACAACGCGCTCAACAATCATATTTGCGCCCTCAAACTGTTGATAGCGACAAATAATCTTATATTTTCTATATTCTTTATCAGTTGCGTATAATGTGTAAAAACGGAAAATGTCCATAACAATTTCCGGTGTAATCATATCAGTAATGCTATGTTCAACATCTTTGAGCGTACCTTCGCTCTTATGTTCTTCTGTATGCCAAGGGCCCCAAACAGTAAGTGGGGCATTGATAGAGCTATATCTGTATGTTTTTCCTTCAGAAGCAAAGTTGAAAACATTAGTTACAAACATTTGCGGAATACTTTTTTCATATGCGAGAATATCTCCCGCACCGTCCATCCAAGAGATTGCTTCACGAGTAGGAGTTTTTAATTCGCCAATAACAACAGGAAAACCGTTTATAAGTAAAACGATATCCAGTCTTTTGCCACCTTCTGCTCGGGGATAGACCCATTGATTAGTAACGACATATTCGTTCTTAACTGCATCGTCACCTGTGCCAAAGAAGGTAATAGGAACATCCCTACCATCTTTACCAAAATGGAAGGAGTTGTTTTCAAAAACAAGGTTCTTGAATTGTTCATTGTGAGTAACCAAACTATGAGGCTCAACAGAAAGAATAATTGCTCTAACTTGCTGGAGAACCTCGTCAGCTCTCGAGGGTTCTTCTGCGATAACAGGATTCAACCTAATTAACGCATCCTTTACCATAGATTCAACCAACACATCTGAATGCTTACGGGGAAGCTCTTCCGCAGGGATATACTTCCATCCATTTTTAGCAAGTGTTTTATAGACCAGTTCCTCGAAATCATATTCATTAAACATCTGGTTCTCTCCTTATCTTTCTGTTTTTTATAATAGGGTTATTTATTTTGATTTATCGCTTTGTTCAGAAAGTGCTACAAACTGTTCTTGCAATTCCATTGGGGGCAGAATACATTCAAACTCTCGCAAAGCTTTTACAGGCATTCTCGGCATTTGAGCGCCTCCAGATATACCATTTGCATAAGAAACAAAATCGTCACCCCGTAATAAATTGAATAGGAAATATTTGTTAAGCACCGACGAGTCAGGTTTCAGTCCAACCAATTCCGTAGTTGCATAGCCAAAATCTTCTGGAACAACCACTTTATTGAGGTAAGGACGCAGTTTTGAGTATAAAACCATCGTATCATCAAAAGTCGATGTGGAGGATCCAATCTCACTACGCTCGGCATAAACCTTTTCAATGACAATACCCGAATAGGATTCAATCATATCAAGATTCAACCACCAGTATTTATCCACAGAAGGTATTTGTGGAGTATGCTCTGGTGCGACCTTCTTTAATGGTTGCGTAGGCCACTGCATATTATTGGTAATCGGATTACCAAACATCTCGATAAATTGCGATTTGAAGTTATAAATTTTGATTTATCGCTCTGTTTAACAATGCTCTCAAATTCGTTTTGTAATTCGATTGAGTCGGGGAGCAAGAGAGTCATCTTTTTTAGGTGTGACGGGCCAAAATGCATTTGACATATGCCAGCCAAATTTACAGATACTTGTTGTTTAAAATACTCTGATTTTAGGAATTCTTTAAAATAACTTCTTGTTAAGAATTTGAGATTTGGCTTGAAGCGAATAATACCCGTATTAAGACAATATTCCTTATCAACATTTACGGTAACTACCTTGCTATCAAAGCGTTTGGGTTCAATTGCTGAACTTACGACAAGTATGTCATCCTTATCACATAGAAAGTGATTATATTTTCCATTTGCTAATTCTTCTGATATGTGACGGTCGCTATTGTATCCAAACGAAATTTGATTATCGTTGATATTTGAGCCAGTTAACAATATCACTCCGTTGTCTGTGAAATCCTTACTTCTAACACCGGGGCCTTCTTGAAACCAAACATAATCGCTTAACAATACTTCCTTAGATGCCTTGTCAAACATCTCGATAAATTGCGACTGATGTGACTCTAACCAATATATCTTCTGTGAGATAATTTTACATTGTTTTGATTAACCATTGCATATTGCAGGGTGGTGTCTACGCTCTGATGACCAAGAAGTTGTTGTACTTGTTCTATCGGCATTCCTTTATCTATGGCCATTGTCGCAAGGGTTCGTCTGAATTTGTGAGGATGCACCTTGTTTAAGTTTAATTTTCTTCCTAAATTACGGAGTCTAATTTCAACACCGCTTATAAGCAAACGATTATGTGGAGATTGAAGGGTAACAAACAATGCAGGGTTGTTATCGTTTCGTTCTGATAAATATTTTTGTAAATGTATTTTTGTTCGTGCATCAAAATATACTTTTCTTTGTTTGTTTCCTTTACCTAAAACAACACATTCTCTGTTTTCAAAGTCAATATCATCTCGGTCAAGATTTACGAGTTCACCAACACGCATTCCTGTTGATGTAAGAATGTCTATTAAAGCTAAATCACGAATGTTCTCCACATTATCGCGCATTATTTCAAGTGCTTCATCGCTATAAGTTTCTTTTACTGTTTTACAGGTTTTAACTTTATGGATTCTGCGAACAGGACTTTTGATTATATAAGATTCATCCTCTAACCAAGCAAAGAAGGTTGATAATATTCTTCTTATGTTATCAATTGTTACCTTGCTGATTTTATGTTCGTTTTGATAGGTATCAAGATAAATTCTCAAATCATCTGTTGTGACTTGCTTAATATCCTTGTTGATTTTTGTTAATACATTACGAATAGTTGAATCGTAATATTGAATTGTTTTTGAAGAACACCCTTCAACACGCTTGGCTGCAAGGAATACAGCTACCAAATCATCCTGATTAACTGCATTGCTGTCTTCAGCCAAGTCGTGTAGATGGTATTCGAGAGTGTTGTGCAATGTTTCTAATTGCTCATTGTTTAGAAACGGAAGCATAGATTGTTCTATTTGCATAATGATTTGTTGGTACATAGTTTTCTCCTTTGTACCGCCATCACTACGCCGCTAATATTAATTGTTATAGATTTCTTTCATTATCGAAACTAACATATCGTCAATTTTTTTAATCGCATTTTTAATTTCAAATTTTGATTTATCGCTCTGTTTTATCAATTGCTCAAACTCGTTCTGTTCTTCTAAAGGAGGTACGGGGATTTCGTAGGCATGTACCACCTTATCTGTAACAGCAGGATAGTTTGCACCACTGGCCTTATTAATCATTGCATTTGTAAAAAGCACACTATTAACAACTCCCCACATGTACCCTGTGGTAACATCGAGGCATCTTAAAACACAAAAACCAGTAGATCCTATTACATTGCCATATGAATATGGGTTTATGGCGATATTCTGTAAATTTGGTCGTACTGTAGAATACAAGATATCTCCTTGTTTTAACACATACTGCGCTCTCGAAGGAGCGTCTTTAAGCACATGTGGTGTCAATCCTGTCACGGTCTTTGAAGAATTATCAATTGATGAAATATCCAAATATTGAATTTCATCTGTCTTTTCAAACACCTTTGCCACACGAGTAATCTTCTTATCGATTACATCTCCAATACATTTAACAGGATATCCCTTGTCGTAAAACATCTCGATAAATTGCGATTTCACAAGTTCGTCGGTTTGTTTTAGAAGTTCTATATATGATAATTTTGTGTCTAATGCAGACCAAAGCAAATCTGACAGTTCTTTTTGTTTTTCAATGTTTGGTAAAGGGAATTCATATCTTTCAAAATCTGACCAATTCAAAAAGAAAGGCAAACCACCTTTTTTGTTTTCTTCAACGAATTGCCAAAAGTGATTCGTTTGAAAAATAAAAGGGAGATATCGTTGTAAGAGAACACTTTCGTCTTTTGTGCGACATATGTAACTAACATCCGAACAGATACCTTCAAAATCAACAACACCAGCTTTTTTTAGATGCGGATTTCGAGACATTAATAACACATCACCCGGCATAAAATGCATATGAAAAGCGGGGCCTATTGTACTACCTTCAAGTTTTCCTTTTCGAGTTATGCATATTTCACCACTGTCTATGTGTTCGCCACCAATATAATATTCAAGGTCTGTGTTATCCTTATCAATTTTGTCTTTGACACGCATAACAACATCTTTTAATTTTACAATTTGCATTATGTTATCCTCCAAAATCAATAAGTTTTCTTAATGTGTCGCAACTACTATGAACATAATCAGAACTTACATACCATTCCGAAATAGCGTCATTTAGTTCGCTTGCTTCATTGCCACCCATATTTTTTGAAACATACTTTGGTATGCCAAGCCAGAAATCATTATTTTTCACTTCATCAAGTGATGCAACATATGAAAAGTATTCTTTTGATTCAAAAGCGTGATATGTGCCGGCAATTTTTTCTATATGTTTATCTTCAAGATAACTCTCGGAATTCTTCCTCGTTACCTCGTTCTTAGCATCGATAAATAAGATTTTATTCTTTCTGTCTGACGGCTTTATTGACCTACATATAAGTACACACGCTTCCATCGGGGAATTGTAAAACAGATTTTTTCCTATTCCGATTACGGCTTCGACAAGATCTAATTCTATTAAAGTTTTTCTCATAGAATACTCTGAGTCACGAGTCAAGACACCGTGTGGTAAAAGAATTGCGCATCTGCCATGCTGTTGATCCATGCTTTTAAGAATATGTTGTATAAAGGCATAGTCCGCAATGCTTTGAGGAGGTGTACCAAGGAAGTTTCTACCATATTTATCCGTACTAAACGCTTCTTGATCCCAATTGCTAATTGAGTATGGCGGATTTGCAACAACTACATCAAATGTTTTGATGCGATTGCCTTCGAGAAAAGTTGGCGTTGAAAGTGTATCTCCTGTTCGGATGGTGAATTCTTTTACTCCGTGCAAGAACATGTTCATTCTGCAAATAGATGCTGTGGGCGGAATAATCTCTTGCCCGTAGACTTTTACATTGCGCCATTCCTGACCTCTATTCTTTATATGGTCAATACAAGAAATAAGTATACCGCCGGAGCCACAAGTAGGATCATAGATTGATTCTTTGGGTTGGGGATTTAATATTTCAGCCATTAAGTGCGCTACGGTTCGATTGGTATAAAACTGTTGAGCAGTATGTCCATCGTCAGAGTCGAATTTTCCAATAAGGTATTCATATCCGTGGCCAAGTTCGTCCTCGGGACAATTTTCTATAGAAAGTGTTAGCATACTGAGGTGTTCAATTAAATCTTTCAGCATTCTATCGGGGAGTTTGGTTTTGTTTGCCCAATTTGTATTTCCAAACACGCCACCAAGTTTATCGGTATTCATGCTTTCTATTCCTTGGAATGCCTTTTGAATAGCAGAACCGACATTATCTGTTACAACACGAAGGTCATTCCAATGACATCCTTCGGGTATAGAAAAATCATGAATTTCGTCTTCGGGAAAATCAGACCAACTATCTCCATATTCTTTCTTTGCGTTTTCAATATCTTCATCATACACATCGCTAATTCTTTTAAAGAAAAGCAAAGGAAATATGTAATCTCTATAAGAACTTGCTTCAACATTATTTCGCAATATATCTGCACACTTAAAAAGATATTTTTCAAGGTCTGCTTGTGTAATTCTACTCATCGATATAACCTCCTTCTTTAAGAAGAGATTTCAGCTTTTCTTCGCATTCTAACACATTATTGTAAGCTGCCATATAATTCTTTTTTACCTCTTTGGGATCAAGTGGCTTTGGTGGAGTTTTTTCAATATAGGTGTTAACTGAAAGCGTATAACCTTTTTCTTTGATATCGTCTTCTGAAACAACTTTCGCAAAGTCGATAAGATCTTCAAAATTGGCAAAAAGATTGTAAACTGTTTCAATATCGCTATCATCCATATACTTCTGCGCTCTGCGAGCATGCACTATGGTGCCAGCATCAATCAGTATTGTTTTGCCTTCTCGTTCTACAGGCTTCTTATTGTTTAAGAATAAAACACACGCCGATACACCAGTTGAATAGAAGACGCCGCTTGGTAAATTAATAACAGCTTCAAGCTTTCGAGATTTTACAAGTTCTTCTCTTATCTTACCTTCTTTGCCCGTATGGAAAAGAACGCCTTGTGGCATTATAATCGCAGCTCTGCCATCTTTTTCATTCATGGATGCAACAATATGCTGAATCCAAGCAAAGTCAGCGTTTGAATCGCTTGGAGAACCCCAAATATTTCTGCCCCATACATCTGTTTCAAACTGCTCAGCGCCCCAACCATCAAGACCGAACGGAGGATTTGCAACAACATAATCAAATTTCTGAAGCTGACCTCGATAGATGAATTGAGGTTGTCTTAATGTATCTCCGGTTTTTATATGGAAGTCTTCGATGCCGTGTAAATATAGGTTCATTCTTGCAATAGCAGAAGTTGTTAACATGTTCTCCTGACCATATATAAATTGTCCTGCACCGGTTTTACTATTGGTTTGTCTTATATATTCAATTAACATACCACCTGTGCCGCAAGCAGGGTCATATATCGTGTGATTCATTTCGGGCGCGAGCATCTTAACCAAAAGTTTTACGATAGTTCTGGGAGTGAAGAAGTCACCAGCATTCTTATTATCGTCATCGGCAAAATGGCGAATTAAATACTCATTTGCATCGCCCATTATGTCGGCATCGTAATTTGAATTACCAAGATTTCTTTGTGAAAAATGCTCAACTAAATCTTTTAACTTCTTATCAGGAAAAGTGCTTTTATTAGTCCAATCCGCATCATCAAAACCCGTAAACAAACCTGCAAGGGTGTTGGGATTGGCTGCTTCAATTCCTTGCATAGAGTTTAATATTACACTACCAACATTTTCTACACTGTTGCGAATATCATTCCAATGGCATCCGTTGGGAACCATAAATCTATGAATTTCGTCTTCTTCAAAGTCTACCCAAGCTTCACCGTATTTTTTCTTTGCAATTTCAATTTCTTCATCAAAGCAATCGCATACTCTTTTTAAAAACATTAACGGCAAAACATAGGTTTTATATCTTGAAGGAAGAACAGCGCCGTGTAATATAGAACAAGCACCGTACAAAAAACTATGTAATTCATTAGCAAGCATAGTGCGATTTTGTTCTTCTTCAGTAATGTCATTCGTCCAGTCAACAGACAAGGCTATCTGTTCTTCACGAGACAAATTGTCGAAATCTTGCTCTTGTAAAGTCGACTCGTGTTTTTCTGACCGAGCATAGTTATCTTGTTCTTTTTGTAATCTGATTCCGAATCTTGCTTCAAACTTATTCAGAACAGTTACCATAGTTTCATCTAAAAATGTTAATGCCAATTTTCTTGTTTCAGACGGAATTCCATAATACGCCTCTGCTATACTTCCAGCAATAGCAGCTTGTGTGTCGGCATCGCCACCAAGAGATATCGCATTCCTTATTGCATCTTCAAAATCAGTCGACTCAAAAAAGGCCATAATTGCCTGTGGAACAGAACCTTGACAGGTTACATCAAATGTATAATCTCCACGAATCGCTTCGAGCGTAAAATTCATTGGATAATAATGTTTATCAATATAATCACGGATTTCAAGAATGCTTTTGCCTTCCAATGCCATAAAAATTGCAACAGCAACAGCTTCTGCACCTTTTATGCCTTCGGGATGATTATGCGTAACCTCGGTAACTGCACGAGAAAGTTCGATTGCTTCTTCGAGAGTTTTGGCAGCATAAGCACAAGGACTTACACGCATAGCCGAACCATTACCAAAACTGTTATATGGTTTAGGGTTGTTCGAATGTAACCAACAATAGAAGTGACCACCGTATCCGGCATTAGGATATTTTCTTCCAAGAGTTTGCATTTTAGAAACGGTTTTTTCACTCAAATTATCATAATTGTTTTCACACGCAAGTAAAGCATCTGCTATTGCTACAGTCATAATAGAATCATCTGTAGGCTTACAACCGCCAATTTGAGTTAAAAATTCAAAGCTTTTTGTCTTGTTGGCGTTCCATTCAAATCTCGAACCAACGATATCACCAATTATTGCACCAAGCATATACTATTCTCCTTTTCAATCCTCTATAATTTCCATTACATCGCCAATGTCACAATGAAAAACTTTACAAAGACGAACCATCACATCCATCGAAACGATTCTATCTTGATTTAACTTTGTCATGGTATATTGAGAAAGTTGTGCCGCCGAAGCAAGTTCGCTTTTTTTCATTTTGTTTGATTTCATAAGACTCCAAAGTTTATCGTATCTTACATGCATACTTTTTCCTCCGGACGATTTATTAATATTCGCTTTATTGGTATAGCAATACATATTATAGTATATCATAAACCAATAATTTCTACAAGATATTTCACGGAAAAACCACGAAAAGTTCGGACAGGTGTCGAATTTGCTCAACACCTAAAGAAGTCAGAAGCGTCTTTTTGCTTCTGACTTCTTTAAATGTTAGTCGGATATTTGTATCACCAACACTTTTTGCAAGGTTCATAGCCTTCATTTTCAGCTTCTTGCTTGGTTACTTGCCGTGGATTTTTCATGTTGCTACAACCCGAGCGACTATGATATTTACTACCTGAATTCGGTATCCATACCATATCACCGTTTGCCGCCTGATTATCGTTTGTGTTATCTTGCTCGGTTGTAGGTGTACTTGTCGTGGTACTACTGCTCGGTCCAGAGCTGTCGCCGGTCGCATAGTTTATCGTTATGCCGGGCTGAACATTGTAGCAATAAACATTAAAGCAGATTCCATCGCCATCATCCTCTATTGAATAGGCTTCCATCTGAACGCCGCTACACACAAGATTTCTACCTTCGAAAATTGGCGTGATACGGTATGCTACATGGTTTCCTGTTTCTCTTATGTAGTCTGCCACCATATTTTCAAACGGAAGCATACCGTTAATATTCATATAACGGGTTCCGGTGATAAGGTTTTCTCTATTTGCATTTTCAGCGGAGAGCTGCCAACCTATCAAATGACACCTGTTCCACAGATAACCTCCCGACACACCGCTATAGCTTTTTTGAACCCAACCTGTCGGCTTGATGCTGCTAATACTTTTTCGTTCTTCGTTTGCACCGGGCATAATCTCCTTGCCACACGAAGCGAGAGCCATTCCGCAACGACCAAGGCTATCAAGACTTGAATATTTCTCGTATCCCTTGGTAGTAAGTTCTGATGCACTAAAGTTCGGTTGATTGTTATTAACAACCGTCCATGCCGTTCCCGAGAAAGCCGGAAGCGTTGATGTGTCAACTGCATTTGCCGTTCCTGTTCCTACGGAAGAATTATCGGGTTTCTGTGTTGACGAGGGGGCTTGTTGTGTTGATGAGTTATCATTTGACGGTGCAGAACTCGATTCATCCTTTGAATCGGTAATCTGACTTGAACTATCTGATGTGCCATCTGTAACGCTTGATGAGGATTCTATGTTAGGGTTTTCTCCATAATCAGATGAGCCTATATCGCATCCAACAAAGGAAAGAAGCATTACGATGGATAATAATAGCGCGAGGAGTCTTTTGGTATTCTTCATTTTTAACCCTTCCTATAAGTTTCTATTGTTATCTTGTCATGCGAAGAACCTTTGATGTCTTCGCTGCCGACCTTCTTGAAGCCATTAGATTTAAGGTCAATATCAAAGACCTTATCCGCTTGATACTTGCGATTCCACTTGCAGAGGATAATCTCGCTAACATTATCGAGCAAATATTCTCTATCTTCTATGAAGCAGTAATCACCGGTCGAAGCATTTGCGACATAGTTATCATCAACTATATATCCCGATTGGTCACTAAACTGTCTTGCAGAATAGGCACTCATCCACAGTTTGCTACCTGCGGTATGGTTAATAATCCATTCACGCAACACACTGTCTTGGCTTTGTCTTTTACCAAAGAACATCATGCCTTTCTTATCATCAATGCAAAAAATAAGTTTCATAACTACCCCCAACTTCTATTCGTTTTTACAGTTCTCAAAGTATTCGCAGCACAGACAACAATGTCGGCAATTCTTCTTTGGTGTAAACCATAACTGTAATCTGTCTACAATTCTTCTTACAATTGTCCTCGTAACAGCCATCTCCTTATATGTTTATGACTATAGTTTAAGCTCTTGTATGTCCAAAAAAACGGACTTTTTCTTGACACTATTTGTAAGAGTTGTTTTCATTATACCACAAATTCATCAAAAATCATAACCATTATTTACAGTGTCTTCCTTTTGGTTTCTGTATGTATTCAAGTCTATCATCTATACTATTAGTTAGTGTGATACACTAATGGGAGGTGTAAGCTTGAATTTTGAAAGTATAGGCCAAAATATAAGAACCTATAGGATAAAGAAAAAGTTAAGACAAGAAGATCTTGCAGAGTTAACCGATTTGTCGGTAACATATATCGGCATGGTCGAGCGAGGCGAAAAGATTCCGGCATTGGAAACATTTATTAAGATTTTAAATGCTCTCGAGGTTTCAGCGGATGTTGTTCTCGCAGATGTCTTAAAAAATGGCTACGAAATCAAAGGTTCTTTATTAACAGAGCAATTATCCACCTTATCACAACCAGACAGAGAAAAGGTTTACGATGTAATTGCAACTCTTGTTAAACATTCAAAATAACACACAATTTGATTCACTTCTTTTTGAGGTGAATCATTTTTTATTTGTCGCCACAGTTTTCTAAAATTCGACATATTGCTTGTGTTATAACATAACTGTCAGTTATGGCGAAGCAACTGATGATTATTATTTTTGAGGTGTTATTATGAATTTTAAAAACATTATTCGACAAATCGCAAAACAAAACGGTGTTACACCGGCAGAGGTAAAAAAAGATATTAGAGAAGCCATACGCATCGGCATGGCTTCTCCTGATCCAGCAGTTCAAGCACATTGGAGAAGGATGTCCCCGACAGGAGATGAACCTTCTATCAATCAAGTTCTTACATATCTTGTTGCTAATGTGGTTGGATAATATTGTCTTTATCTTTCTGCTGTTATATCTTTTAAAGTGGGTACTTCTTTGTACTACCTTCTTGACAGTGTCCTACTGACACAAAATGGGCGCAGTTATCCCTTGGTGAATTTGCAAACAAAATTCAGGTGAGATAATACCTATTGCTTGTAAATGAACCGTTTTTCCGCTTCTTATATACTTTGCGGACAAGCCCTGCTTTTTCTAAATCTTTGATTGCTCTCCGCACAGTTTTATCCGATATAGAGAGTTCCTTTGCAATGGTTTTTACGCTTGGCCAAGCCTTTCTTTCTTTATCACATCGGTCGTAGAGATAAATATAAACAAGTTTTGCCCTTGAAGGCAGTTCATCGCAACTGTATAGTTTTCGGTAATAAGACATTTTCTCACCCCCTTAATCAGTACGCACTTGATGTTCGGGTTCGATTATTAAAGGTTCATCACTTTGTGATAACACTTGACCACCAGTCGCTGCTCGGCGTGAAGGACGCACAGGCGGTGAATAAACCACAGGAAACGCATCAAGGATATTTTCTTCAATAATATCCTTGTTCGTGTAATGCACCTTGCGAGTTCCTTTATCTTCAACGGTATACTGTTCAGTATCAAAATCAATGCCCCATTTGAAGAATAGTTTTAACTTCGAAATGAACGGATGCGTACCTGTTTTCATAACGATAAAATTGCCTTTTCTCATCGATTTAAGTTCGTCTGCCGTCATCAGCGGTCGCTCTGTCATCTGCAAACTTTGTGACGGATCGTTTTTGCTTCGTGAAACAGAACCTGTCATCACAGTTCGTGAGCCAAGAGATTTTGAGATTTCATCCGCAGTACCTGATGTAGGCGCAAAACCGCCGGCAATCGTCACCTGACAGTTGTCTTTTATGATATCTGCACCTTCGCTACCATAGTTCTTTTCAAGTTGCTTGTAGGACTGAATAATACTGACAAGAGAGAGCTTTCGAGAACGAGAAGCGGAGTACATCATTTCTGCCGAACTAATTGCAGGGAGTGTGCCGAACTCATCCATGTAAAACATTACACGGTCATTAAGTTTGCCGCCGTTTTCATCTGCTACGGTCAATATCTCTCGGTATAACTGTTGTAATAAAAGCGATACCATGAAGTAAGTTGCCGGATTTTCTTCGGGTAATACAATGAAAATTGCACACTTGCTTGAACAGAATTTCTCGGCATCAATGGCCGTATCAAAGCACAAAATCTGTTCAAGTTCTGAATCAAGAAAAGCATTGAGGCGAGACATAGCGGTTGACATAATAGACGCCATTGCTTGTTCGCTTGTGTTAAGAGCTGCACCTGCGAACCATCTTGTCTTGTGGTCGGGAGGTAGCTTTTCCATTAGTAACTGAAACTGATTTTTTCCTTTAATGCCACTCGGTGCAAGCAAGTCTTGAATCAGCTTGAACACCGATACGATATGTCTTTGCTCGGGCGGAGCAAACTCAGCAATCAAAAGAATTACAGAAGTTATCAGTCCTTCAGCCGCATCATAGAAGAATGCATTTTGACCGTAAGAAGCGGCATCGCCATCACTAAAGATTAGAGTTTTACCGATAATCTTTGCATACTTTTCTGCTTTAGCTTTGAGTGATATGTCTTCGGGATTCTCCTTGTAAGCATCCATATATTTGTTTACCAGATGCAAGAGATTGTTTCCGTCTGACTTGGTTGGATTACGAAGGTCGATAATTGCAACATCATATCCGTAATATTCTTTTGCGATGTTACCATAGTTTCTATAAAGGTCGCCTTTGGTATCTGTGGTTAGGAAAGACATTCCGGCTGCACAGGCATATTCCAAATTCGGATATAACCAATACGCTGTTTTACCGCAACCTGCCGCACCAATCATAAGCGTATGAACATCGTCATCATCAACCAAAGCAATGTCTTGACCTTTCTTTTTCTTTACGCCTAAAATCACACCCTGCGGAAGTTTAAGTTTTCCTTTCTTAGCTTGTTTTCTCCAAACTTTCGGTTCAAAAGGAATGTGCTTATAGGTTTTACGCAGTTCTCCTCTGTTTGCAAAACGAGCCGTACCGTGCTGACCATCTCCGACAGTCTTACTCTTGATTTCGTTCAAGTTATAGATATGCGATATTACCGTGATACCACCGATTATCGCAAACATTCCAGCGGCAATAAGAATTAAGATAATTGTGTTGTCCATTGAGGTTCACCATCCTTTTGAGAAATAATTAAATCCTCATTCCAATCCTTATGGGTCGGAGTGAGGATTTCTGTTTTATAGCCTTGTATAAAGAGTTTGTCAGATATTCTTTTAACTGCTTTTTGTCCGGCTTCATCGTTATCCAAACACAGATATACTGTTTTGATATTTGGATTGTCTTTCAAGCATTGAAAGAGGACACGGTCTGCAACCGAGCACGATGCAGCATAAGAATTTTTTTGCCATTCGTGTGGATTCATTGAAATGTAGGAAAGCATATCAATTGGAGCTTCAAATAAAAATATTTTATCGCTCGAACCATTCCAGTGAAAACTGAATTCGGGTATGCTTCCGTCAGCATTTCCTTTATAAGTGCTTTGTGAACCGCTTCCGCGCTTATGAGCATGTCGAGCGATTCCTTCGTTATCATAACCTACGAACACAGCGTTGTGATGTGGCAAAGATTCATAAATCATTTGTTTGTGAGCAAAGGCATATACTACATCTCTGCTCAGTCCACGATGGTGTAAGAGGTATGCATACACTCTACGCATATTATCATTTCGCTTGGGCAATTCAAATTCCTTGATTTCTTTTTCAATTGGTGGTGCCGCAGTGAGTGTTCCACCATATCCATTCAAAAGATATTCCATTGCTTCGGGATAATCTTTATTGTAGAACCTACGCACAAAATCAATAGCATCGCCGCCGACTTCTTCATACTGGTGATACCATAGGTTTCCTCTAATTGTCACCTTATTTGAGCCATCACGCCATTGATATTCTTTGCCAGAGCGTTTTAATTGTTCACCCTGTCGTTGCAATAAGTCTGCGAGGTCTGTGGAACGCGCACGTTCTT
This sequence comes from Clostridia bacterium, assembly GCA_017502165.1. Classification (GTDB taxonomy): domain Bacteria; phylum Bacillota; class Clostridia; order Christensenellales; family QALW01; genus UMGS1322. The sequence goes on from JAFVVO010000024.1 coordinate 15,921, forward strand.
TTTGTTCGTTGGTATAGTGAATATAAGTAGACATGGTTTCTCCTTTCATAGTATTTAGCCCATTTTTTGTCCTTGAGCCATTTTCTTTTCTTCGATTTTACGCATAAGTTTGCGGTCAATTGAACGACCGGTCTTATCACGCTTGTCTGCATCTTCACGAATAATTTGAGAGAGACGAGCCAACAATCGCAGGGAGGCAAGAACCGTAGCCGAATTACCATGTGTGTTACTGTGATAATTATCAAGCAATCTTTGGGCGTACTCATTTCCTCGATTAGCAGACGAGGTCAACAACCTAACCGCTTCATCATAGTTTTTGTCAATGCCTTGTCCGTACAAATACATCTTTCCAAGTTGATATTCAGCCCATTGGTTTCCCTGATTCGCCGCATCAGTAAGTAATCTTACGGCAGTTGATATATTGCTGAATTGTGCTTGGCCTTTAAGATGCATCTTTGCCAGAGAATATTTTGCATAATGACTTCCTTGGTTCGCCGCCTTGGTGAGCATTTCTTCCGCTTTAAAATAATCTGCTCTAATATCAATGCCGTTCATATATGTTTTACCAAGAAGATATTGAGCAAACTGATTGTTTTGCTCGTCAGCCTTTTGCAACCAATATATTGCCCGAGTGATATCTTTATTTACCACATCACCCTGCAAATACATTTTGCCGAGTTTGTACATTGCAATATCATATCCTTGTTCAGCAGAACGATAAAGCCATTCGATTGCTTCATCGGGATCATATTCCTCAGAGTTTTCATCTAAACATTTCTTTGCCATTCGGTATTGATAATGCATATCCTCGGGGTCTGTCCAAGGATTTCTTTTATAACTCGGTTCGGCTTCATCTTCAGAAGAAAAGGTTGGTTTTTCAAGTAGGTCATCCTCAAATGTAATACGATTGTGAAGTAGGTTTAATGCTTCTTGAATTACAGCGTTTTTTATTGTTCGGAATTCTTTGTTTTGAGATAAAGGGATGCGCTGTGGCATTGTATCCTGAAAAGTGCGAACAATATTTTCTTTTTGCTCGTACCATAAGTTGTATAACTCTGCGATGCGCTCATCCTTTGCAAGCTCATCCACAATTCCATCGACAATATTTTTAGCTCGTTTAGGCATATAACCATACACCATTTTTCCTGTGTAACCATCCAGCTCGTTCACTAATTCTCTAAGCATTGTTTTAATTGTTTCGTTATCGTATGCACCGTTATTAATTTGATTAACGATATCAGAAATCTTTTCATGGCCAAGCTCTCTCAGAGCATTTCGATGCGCTGTTTGATCTTGATAAATATGATAATAGTCATTTTTAAATATTTCATGTGCAAAGTCTGACTTAAATTTTAGCAAACCCTGTTCAGTCATATACGGCTCTTTGCCAACGGAATATGAAATTAAGTGTATATGCGGATGCTGTCCTTCGTTGTGGAATGCCGCATACCATCGCAGGTCTGCAAGAGGAATACCCATGGCTTTGGCAAGTTTAAGCGACTGTCCTCGGAGCATTTCTCTCCATGCACTTGCGTTATCATACCCGAGCCTTTCAGCATCTTCACGCCGCAAAGACATTATTGTTGTCCATACAGCACCTTCGTGTTCGGAAACAGTTTTTGCCACCTCATTAAGATTTATCGCCTCATCTTTTTGAGAAAACAAACCGTGTGAGCCTTGCTTTTCAACACGAGGTCGCATAGCAATGTATCCAACATAGTTTTCTTTTTTCCCTATGAGGTCAACATTTTCTTCAATGGTACGGCTTATAAATTCTGATGCTGAACTTTTGGTTGGCTTTGAAATATAGTCCTGATACTCAAAACTTTCTGTCGAATCGGGAAAGTCGGTTGTAAGTTCTTTAATGAGTCTTTGCTGTTCTTGAGTTGCAGGTTGATGTTTCCATGACTCATCGCACCGTTCAACTCCTTCACGGGTTGCAATATATTTGACGAGGTTCGTGCTGTGTTTCGCAGAACCTGATTTTATATATCGCCATTTAAGAATAAACTTTGCCATTATTTTTTACCGCCTTTTTGATACTCAACGGCATCTTCAAAGGAAATACGCCCATTGCTGCCACGAACTTCGTTGACACATTTACCTCGCAGTCGTGAGAGAGTGTCTTGGTCGACTCGGTGGTTGGCTGCGACTATATGCATCATCATATCAAGTTCAACCGCATACTTAAACATAAGCGAGGCCATTCTTTTTTCAAAGCTGCCGAGAGTACCTTGAACTGTTTCAACAATTGCTTCGGGAAAATAATCACGACCATCTTGCGAAACGACATAGCCAGAATAAAATTGAAGTGCTTTTTCAATGAATTCAGACTTGCTACGGCAGTTATCTAATTTGTATAATCGTTCTGCTTTTTCAAGCGTAGATGGATGTATCCACAATGCAAATTTTTTCTTGTTTTCATCCATTTCATCATCTCCTTTGTCTTTAATTTTTCAAAAACACACAATCTCGGAAACCCGCATAAATAAAGGGCTTTTTAGCAAAAGTGGTTTGTACCAAAATGTAATAAAAACCTCTTTTTACGCCTTAACGCCTATGTTTTTATTGGTGTAATCGTGCTTTACGGGAACACCGACCCCTAATGCAGAAAAAACGGCGTTTTTTGACCCCTATAGCACAAACCCTCGAAAAGCCTTTAACGGTCGGCTTTGCCGTCCGATGTGAGCCGAGTCGGGAACGCTCTGCGACCCCGACTCTTATTCCTGCAACTAAAATCGGACGGGCTGTGCCGCCGATTTTGTCTGTGTACCGAGTTCTGTGTAACGGGCTTAATTTGCCGTTTTTATCTGCGTTTGGTATCATTCCTCGGGGAGAGGTATTAACGAGGCACACACGGCGAAACAGGGCTTCAAATCGCCGTGTTCAACGCCCTGCAACCTATGACAAAACGGCAGTGGAACCTGCCCACTGCCGTTTTGCTGTACGGTTTATTATTCTCCTACGGTATCCGTTTTATCATCCGAAGGCGCTGTTGCGCCCACAGCAGAAGAAAAAGAATGTTTCTTTTTAATCTGCCTTGCCGCCGCTTCAATCTTCGGGTTGTATTTCATATCAATAAAACCACGAACACCGGCAGGAACATTTTTCGTGTAAAGATTTTCAATTGCCTTTTCAAGTTCGTCTTCCAACTTTACATTCTTTTGTTCCATATACATTTTTAGTGCGGACAGTCTTTCCTCATCAAAGGAAATTGTTACAGTAGCTTTTTTCAATTTATTTCACCCCATTTCATTTCTTCACCGGGGACATCGCCGTCCCATTCATCAATTGTTTGTTTTACATTTTTCATATTGATACTATGTGTATCGTTGTCAATCCACTCTGTGTTAGCAATACAAGAGTTCATAAAACTAACACCCGACATTTCGTTTTGCACGAACTTAGCAAGGTGAAAGTTTGAATGTGTGTATACACCTCTATCCATTCGACAGTAGCGGAAATCCGCACCATTAAAATTGCTTTCCTCAGAAGTAATGTCCATTAGATTGCAACTATTGAAAACTGTGCCTACGCATTCAGCCGAGCACATTGAAGTGTTATGAAAACTACAATTTACAAACTTTGCGCCATTTAATACTGCACTACATAAATCACGACCGCTAAAATTAAAGTTTTCCACATAGTGATTGCTAAGGTCAGCCTGAACGCCGCCGTACTCGTCATATAGCCAAAGATAATGTTTTGCGAGCATCACCCGTAATTCGTGATCTGATATTACTTTTAGGTTCGTCTGTTTTGCTTCCGGGATATACTCTGGCATTACTTCAACAGTAATATTGCCATTGTAACTATCCTTGATAGATATTTCATCTCGCTCAGAGAGCATTTCGAGAAGCAAATCTTCGTCAAGCGAATTCATATCAAAGTCATTTTTCAAATTACTGATTTTTATTACATACACACCATCTTCTTGACCTTTGAGAATACGATGCACACATTCATCAGCTATCTGCTGCATCTTTTGAGAGTATTCTTTTAAGTTTGCGTATTCCATTTGAACACCTCACATTGTTTGTTCTTGAGACTCGGTTTGTGCATCGCTTTGCCGTTCTTTCAGCAGGTCAGCGACTTCTTCAGATAAATAACCATAGTATCCTTCCGGTCGTTCCATATCATAGTGCGAATAGGTAATGTCGAGTTCTTCTTTGACATTTCGAAACTCACTTACATCCTGACCGGGTCTGCCATATACCCATTGATTGTCTTTATTGAAAACATAGATATATGCACACCATGTATCCGTAGAGGTGAGTTGCCTTTGACTAAACATTTTAGCTTCAACATCTTTATCCCCACGATCTCTACCATAGGCAACTATAACCCCATCCTGTCTTTCGTCATATTTAAAGCTATGAGGCATAGAGGGGTCGGGATTAATGTTGGGGGCAAGATATGAAATGTCACCAAGATTTAATAACTCATCTAATTTATCCGCATCGCTATAGTGGTCAAACAGCATTGCGCCATTATGGGTGAGATAGCCATCACTATGGCAGTAAATTGTTTTATACTGATTTTCACTGATTTGCTTTGCAATGTAACTTCTCGTACTCATTTTTATCACCTCACATTTCTAATTTTGCATGTTCTTCGGGTGTATGATAGACATCGCTATCAATTAAATTTGCGCCGAGCATACCAAGCATGTTTTCCGCTTGTTGACCACCTTTACAACATCCGGGTGTGTTTGCTGAATACACTACTTGTTCAACAAGGTCTTCAGCGGTAATCATATTTGTGGTTTGCTCAACCTTTTCTTCGTGTTCCTCTTGTGGAGAGGGTAATTTCTTTTTGCTCATTATTATTCCTCCTGTTCTGAATAACTGATATATGGTATTTTGAGCCAGTGTGTCCAACCACCATCAGCAAGTTCTGAATAAATAACGCCGGTTGTAGTTCCGTATGCTTCCACAACTTTTCCGCCGCCGATGTATACGCCTATATGACCTTCTTTCCAAACAGCAAGACCAAGCACCTCGGGGATAGTGTCAATGCTACCTTTTTCTGTTGCGTTCTCATACATTGTGTCAGCACCAATGTCAGGCATCCCATTAGATACAAGTAGTGTCTTTTGAGTTTCGGCATCGTACCATGCGTAGCCTTTTATAAGGCCAACACAGTCGGCGGTTCTTTTCCATAACCAGTTGTCACGAATAAACTGTTCGTTTGCACCAACTTCATCGGGGTACTGTGTAATCTTGCTGTCAAGCAAGGAGTTGTCCAGCACCGTACCATAAGTGCCGTACACATAACCCCATCCTTTATCGGCTGCATTTTCAGCCCATTTTACCAAGTCCAAATTATTCTTGGTTGTTGGGTCAGTATAATTAGCGGTGTTTATATACGCATTTCGTGTTGCAGACATAGCGTTTGTAAACTCATCGACAGATATGTTAGTACCGAAGGTTGCATTTACATTCGCAATAAGTTCCGCATCGGTTTGTTCGGCCGCAAAGCAACCAACAAATTTATCAGCGAAGTCAGTTTCTTCTACATATTCATACAACGAAAAAACATATAAAAGTTGTGCTTCCTGAATTCGTGTCGAATCATAACCGGCATTTGTCATACCTGTTTCTACATCTGTCCATTGTTCCATAAGCACGGTTTGGTTTTCTTGTAGCATTTCTTGAAGTCGGTTAGTATCAATTTCAATACCGCCGCTAAAAATACCAAGCAAAGCTGCTATGGGCATACAGATAATTACGATTACTCCTAAAACAATACCGCATACCACCTTCATTGCTTTCTTATCTGTTACAACATAAGCAATTACTTTTTTGGCAACGGCAGCAACAGCAGGTGCCGCCATTAGCGACCACCTGCCTTGCCAAAGAGAGCCGATTTATATTCGGGTGCGATAACTTGAAGAAGATATCTTTCGTTACCGCAACGATACAAGCAAGTACCACGCTCAGGGTATTTGATGAGGTCGAACTCGCTCGGCTCTACCTGTAAAGCATCCATATATTCTTTCGGGTTAATCTGACCTGCGTTAAACAAGAACTGATGAGTAGGAATGCTGAACAACGGCTTGGTAAATTCACGAATAGAGGGAATTAAAAAATCCTCAATATTCTGTGATGCCAGAATAATTGAGGAGTCTTTTTTACGGACACGCTTCATAGCGTTTCGTATATATTCAATTGCCGTCATATTCGTTAGGAACAAATAAAGTTCATCTATGGATGCCGCCGTGTTACCTTTACCAAGGAGCTGATTGCTCATATAGGAAAGGATATTGAACAACATCGCATCCTTTAATCTCTTATTCGTATCCATCAAGCCCTTAACACCGAATACCAAAAATGCATCATCGGTGATGTTGGTATAACCGTTAAAGTATCTGCTTTCCGCACCCACACACATTGAGTTAATGCCGAGGCATACCTCTTGGAGCGTTTGCTCGGTATAAAGGTATTTCCTCTGTTTATCATAGGTCATAAATTCTTCCTCACACAGCTTATAAAAATCTTCCATGATAGGATAGTCAGTGGGCTTCATTTTACTGTAATCAGTTGAGTCGGTAATGCCGAACCTTGCGTACAGTTTTGAAAGCAATAATTCAATGGTATCAATCTGACTATCGGTGAATTCTTTATAACTGCGGAAGAAGTCTTTTAAGAATGCAATGTGTTGCGAGAGTCGAGTCTGTTTCTTAAACGCTTCGGGAGTGGTGGGGTCAATATCATCAACACCGTCTGACCATGCTTTTGGTTCAAGAGGATTGATGGTATATTCGCCCGAAAGAAAATCTATATAACATCCACCGAGGTTTGCACACAGATCCACATACTCACTTTCGGGGTCAAGACAGATAATGCTTTTGCCTGATTCACGGATGTTGGTGAGGATAAGTTTCATAAGATATGATTTGCCCTGACCTGAGTTACCGAGAATAAGAATATTGCTTGTAGTCTTATCCTCAGCCCTTCGGTCGAAGTCCACAAGTATATTTGTGCCGAATTTATCTCGGCCGATATATATTCCTTCGGGGTCAGTCTTACCCGAAAAATTAAAGGGGTATAAATTTGCAACGCTTGAAGCCGGCAATACTCGTTCAAACTGTGCGCCGAACTGATTGGTGCCCACAGGCAGAACAGAAAGAAAGCCTTCCTTTTGGCGAAGGGTCAACCTATCCACCGAGATTTTCGAGCGTGTTAGTTCCATTGAGATTTCGCTTTGAAGTTCCTTGAGTGCATCCTGACTCTTTGACTTCAACTCAATGAAAACTGAACAGTGCAAGAGGGGTTCACGGTTTTTACGAAGATTCGCCAACAGTTCAATTACATCCTGAAGGTTTCCTTCGGCTTCAATTGTATCATTCATATCGTTACCACCGCTTTTTAGAGTGTTCCTACGAGTTGCATTCTGAATAATTTTCCTCTGTTCCATAGATTCAACAAGTCTATGATAAATTCGGAGTGTGACTCCGTTTCTATCGGCGAGCTGCGAAAGAATTGCTTGTTCCTCTGTAGAGGGAGGATATTCTCTGATTACCCAAACGCTGCGATAACTATCTCCGACTATATAATGGTCAGAAAAGAATTTAATGGTGCTTGGCAATATGCAGTCAAAGAAGTCTTTGGTACGAATTTCTTCAACCTGCTCGGGTGTCAGCACCTTCTGTTTTTTAGCCATTAGCATTGGCCTCCTTTGCTATAATTATTAGACGACCGCTTTTTGCGTTTCCATAGCAAGTGGAAAGTATAAGCGTTCCATCGTTATTAAGTTGATTATAAATCTCATCGTAAATGTCAGTTTTTTTAACTGATATTACGGTAAAATGTTTGATGCCGTTTTTGGTTTCAAACTCTATGGTAGAGTGGCTGTCACGAAAGTCGGCATTAAGATATTTTTTTAGGTCAGAGAACTGTGTTCCATTTTTCATGTTGTGTCCGTAAATGATTGCCGTGCCACTATCAATGCTGCACCGTGCATCAAGAAACGGAACACCAGATTGGCTGTATTGTCCATCAAAATCCTTTCGTAAGTATTTTTGCGGACTGTCGGGGGTGTGCATCACGGGATAATTGATATTTGTTCCAGCTATGCATATCCAACCTATACAATCACTATTTCTTTCAAATAATGGCTTTAGGTTTCTAACCTTTTGTTCCGTAGGCTCGGCATCTTTCGGGATTTCAGTTGTTTCTTCCGTAACGCCGCTTGTGTCTTCAACGATTTCAAGCAATTCATCGAATTTGTTGATTTCATTCTGCTGTATTGTTACTTGCTTATAAATCATATATGCTGATATAACCACAAGCGCCGACAACAGAAGAACAAGAAAAATACTAAGTTTCCTCATCGTCTTCATTAACCTCGAAGAATTGCTCGCCGTCTATATCGGGCATCTGTTCGCCGTTAAAACTTGCATCAAAGTATAGAGCAAGGAAGCGTTTGATATCGTCCTTTTTCATTCTGCGAACTTCGAAGCCCTGCTCGGAGATAACCTTTTCGACACGGTTGGCGGTTTGGAACACCTGCTCGGGTTTCTTTGCTTTACATCTTGCAATAAAAAGGAACTGTCGAGCCGTAGCCATTTCCACCTGTATCTGATCAAGAAACTCTATATCCCTTTTGAGTAGTCTTTTGACCTTTGGGTTTCTTTCTTCATCAAGGCGCGTATGCAGATAGGCTTTGTTATCGTCAAAGCATTCCGAAGAGTCGGTACAGGCTATTTCAATATCGGGTAAGGATGAAAGCACCATCATTAAGTGCCTTACCTTAATTTCGATATTTGTGTGGGACAGCACCGATATATTTGTTGGTGCTACAAGATAAAAGAGCAATTCGCCCTTGTTTGTTTTAAGGCCATATTTGCTGAATGTCTTTATGCCAATAAGGTCTTGCACCGAGCTGCCTTTTTTCTTTTTCTGTTTGTTCTGAGCCATTGCGGTCACCTCCATTCAAAGTATTGCTGTGTCGTAATAAGATACTTAACAGCATATTTCATATAATCCATAACGGTGGTATCATCCATGCGTATAGTTAGAAAACCATAAACAAGAGTCACCGCCGCCGGTATAAAAAATTTCAAATACACCATAATTACAACCGATAAAAGTGCGGCTATACCAATGATGCAAAAATCCCTTAAACCCCAAAGCCACAAATTTGCCGTAGCTTTCAAGTTTTGCGGATATAAATATTGAGTCATTTACATACCTCCCATAATTTGTTCTTCAGCAGAGCATATATCGTTACAAAACTCAATAGGAGTCTGTCCATGAACCTCTTGGATTTTTTGTGTTATCATATCCTTAATGAGTTCAGCTTCTGTCTTTGTAGGAGAATAGAAGAAGCTCTCGTTTTTATCATCGGTACTAATAACACATTCGACAATTATAAAATCACTAAAAGGATTATAAATGCCGTACATATTAACCCATTCGCCAGCGTTTAAATCGAGCTTTAAACCAAATTTTTTATTAACATCAAATAAGGTTTCTAAATAAGCTACTATCTGCTGCTTGTTTTCGTCATCAAGTTGGATATCTCTATCAACCCACATAGACTCCTTGGTCAGTTCAAATACATCTCGTTTTGTCAGTATAGATATTGGACAATAGTTTTCATCCATATCTAATTTTGCTTTTTCTTCACGAATATGTTCAGCCAATTTTGAGGATAAAAACTCACTGCATACACTATCAACCTGCTCATCAACAATGCCAAGGAAATTTAGACCTTCCTTGTAGCGTTCACATAGCTTTTCATAAGTAATGTTGGGATTTAGGGATGTTTCAAAAAGCCCTAAATCGCCAAACCAACTTGTGAACTTATCATCATGCGATATTTCACAGGCTTCTTCGTATGCAGCAATAATTTTCAATCCATCGTTGCCGTATTCGTGCAAAAATCTGTTTGTTTGCTTCATGTTTGCACCCCCATTACTTCGCCTTTGCTATAGTCCTTGTAAGATTTACCGCTGTTGTAGTTGCGTGTACAACGCTCATCATGTTCACCTTGACTGAACTATCAAGACCGAACTGTTGAGCGATTCGAGGCACTTCATTTGCGGAGAGCATAATGCCAAGTCCAAGGAGCATATTCTGTGGGAATGTCATCAGACCGAGGTATAGCAGAGTTGTCTGCATAAATGCGGTTAAGCATATAGCTGCGACCTGCTTCATCCATTGAACAAATCCGTCTGTATATCCTCGAGGGACTGAAAACATATACAGTGAACCTACTGCCATTTGCACGAGCAAAATGCCGCCACGCTTAATGTTTTGGAAGAATATTTTTACTACACAATAAGCGAATGCGATTAAGCATAAAAGTGTAAACAGACCCAATTGCGAGGATAGGTTTCCGGCGAAGAAACTACCAACCAATACGCCTTTTGCTGTTACGCCAAGTTCAAAGGTTTGACTTGCACCGCCAAGTGCCGCCAAATCGTGAGCAAAGGTATTTTGAAGCGTAATGCAAAATTTATATAGTTCGATAGGAACAACGCCAATTAGCGAACAAGCAAAGAAACCTTTTAATACATTAATTGCCGTTGTTTTAATATTGGCTCGACCGTTTTGGTATTCCACCGCCACATCAAATACGGCCACCACAAGTCCGGCAACAAATAATGCCCAGCCAAAGAGCGTAAATAATTTTACTGTAGCTTGAACCCATCCCAAATCGAATATGTCAGCACCCATATTACCGATTAGTTCAAAGAAATCGGCAACTGCATCGTATATGGTTTCATAAAACCAACGAAGCATTGTTGTCCATATGGTGCTTGTTATCGTTTCTCCGATAAATTCAAAGCCGTCTTGTATTGCACCGACAATTGAGTCTATAAGATCGCCGATCCAGTCAAACATCATATCACCTCCTGATTAAAGGAACAGAGGCGACATTCGCCACCTCTGTATATCGGTATCTTATCTAAATTGCATATTAAGTGCATAAGCAGGGTCTTGGAACATTTCGGCATAAGTAAGCACTGTGTCACCGATGTCAGCTTTCTGCTGTACTGTGGGCTGGATGTACCATGCACCTTTGGGATTTGCATTGTCCCACATGTGAGGAGCGATAGGGTCGTATCCGTTAGGTCGGCTTTGCATTCCTATGATGTCTGCAAAAAGGAAGTTTTGGGAGTCGACCTCACCCGAGGTTCTGTTGATAATTACAGCGCGTACAGTGTCGTATTTGCCTTGCACTTCAGATGCGATAAATTTTAGCTTTATTCGTAAGTCTTCATCGAGAATGCCGGTGAGGGTTCTGCCGACAATCAAAGGGTCTTTGATGATGTTATTATCACCAAACATCATTCGCATTTCTTTTTCATATTGATTCATAGCCATACCCCCGCATTAGAGAATTGTCCAAATATAAAGGGGTGCGGTAAGGGTAAAAATCAAACATACGAACAAAATAGCAGGTGCAGCAAATTCAAACTGACCGTGCTTTCTGTAGTCAAAATATGCTGTGCCGAGTTTTACAAAGAAAAGGATAGCAAGTATCATATCTACCACAGGGAACACAACATTGTTTACTACGGACTGAACCTGTCCTTTTGCTGTATTCCAAGTTTGCTCAATTGCACCGGCAACATCACCGGCTGCAAAGGCAGTCATGGAGAACGACATCATTACCACCAATACGGCTACGACACAGATTATAATTCTAACAGTTTTTTTCTTCATTTTTCATCAGCCTCCAATTACTTTGATAATGTCTTTTTCGTTAATTTTTTTGATTCGAATATTAAGGTTTTTACAGAAGTTAATTTCCGTACACATTCCTTCGGTGATTTCATCACCGAATACCCAAAGTTCATCGCAGAACCATAGCATTCCAAGCCCAGCGACAATCCCGATTTCTCGTTCTTTTTCGATGTTATCGTCAAGGCAGAGGGCATAAAAATGTGGCACGACCGGAGCCGTGCCACACATCAACGCATATCGGGTATATCGCTTGACTTTTTCAAGGTTTCCCTTGATGTCCCCACCTAAAGGGGAGCAGATATACACCTTTTTCATCATTGTTAGTCCTCATCGTCCTTCTTGCGCTTAACTGCAATAATAGCTGTAGAAATTAAACCGCCGAGCGCAATGGCACAAAGACCAATCCAAAAGCCGAGGTTGGAGTTGTCACCAGTCTGAGGAACTTCGGGGACAGGGATTTTTTCGTTGGTCATCTGAGCCTTGATAATCTGTCCATCTTCCTTAATTTCAAAGGGATATTCCTCGGTGTTCTCATAGTAGCCGTCTAAGGCATCAAACTCGGTGTAGGTGTACTTGCCGTAACGGAGAGTGAATTTGGCAACACCGTTTTCATCGGTGTAGCCTTCGACTACGGTATTTCCGTTTTCATCTTTGATGCGGAAGCCTACATTTGCAAGAGGTTTGCCGTCTGCAACATCGGTCTTTGTGATTTCAAGTTCACCAGTAATAGGCTTATTCACGAAGAGTCCGTCCTCGGTATTTGCAATAGTGATGGTTTCACCGTCATTGCGGATTTCAAACTTGAAGACGGTAGTATCAGCCAAGAAGCCTTCGGGTGCAGATTCTTCGATGAGGAAGTAGTCGCCGTAGCGGACACCTTCAGCTCGATAGATTCCGTCTTTACCTACAAGCTCGGTTACGAATTTGTCCTCGGCATCGTATTCGCCGTTAGCATTTGTGTCTGCATAAATCTTAAATACCGCGCCGTCAAGTTTGGTGTCGGTGAATTCAGCATCTACCTTTGTGATTTCAACATTACCTTTAATTGCCTGATTGATAAATCCTACACCAGCCTCATTTTCGACAGTAACTACTTTGCCGTCTACACGGATTTCAAAGTAGTAATAACCGTCATCCTTGAGGAAGCCTTCGGGTGCGGTCTTTTCGTGTAAGAAGTATCCGTTGTAGCGTAGCTTTTCATAGGTGTGGATACCGTTTTCGCTCTCAGTCATTTCGCCGACAAGAAGGTCGATTTCAGCATTGAATTCCTTGTTGTTATCTACATCCACATAGATTTCAAACACTGCACCAGCAAGGGTGTTTTCGGGATAGTCTTTATCTACCTTGATGGTCTTGACTGTACCTGTAATAAACTTGTTCTCAATTTCAAGCTCTACGATTTCGCCGTCATCTTTGATGGTTACCTCATAGTTTGTTTCATTAAGAACGAATGCAGGAGCAGACTTGATTTCACGGACGATATATTCGCCGTAAGGTACATCCTCGAAGTAGAAGACACCGATTTCATTGGATTCACAGGTAAGGATTGCAGTATCTTCGGTAAACTCGGTTGCATCTGCACGGAAGAGACCGAACAAAGCGCCGCAGATTGTGAAGCCGTCCTCGTCAATCTTCTTGCCGAGAATAGAGCCACGAATAATCTTGTTTTCGATTGCTTCGCCGCCGTTTACAGTATTACGGACGGTTTCGGTTTCCTGACCTTCATACTCGAAGTCAATGCCATAGATTTCATCACTGAGAATATAGTGGCAGTCGGTATGGATTTCCTTGACATACACACTTGCGCCTACGGGAAGGTCGGTTACGAATACGATATTGCCGAGCTTGTCGCAATATGCAGTTTCGAGGAGAGCGTCCTTGGGGATGACCTTGCCGTCAGCGGCAGTCATATCCTTGGCTGCATAGAGACCGAACTGTACATTTGTGATTTCACCATTAGAGCCGATATTGAAGATATCGTCATGTTCCATAGTCTTTTTAAGGTCGATGACAATCTTCTGTCGCTCGTTAGTAAAGGATGCAGAGGTGCTTGTGATTTCTACAAGTTCTCCGGCATATACGAGTTCTACATTTACAGGCTCTTTGTTGATAATCATACCGTAGGGTGCTTTAACTTCACGGATTTCATATTTGCCGAGATAGAGAGGCTCGGTTGTAGCAGTTCCGTCTTTACCAGTGGTAACGGTTGCGACTACCTGACCTTTAGTGTATCTGACTGTTCCATCAAGAGTAATTACATCCTCAACGGCGATTACCTCGTAAACTGCACCTTCCAAGCCTTTAATTTCATATACAGGCTGATAGATACCGTCCTTTTCGGTTACAGAGGAGAAGACCTCACCGAACTTCGAAATGGTGATTGTTCCTTTCTGTGCGTAGTTCTTTTTAACTATAGATACAAGGTCGGTAGAGCCGTCAACCTTAAAGGCAACGGGAGTGCTGTCGAGAACATATCCGTAGCAGGTGTTCTGCTCAATGATTTCATAGTTTCCGTAAGGCAATGCATACGGAAGCATAAGTTTTCCTGTGGTATCGGTGTAATAGATTTCGATATCCATAGGTGTCGGATAGTTAATATGCTGAATCACATATTCGCCCGTATCGGTGTTGCGAACCTTAAAGCCAATACCTGATGCAGGGATAATTTTGCCTGTTTCGGCATCCTTTTTCACGATTTCGATTTCAGCTTCAAAGGTTGCATTGTTGATGAGATAACGATAGGTTTTGCCATCCTCATTAATGCGAACATCAAAGGGAGGCATAAGCTCTTTACCTTCAAGACCTTTGGTCTGCTTCACGGTATATACACCGTAGGGCAACCAGTCGGGAGTTTCAGCGAAGCCGTATTCATCAGTTTCGAGTAAGGCTCTCTCGGTTTCTCTTGCATTCTCATAAGAACCTGCGCTCTTGAGGAAGACCTCAAATACAGCATTTTCTTCGGGATGCTCGATTTGAATCGAACCGTCATCAGCGTGTTTGATTAATGCAATCTTTCCTCTGATGATTGCTTCATAAACATCAATATACTCTGTGTTAAGCTCTACGGTGTAGTTGCCGGGATGAGCATCCACATAGTAAACTGTCGGATCAAGCAAATATCCTTCACTTGCAGTGATTTCTTTGATAGTCCATTCGTTGTTATCTCCGCAAGGATAATACTTGGTAATAAACCAACCGTTTTTGTCTGTCGTATAGGTGTCAACGAGGTCGCCGTTTTTATATACACCGTATACTGCACCTTCAAGAGTCGCATCACCCTGAGTTTCACCGTAAGGCCAACCCAAGTCATCTACCACCTCATCAGAGGAAGGGGTGTCAAGAGACATTACCACAGGAACAAGGCCATTATCTTCTTCGGGATTTCCCCAATAGAGATAACCGTCCACCTTGAAGACATCGGCTCTCCATTTTTTAAGGATGTTTTCTACCGATGCACCTGTAACGGTATCCCATGCAATATCCACAGTCTGCTTGGCAGGTACAACATAACGAGTAGGTGTATTTACTTCCTGTAAGGTGTAATTTTTACCGATGAGGATATCCTCGAATACAGCAACACCGTTTGCATCGGTATATGCGGTTTCATCAACCTTAATACCCGAATCGGATGTTCCTGTAAGTCTGAATCTCATATCTTCAACGAAGCCGTCTTCGGAAGTCTTCTGCACACGAAGGTCGCCGCGCTTGAGTTCGTTATAAAACGACTTGTTGGTCACTTCGTTCCAAGCGATTGAAACCGACTGAGCTGCAGGTGTGATATAGTAATCTTTGGTATCAACCTCAGTCACTGTATAGGAGGAATGTCCGGTGATGAGGACATCCTCGAAGAGTGCAACACCGTTTGCGTTGGTGGTTGCGGTTAAGTCGATTTTCTTACCGCTTAGGGATGTTCCTGTGAGCCTGAACTTAACACCCTCAACCATACCGTCTTCACTTGTCTTGGTGATTTTCAAATCTCCGCGCTTGAGCTTGTTATATACCGATGCTTCGGTTACTTTATTCCACTCAACAGCGACAGACTGTGAAGCAGGGATTTCGTATCGGGCGGCAGTATTAACCTCGGTTAAGGTGTACTTGACATTTCCGCTAATAAGGACATCCGAGAAGGTGGCAATACCTTTCGCATTGGTTACAGCGTACTGCTCGATTGTTTCTCCGCTAAGAGAAGTACCCGACAGTTTGAACTGCATACCTTCAACAAGACCGTCTTCGCTTGTCTTTGTAACCTTGAGATTACCGCGCTTGAGGGTGTTGCTGAAATTAACGGTTGCGGTCTGACTGCTTACAACGGTTACCGACTTGCTGTCTTGAGGCTCATATTTGCCGATAGATTCTTCGGTTACAGTGTAAGTGCCGGGTTTGAGATCCTTGACTGTAATCTGACCGCCGTTGGCAGTAGTCACAGTCTTATTGACACCGTTACCTGTAATGGTGAAGTCAATGCCGTCAACCTTGCCGTCTTCACTGGTTTTTACAATCTTGCAGTTTCCGGGGATTAGCTCGTTTACTGCATTAATTGTTATTGTTTTATTAGGCGTGGAGCTGTCAAGGGTAATCGTCCAAGAGGAAGTTCCTGATGCACGATAGTTTGTCGGGAATACGGTTTCTTTGATTGTATATGTGCCAAAGTCAGCGGTTACACTTGCATATCCATTTGCATTAGTGGGGCCAATGGTTAGTTTTTCTCCGGTTGTACTCGTTGCAGTAAAAATTGCACCTGCAAGGGCTTTACCATTATCGTCCTTTTTATAGATTTCAATGTCGCCCGAGCCAGAGAATGTACCGTCTGCAAAATGGAAGTATGCATTGGGATAGGAAGCCTTTGCGCCATTGGAAGAGTCGCTCATCCACTTTACAGGCATAATTTCGGGGCCTCGGTCGTTTCCTACATGGATGAGGAAGTCAGTACCGTTATATGTTCCCGAATATACTGCGATATGGGTGTGCGAGTTCTCATCGTTACCGAAAATAATCAAGTCGCCGGGGGCGAGTTTGTTTCGATCTACATTAGATGAATTTGTTCCGATTTTTTCAATCTTGCCTTCGTTTGCAAGTTTATTGAGGGCAGTCTGCCAAGTAATAACAGCCTGAGAGTTCATACCTGTTGCATCAATAGCAGTCCTAATATACTGTGTATCGATACCCTCAATATTTGGCATATAGTTAAGCACAAAATATGTTACGAAGGAAGCACAGCAAAGACCTTTACTCTTAAAGGTTGCGATATCGGGTGCTTTACCTGTCACAGTCGAACTGTCTGCAACGGTTTCTTTACCCGATGTACTTGTGCCATAGTTAATGCCCGACAATACCGAAGTTGGTGTTCTTGAACCATAACTTCCGGACTGATACAAAGTACCATCATCCTTCTGCTTCTGAACATCATAGCCTGTATATTCAAGAGCACGAAGAATGGCGTGGTCAGCCATGTTATCGGGGAGGTCTGATGCAACAGCAGCAAACGCACTCATAGGCATTGCCATCACACACATTACGATTGCAAGCACCATTGCCAAGCCCTTTTTCCAATTCTTCTTGATATAATTCATTATCTAATCATCCTTTCAAGTCATAAATAAAAAATACCGCCTGATTTATCATCAAGCGGTATATAGAGTATTAAGTTTAGTCACCATAGTTTTCTTTGCTCATACAGATGCAACCATACCATCTTTCTGTAGATTCGTCATAATATATCCCTACGCCCATATATTGATATTTTGACTGACCAACATAATTCCAATGCACACTACTGTTCTTAAAGCCAGTTGCGATGGCAGAGGCTATTTGGTCTGCCGTTCCATACCAATCTCCTTTACAAAGGGCTTCTTTATCAAACCCTTCGTAATAGTTATCTGTTTCGGGTAATCCGTAAGGAGTAAGATCTACATACATACCATATTTCAATTCCGTGCTTGTTGTACGGGGATGCACATGCTCATAGTTACTAACGAGTTGTTTTGCACGATACCTTGCTACATCGTTCAATCCGTTTAGGACAATAGCACTTGATTGACCTTGTGCCACACGATATTGATTGATGTATTCAACAACTTTACTCTCCACTTCTTGAGCGGTCGGTGTTTTTATTTTCACCGGTTCTGTATCCTCGACAGGCTTATGCGTTTCTTGTGCAGGTTCATCCGTAGTTGATTCATCGGTTTTTTCGGTAGTTTTGATGGATTCTGTTTTGGTTGCAGATGAGCTTTCGGTCTTTTTAGGTGGTTCAACCGTAGTTTCAACAGTCTTTTTTTCTGTTGGTTTTGTTTCCACATTGCCTTTCGATTCAGAAGATGGTGTGGAGTTATCGGTCGTTTTTTCGGAGTGAACGGTAGTTGTGTCAACACTTTTATCTTTTTGTTCTTCGCTTGTTGTTACACTTGTCGTATCACTCGAGATAATTCCGCTTTCTTCTTTTTCTGATTGTGCAGGGGCTTGGTTGCTACACGCAATAAGTGTTACGCAGAGCATAACTGCCATAATAATCGCAATTACTCTTTTCGTCATAAATATCACCTCAACTACACAATACCGAAATACATTCAAAAGTCCAGCAAATTATCGATTTTTTAACAATAAAGCCTACATTGTCTGCTCAAAGGCAGGTTCCTCGTCTTCATCGAGGTCTTCACCCTCAGATTGTTCCTCATCCTGAGTCTGTTCGAGCTTCTGTTCATAGGCATCAAGGATGTATCCGTTAAGGGCTTCACGAGCCTCTTTGGTTACAGGATGGAAGTCCTCATAAAACTTGCCGTCTGAACCTTTGTGTCCGGGATAGAGCACCTGCAATCCCTTTTCGCCGCCGTCATACACCTTGAAGCCGTGCTGTGCAAAATGATTACCAATGGTTACACTTGCGTTAGCCTTAATTTTGCTTTCGGGGTTGTCATTGAGACGGTCGATCTTTGCAGAGATGAAAGGAACTTTATACTGCGGTCTTTCATTTTCCACAGGAGCAGGAGTGTTCTGCTGTTCAATTTTCTTGTCGTTTGTCTTGGGTGCTTTTGCACCGGTTGTTTTCTTAGTTGCCATTATAATTTACCTCCAATTTTTTAAATTCCAGTTATAATTGTAATGCCCATATCGGCTTCTACCTCTGCCTGAGAGATTTGCTCAGGCTCTTTG
Organism: Clostridia bacterium; assembly: GCA_017502165.1. GTDB lineage: Bacteria > Bacillota > Clostridia > Christensenellales > QALW01 > UMGS1322. Next base: position 34,766 of record JAFVVO010000024.1, read on the forward strand.
AATGCATCCATATATTTCGTCACCTCCTCATCAGTTAGTCCTCTAAAGTCATCACTGGTAAGACCGCAAACAAAGAACGGTCCGGCAATAATTGTATTGCCAAGGTTGACTGTTCGGTTGCCTTCCATACCAATGAGCTTTCCTTCTTCATTGCAGACAAAGCAAACATTATCGTCATCGTAAGGATAAACAGCCTCAATTAAACCTTTTACGGCTCGTTGTTCACCTTTAAGTGTATGTTCAATTTCTGCAACATAAGGCGGTTTGTTAGGTTCTACATAGACTACTCGCATAAGATTATCGGGTTTGTGCGCCTTGGATTCATCGAATGGAACTTCCTTAAAGCCAAAAGGCTGACAATAATGCGCCTTTCCGTCCATAACAACCACATCCGAAACCGAGAGGGAGTGACCTCTAAATAGCGGATGCTGTTCTGTATTGAAACGGGTATAAATTGCTTCAAGATTGTTTTCTTCGATTTCAGCATCAAACACTTCATCATAAGCGGAGGGGTCTGGCGACTGACCATCTTTAAGTTTCATAAACTTATTGCGGTCGTTATCACGGTCGCCGTTGATTTGATAAATCTTTACGCGCATTTTATACACCTTCCATCTTTATGCCCGAGGTTTCTTCGGGTTCGTAATATTCCTTCAGTTTTTCTTGCGCCCACTCGGGAATTAAGTCTTCTTTGAGGCAGCCAATGAAGTCCTGTCTTCTAAAAGTGGCACGCTCATCATCCTTAATGAAAACGCCCGTTATGGAAGTGCCTATTCTGTCGGGATAACATCCAAAACCGCTTGTTGCAAGAAACAACTGGAAATCCGGTGTTTTGTATTCATCCTTTAATGTTGAAGGTTTAAGAACAAGGATTTTATCCTCATAATTTCCTTCATCATTACAATGAGTTTTGTCATATAGACCAAGGGTTTGGAACTCTTTGCGAACTCGGTCAACAAACATATTTACCAAGCCGGGATGTTCTTCAACCGCAAAGTGCCAATTGATATCGTCATTGGGGATATAAAAATTGTTTGCCCAATCTTTATTTTCCTGACTAAATCTGCCGTCTTCACTATGCTGTTGAATAGTGTCAGCCAAGATATGATTTACACGGTCATAGCCAAATTCAGCAATGATATCTTTGGCGGCATCAGTGTTTAGGATATTGTTGTTGTAGTTATCCGTGATAGCCTTTTCAATAGCCCTTGCACATACGCAATTTTCTTTATAACTGTTGCGCCATTTATCTTCTTCGCCTAAATTAATAGCTTCTTTAAGCGACCATTTATAGAGGGGTTTATGTTCAGCCATTAACTTTTGCACCTTCTTTCTTCGCCCACAATAAATTCAAATAAATTGTTGCCTTGCGCTGTTGCTCGGGGGTGAGGCTATCGAGGAAGTCTTCGATAGAGATATCGTTGGTTTCATCAAAGCACTCGGGAGTACAACCACCACACAGTTTTTCCTTGCGAACTATAATTGTGTTCGCATCCTTTTCCTCAAAGGATAAGATGTCGTTATACCCGATTTTATTGCGGACTCTAATTTCATAGGGGATAGTAATTCGTCCTCGTTTGCCGAGGACACGCACAATCTTTCTGTTCATTCAAATCACACTCCTTAAATATCGATAGTACATTTCTTGCAATGCCAACAGAAATTGGGACAGAGGACACATTTCTCGGGGAGACTAAGGTCTATATCGTCATCTTCTTCATCCACAGCCTCGTCTTCGGTATTATCAAACTCGTCTTCAAGTTCTTCTTCATCAAGAACTCGAACCCTGATTCTGCCGTCCTCATAATAAGTTTCAAAAGCGGTATCTTCATCAATACCAAGTGTTTTTAACAGTTCTTCCGACAGCGGAAAACTGAATTCAGTTTTATATTCCATACAAATTCTCCTTTTAGTAATCATATTGAAAGTCAAAAAGTGTTAACTGTCGGGACTGTTCCAACAGATAATTGCTGTTCGTTTCTGCCTGTTTGCAAAGGTCATAATTGCCTATAAGCAGTTCTTCGAACATTTCGCCGGGCTTGGTGCTTTGAAGCATATTGTGTAATCGTTCTTTTACATAGGTATCAAACCCATATTTATCAGCAAGTTCTTTGATATATGGGTCGTTATTATATGTGATAATGAACTTACACTCGCCGTTATATTTCTCATGAATTCCATTCATAAACTCAAACAGCTTCGCATGTTCATCGCTACCAAAACTGGCTTTTTGATAGTAATTCTCCGTACCTTTGTACGGGGGATCGAGCAAAATAAAAGTATCCTTACCCGCAGCATAGGAAATGCAATCTTTATAATCTCGATGCATAATGACCGCATTCCTCAGTCTGCTACAAGCTGCTACCAGTCTGCCGAACCTTTTTGTCATGTCTTTCTTTGCAATGGCAAAGGTCTTTCCTGTGGAGGAGAAGCTGAAAATCTGATTTTCAAAGAAAGCAACCGCTTTTTCGATATCTGACCAATCTGCATTTTCAATAATTATCGATGTTTCGGTAATGTCATCGAGAATGTTTGGGACATCTGCAAGCATGGCCTTATTAGCCTTAAACAGTTGCTCTGAATTGAAAGAAAGATAAAGGCGACCAATCAAATATGCTAATTTTTCACTGCGTTGTAAAACTCGAAAGAACTTAACCAAATCTCCGTTATAGTCGTTGATTATTTCTCGTTCTGACGGTTTTTTACGCAAAAAAACCTCCGCACTACCCATGCAAGGTTCTACATAGGTTTTGTGCGGAGGCATAAATGCATCTATGGTTGTGTAAATACAGCCTTTGCTTCCAGTCCAAGGGAGTGGGCTTACTGAGCCGGACAATATAACCGACCTCCTTTCGATAGGGAGGCAGTTGCGTAATAAAACAAAAACAGGCCGTTTTTGTGTTTACACACGCAAACGGCCTCACAAGTAGTATTAATGTTTTCCTTCTTTGGAAAGCTGTGCTTTCAGTTTTCGAATTTCCGATTCGTAGGCGTTAATTCGGTTAATCTGAAAGCAACATAAAATTACGAAGGATATGCATCCACCGAGTAATAGTCCGATTATAAAAAATAACAACTCACTCATAACACATTTCCATTCCTTCGTCTTCATCCATATCGTCAGCGGATGTTATATTTACATATTCGCCGATGATATTGAGAGCTTCATCATAACTTTGCGCACTGTCGGTGATACGCTTGGTCATTTCTTTGGATTGCTCATGCAGACCATTTTCTTTTAAAGTTCTTGCGGCAATTCCCATAAGATTAAAAATATTACCGTCTTCACCAATAAGAGCACAGTCGGGCTTGGTTGGTTCACTTGACTGGATTGCATGAAAACCGCCTAACTGGTGGTCAACAAAATCTGTCAGCCATGTACCGCCCATACTTGAATGGGTAACTAATCTCCACATTGCAAGTTTGCCCATATCTATTTTTAAGTCATCGGTAAATTCAAATAAGATACAGGTTAATCCGTCTTTATCAAAAACGGCGCAATTATCCGCATTGAATTTACTGTTATCGCACAGGCAACCTCGTTCTGTGAGCAGTTTATTTATGCCGTCAACCCATTCTTGTGGGTCGCCACCGCAACCTTGGAGTATTAAGCCTTCACGACCTTCATATTGTAAAAGGTCTTTTATATCGATTCTTTTTACACTCATAGATTTTGTTCTCCCATCGTTTCGGTTTCTTGCGGTTCGGCATCATCAAGTTCGCCCCACGCCTTTAAAGCAAACACGGTCGCTGCATCGCCTTCGGGATAAAACACACCTGTGCATTGACCGTTCCCATAAGTGCTTCTGCCACAATTTTGACCGATATCTTCATCAGCCCACACATGTTCAAAAGTGACCTCGGGATACATTTCAGCAAGTTTGCGAATTATAGGATGCGGAGCACTCCAAGCTGTGTTAAACCCAAGCGTAGGGTTCTCGGCAACTTCACTGCGGTCATGGTAGTCATATCCATACGAATTCCATTTCGTACCCCAATTTTTAATTGCCCAATCATACCAAGTGGGTTCACCGTACATTTTTTCATTTCTAAATGCTTGTCGACCGAGTTCCCATTCATCTCTTTTTATGTCTGTACGCATACTTAAAAAGCGATTTTCTTTTTCTTCGGGAATATTCAGCAAGTCCATATCAGCATTAGCCCCATCAAAAGTTAAGACCTCGATAAAATCTTTATATGCTCTTAAACCTTTATCGGTTTTAGAACCACTTTCAATTCTGAGGCTTTCGGGCATAGGGATGACCTTCTCAAAGTCAACAGAGCCAATACCAAACTCATCTGCCTTTATTGCTTCAAGCATTTCGGCAATCTTATTCTTATCGCCCTTTAGGTTGATAAGGTTAATTACATGATTCGGCATATTTTATCACTCCTTCACGATACCGAATTCGGTGTTTATTTCATATATTTTCTGCCCAATAGCAGTAATGACCGGAACGCTAACCGCATTTCCAGCCATCTTATATAGGTGACCGTCTTTAAGTCCGGTCGCCACTGCTTTATAAAATTGTTCGTCCGTAAAACCTTGTAAGCGCCAACATTCTATCGGCATAAGTTTTCGGATTCTGCCTTTATGATATACGCCATGTTTATCTTGGGCAGTAATGGTAAACATGGCTTCGTCCGGCTCTTTAAATCGCCGTCCTTGTTGCCGTACTTTTTCTCTGTCGGGGGTGAGCATTGCTCTCGGAGGCTCGTCCTCAATTAACACGGCAGAGTGTTCACCTCTATGGTTACTAACACCTGAGTCGTGTCTTGCGGTTATGCACCGAGCAACATCGGTAATTTTCGGATTAACATTCATATCTATAAAATATAATCCTGTTTTACCGCCCCAACCACCAGCACTTGCACATTGAGTGCAAGCTATTCCGTCTGTTTCGTAGACTCGTTGTCCTTGTGCGCCGGGGATAAGTTGCTTAAGATTTTTCGCATAGCTGCTTCCGAGAGGAAATACTTTTCCGGCACATCGTGAATCAAGATATCCGACAATGTACAGCCTTCGGCGTTGTTGTGGGACTCCGAAGTATTTGCTGTTAAGCACCATCCATTCGAGATTGTACCCCATTTCAACAAGCGAGGAGAAGATGGTAGTAAGCGTCCTGCCGCCGTCATGCGAAAGCAAACCGGGGACGTTCTCCAAGAGTAGAAATGAAGGCCGTTTCTCTGCAATGATTCGGGCAATTTCAAAGAAGACAGTACCTCTTGTATCTTGGAATCCGAGTCTTCGCCCTGCAACAGAGAAACTTTGACAAGGAAATCCGGCACAGAGAAGGTCAAAGTCGGGCAGTTCTTTTGGGTTGATTTTTCGAAGGTCACCATAATTCAAACCTCCTTCTTTTCCGTATATGGCTGCATACGCTTTCGAAGCATGACGATCTATTTCGGCGTGTCCAACACACTCGAAATGACCTGTTGCCATCAAGCCGGAATGGAAACCTCCGATTCCTGAACATAAATCAATAAATTGGATAGCCATATGCCATCCGACCTATTCTTTTTTTAATTCACCTCGCTCTCTACATGGACTGCTCTTGAGGTGCTTGTTCCTGAGCCTGCTCACGAAGTTCTTCATCAATTTCTTCTTGAGTCAATCTGCGGAATTCGTCTTCGCCGGGAACAAGTCCAAGTCCTCGTCCGTTATCCCATTTCATATGAATAGTTCCCATATCATCAACATGGTCTACTGTTCCTCGGGTGCCGCTTTCAACGGGATGATGAGGATCGTTCATACTTAATAGCATAAGTCGAGTGCCGGGCGGATAGGCTTCCTTATATCTTTGAGCCTGTCGATGTTGTCTTTCCCAATCGTTCATTTTGTTTTACCTCCTGATTAATAATTCTTTTTTCTTTCTGTGGTCAGTTTGTCTGAATCATATTTGTCATCAATCCTTTCGTTATTTTTTATATACTTAATCTCCGCAGGGGAGAAAAAGGTCAGAAAATAAAAAAAGCGGATGCAATGATAATTCATCACATCAGCTTTCAGACACAAACATTTAACAATTATAAAAACAAAAAAGGGGCAGACTTTACGAAATACTTCGCAAAATCTGCCCCAAATTATCGTGAATTTTAGTTCAAGTCCCCCCAGACATCTGTTTTTAGGGGATGGCATCTTTTAAATTCAAGTGGTGTTTTAGACACGAAAAAACCCAGAAACCGTGATGGTTACTGGGTTTTTCGGGCTGTCATCTATTTTGGTAGCCAACCATGGTTGCGGGGACGGGACTTGAACCACGCGACCTTCGGGTTATGAGCCCGACGAGCTACCAACTGCTCCACCCCGCGATATAGGGTAATCAACTGATTACATTTGTATTATATGATAAAATTGCGTGGTTGTCAACCGTTTTTCGCAAAAGTGTTCGACAAAATATTTTTCGGGCAGAAACAAAAAAACCGAGTGCTCATTTTGAACACTCGATTTCTATTAGAAGATTTAATAACAGTTTTTATTTATTCTTTTTAGCGGGTTTTCTGATTCTGTTAAGCTTTTTGTTCATCTTAAGCAGCTCTTCCTTGGTAAAGGAAATATTCATCATACCCATCATACCGGTTAAACGAAGCACCGTAAAGCCACCCATCATCTGCATGAGGCCGCCGTCTGCTTTAAGGTCAACGTCAAAGCCGCCTGACTTTTTGCCCTCTGCCTTATCCTTTTTATTGGCGTCCATCTTCTTTTTAATGGCAAGACCAACACCCATAAACCAGAGCTTACCGAGGGTGCTTTCCATAATGTCGCTGATTTTGTCGTTCAAGGAGAAGCGTCCTTCAGGAGCGTCAATATCGAACCAGTTAAGAACTGCGCCCTTTTCAACAAGAACGTAGTCCATATTCATTTCGTCAACCTTACGGATATGGCTTTCGTCGGTTAAATCGCCTGCTTTTGCAACGATAGTGGTTTCGCCTTCGTTTTTAACGTCGAAGTAGAAGAAGTGGTCATCTGCTTTCTTTTTGCCGATGCTTTCGCCGTTAACGAAAAGCTCAACTTCTTCAAGGTTAGAATAAACCGTAACCTTTGTTACGTCTTCAACTCTGTCAACGTAGCGCTTTGAGCAAACGTGAACGAAGGGGTCAACCTCAGGAGAAACCAACCAAGCCTTATAGGCGTAGAAGGAGTCCTTCTTGTACTTTCTGTCCATAGTAACAAGACCCTTGTGGTTCTGTCCGTTTTCGCCGCCTTCTGCACGGGCATCAGCGCCGAAGTCAAACATATTCCAAACGTGAGTAGCCCACATATATTTTCTTGTGAAAAGCTGTTTGATAAGCTCCTCGTGATAATATGCCTGATACTCTTCCGTATAGTCGCCCTGCTTGGGATCGCTGGTGTGCCAGTCAAGCGCCTCGCAGCCGTACTCGGAGCAACCGATAGGAATATTGGGATGTGTTTCGTGGAATTTATCGAACCAAGGTCCGTTCATAGTGGTGTCGCCGCCGTACCAGCCAAAGTAGTGGTTGTAGGAAACAACGTCGGGAATGAGCAGATAAGGATCGTCCATTTTGCACATAGAAACTGCCGCAATGGTGGTAAGACGGGTTGAATCCATTTCGTGAACAAGATCATTCAAGATACGGTGATTTTCAAGTAAATCCTCGTCAGAGCCGCCGATGGAAATTTCATTGGAAAGTCCCCAAACCACAATGGAGGGGTGATTATAGTTCTGTGAAACGAGCTCCTTCATCTGAGAAATTGTGTTTTCTCTTCCGCCGGGCATATGCTTTGAAATATACGGAATTTCTGCCCAGATAACTAAACCGCGCTCGTCGCAAAGGTCATAGAAATACTGGTCGTGCTGATAGTGCGCAAGACGGATTGTAGTTGCGCCTACCTCGCAAATCAAGTCCATATCTTCCTCGTGATGCTCAGGAAGAAGTGCGTTACCTACGCCCCAGCGGTCCTGATGACGTGAAACACCGCGAAGAGGATATTCTTCGCCGTTAAGGATAAAGCCTCTGTCGGGATCAATCACGAAGCTGCGGCAACCGAATCTGTTGCAAACGTTATCAACTACTTCGCCGTTTTCTTTAATTTCAACCTCACAGCAGTAAAGATAAGGGTCCTTGCGTCCGTTCCAAAGGTGAACGTTTGCAATTTCAAAGTTAACCTTAAGTTCGGTAGTTTCTATCTTCTGAAGCTCATTTTCTTCCTTATCATAAATGGTATAAACAAGCTTCTGTCCCTCTTTAAGATTTGTAACAAAAGCTTCAACCTCAATTTTTGCGTCCTTACCGTTTACAGTAGGTGTGATTTTGATTCCGGGCGCTCCGTAATAATCAAGGTCAAAGTGTGCATCGGAAACGCAAATAATGTTTACCCCGCGGTAAAGACCGCCGTAGAAGGTAAAGTCTGCCATCTGAGGATAAACCGTTTCATTGGGAGAGTTATCAACGATAACAACGATATCGTTTTCATCCTTAAGCTCCTTTGTAACGTTTACTCTCCAGGTGGAATAACCGCCGTCGTGGTGTGCAAGCTTTTTGCCGTTAACAAATACGTCGGCAGAGGAGTTTGCGCCGCGGAATTCAAGATAATATAAATCTGCTTGAGGAAGGTCTGCCTTTTTAAGTGCCTTAAAATATTGACAAGAGCCTCTGAAGTAATCGTTTCCGCCGTCAAAGCCGTCTTCAGCGTTCCAGGTGTGAGGAAGATTTATCTGCACGCCCTGGCGAAGAGTAATATCGGTGGTATCTTTTGTAAAAAGCCAATTTTCGTTAAGATTTATGATTTTTCTCATAAGGATTCTCCTTGTTTTTGTGTATTATGATGGCTAAAAATCAAAATTTTAACCAAGGTATGTTTGAAGATGCGTCCGACCGCAATAGTCGGCCGGACGCTTAAGATAAATTGCTTTAATTATCCTTCAACGGTTGCTTCAGCAGTTTCCGCTATAGCTCTTCTCTCTTCAAGCTCCTTATTCATTTGAGCAAGTGTTTTCTTGTCAAGGTTATATACAATACCGAGGCCGATGAAAAGCATAACGCCTGCTACGAGGAACAGAATTGCTACAAGAGAACGAACCTCTAAAGCGAAATCCCAAGAGAACAGATTAACGTCAATTTCAGTAAAGTTACCGCTTGCGTCGGGCTTTGCATTGTTTACATAACCCATGCCCTGCATAATGGTAAGAGCAACAGCGGGGCCTACGCCCTGAGCCAGCTTACGGAAGAAGGAGTGAAGTGAATAAACAACGCCTTCCTCACGGGTACCGGTTTTCCACTCGTTGTAGTCAATAGCGTCACCCATCATAGCCCAGGAAACTGTGGAGTAAATACCCAAGCCGAGAGCCATAATAAGCTGTGCAACTACGTAAACGATAAGGTCGAGGCCGGTGCTTGTTTCGGTTACGGGAATAATTCCCAAAGGTGCAAGAAGAAGTACTGCGGCGCCAACGATGTAGCAAACAGAGCCTACAAGAGAAAGCTCTTTCTTGCCGTACTTGGTAACCATCTTACGAGCCAAGGGAGTGAACACAACGATCGGAATCATTGAGAACATTGAAATCAACCCTGAAATCTGGGGACTGTCGAAATAGATCTGGAAGGTAACTGCAACTGCGGTGTTAGCGCCCTGCATACCGATAAACATACCCATAGCGGCAAGTGTTGCGCCAACTGCGGGACGGTTCTTCACAAAGTTCTTCATTGCCTTGAAAACGTTGAACTTGGGCTGGTCTTCGGTGGTCTTAACGTCGGTATCAACACGAACCTCGGTATTTTTAATCATAAACTGGAAGCAAAGGAATCCGAGAACGCCCATAACGAGAGCTGCAACGAATACCATAGGGCCGTTGAGCGAGCCGTCCTTATTGTATACAAGGAAGGGAAGGATAATCATGGGAACCATGTTACCTATCATTGAGCCAATAGATCTCCAAGCGGAGAGAGAAGCACGGTCAGCAGGTTCCTTGGAAATCAAGGAAAGGAGTGAGCCGTAAGGAACGTTTGCAACGGTGTAGAAGGCATCCCAGATTACGTAGCCGGCCATAAAGATAATGATCTTTGCCCATTCGGGAGCGCCGGGGAAGGGAAGGAAGCAGCAAGCGCCGCCGATAATAAGGCCGATGGAGCCTGCCCAGATATACTGGAGAAACTTATTTCTTTTGTACTTACGCTTATCTGCGTCAACAATTGAACCAATAAGCGGATCATTGATCGCATCCCAGAACTGAAGGATAACGATAAGTAATGAATACCAAGCGCTGAGGCCCATTACCTGAGTCCAGAAAAGCGGCATGATAGTTCCCTTGAGCGCAAAGCTCATATTGCAGCCAAGGTCGCCTGCGGCATAAGCTACACTGTCGCGCAGACCAAATTTGCGATGCCCGTTGGCATCAAGTTTAACTTCTTTTTTCATTGTCATTTCCTCTTTCTTATTTTTTCTTAGAGTGCTATGATAACAGTATTATTATACCCTTTCGCCAAATAAAAACGGTAGAACAAAATTAATGTAAATTTGTATTATTTTCATCTAATCCGTTAAATGCAGTCTTGCAATTATGAAAAACTATGTTATAATGTTTAAAGAAAGTCGAAACAATACTGAAAGGATATTTTCATATTTACAAGGTAACCAAATCATTGTAATTTTAATTTATTTGGGGGAAAAGTGTGGATTGGGATAGAGAATTAAGCTTTCTGCGTGAAGTTCTTGAAAAATGTCATATTCATACGTCGATTCTCTCCGGAAAGGACGGTATCGGTTCTGCCGTTGAGCCTCGCCTTAATAGTGTGTCGGATTATTTTTCAAAGACAGACGCCACAATAGAAAGCGTTCTGGGCAAATTCGAGGAAAAGACCAAATATGTTTTAAGCAACGAGTTTAAGTTGAAATACGTCTGCTTGCTTCTTCCCGTAAAGACAGAAAAAAACATTCTGTTTATCGGCCCGTACATTTCCTCTGCTATTTCATCAAAGGATATTCTTGAAATCGGTGAAAAGGCTTCTCTTTCTCCTTCATCACAGAAGATACTTAAAGAATATTATTCTTCCTTACCTATTATTACCGAAAACGACCACATTTTTGCATTGATAGACGCATTTTGTGAAAGAATATGGAATACCGGCTCCTTTGCAATCGTTGAATCAAAAAAGGTTTACGCTTCTCCTCTTATTTCCGCAAGCGCATCCTCAAAGGGCGAAAGCACGGAGGAGATTTTAGCCAACGTTGAAATGATGGAGATGCGGTACGATTTTGAAAACAGACTTATCCGCGCAGTTACTCTCGGACAGCAGCACAAGGAAAGTCTGCTGGCGGTGGCTTTTAACGAGCAATTATTCGAAAAGCGCTTAAGCGACCCGGTAAGAAACGGTAAAAACTACTGTATAATCATGAATACGCTTCTTCGCAAGGCGGCGGAAAACGGCGGAGTGCATCCGGTTTACATAGACCGTCTTTCCTCCAAGTTTGCTTCAAGAATAGAACAGCTTACTGACGCAAAAAAGATTTCGGAAATTATGCGGGAAATGTTTTCCTCTTATTGCCGTCTTGTTCACAAGCACGCTACAAGCCAATATTCACCTATAGTAAAAAAGACGGTTATTGTGATTGACTCGGATATTTCCGCAGAGCTTTCCCTTGGCACCTTAGCGGAAAAGCAGGGCGTAAGCAGCGGATATCTGGCAACAATTTTTAAGAAGGAAACGGGCAAAACCATTTCCGAGTACGTACGCCACAAGCGTATTGAGCACGCAAAATATCTTTTGAGCACCACTCATTTGCAAATACAGACCGTTGCCCTTCATTGCGGAATAATGGACGTGCAGTATTTTTCTAAAATATTCAAAAAACAAATCGGCAAAACGCCTAAGGAATACCGCGAAGCCATTAAGGCGTCTGCGCAATATAATTAAGGAGAAAAATTATGGCCGGCTTCTTGAAAGACGATTTTTTATTAAATACGGCAACCTCGAAAAATCTTTATTTTTCTTTTGCCCAGGATAAGCCTATTATTGACTATCATTGCCACGTTCAGCCCAAGGAAATTTACGAGGACAAGCGCTTTGAAAACATTACTGAGGTTTGGCTTTCGGGCGACCACTACAAGTGGCGTCTTATGCGCTCAAACGGTGTTGACGAGCATTTTATTACCGGCAACGCTTCTCCTTGGGAAAAATTCTTTGCCTTTGCCTCACTTTTACCTAAGGCAATAGGAAATCCCATGTACCATTGGTGCCATCTGGAATTAAAAAACTACTTCGGCTACGAAGGCGTGCTTAACGGTGATACCGCAAAAGAGGTTTGGGAGCTTTGCAATAAAAAGCTCCGTCAGGACGGCTTAAGCGTTCGCGGAATTATCGAAAAAAGCAACGTTGCCTTTATCGGCACCACCGACGATCCCGTTGACTCTCTTGAATATCACAAGCTTTTATCTGAGGACGAAAGCTTCAAAACCGTTGTTGCCCCCTCCTTCCGTCCCGACAAGGCTCTTAACATTGATAAAGCAGGCTGGAGAGAATATATTAAAGTCCTCTCCCACGTTTCTGATGTTGACATTAAAGATCTTTCATCACTTAAGGAAGCGCTTTCAAGGAGAATTGACTTCTTTAACGAAATGGGCTGCAGAGCAAGTGACCACGGGCTTGACAAAATGGTTTATGCCGAAGCGGACGAAAAATCCTTGAACGAAATTATCGAAAAAGGTCTTGCAGGAAAAGACGTAACCGATTTTGAGGCGGAAGCATTAAAGACGGAGCTTCTTGTTTTCTGCGCAAGCGAATACGTTCGTGTCGGCTGGGTAATGCAGCTTCACTATAACTGCCTGAGAAATCCCAACACCCTTGCCTTCCGAACTCTCGGCGCGGACACGGGCTTTGACTGTATCGGTCCAAACAACGGAAGCCGCAAGCTCGCTTTTCTTCTTGACAGACTCAATTTGCTTGACAGTCTGCCCAAAACAATTATATATAGCCTTGACTCAGCAGACAATTCCTTTATTGATACGCTTATCGGCGCATTTCAGGGTACCGCCGTCCAAGGCAAGCTTCAGCACGGAAGCGCCTGGTGGTTTAACGATAACAAGGAAGGTATGCGTCAGCAGCTTACAAGCCTTGCAAGCCTGAGCCTGCTGGGTAACTTCATAGGAATGCTTACCGATAGCCGAAGCTTCTTAAGCTATACGCGCCACGAATATTTCCGCCGTATTCTTTGCGCTTTAATAGGCGAATGGGTAGAAAACGGAGAGTATCCAAATGACGAAAACGCTCTTAAGCAGTTGGTAGAAGATATTTGCTTCTTCAACGCTAAAAGATATTTTAATTTATAATCCAAGGAGATAAATTATGCCAATGCAAATGACGTTCCGCTGGTATGGCGAAGGAAATGACCGTATAAAGCTGTCGGACATTAAGCAGATTCCCGGTGTTGAGGGTATCGTTTGGGCGCTTCACCACAAGATGCCCGGTGAAATCTGGGAGGAAGAGGAAATTGCAAGCGTAAAGCGTCAGCTTGACGAGTACGGCTTTAATAACCACGTTGTTGAATCCGTTAATGTTCACGACGATATTAAAATCGGTCTTCCCACAAGAGATAAATATATTGAAAATTACAAAACTACTATCCGCAATCTTGCCAAGTTCGGAGTTAAAGTAATTTGCTATAACTTTATGCCCATCTTCGACTGGACAAGAAGTGATCTTTTTCATCCCGTTGGTGACGGCTCAACGGCTCTGTTCTATCAAAAGAATATGATTCAGGACGACTATAACGCCATGGCAAAGTATATTCTCGATTTTACCGAGAAATACAATATGTCCTTTCCCGGCTGGGAGCCTGAGCGAATGGCGAAGCTTGACGAGCTCTTCAAGGCTTACGAGGGCGTTGACCACGAAAAGCTCTGGGCAAACTTAAAATACTTCCTTGAAGCAATAATGCCCACCTGCCGTGAATGTGACGTTAAAATGGCAATTCATATGGACGATCCCCCTTGGGATATATTCGGTCTGCCCCGTCTGCTTATTAACGAGAAAAATATTGACCGCTTCTTAAAGATGGTGGACGACGAATACAACTGTCTTACACTTTGTTCGGGAAGCCTTAACGCTAACCCCGAAAACAACGTTGCCGATATTATCCGCAAGCACTGTGACAGAATTGCTTTTGCCCACGTTCGCAACGTAAAGCACTTCGAAAACGGTGATTTCTCCGAAGCAAGCCACAGAGACTGCGACGGCGATACGGGTATTTTAGATATACTTAAAGCATATCACGACTGCGGATTTTCAGGCTACATCCGCCCCGACCACGGCAGACATCTTTGGGGTGAAACTGCAGGATCCGTCCGCCCCGGCTACGGCCTCTACGACCGCGCCTTAGGCATTATGTATATGCTGGGTGTTTGGGAAAGTCTTGAAAAATTTGATAAAAAGTAAGGAGATAAATTATGATAAACCTTCCTATTAACATTTCTTTTAAGGATAAGGTAGTAGTTGTTACCGGTGCAGGAGGACTTATCTGCGGCGCTATGGCAAGGGCATTTGCTCAGTCCGGCGCAAAGGTTGCCGCCCTTGACCTTAACGAAGATGCCGTAAAGGCTCTTGCCGACGAATTAAATTCCGAAGGCTTCATCTGCCGAGGCTACAAGGCGAACGTACTCGATGTTGATGCTCTTGAGCAGGTACATCAGGCAGTTCTTCGCGACCTTGGTCCCTGTGACGTCTTAGTTAACGGTGCAGGCGGAAACAACCCCAAGGCCACCACGGACAACGAATATCAGCACGAGGCAAAGGAAGGCGGAAAATCCTTCTTTGACCTTCAGCCCGACGGCGTTGATTTCGTATTCAAGCTTAATTTCCAGGGAACTCTGCTTCCCACTCAGGCTTTTGCAAAGGATATGGTAGAAAAGAAGGCAGGCTGTATTTTGAACGTTTCCTCTATGAACGCCTATACGCCCCTTACGAAGATTCCCGCATATTCCGCCGCAAAGGCAGGTATTTCAAACTTTACCCAATGGCTTGCCACTCACTTTGCAGGCACGGGCATCCGTTGTAACGCCATAGCCCCCGGCTTCCTTGTTTCAGCACAGAACTACAAGCTGCTCTTTAACGAGGACGGCACTCCCACCCCAAGAAGCGCCAAAATATTAAACGGCACTCCCATGGGCAGATTTGTTGACGCCTCCGAGCTTTTAGGCGGCACGCTGTTCCTTTGCGACGATAAGGCGGCTTCTGCCATTACGGGCGTAGTTCTGCCCATTGACTGCGGCTTTAAAGCATATTCAGGAGTTTAATAATAAAGGAGATAAAGAAAATGGAAAAATTCGTACCGGTTGTAGTAATCGAAAAATTAGAGGACACTGACAAAATTTTAACCGCACTTAAGAAAAGCAACATAAACTGCGCGGAAATCACCTTCCGTACCGCCTGCGCTAAAGACGCTATTGCTTACGCAGTAAAGAATTATCCCGATATGGAAATCGGTGCAGGAACAGTTATTAACGCTCAGCAATGTAAGGACGCTCTTGACGCAGGCGCAACATTTATCGTTTCCCCCGGTCTTTCTTTAGAGGTTGCAAAGGTGTGCAAGGAAAGAGACGTTATTTATTATCCCGGTTGCGTAACGCCCACCGAAATTATGATGGCTCTTGAGCTTGGCTACACCACCTTAAAGTTCTTCCCTGCAAACATTTATGGCGGACTTAAGGCTCTTAAGGCACTTTCAGCACCATTCCCTCAGGTAAAATTTATTCCTACCGGCGGTGTTGACAGAAGCAATATTGATGAATTCCTTGCTTTCGATAAGGTTGCCGCTATCGGCGGAAGCTTTTTCGTAAAAGAAGCTCTTGAGAAAATGGAGGCAGAAAAATAATGAAAAAAGTAGTTACCTTTGGCGAGCTTATGCTTCGCCTTGCACCTAACGGATATTACAGATTCTTTCAGAATGACCAGATGCAAGCAACCTTCGGCGGCGGTGAAGCCAATGTAGCAGTTTCCCTTGCAAATTACGGCTTTGACAGTTCTTTTGTTACAAAGCTTCCCAAGCACGCTATCGGTCAGGCGGCAGTTGATTCTCTTCGTTATTTCGGCGTTGACACCTCTAAGATTGTTCGCGGCGGCGACAGAGTAGGTATTTATTTCCTTGAAAAAGGCGCTTCACAGCGTGGCAGCGTTTGTATTTATGACCGCGCCCATTCCGCAATTTCCGAGGCAAAGCCCGAGGATTTTGATTGGGACAGCATTTTTGAAGGTGCCGATTGGTTCCACTTTACCGGCATTACTCCAGCTCTCGGCGGCAATCTGGTGGACATTTGTCTTGAAGCCTGCAAGGCGGCAAAGGCAAAGGGCGTAAAGATTTCCTGCGACCTTAACTACCGCGGTAAGCTTTGGACAAGAGACCGGGCGAGAGAAGCCATGACTAAGCTTTGCCAGTTTGTTGACGTTTGCATCTCCAACGAAGAGGACGCAAAGGACTTTTTCGGTATTGAAGCAGAAAACACCGACATTTACGGCGGCAAGCTTAACCACGAGGGCTATAAATCCGTTGCAAAACAGCTTGCTGACAAATTCGGCTTTGAAAAGGTTGCGATTACTCTCCGTTCTTCAATTTCCGCCAGTGATAACGACTGGGCAGGTATGCTCTACGACGGTGAGAATTATTGCTTCTCAAAATCCTATCACCTGCATATCGTTGACCGTGTAGGCGGCGGTGACAGCTTTGGCGGAGGTCTTATTTACTCACTTCTCTCCGGCAAGGATACCCAAAGCGCCATCGAATTTGCCGTTGCGGCATCTGCTCTTAAGCACTCTGTTGAGGGCGACTACAACCGCGTAAGCGTTTCCGAGGTTGAAAAGCTTGCCGGCGGTGACGGAAGCGGCCGAGTTCAGAGATAAAAGCAAAAGAAATAAAAAAAAACAGTCTGAGGACTGTTCTTTTTTTGTTTTAGGCAAGGCTTGGTTCACAAATAAGTCTTGGTTACTTTTAAGCAAGGCTTGATATTTACAAACACTTCTTCGGTATTTTTAAGCAATTTGAAATTATTTTCCCTGGGCCTTCTTTCCCTTTAATATTGGTGAAAGGTGCTTATAAACCGCAAAGGTTATTAACGCGTCAATAGAATACTTCACTGCGTTGAAGGGTACGTTAAAAATCAAAATTGCCTGAGAAAGATTCTTCGTTTGAGGAAGAAGCGCACGGTATGCGTTCAAAATTGCCTCCTCGGGCATAAAAAGCTGCATATATACGGGATAGGTTATGTACAAATTGATAAAATAGCTGAGTCCTGCGCTTACAAGGGCACCTACGATACAGCCTATTAACGCGCCAAGACGGGTTTTGTTCTTTTTGTAAATGATTCCTGCAGGCACAACAAAGCAAACACCAAGCAAAAAGTTTGAAAGCTCCCCTGCGCCTACGGTAGAGGTTTGAAGCAGGTGGATAGCATTCTTAATAAGGCATACTGCCGCACCCCAAATTGGTCCTGCAACGAACGCGCAGATTAAAGCGGGAATTTCCGCAAAATCGAACTTGATAAAGCCGGGGATAATAAACGGTACGGCAAAATCCAGAAGCATAAGGATATATGCTAATGCCGAAAACAAAGCGGTAATAACCAATTTACGAGTGTTTTTCATTCTTTTTCTCCTTAATTGTTTTTGTTCTTCGGGTTAAACAAAAATGCCCCCGAAAATTCGGGGGCAAAATAAACAGAATATTTCTATTTCTCTCATCCGGACTATACCGTCGGTTACGGAATTTCACCGTATCGTGCGCAGGTCGCCTTAAAAGGACGACAAGCCTAAATATGCCTGAATTCAGCAGTTTGAGGTTGATTTAAGCTATAATGTTTCGGTTAGAATTTCACCGTATCGTGCTTGCGCTCGTGGACTGTTACCACCGGTCAGGGAATTGCACCCCGCCCCGAAATATTTATTTTTTAATAGTATAATGTATATTCTTTCCGTTGTCAACAGTAATTGCTTTCTCGAAGGGCTATGCCAATATTCCAGTAATTCGAAAAGCACTTTATTCGTTTTCGATAATATCCATCAGCGTGCCGTAGGTGTATAAGGAGCCAAGGCACACAAGAGGAATTCCTCGCTTTTGCGCGGTATTTTTTGCGCTTACAAAGGCTTCCTTCATAGAATCAAAGCTTTCTGCGGAAACGCCGTAGCCCATTAAAATTCTTGCGTACTCTTTGGCGCTAAGCGCCCGGGGATTATCGGGTGTTATTGCGAAGGCTCTTGACGCAACAGTGGAAATTGCCTTTGCAATGGCTTCGTAATCCTTGTCCTTAAGAACTCCCGTAAGCACGTACACCCTTGAGTCAAAGTATTTTTTTATGCTTTCCACAGCGGCGGTGATGCCTTCAAGGTTATGGGCGCCGTCGAATATAATAAGAGGATTTTTTGATACAATCTCAAATCTTGCGTGCCAGACCGTAGTTGCCAGGCCCTGCATAACAGACTTGTCGCTGATAAAAACGCCTCTCAGCCTTAAAATTTCAACTGCAGTTAAAACTGTTGCGGCATTTTTAGGCTGATAAATGCCCAAAAGGTTTATTTTTTGATTTCTGAGGTTGCCGAAATCAAATTTTGCGCCCTCGAGAGAGGTTTCTACGTTTTTAAGCTCTCTGAAGTCCGTTTGATAAAACCTTGCTCCCGTTTTTGCCGCCTGGGTTCTTATTACCTCGCCTGCCTTTTCATCTTCTCCGCCAAAGAGAACGGCAGTACCGTTTTTGATAATTCCTGCCTTTTCAAAAGCAATTTGCTCAACCGTTGAGCCTAAAAAAGCAACGTGGTCAAGAGAAATGCCCGTTATAATGCTTAAAATAGGGTTTTTGATGATATTTGTTGCGTCAAGCCGTCCGCCCATTCCCGTTTCAAGCACAACGATATCGCAGGAATGCTTTGCAAAATACAAAAATCCGATGGCGGTAATAAGCTCAAACTCAGTAGGCTTGTCAGTCATTTTATCGGCAAATGGTTTAACAAAGGCAGTTAATTCCGCCAATTCATCGTTTTCAATAGGCTCGCCGTTTACCGCCATACGCTCGTTGAAAAATCTTACGTAGGGCGAGGTAAACAGTCCCGTTTTATATCCCTGCGCCCGCAAAATTGACTCCAAAAAGGCGCACACCGAGCCTTTGCCGTTAGTTCCCGCAACGTGAACAAACTTTAATTTGTCCTGGGGATTACCTAAGGCGGCGCAAAGCTCCTTTATTCTTTCAAGCCCCGGCTTACAAAAGGTCCAGGAAACTGAATGTATATATTCCAATGCTTCCGAATAGTTCATAATTTATCTCCGTTTTTTAGCAGGTTCCTTATGCCCTTATGCTTAAGAATTAAAATAAGCAAAATGCTTTCAACTGCGCCCACAATCAGATAATTGAGCGCTCTGTATGCCATCAGCACCATAAAGGGAAACTGATAAAAGGACGCTAACCCTACCGTTTTAATTACAACCGAGCCTATAATATGGGCAACGAATACGCTTATTACTGTTTTAAGAGCCATTGGCGAACGTTTCATAAGCATATATACTGCTCCGCCTATGGCACCTATTGACGCGGCGCCTATAGTTACAATTGGATTTACCGCGAAGCCCACCAAAACACAGCCTATCAGATCTGCCACCACACCCACCAACGCGCCTAAAAGGGGCCCGAAAAAAATTCCCGCAAGCAAAATAGGCAGGTTTTCGAAGCTGAAGCGCAAAACGGGGCCCACGTTAACCGCAAGGTATTTGCCGCAAACGATGCTTATTGCCACAAGCAACGAGGAAAACACCAAAGACTTAATTGAAATTTTACCCTTAAACATAAAAAATCTCCTTTCAATGCGCATAGGCGCTTTGATTTAGGAGAGTAGAAAAACATCCTGCAGCGGATGCAATGATATATCACAAGCCTGAAGCATAGGTAAAAGCTTAAATGCTTCAATCGGCTTCTTGTTTACGGGCAACTTCCCATCCCGTAACACTAAGAAACGAATTCCGTTTCAGCGCATATCATCTACTCTGCATAAATTTTATCTAATTTTACAACTAAAAAAGCAAATCGTCAAATATTTCTTTGCCTTTTTCAGCAATTTGTAATATAATATTACTACAGTAATTTTCAGCAAAACACTTTTGGAGGAAAAATAATGAAATTAGGCGTAGTAGGTTTGCCTAACGTAGGCAAAAGCACACTTTTTAACGCTATAACAAACGCAGGAGCAGAAGCGGCAAACTATCCCTTCTGTACCATCGAGCCTAACGTGGGCGTGGTTTCCGTGCCCGACTCCCGCTTGGACGAGCTCGCAAAAATTTACAATCCCAAGAAATACACTCCTGCATATATTGAATTTGTTGATATTGCCGGCCTTGTGCGCGGCGCTTCCCGTGGCGAAGGTCTTGGTAACAAGTTCCTTTCCCATATTCGTGAGGTTGACGCAATAGTGCACGTGGTGCGTTGCTTTGAAAACTCCGATATTATTCACGTTGACGGCTCAATTAACCCTGTTCGCGACGTGGAAACCATAAACCTTGAGCTTATTTTAGCTGACCTTGAAACCTGCGAAAAGCGTTTGGATAAGGCTGTTAAGGCGGCTCGCGGTAACGACAAAGTTGCAGTTGCCGAGGTGGAGCTTTTGCAGAAAATGATTCTTCAGCTTCAAAACGAAAAGCCCGTTCGTTCAATGGACTTAACCGAAGACGAGGCTGCCCTTGCAAAGACATTCTTCCTGCTTACCACCAAACCCATTATCTATGCGGCAAATATTTCCGAGGACGAAATCGGTAAGGAAAACCAAGGCGTAAATGACCTGACCGCTCTTGCCGCTAAAGACGGGGACCAGGTGCTCGTTATTTCCGCAAAAATCGAGGAAGAGCTTTCACAGCTTGAGGACGATGAAAAGGAAATGTTCTTAGGCGAATACGGTCTTGAGGAAAGCGGACTTAACCGTTTAGTTAAGGCAAGCTACACGCTTCTTGGGCTTATTTCCTTCTTAACCGCAGGAGAAAGCGAGGTTCGCGCCTGGACTATTACCAAGGGCACCAAGGCTCCGCAGGCGGCAGGCAAAATCCATTCCGATTTTGAGCGCGGCTTTATTCGCGCAGAGATTATCGCTTACGACGAGTTTATGAAATACAAGTCCATGACCGCCGCAAAGGAAAAGGGACTCGTTCGTTCCGAGGGCAAGGAATACGTTATGCAGGACGGAGATATTACTCTGTTCCGCTTTAATGTTTAATTTGACATTTAAGGAGATAAAAAAATGAAAAAAGGTAAAATTATTTTAATCATCGTTGCAGCAGTTGTAGTAGTATTGTTGGGTCTTTCCTGCTTTACAGTTGTTCCCGCAGGCTCAACGGGCGTTGTGCTTACCTTTGGCGCAGTAAGCGACACTGTTTTAACCGAAGGCTTACACCTTAAGGCACCCTTTGTTCAGACCGTTGTTCAAATGAATAACCGCACACAGAAAATCGAGACCTCAGGCACCGCTTCCTCAAAGGATTTGCAGATCGTTTCTTATATGGTTGCCGTTAACTACAGAGTAAACAACGCATCTTCCGCAACTCTTTATAAAAACGTTGGGGCAGATTATCAGAACATTATCATCTCCCCCGCCATTCAGGAAAGCATTAAGGCAGTTACCGCCCAGTACACCGCCGAGCAGCTTATAACCGAGCGTCAGAACGTTGGCGAGCAAATCAAAGAGGCTCTTGCTCACAAGGTTTCACAGTACGGCATCATCATTGAAATTTATAACATTGTAAACTTTGACTTCTCCGACGAATTCAACAAGGCCGTTGAAGCCAAGCAGACTGCACAGCAAAACGCTCTTAAGGCTGAGCAGGATCTGGCAAGAATCGAGGTTGAAGCCAAGCAGAAAATAACTCAGGCTCAGGCAGAGGCAGAAAGCATTAAGGTTATTCAGGAAGCTCTTTCCTCCGCTCCCGACTACGTTGAATACGTTAAGTGGAACAAGTGGGACGGCAAGCTTCCCTCCGTTATGAGTGATTCCGGCGTAATAGTTGACGTTGGTGACGTTACCGGCAAAACAGAATAAGCAAAATCAAAAGGCTTGAAGTGGTTTACTTCAAGCTTTTTATTTTTCTCCTGCGCTGTTATATTTACTGCCCCTCATCTTAGCAATCGACGGGTTTTGCTTGCAAATTTTGGCGAATAAAAAAATTTCTTGCGTTTTTTTCGGTTTTCTGTCATAATATAACCGTATTTATATACATTATACTATATTTATTTTTTAAGGAGATGCACCATGTCAGACAAAAGAAAGCGTGCATGGGGTGACCGCCACGACGGAAGGCGAGTTCGTACTCTTCCGCCTATGCAGTACGTTGCGGTTAACATTATGCACAAGAGAAACGATGCTCAAAATCTGTTTGCTTCAAGCGTTGACTATGCAAAAATCGAAGAGTACATCAAGCAAAAGAGAGAAGAGGGTCTTACGGGCTTCGGCTTTATGCACTTAATTGTTGCCGCCTACGTTCGTGTTGTTTCCCAAAAGCCTGCCATTAACCGTTACATTTCGGGTCTTAAGATTTTTGCCCGCAATGAGATTATTCTCAGTATGATGGTTAAAAAGGATATGAAGCTCAATTCCCAGGAATCCGCCATTAAGGTTCGTTTTTCTCCCGGGGACACGGTTTACGACGTTTATAATAAGATGGAGGAGCAGATTGCCCTTGCCCGTCAGGAAGGCGATTCCAATACCTTTGACGGCGTTGCGAGAGTGATTAGCTACCTGCCCTCGCTTTTCCTGCGGGGATTTATTCGTTTGATGGCGTTTTTGGATTTCTTCGGTATTATGCCTAAAATCGTTGAGGAGGCTTCCCCCTTCCATTCCAGCGTATACGTTTCAAACCTCGGTTCACTGGGTATTCCCCCCATTTACCACCACCTTTACAATTTCGGCAACACTCCCGTGTTTATCACCTTTGGCGCAAAACGCCGTGAGCTTGCCCTTAATCCCGACGGTACTACCTATCTTAAAACCACCGTTGATTATACGGTAGTTACCGACGAGCGTACTACGGACGGTCATTATTTGGCTTCTGCCCTTAAGATGCTGGAAAAGCTTTTCCACAATCCCCAGAAGCTTGACACCGCTCCTGAAGAAATTATTGAGGACGTTGACTGATTTTTCGCCCGAGCTTTTGCTCGGGTTTTTTCTTGTTTTAGCACATTTTAATTGACTTTAGAATAAAATTACATTACAATTAAATTGATATTTTTTCATTAAGGAGTTTTTTATGTATTGTTCAAAATGCGGAACACAGAATCCCGATTCTGCCAAATACTGTAAAGGCTGCGGATCCGCTTTAGCCGCCAATAATGCTGAAGCCGCCCCAAGCGAAAATCAAAAGAACTTTTCATTAAATCCCATACTGAATGTAATCAAAAAGGTCTTCTCATCCACACCTTTTTTGGTTGCTATGATAGCATTTTCCGTTCACGCGGGGCTTAAAACTATAAATATTCTTCAAATACCGCTTATTTCCGAATCTCTCAGATTTTATCTGGACGAATTCAGCTTAGGCTCTACCTTTGACGATAGCTTTTATTTAGGCTTTGATGCATTTTTAAGCGGACTTACGGGAGCTTCACTTATTTCGCTTATACCCACCGCCTTGCTTATTTTTGCAGGCTGGTCCTTTTACTCCTCCGCTAAAAACAATGGTGACGATTCCATTAAAACCTCACCAATTACCATTGCCAAGGTTTTATCTGTAATACATATCGTTTTAAGCAGTATTTTAGTGCTTTTTTCCGTTGCTATAATGGTTTTGGTTTCCACTGTCCCCTTCCCTGAAGACAGTGCCGACGAAATGACCATGCAACTTGGAATGGGCGTTATAATCGGAGTTTTTCTGTTTTTAGCCGCAGTGCTTTTATTTAACGTGTTTTTCCTTTCAAAAACGGTTAAATCTCTTTCCTTTATTAAACACGCTTGTGAAAACCTTTCCTTTAGCGGTGCTCTTTCCAAATCCCTGCCAATTCTTCTTTATATTTTCGGTGCCCTTAACGGTCTTGCGATTTTCTCCGGCAACTTGGCATCGGGAGCTCTTGGCGTAAGCTACATCTGTATTGCAATTACCCTGCAGGATCTGCAAAAGGAAATTGATAATTTGATCAAGCAAACCACTCTTAATCAGCTTTAATCCTTCCCCGCTTTTGCGGGGATTTTTCTTGCAAGAAAATCCTTCAGGTGATATAATACCTTCTGTAAATTCTGTAAAACGGTAAGTGAAATGAACAAAAAGAAAAGCAATTCAAATATACTTTTAATAATTATTGCTCTTGCCTGGCCTACGGTGCTGGAGCACCTGATGCAAACCGCCGTTCAGTATATTGACGTGGCTATGGTCGGCTCATTAGGTACTGACGCTACTGCCGCAGTAGGCGCAACCACCACGGTTTCCTGGCTTGTTAACGGTACGGTCTCCGCCCTTTCAATAGGGTTTTTGGCATATATTTCTCAGGCGCTGGGAGCAAAGGATAGCATTAAGGCTGCCCGCGCCGGCGCTCAGGCAGTAACTGTTTCGGTGCTTTGCGGTCTCATCTGCACGGCTTTAACCTTAAGCATAAGCGGAATTTTGCCTCGGCTTATGCAGGTTGACGAGGATATTCAGTCTCTTGCGTCACAGTACTTTTTTATCCTCTATTCTCCTATGCTTTTCCGCTGTTCTACCATTATTTTAGGCACTGTACTTCGCGCTTCGGGGGACACCAAATCCCCTATGCTTATAGGAATTTTAGTAAACGTGCTGAACATTTTACTTAACTTCATATTTATCTATCCCTCAAGAACCGTTACACTCCTCGGTTATTCGGTAGAAATTTTCGGCTTTGGCTTGGGTGTTCAAGGTGCCGCCATTGCCAGCGCCATAGCATTTACCTTGGGCGGAATTTTAACCTTCGTTGCTTTAATGAGAAGCCCTGTAGTTTCACCGAAAAACCAAAGCTTTTTGCCCAACAAGGAAATTTTACTGCCTTGCCTTAAGATTTCCTTTCCCAATATGCTTCAGCGCTTCGGCACCTCCCTTGGATACGTGGTATTTGCTTCTATGGTTAATTCCTTAGGAGAAATTTCTACTGCCGCCCACACAATAGCTAACACCGTTGAATCGGCATTTTATATTCCCGCTTACGGAATGCAAACTGCCGCCGCCACCTTGGCAGGCAACGCCGTTGGCGCCCTTGACGGCAAAATGCTTAAAAAATTAAAGAAAACCTTTTTGATTTTAGAATGTATTTTGATGGCATTGTCAGGCGCGGCTCTGTTTTTCTCTGCCGAGGCTTTAGTTTCAATTTTTACCGAAGACCCAACCGTATTTGCTTTAGGCTCAACGGTGCTCAAGATGGTTGCTCTCTCCGAGCCTCTGTTTGGTATACCGATTATTGCGGAGGGCTTTCTGCAAGGTATGGGAAAGACGGTCATGCCCTTTGTAAGCAATATTCTCTGTATGTGGCTGGTCAGAATTTTAGGCACCTTTATTGCCCTTAACTTCTTCGCGGGAGATTTGCTTGCCGTTTGGGGCTGTATGATTGCCCACAACGTAGTATTATTTATAGTCTTTTTGTTTCCCATTTTCAGAACGATTAAAATCGAAGACCGATAATTTTTTTGACATTGCAATGTTTTCTTGCTAAAATATAATTAAAAATAAATTAGGAGGCATCATTATGAAGAAAGCTTTATCTTGTTTATGTGCAATACTTATTTTATTTACCTGCTTTTGCCTGACAGGTTGCTATGAATGTGAGCACGAATACGGCGTTTGGGAAAACGTTAACGGCGAGGTTTCCAACTGCACGGACGAAAAACAGCTTCAAAGAATTTGCACAAAATGCGGCAACGTTGATTTTTCCACCGAAGCAGGCAAGCCCCACGAGGAAGTACGCTCTGTTGCCGAAAAGAACCGCGGTGTTTTTGAGGAAACCGTAAAATGCAAAAACTGCTCCTGGTCTAAAATTACCTCTGACGTTTCCGTAGGAAGCGGAATTACTCTTGATGAGACTTCTCCGAAAGACACCTACGTTTTTGCTTATACCTTTGAGGAAAGGGGCAATTATACCTGCATTGTGGATGCCGCGGGAGACGAAAGCGTTAAGTTACGTCTTTCTCTTTGTCCGGACAATTCCTGCGAAAGCTGGTTTGGCTCAATGGACGGAAACGGAAAATTAGAGCTTCCGTCATACTTTAATACCGGAACGGTATATTTCTTGTTGGAAATAACTAACCCCAACGGAACGGCGGCTTCCGTAACCTTTGAAATATTTGCTTCGGAAGAATAAGAATAAAAACAAAAAGGACGAGAAAGTGTGATGTCCTTAGCGGAGAATTTGAAAAATCTTTCAATTCTTGTTAAGAAGAACCAGCATCGCATTTGTAAGTACAAATTCAGTTGGGCGGTAGCCCAAACCCACTAACAACAGAAAAGAGAGAGCAAATCGGGAAACCGAAATGTTCTCTCTTTTTTCTGTAAGTGATGTATTTGCTGACGCAAAAGTGATGTTATTCTCTACGTTCATAATGATGTTGCTCGCCATTTGCTACGCAAATACAAGCTCGCAGTGATGTGATGTTTGCCCACTGTGCCGAAGGCACAACATCACTCACGCAGTGAACATCACTGACGAAGTCAACATCACTTGCCCGCAAGGGCAAACATCGTTTAGCGTGATACTCCGTTAAGAGTATCACGCTAATTCTCGTCCTTTTTTATTTTTTATTACATTGGCAAGCACTTTTGCATTGCTTTGCATGGGGACATCCTACGCACTTATCACCGCGCTTCTTTGCGCGGACAAGATACCAAATAATCCCTGCCGCAATCAAAAGCAGAATAATAGTAATAATAACGTCTTCCATAACAAAAATCCTCAATTAATTATTTTTTACTGTTTAATGCATATTCGGTTTTCATTTTTTTATTGGTGTTGATAATCAGTCCGATTACAATACCTGCCATAGCTAAAACTGCTATAAGACCGCATATTGCCGCGCCGATATTAAGAGTTCCGCCTGCAAACAGCGTACCGAGAGTGTAAACCAGATACGCAACAGTATAGCCTACTGCAA
This sequence comes from Clostridia bacterium, assembly GCA_017502165.1. Classification (GTDB taxonomy): domain Bacteria; phylum Bacillota; class Clostridia; order Christensenellales; family QALW01; genus UMGS1322. The sequence continues at coordinate 61,811 of JAFVVO010000024.1, forward strand.
GCTGAAGTCCTATGCCGCCCCAAAGCCATTTTGCGCTTTTCGTTTCCGCATTCATGGCGCCGATAGCCGCAAAGCAGGGAGGTGTGTAAAGATTGAACATCAAGTAAGCAAGAGCCGCCGCCTTGGTGATAGCCATAATACCTGCAACCTCTGCCCCTGCGCCTTCTAAAAGGGCAAGCTCTTCCGTGTCAATAAGATTATCAAGTCCTACGAAGCAAACTGCAAGAGTTCCTACAACGTTTTCCTTGGCGATGAAGCCCGTAATGGCGGCCGCCGCCAGCTGCCAGGAAAGAACACCTACAATAGGCACAAGCAAATATGCAAAGGGTGACGCAATTGATGCAAGAATTGACTCGTCGGCACTTTCAGCAACGGTAAAGCTCCAAGTGAACGTTTGCATAATCTGCACCGCCATATTGCAAAGAAGAATGATTGTTGCCGCCTTTACTATGTAAGCCCAACCGCGACTGCACATGGACTTAAATGCGCCCCAAACAGACGGAGCCTTATATTCGGGAAGCTCAATAATAAAGAAGGATTTTCTTGCCATAGCTCTCTTAACCGTTATCATTTTAATACCCTATTGCAAATATAAAACGCAGCGTTTGCCTGCGTTTTTTTACATAAATTGCCTATAAATCCCCTGTTTTTTTACCAATACCGCAATATTTGTCTTAAATTTGCGCAAAATATGACTTGTAATTACATTTATAATACTGTATACTTTTTTTGATACAGATTGAAGCTTGTTATAAACCAAAACAGATTTCACCATTATTTTGGGCACATTGACATATTTCCGCAGTTTTGTGATAAGAAAACACTATTGATGATATTGACACTGTTGCTTTTAATAATGTAAAATATAATTAACATAATGTAAAGGAGAAAAAAAGAAATGAAAAAGCTATTAACAGTTTTACTTACCGTTGCTCTTTTATTTTCAATGGCAAGCTTCAACGTAAGCGCCGAAGCTGAAATCAAAAATTACATGAGCAAAAATATTCCTTGGAGCTACGAGTTCCTTGCCAAAGGAACCAACGTAGCAAAGTCCACCGAAAACGGAGAAACCGTATATTCCTTTAACGGTATTTTAAACCGTTACACCTCACCTCACTTTAACATTCTTCCCGCTCTTAAGGCGGCTATGGGTGACGCTGACGAGGCTGAAATCACCATTGCTTTCGACGTTAGAATGAAATTTACCGATGCCGTTGATGAAACCTTTACTTCCTCCTGCAACGTGGACGTTCGCGCAATTAATGCAGATAAGTCCTATCCCACCCCTGACGAGTGGACTAACGCATACGAGGATTCTCTCGGAGATAGTGAAGCACTGTTCAATAAATCCGGCAACAACGTGCTGTGGTATCCTAACGTTGCAAGAATTCCCCTTAAAAATACGGGTGAATGGTACACAGTTGTAATTGATATGTACTTTGACAGAGAGCAGCTTTACAATGCCGTGACCGGTGACACCTGGCTTTTAGGCTTTGACACCTTGGGCGGACTTCACCAGGTTACTCCCGAAGAAATTCAAGCAAAATACGATAGTTATCAGCTTAAAAATATCGGTGTTTACTTAACCGAGGAGTATCTCGATGCTAACGCTACACCCGAACCTACTCCCGAACCTACCCCCGTTCCCACACCCACACCCGTTGCAACACCTACTCCTGATGCAACCGCAACTCCTGATGCAACCGCAACTCCTGATGCTTCCCAGAACGGCACAACCGATTCTAAGCCCACCGCCACCGCACCTGCTGACAGCAATGACGATAGCGTTGAAGACGCCGGCTTACCTTGGCTTTGGATTGCCGTTGGAGCAGTAGTTGTTGTTGGCGGAATCGTTGCAGTAGTTGTAATCGTTTCCAAAAAGAAAAAGGCCGCTCCTGAAGCAGAAGAAGCCGAAGAAGAATAATATTTCACTTTCGCAAGACAGTCTCCTTTAACAAGCTCTTGCAGAGGATAAAGAAAAGCACTCGGAAAATCCGAGTGCTTTTTGTTTTAGCTAAAGTATGCCGTTAATTCCTTTGCCATATTTTCGGCAATAAGCTGACGGCCTGCCTCGTTGGGATGGGTTGTGTCTGTTCCGTCAAAGCAGTCTGCTCTGTTCTGAGCATTGATTCCCGAGCCGTTATAGTTATCAATTACGGCTAAGCCGTATTCTTCACCAAGCTTTTGGTATAACTGAACGTACTGGGTAAGCTTTATTCCGTTAATTTCCTTAGTGTTGGAATCCTCAAGGAAATCACCGTTTTCGTCAATCCAGTAACGATATACGGGAGTGCATAAAACAATTTCAATATTAGGATATTTATTCTTGATCGTTTCAATACTGTATCGGGCTGCAGCCTCAACCTCTTCAAGCGACTTGCCGTTCTTAAAATCGTTTGTTCCGTATGCTATCGTAATAATATCAACAGTTCTGAAATCAATGGATTTTAAGGTGTTAAGGCATCTTGTAAACGCCACGGGAGCAGTTCCGCCTGCTACAATTCCGTCCTGCAAATCAAAATTGCCCGTAGTAATGGCATCGGCTAATTTCTCCATACTGAACGCATTGTATTTCTCGGTGCTATGCTCCGACATCTGACCGCTTCCGAAGCTTACGTTATAAACGTAGGCGTCGGTTTTGCTTGCAAGCATTGTTGAAATATCCACGGGTGCCTTATAGTTACCGAAAATACTGTCACCAAAGTTTACGATGGTTTTTCCCGCAAGAGCTCTTTGCTTGCGGTTTTTTGCAAACAACAGGCCCTGCTCTTCGCTTGCAACGCCGAAGGCGTCGATTTTAATCTCGTCTGCCGTTCTTACGTCGTCAAACAGATGTACCGTGTAAAGCTCGCCTGCGAAATACTGTGGATCACTTGTTCTGTTATCTCCGCCGATGCAGAGGTTTTCTACATTTTCGGGAAGAGCGGAAGCAAGAGCCTTCGTTTCGGCTAATTCACCGTTAACAAACAAACGTGTCTCAAGTCCGTCGATAACAATAGCAATATGCGTAAGCTTTTCTGAGCGGATATCCGTACTGAAAAGCACGGTGCTGGCTACCCCGTCAACCTTATAGTAAAGTCTGGGCTTACCGTCGGTGTAAATCTCAATATTCAACTGATCTGCATCAGATCCGTCATAGTTACCGAGCAATACGCCTGCGCGGCTCGCATAGGCCGTATCAAGATGAATCAGGAACTGGAAGGTTTTAGGTGTTGAAGCAAAATTTTTGTCAATCTTCTGTATCATTTCCTTGGGCATTGCGCCTGCAGAAATATCGTAGATTTCATTTGTTTCGTCGGTAGAGGCAAATTCTGCATAACGGAGAGCGCTTCCGCAGTGTGTGCAATAGAAATGCATAATGCCTATTCCGTCGTTTCCGGGAAGCTTATCAACTGCCGCCTGAACGTCAGCGTGAACGTCCTTCTCAGTAATTTCCTTTGCTTGCTGACGGAAGAAGGTGGTGGAGTAGAGCGCATCAGATACGCCGAGCATATCGTAGCGGATCTCCTGCTGAGTTTTAACCTCTTCAAAGAGACTTACCGAATAAATGGTGCCTCTGAAGTACTGTGCATTTTCGCTTCTGCCGTCACCGCCAATGGTGAAGTTGTTTACTGATTCGGGCAAAGGCACTGAGTTAGTCTTCTGGCCCGCAACAACGCCGTTAACGTAAAGGGTTGTAACCGTTCCGTCAACAGTAACCGCCAGATGTACGGGACCGCCTGAACGAATGTCCGTATAGAAGAAGTGATCAACTCTTTCACCGTTGTTTACGTAATAGAATCGTACGTTACCGTTGGTGTAAACCTCAAGGTTGATGGGGTTTTCATCGTTGTTGTAGTTACCTACGATTACACCGCCTCGGCCCTCAAAGGTTCTGGGAAGATTAATTACCGCTTCAATGGTTTTGGGCGTTGCCTTTAAGGTGCAATCCGCCTTGCCCATCAGACTGCTTGTAAATTGCTGACCGAACATTTCAGTCATTTCTATTTCACCGTAGGAGTATGCCGAATACATCAGCTTATCCGTATTGGGAACCACTGCAAAGGTATCACGCACAATTTCTGCCTCTGTTCTGACGTCGGCAAAAAGGTTAAGTGAGTAAAGTTTGCCCTTGAAATACTGACTGTTATCAGCACGGTAATCTCCGCCTACTGCGAACTCCGCAGTCAATTCGGGAAGCCCCTGAGTCATAGTTAAGGTCTGGGAGAATTCACCGTTAATGTACAGGCTTACTTCAAGACCGTTAACGGTAATAGCAATATGAGTAGGCTTATCCGAAATAATACTCTGGTCGAAAATACTGTCGTTTCTTACACCGTTATTGATGGTGAACAAGCGTACCTTTCCGCCGGTGAAGATTTCAATGGAAATTGCGTTCTTGGAATCCTTGCCGTAGTTACTGAAGATAGTACCGAAACGGCTTGAGGTGCTTCCGGAAACATGAACGAGCGCCTCAATGGTCTTGGGCACCTCGGTAACCTCTTCAAGCACGTTTATCTTCTGTGCGGTAAAGGTTGTACCTACAAGCTTATCACCCGTTACGAAGCTATCCTTCTTAACGCCAATGCTGAACACCTTGGATAAAAGAAGCTGATCAGCATCCTGAGGAGCTACGCTTTGAGCGTCCTTTGCAATTTCGATGGCGCCTCTTGCGTCACCGAAGATATTAACCGCATAGATGGTGCCCTTGAAGTAGTTCCAGTTATCTGCTCTGAAATCACCGCCTAAAGCGTACTCAACGTTCATTTCGGGAAGCTCGGTGTTCATGGTAATGGTTTGTGAGAACACACCGTTAACGTAGAGGCTTGCTTCCTTTCCTTCAACGGTAACCGCAACGTGTACGGGTTTATTTGATACTATGCTTTCATCAAACAGACAGTCACTCTTAATTCCGTTATTGTTAACGAACAAGCGGACTCTGCCTAAAGAGTAAATTTCAAAGGAAATTGCATTATTGGGGTCTATTCCGTAGTTGCTGAAGATTGCACCGAGACGCTCCCAATCTCCCTTATCGTGAACGATGGCTTCAAAGGTTTTGGGTGTTGCACTGAGGCCTTCAACCCTATTCAGTGTGCCTGCCTCAAAGGTTGTGCCGATAACTGCCGTTTCATTGCTTTCTACAGTAGAATCAAAGTAACGGGTAAACAGCAGATCCTCTGCCGTCCCCGGCACGAAGCCTGCGTCTACTGCGATTTCTTCTGCGCTTCTGGCATCGCCAAACACGTTAACCGAGCAAATAACGCCCTTGAAATACTGAGTATTCTTTTCGCGTCCGTCACCGCCGATAACGTATCCGTCAACTGACGTGGGCATGGGAAGAGCCAAGGTCTTGCTCTGAACCGCTTTGCCGTTTACGTATAGAGTTGCCACGTTGTCCTCTACTGTTACCGCAACGTTAACGGGATCAATCGAGCGCACGTCTGCATCAAATATGCAGTCGGTAGCAACACCGTTAGTGGTGTAATAAAGTCGTACTCTGCCCAAGGTATAAATTTCAAAGCTTACCTTATCACCGCCAAAGCCGTTGTTACCGAAAATTACACCGCCTCGTCCCTCAACGTTTTTAGGAAGCATAATAGTGGCTTCAAAGGTGTGAGGTGTAGCAGCAAGGGGCTTGCTTACTCTGTAAAGCACGTTCTGCTTGGAAATAAGTCCTGTCTTTTCAAGCGTTATGCTTGACATTTCCTTGGCAACGGTTTCTTCTACAGTAACCGTTTCACCGCAGAGCAGACACTTCTTGTATTTTAAGCCGTTAACGCCCGGCACTGCCTCACGAAGAATTATCCAATCACTTTCCTTGTGAAGTGTTTCAACCGATTCTTTTTCGCCGCAAACTTCACAAACGTGGTAACGGCTTCCGTGCTCGGTATCGGTAACCTCCTGAGTGTAAATTTCTTCGCCGAAGGTGTGAGGTGCTAAATCGCAGGTTACACTGTACTTGGTAACCGTTGAGAATACTGAATCATCCGAGCAGCTGGTTTCCTTAACCACAATGGCAAAGTTGGACTGATAATACATTGAACCGCTGTGGGGATTCATTGAGTTGAGAATTGAAACGTAATAACGCTGTCCGTCCTCAACGTATGATAAGTGAACGTCCTTATTGTGAACCTCACCGAAGGCAAGCTCGTTAAAGGATTTGTATCCGATGTCAACGCCTACCTTAAGATCGTCAAATACCGTACTGTCAAAATTCTCCATAATGCCGTAAAGCATATTCTTGGGATTGCGGTTATTATGGAACGCGGCAATAAGCATTTCTTCAATGCGTCTGCCGAAGGAATATGATCCGCTGTACTCCGCAGCATTCCAGGCAAAAGTAATGTATTCCTTGGAATCGTAAAGCTTACGGAGATATTTGCAGTAGGGATTGTAAATTTCATTCCATTCAAGCACGTCACCGCCCAAGGGAGTGAAGTATGCTTCAAATACCTTGTCATTTTCACCGCCAAGATAGAGAATCTGCTCGTCTGCAGGAATTTCACTCTCTCTGCCTGCAAGAATCAACTTACCCTGTTCGGTGTTCATACGGTTTACTGCATCCTGGAACTCATAAACTGCTTCCTGGTCCGTATACTGCGCTATCAGGCGTAAGTAGTTAATTGATACACGGTAAATTTCAGCGTGGTTTGAAATGATTGATGCGGTCTGAAGCTTCCAGTTAGCGTTTGCGCCGTCACTTCTGATGCCGTCCAAGTTAGAGCTGGAGGTCCAAACTGCGTTTCTGCCAACGTTACCGTTCATATCAAGATAATGTGATACTGCGCAAAGCTTGGTGTGCATCATATCTGCGCCGCCCTTTTCGCCAAGCGCCCACTGAACGTGGTTGAAATCAAGGTAATCCGACACGATGCCGTTTTCAACGTAAGCAGGATCGCAGGGATCGCCAAGCTGCGAGGTGAAATAATCCTTAAGATTTCTGTCCGTTGCAGTTAAGGGATAAGCGTCAATATGAGCTACCACGTTAACGTTAATTCCCATTTTTGCGGCGCATATAAGCAGATATGCAATACGTACAAAGCCGTACTGGTCATAATCAACGCCAACAAGCTGACGCATATAACCGAAGTATCTGCTATTACGGTTAATGTTTACCGCCGCCTGAACGGAGAATCTGTATGATGCAATATCAATATATACTTCTTCCTCAGGATGCGCCTTCTTATAGCACATTGCCTGATAAATCATCAAGCCCTGACCTACGTTGATGTTGTCCGCCTTGCCGTAGGTGGGATAAACGAAGGAATCTACCGTAACGGTTTCACCGTTAATATTTTCAAATACAGTTTCGTTACGGCTCATAAAGTTAGAGCTGTTATCAAGCTTGGGGAACTTATCGTACGTTGAGTTAATAGCCTCGTCGCTTGATTTTTGTGCAAGCTGGAAGATAGGCTCAACGGGTACGGGCTCCTTAACTGCAGGAGGCTTAACGGTAGGATCTGCCTTTTCTGAATAATCCTTGTACGCAGGAACTTTCTCTTCGCTTTCATAAACCTTAAGCGCGTTAAATATAGCCTGGGTCCAATATGCGTCATCCAAGGTCTCTGCCGCAGAATCGGTATAGTTGCTCTTATTAATATAGAGCGTAGCGCCGGTAGAATTACCCCAAATAATATTTCCTCCGCTTGTTGCCGTGTTACCGGAGACGGTTGTTCCGCTTAAGATAACGCTTGTGCCGGTAGTTGTAATATAGAGGAATCCGCCCTTTGTTGCCGTGTTTTCCGTAGCAGTAACAGAATAAATATCCACAAGGCTCTTGCCGGAAATATATGCAACGCCGCCGTAAGCGCCCGCATTCTTTGTAAAGGTGCAGGAATGTAAAAGAGTTTTCGTTGCGCCGGTGTAAGCCGTAACAGCGCCGCCGTTTGAATCGGAGGTGTTACCCTCAAAAATCGTGTTATAAACCGAGGTTACCGCCAAATCGTACAGAGCCATTGCGCCGCCGGTAGCGGGAGTATAGCTATCCTTAATGCTACTGTTATAAATGTTGATGGTTGCTTCTTTTGCGTACAGGAATCCGCCTGCGCCCTTTGAAGAGCTTTCGGTAGCGGTAATTCTGTTCAGGGTTACGCTTGCAGAGGCGCCGATAAAGAATGTGCCGCCCTGACCGTTAGTATAGTTTTTATGCATGATTGCGTTATCGATTTCCAGAATGCCTCCGTTAACGAAGAAGGCACCGCCTTCAGCTGCGGCCTGGTTTTCGGAAACCGTAACGTCCTTCAAGTATGCGTCAAGCTTAGCTGCAAGATAAATTGCGCCTGCCGCATCAAGAGCAGTATTGTTTGAAATTTCGGTATTCCTTATATCAAGAACTCTGTGCTCATATTCAATAGAGTGTCTCGTTGCGTAAATTGCTCCGCCGATACCGTCGGCAGTATTTCCGCTGATAACCGAATCCTTAACGTTAAGCTTGGTGTTCATATCATAAGAGCTTATGTATGAAACGTAAATTGCACCGCCGTTTGTACCTGAATGGTTGTTCTTAACGTCCGAATTGATAATATCAAAGTATACGCTTCGTGCGGAAATCGCACCGCCTGCCTTTTCAGCTATTGAGCCGGTAATGCTTGAATCAATAAGCTGAATTTTGGAAAGTCCCACACCGTAAATCGCGCCTGCCTCACCGTTAGAGGTGTTATCTGTGAAGCTGCAGCCTCTGATGGTCATTTCAGACTTGCGGTCTGCGTGAAGAGCACCGCCTGCGCCAACGCTTGTTCCGCCTGATGCGTCAAGAGCCTGGTTAGAGGTAAATTCGGTGTTTTCAATAGTAACGTATGCGCCGTTATCAAAATCGGATGCGCCTGCATAAGCCTGAATAGCGCCGCCGATAAGGCCCTTATTGCCGATAAACTGACAAGAGCCAACGTAAACGTAGCGCGAATCGTAATCTCTTTCGGATTTAGAGGTATAAATTGCGCCGCCTCGGTTGTTTGCGGTGTTTTCGCTAAACAAAGTGTTCCGCACGGTTAACTGACCGTAAGCGCAAATTGCACCACCGCTGCTGAGGGCTTTATTGCCGTTAAATTCGGTGTTACCGTAAATAACGAATGCGCAAAGGGTGCCTTGATATATTGCACCGCCGTGAGTGCCTGCAATATTGCCTTTGAATATAACCTTATCCGCTTCAGCATTAGAGGTACCGATATGTAATTTTGAAGTGCCTACGCTGGGCAAGTAGATTGCGCCGCCTGCCGCAGATGAAGTATTTTCTTCAAAGGTACCGCCGTAAACAGAGAAAATTCTGCGCGAGTATATCACACCGCCTCGTGCCGAATGGTTGCCCTTAAACAAGCCGCCCCAAATGCGAACGTTTCCGCAATTGTAAATGAGACCGCCGTTAGTGGAAGCCTTACCTTCTTCGGTAGAGCCCTCGTCGTCTCTTGCTGCATTGTTAAGATAATTACCGCCGATAATTTCAAGAGCACCGCTGGCAACGACTGCCATAGCGCCGCCTATACGGTTTTCGGTGGCAAGCATGTATTTTTCCGTGTATACTCTCTCGTTGGAATTCTTAAAGCAGTTCTGTACGGTAACGTTCTTGTTAAGTTCAACCGTAGCAGAATAAACGATAAAGAATACCGTACCGTGAACGTCAACCTCCATATTATCGCGGTTGCCGTCAATGGTTAAAAGATTTTCCTTTACTGAAAGAGGATTGCCAACGGTAAGCTTAACGGGTTGACCTAAAAGAAGTGTGCTTACTCCGTCCTTGGTTTCGCCGACTACAAAAATGTCACCGCCAAAGCTCTTTGCACGGGTTAATTTTCTTTCAATGGTTGAGAAAATTACCACGTCCTTAGCAATATAGAAGGTTCTGTCAAGCTCGAAGTCAGCAACGATACGAATGTATTTTGCACCTGAATCAATTGCGTTTTCAAGCTCATCGGCATTTTTAACGTCAACGGCATCCTTCATATGCTCATAGGGCTCATTGCCGTAATCAAGATATTTGGGAATTTCAACTACCTGGTCGTAAACCTTAACGCTGTTATAAATTGCCGTGCTCCAGTATGCAGAATCATAGGGAGCCGCAACAAGATTATCAACGTAGTTTGACTTATCGATATAAAGCTTTGCTCCGGTAGAATTGCCCCAGATGATGTTGCCGCCGCTTGTTGCCGTATTGCCCGAAACCTGAAGTCCTCCAACGGTTACTACAGTTCCGGTGGTGGTCAAGTACATAAAGCCGCCCTTGGTGCCAACGTTGTTTGTTGCAACGATAGCGTACATATCCAACAAGCTCTTGTTTGAAGTGTATATCGCGCCGCCCGAATTACCCTGGTTTTCGGTAAAGGTACAGCTATGCAATACTGCTTTGGTTCCGCCGGTGTAAACTATTACGGCACCGCCGCTTCCGCTTGCCTTGTTTTTATCAAATAACGTATTGTAAATATTTGCAGTTGAATTGTCATATACCGCAACTGCACCGCCGTTACTTGTTGAGGTGTTGCTTCTGAAAGTGCTGTTATATAAACCGAGCGTTGCACCGTCAACGTGAATGGCGCCTGCTAATTTAGCTGAGTTTTCCGTTGCGGTAATATCATTCATAGTGCTTGTTGCCGATGAATAAAGCTCCACCGCACCGCCGTTTACCGATGCCGTATTTTGATGGAACGTTGCCTTATTCAATTCAACGCTTGCACTGTGAACAAACATAGCGCCGCCGTATTTTGAGCTGTTTTTATCAAAGCTCAGATTGCGCATATATGCGTCGGCAGAATCACCAACGTAGATTGCGCCTGCATAGGTTGTTGCCGTGTTTGAGGTAAAGGTGCAGTTGGTAATTTCGCCTTCTCTGTCATCCTTACCGTTTTCTGTTGCTAAATAAATTGCACCGCCGTATTTTCCCGAGGTGTTATTTTCAAAGGTGCAGTTATCCACAAACATTCTTAAGGCATTTCCATAAACCGCACCGCCTGAAGAGGTTGAAGAGTTTTCTTCAAAGGTAGCGTTTTTAATGGAAATATAATTCTTTGCGTAAATTGCACCGCCCACGTCTTTAGCTGTGTTTTTGGTAAACGTAACCTTGCTTTCAACAAGCTCGTTATCCTCACCGATATAAGTGAATGCACCGGTACTGTTGGGCATATAAATTGCACCGCCAATGTCTGATGCAGAGTTATTTTGAATGCTTGCATTATAGATATACATTTTGCGGTAGTTAAAGAACGCACCGCCAAAGAGTGCCTTGTTACCGTCAAAGGTGCCGCCGTAGATTGACAGAACACCGTAGTTATAAATTACGCCGCCCTGAGTGGAGGTATAATTTTCGTCTGCCACCTCGTTAACGGAGTTGTTCTTGAAATTACCGCCGTAAATGTTCATGCTTGCGCTTCCCGTAACGATTGCCGCCGCACCGCCTACGCGGGCAGGATAGGAAATCGTATAAGAACCGCTTGTTTTCTCGTTGCCTGCCTTAATACAATTCTGAACAGTTACGTTTGAATAAACGTTTACAGTTCCCTGCTTTGTTACAAAAATTGCAGTTCCCACAACGGAAACGGTCATATTTGCCCCGTTACCGTCAATAATCAAAAGGTTTTCCTCTTTTGATTCGGGATCGCCTAAATTGAATACAACCTCGCCCTCGCAAAGCACACCGTTTGCAGTTTCGCCTACAACGAAAATATCCCCTGCAAAATCAGCCGCTCTTGTAAGAGTTACCGCAGAATCACTGTAGAGAGTAACGTCACTTCCAATATAGAAGGTGCGGTCAATGGTAAAGCTTTTCTTAATGCAGATTTTAGTTAAGCCTGCCGCTAACGCTCTTTCCAGCTCCGCAGGTGTAGTAACGTCAGAGGGTACCATCGGTACAACGGGGAAGATTTCAGTTCCGTCGTAATTCTGATACGTGGGAACGGTAACTACCTTTTCAATTACCGTAAGCTTATTTGCAATAGTTGCCGCCCAATAAGCATCGTCCCAGTCGTCAGTAACGTCAAGGTCAAGATACTTATATTTATCTAAATAGAGGTCCGCGTTTAAGGTGTTACCCCAGATTGTAGGTCCGTTAGGAGCAGTATTGCCCGAAACGGTAAGTCCGCCTACGGTAACTACCGTGCCTGCGGCAGTTTCATACATAAATCCGCCGTACTTGGCGCTATTACCTTTAGCGGTAATTGAATACATTTCCACCTGACTCTTTCCCGAAATGTGAAGCGCGCCGCCGTAGTTTGCAGATTGGTTATTTTCAAAGGTACAGCTATGAAGAAGCGTATCTGTACCGCTGGTGTAAATAGTGATAGCACCTGCATTGGTTGCGGCAACGTTTTCCTTAAAGGTTGTGCCGTAAACCTTGGTTACCGCAGAGGCGTAAAGCGCAAGCGCACCGCTTGCGGCAGTAGATGTGTTTTTCTGGAAAAGGCTGTCATAAACAGTCATACTCGCCTCGGTGCTGTACGCAAAGCCACCGCTTGCAGAAGTGTTTTCCGCACCCGTTACCTTGTTAAGCACGATTTCGGAGCTTTCGTAAATACCGATTGCACCGCCCTGGCTTGTACCCTTGTTGCCCGTAAAACCGCTTTCGTTGATTTCAGCCTTGGAGGCTCCCATCAGGCAAACGGCACCGCCGTATTGGGAGGTGTTTGCGTTCAGCTGACAATCGGTCAAATATGCTCTTGCCGCTTCCAGATGAATTGCGCCGCCGTTCTTTGCGGCGTTGTTTTCCTCAAAGGCAGTGCCCGAGGCGGTTAACTCAAGAACCGTTTCGTTACCGTTACTGTCCTGAACATAAATAGCTCCTCCGTAGTTGATTGCGGAGTTTTTAATAAAATATGAGCTTTCAACAGTCATTCGGGGAGTTAATGCCGCAATAGCACCGCCTGAAGTAGCAGTACTGTTTTCCGTAAACACTGCATTCTCAATGGAAATATAATTTCTTACGTAAATTGCGCCGCCAAGACCGCCTGCACTGTTTTTAGAAAAGGTTACTGCACTTTCGGCGATTTCATTTTCCTCGCCTATGTAAGTAAATGCGCCGGTACTGTTGGGCATATAGATTGCACCGCCGTAGGAGGAGGCGTAGTTGCCCGTAATTACCGCGCGATAAATATGCAACTTGCGATAGTTAAAGAATGTGCCGCCAAAGGTTGCTCGGTTGTTTTCAAAGGTACCGCCGTAAACGGACAAAACGCCGAAGTTATAGAAGGCGCCGCCCTGAGTTGCGGTATTAGAGTCATCGGCTACCTCGTTAACGGAGTTATTCTTATAATTACCTCCGTAAATATTCATTTCCGCCTTTTCGGCAACGATTGCAACCGCACCGCCTATACGAACGGGATATGAAACGCCGTAATTGCCGTTGGTTTTTTCGTTGCCCACCTTTACGCAATTCTGAATTGTTACGTTGGCAAAGCTATCCACAACGCCCTGAGAGGTAATGAATAATACCGAACCCGTAACCGTTGCGGTCATATTGGACGCGTTACCGTCAATAATAAAAAGGTCGTTTTCTTCAGAGGCAGGATTACCCAAGGTAAGAGTAACCTCTTGCTCACACAAGGTGCCGTCTGACGCCTCGCCTACAACGAACAAATCTCCGCCAAAGTCAGCCTTTCTTGTAAGCGTAACCGCTTTTTCGCTGTAAATGGCTACGTTGGAAGCAACGTAAAACGTTCTGTCAAGCTCGAAGCTCTCGGTAATGCGAATAACTCCCGTATCACCGCTAAGCGCCGTCTCCAGCTCCTCCGACGTCTTAACGTCGGTAACCGTTCCCTCCAATTCTTCAAAAATATCATTTACTCCGTTTTCAACGTCCACGTATTCAATGCCGTCCGCAGCAAAAGCAGCAAACGGATACGCCGTGAAAACCATAGCAATTGCCAGCACCCACGTGCTGATTCGAATGATCCACCGTTTCTTCATTTTCGTTCTCCCTTTTATTAAAATTGGAATACTAAATAATATTATATCATATTTAATATATAAAAGTAAACACCTAATTGAACACTTTATTTTTCCATAAACCGACAAGGCTTAAAAACGCCAAAAAATAAATAAAGCGCGGGTTTTCTGCGCCTTATTTTAATCGTTTTTTTCTATTTCCTGCTGCAGTATTTTTCCCGTCACCGCATCAATTTCATAAGAATATTCTTTCTCTTGAGTTTCAAAGTCAACCTCCCACTTCGTTCCGTTTTTCTCTCTGTCAAGCTCTGCCTCAAGGTCGAACACCTGATTTTGAGAAAGTCCCGCCGCCTTAAGCGCAATGTCTATCGCGTTTTGTCGGCTGATAAGGTTGTTCGTTTGGGGAGTCGAAAATGTTGCAGGTGCATTTTGGTTTTTACTTTGAGCCGAAACGTCCCCGTCGCTTGTGGTTAAAGTTACATCGGTCGGGTGCTGTAAGTTACTTGCCTCACTGCCCTCACGGTCGCCTGCCGGTGTATTGCAGGCAGAAAGGGCAAATAACAAAGTCAGCGTTAAAATTAAGCTTGCTAATTTTTTCATTGTCTTTCCTCCTGTAATAATAGTTGTATGTAAAATGGGCAAAAATATTTTACCGCATTTATTTTTTCATTTTTGTAAGTATTTCCTCTACGGAAAAGCTTTCGCTTACCATATCCGAAATCGTCAGCGCTTCAAGACTGCTTGAAATCATTTCATTAAGCTCCCGAAACACCTGGTGAAATCTGCATTTTTCCTTATTTTGCTGATAAGAACAGTTGTAATCGCACAAAAGACAATGCCTTATGGCAATCTCGCCGTCAATTGCCTCAATTATGCTTTTAAGCGTTACGTCCTTGGGCTTTTGCGCTAAAATAAAGCCGCCGTTAACACCTCGCACAGATTTAACTATTCCGCTTTGCGCCAGCTTGCGAAGAATTTTAGAAGTGAACCTCGGAGGCACGCAAAGGTTTTCCGACAACTGCGGAGTTCCTATCATACCCTCCCACTTAGCCAACGCGGCGCAAATTCTGATGGCGTAATCCGCCTCTTGAGTAATCCTCATGCTCTTCACCTCATAAAACAACACCTTTTTAGTACAGTTTTATTTTACAATATAATTCGTCCGCTGTCAATAGGCAATTTGGAAAAATTTTTATAAAAAAATCACTCGGCAGAGCGAGTGATTTTTTGTTTCTTTCTTTTCTATCATTTTGAATGCAAACAGCTGTTCTCTTTAAGACTTGAAATCCACTTTTCCGGTAACACGTAATCTTCTCCTCCTATTGTCACCGAATATGCCAAATCATTATATGAAAGAACCTCCATCATAATTGCGATGTCGGGTTCTTCTTCAAAAAAGCCATATATCACGTGAGAAACATAGCAATTTTCAAGCAATCCATTGGGTTGTTTCACTAACTCATAGAGTCCCGCCTCTTCAGGAGACTTTTGCGCCTTGACATCAGTTAAAAACGCAGCAATTTCGCTTTTGTCCGCAATCCCCTTTCTGCAGGTTTTATGAACGGCATCTTTTTCAAGATCCCAGTTTCCCTCAACGATTTCTATCCTTGAACAGTTGTCCAAAGAAAAATCAAGTTTGGGCAAAGATGCTTTGCGGTAAAGCGCAAAAAACTCATTGTTCGGCTCATATCTTACCAGCACGTTATCTGTCCGGCTGTCTTTCATTCTATACATACCGGGTTTAATCAGCACCCCCAAATGTGTAAAGTCAGCTTCATCTCCCTGAACTCTGCCAACAAACTCTAATTCGCCCAAATAGTAAAGAATTGCCTCGTTAGCTAAAAAGGCGTATTTTTCACCTTCAACGTTTACCGTATGATTGCTTTTGTCATACTCAAACGGCTCTTTTATCCACTGCGAACAGCCACAAAAAAGCATTGCGACTAAAACCAATAAGCAAGTTAATTTTTTCATATTGTACCTCCTTACCGTATTTAGAAAAGCAGTTATAACTTGTTGAAAAAGTTTTTAGTTAATATCTTTAACGCTGATACAAATCGATTGTTTACTTTATGATACATTGATAAGTATTCCAATCGTAAATTTCGTATTGTTTTTGCGTTCTTAACAAACTTGAGATTAGCCCCTTGGGTTTATTGATTCGTTCCATTGCTTTATCAAAACCGCTTCGTCCAAATGCGTCGTCATCATCATTTAGATCAAAACAAGCATCCCCAAGCCATGTTTTCTTCTTGAGGTCGTTTGCAATAATTACAACGAACTGGCCGCTTTGAATTTCCTTTATGCGATCTAACAAATCGTCAGCAAGCATTTCTTTGTTATAATCAAACATTTCAAAACTATAACTGCCAAACCACAGTTCTTCAAAACGAAAGGTGCTATCAACGGCATTGAATTGAAGTTCAATATCGTTTCTTCCATTATTGCTTCGAATGATCAAGGCACTGATTTTACAAGTTTTTGCATTTTTTGTATAAGGGAACATTGACACATGGCGCCAATATGCTGTTTCATTTTCAAATTCGCACACATCGAAAACAATGTTGTTTTTCGATAACAGAATCTTCGCATCGTTCAATGTCATCTAATCACCACCTTTTTTCCATTGTACCATAAAAAGAGAACAACCGCAACCTTGTATTAAGATTACGGTTATTCTTTGTGTAAGGACTACAAAAAAGATATTTTTGCTGGTTTTTTGTATGAATTCGAACTCTTACATAAAATGAAATCCTTGCTGACGCAAGGATGAAATCAGCTAAAGCTGATGAAATCTTCGGCTTTGCCTCAGATGAAATTAAATCCACCCATCCGCCGCAGCGATTTCATACGAGCGAAGCGAGTATTTCACATTGCGGAGCAATATTTCACCCACCCGCAAGGGTGGATTTAGTTGAAAAAAGCACCGACAAAGTCGATGCTTTTTTCTGGCGGAGATGGAGAGATTTGAACTCTCGCGCGGGTATTAGCCGCCTACTGGTGTTCGAAGCCAGACCCTTCAGCCTCTTGGGTACATCTCCAATTCGTTTTTATTATACATAATTTCGCGAATTTGTCAAACCTATTTAGACGTTGAGCGGCGAAACAAATTAGTTAAAATTCGGTCTTTTTTATATTGACTTTTCCTTTTATCGTGGTAGAATATATCTACAGTAAAAATTCCACATTTGGAGGTTGTTATGAAAAACGTTGTTTTGAACCGTTACCCCTTAGGTAACAAGCGCTTTATCTGGAAGCAGAAGGACTTGATTTTATCCACCTTCCAGTGCCACGCTACCGACATCGAAAAATGCATTAAAAATCTTAAGGAAGCCGGCTTCAATATGGTTGAAATGGGTTGGATGCCCCACGAGCAATCATTCCAGGCTGTTGACCTTTGCGAAAAATACGGTCTTGACGTGCTTTTCCAGGATTTTGGTATTATGAGCGGTATGCAGCACAATTACGTTGACCGTAAGGTTGACGAATCCGTTGCCCGCGACCTTGTTGAAAAATTAAAGGACAAAAAGCACACCGTAGGCTACTACGTTTGGGACGAGCCCTATCACGACAACGAGCTGGAAGAGGCTAAGAGACAGAGCGATATGCTTGAAAAATACGCTCCCGAAGCCTGCCTTTTCACCGTTGCTATTCCCTCCTACAACCTTGACTTCACCTGGGAAAACGGTTTGTTCCCCGAATACCTTGAAAAATTCATCAAGGTTATGGAGCCTCCCGTGCTTTCTCTTGACTTCTATCCCGTAGGTCTCGGCTCTTACACCAAAGAAAAGGAGCTTGACGACACTTTAATGTGGTGCGACCTTGGCTTAATGC
Source organism: Clostridia bacterium (assembly GCA_017502165.1). Taxonomy (GTDB): domain Bacteria; phylum Bacillota; class Clostridia; order Christensenellales; family QALW01; genus UMGS1322. Next base: position 79,487 of record JAFVVO010000024.1, read on the forward strand.
GTAACCTTTGCAAAAAATATGACCTTCCCTTATGGTTCTATTATCAGGGCTGCCCCGTTTACGACAGAAACGTTTATTACACCTATCCTATGACTACCGCTATGCTTTACGGCTCCGTTATTTACGGCGCAAAGGGTCTTCAGTTCTACACTGCTATTGACAATGCAGTTGTTGATAAGGACGGCGAAAAGGCACAGTACTTTGAATCTCAGAAGAAAACCCACGCAAAGCTTAATGCCTGGGGCAACACCTTAATGGCTCTTGACAGCAAGCTCGTTTACCACAGTGCAGAGCTTCTTCCCGACTGCAAGTTTATGGAAGGTCTTGCCGACAAGATTGAGGATAGCGAAATTCTTGCTTGCGAGCTTCCCCACCGCACCTCCGTTGGTGAGCTTGAGGACGCTTACGGCAACAAGTATATGGTTATCTTAAACCGCGCCTTCTTTGAAGAGCTTAACACCACCTTAAAATTAAAGGGTGCTTTTAACATTTATCAGGTTAGCGACAGCACCGGCAAGCAAACCCTTATTGCCGAAAACGCTACCGAGCTTAAGGTTGACCTTCCCTGCGGTGAGGCAATGCTTATCCGTGTTCAGCCTGCAAACGAAGAAAAGTGCACCGTTGAATACGTTTTAGCTGAATAATTTTTAAGCCTTTAACAGTATAATTTCAAAACAGACTGAAGAAACTAACTTCAGTCTGTTTTTTCATATTCTAAAATGAAAAGGCATAAAATAAACATATATTTTTAAGGTGGTTTTATGGAAATTCCCATATTCTGTGCACAAAAATAGAAAGCTCTAATAAAGAAATTCAGCTATTGAACGAAAGCATCACCGATTTTTCCCCGACAACACCTTCGCAAGAGGATTTTTTTGCCGATTTATGCTTTTTTAAGAGCTTTGACGAGCTTGAGCAGGAAGCCTTCCCAAAGGACGCCTACTACTTATTCGCTTTGCATAAATTCTATAAAAAAGAGGCTCTGCTTTCAAATAGGCTCCCCCATTTAATAGAGGAAATCGAATGTAAGCAGAACAGAGCAAAGGATTTCACCTCTTGGGCAAGCTTCTGCCGTGACTTAGGTTTATGCTCCTTTATTGCCGAAGCGGCAGGGCAATACAAGCTTGCCGACAGTCTTGCCTGCAAAATGATAAAGGAAACGGAGCTTTTTAATAATAAATTTTTCGATTGCAACAAAAACAACTATCCTTTAGGTGTGCTTCTGCCCCTTGCCTTTAACTTAGCGCCTATTCACCGAAGAATTTTTTTAGCAAACGAGTTGAATAACCAAATTCTTTCTCTTATCGCTGAAAACAAATTTTCTCTTTCAGCCCGAGAAACGTCTCTTACCCTTAAGGCACTATGTCAATTCGGGTTTACCTCTACCGCCTATTCGCTTTTCAGCTCTTCCGTAAATAAAATTTCTCCTTTTTCTCTGTTAGGCTTTATTACCTCCACCGTTTTAGGAATAAGCTGGCAGGACTCCTCTCCCGGTTTTTCGCACATAGTTCTTTGTCCGAATTTTATTAAAGAGTTTGAATCGTTAAAAATAAAATTCAAATCCCCTTACGGCAAAATTGAAATATCCTGCTCGCTTGTCGGTGACGGTTTTCTCTATTGCTTTGAAATTCCGCGCTCCGCAACGGTTATTTTGCCCTCGGGAAAGAGCTATAGCTTCCCAAGCGGAAATCACAAAATAAAAATTCCTTTCCTTTGCCAAAACGACGTTAACACTTGAAGACTCCGCTCTATAAGGCGCTTGCATAGGCAACGCCAACAAAAAAAACGGCAGAACTGCCGTTTTTTGTCTTATATTTTATTTAAGCTGTTCTGCTAAAAACTGTTGAAGCTGAATAAAGCTTCCGCAGGGAACACAAGTTAAATCCACCTTGCCGGTATTTATCAGGCAATCGGTTAAAATAAAGGTTTTAATTCCCGCCTGCTCTGCCGCCAAATCGTCGGAAGCGTCGTTACCGACCATAATACATTCCTCAGGCTTTGCACCGATAACGCTCAGAATTTCTCTGTAATAATCGGGATCGGGCTTACAGAAGGAGCTTTTATCGTATGTTGTAACGTGGATAAAATCATCAAGCTCAACGCCTGCCCAGGAAAGTCGGGCATCTATTGCCGTCTGCGGAAAGAAAGGGTTTGTTGCAAGCACGCAATTTGCGCCTGCCTGCCGCACCATTTTAACCGTTCGGGAAGCGTGCTGATTAAATCCGCATATTCTCTGAAGTTCCTGGTATTTGGTGGCATAATATTTTTCAAAGCAATCCTTGTCGGAAAGAATCCTCTCCCCAAGCCTGTTTGCCATCTGTTCCCAGAAAACCTGGTCGTTAGGACGGGCGCCGAAATTATTATTCATTATTTCCTTTATTCCTGCCCACATGGCAAAATAAAGTTCTTTTTTATCGTATCTTCTCTCGGTTGAAACAAAATTAACCACCGTTTCAAAATACGTTTCAATAAAATAATCCTGATTCATGGGCAGCAAGGTGCCGTCCAAATCGAACATAACCGTCGTTATTGCCATAAACCTCACCGTTAAAAATACTGCCCACATTTTTTTGTGGGCAGAAATTTTTTTAGTAACTGATATTATTATTTTGCTTAGTCTATTCTTTTACTTTTAAGAACAACGTCGTGTGCGCCGCCCTCAACAATGCTGACAGAGGAAACAAGGGTAAGCTTTGCTTTCTGCTGGAATTCGGGAATAGTAAGCGCGCCACAGTTGCACATGGTGCTCTTAACCTTAGCAAGAGTCTGACGAACGTTATCGGAAAGCTTGCCTGCATAGGGAACGTAGGAGTCAACGCCTTCTTCGAAGGAAAGCTTACCTGCACCGCCTAAATCGTATCTCTGCCAGTTTCTTGCGCGGTTGCTACCCTCGCCCCAGTATTCCTTCATTAAGGTTCCGTTAACGTTAACCTTTGCGGAGGGGCTTTCGTCGAAACGTGCAAAATATCTGCCAAGCATTACGAAATCTGCGCCCATTGCAAGTGCTAAGGTAATATGATGGTCGTGAACGATACCGCCGTCGGAGCAAACGGGAACGTAAACACCCGTTTCCTTGAAGTATTCGTCACGAGCCTTGCAAACGTCAATTAAAGCAGTTGCCTGACCTCTGCCGATACCCTTTGTTTCACGGGTAATGCAGATGGAGCCGCCGCCGATACCAACCTTAATAAAATCAGCACCGCAATCGGCAAGGAAGCGGAAGCCTTCGCCGTCAACTACGTTGCCTGCGCCGATCTTAACCTTGTCGCCGTAGTTCTTGCGCACGTATTCAATAGTAAGCTTCTGCCATTCGGTATAGCCTTCGGAGGAGTCGATACAAAGCACGTCGGCACCTGCTTCAATTAAAGCGGGAACACGCTGGGCATAGTCACGGGTGTTGATACCTGCGCCTACAACGTACCTCTTACTTGCATCTAAAAGCTCGTTGGGGTTGCTCTTGTGCTGTTCGTAGTCCTTACGGAAAACGAAGCTGTGAAGATGTCCGTCATCAGAAACAATGGGAAGCGAATTAAGCTTGTTGTCCCAGATAATATCGTTTGCTTCGCTTAAGGTTGTGCCTTCTTTAGCGTAAATAAGCTTTGAAAGAGGAGTCATAAAGGTTTCAACCTTTTGATCTAAGCTCATTCTGCTTAAGCGGTAATCTCTGCCGGTTACGATACCTACCAGCTTGCCGTTGGCGGTGCCATCCTCGGTAACTGCAACAGTTGACTGTCCCGTTGCTTCCTTAAGTGCAACAACCTCACGAAGAGTTGCATCGGGACGGATATTGGAATCACTTGTAACGAAGCCTGCCTTGTAGCCCTTAACTCTTGCTACCATTGCGGCTTCATCTTCAATAGACTGTGAACCGTAAATAAATGATACGCCGCCTTCCTTTGCAAGCGCGATTGCAAGACGGTCGCCTGAAACGGACTGCATAATTGCAGAAATCATAGGAGTATTCATTTCAATCGCAGGCTTTTCACCCTTTTTGAATTTTACAAGGGGCGTTTTTAAGCTTACGTTTGCAGGAATGCAGTTACTGTCAGAATATCCTGGAACAAGCAGATATTCGTTAAAGGTATGTGATGCTTCTTCAAAAAAAGTTGCCATAATCTTATCTCCTTTTATCCGTTTTTAATTAAATCAGTCTTCTTTATAAATGGGGAACTGCTTGCAAAGCTCAATAACTTCCTTTGTTACGGCTTCTTTGCTGTTTTCAAAGTCAGTAGCAATAAGCTTGAGCCAATGAGCAATCTTAACCATTTCAGCTTCGCGGAAGCCGCGGCTTGTAACTGCAGGAGTGCCTACTCTGATACCACTGGTAATAAAGGGGCTTTCAGGGTCAGCAGGAATAGCGTTTTTGTTGGCGGTAATGTGAACCTCGTCAAGCATCTTTTCATAAGCCTTACCCGTAACGCCAAAGTTGCGAAGGTCAATCAAAATAAGATGGTTGTCCGTTCCGTCGGAAACAAGGTTAAAGCCTTCAGCCTTGAGAGCCTCTGCAAAGGCTTGCGCATTTTTAACTATCTGCTTCTGATAAGCCTTGAACTCATCGGTAAGAGCTTCGCCAAAGGCTACAGCCTTAGCGGCTATAATGTGCATTAAAGGTCCGCCCTGAGTTCCGGGGAAAATTGCCTTATCAATCTGCTTTGCCAAATCTTCAGAGCAAAGAATCAAACCGCCACGGGGACCGCGAAGAGTTTTATGAGTGGTAGTTGTTGTAACGTGGGCATAGGGAACGGGGCTTTCGTGCTCACCTGCGGCAACAAGGCCTGCAATATGAGCCATATCAACCATTAAGTATGCTCCAACTTTATCGGCGATCTCTCTGAAACGCTTGAAATCTATCTTTCTGGGATATGCACTTGCGCCTGCTAAAATAAGCTTGGGCTTATGCTCAAGAGCAAGCTTCTCAACTAATTCATAGTCAATTCTCTGTGTTTTTTCGTCAACACCGTAGGGAACGATATTGAAATATTTACCTGAAATATTTACGGGAGAGCCGTGGGAAAGGTGTCCGCCTTCGGCAAGGCTCATGGAAAGAACCGTATCACCGGGGGAAAGCAAAGCAAAAAATACTGCAAGGTTTGCGCTGGCGCCTGAATGGGGCTGAACGTTTGCGTGCTCTGCACCAAAGAGCTTCTTTGCGCGCTCACGTGCTATTTCCTCTACCTCGTCAACAAACTGACAACCGCCGTAATAACGCTTTGCAGGATATCCCTCTGCATACTTGTTGGTTAAGGGCGTGCCGGCCGCTAACAAAACTGCCTTTGAAACTACGTTTTCGGAAGCAATAAGCTCAATGTTAAATTGCTGACGGTCAAACTCTCTTTCGCAAGCGGCAAAAACCTCGCCGTCAAGCTGCTTCAATTCATCGTAAAACATTCTTTCTCTCTCCTTTTTCCCGATAAATTTTCGTTAGAATAATATATTTTTGTCATTATACCACAATCGCATCTGTTTGGCAAATATTTTATTACTTTTTCTCAGTAAAAAAAGACAAAAAGCGCTTACGGTTTTTAAGGGCTGTAAGCGCTCTTTTTTATTTTACCGAACGATAACAAGCTGTTGTCCGGGATAAATCACGTGGTCGTTTTCAACGTAATTATATTTCATAATTTTTTCTACCGTAATGCCGTTCGCCTGGGCTATTTTATACAAGGTGTCGCCCGGGCGGACAACGTAAACGAATGCATTTTCAGGCGGTACGGGAATAGTAATCATTGAGCCGATGGGAATATTTCTTACGTCCGTTATCTGCGGATTAAGGGCAAGAATGTTTCCCGTAGTGGTATTAAAGCTCTTGGCAAGCAAATATACCGTATCTCCCCTGCGCACCCTATATCTTCGGTAAATCAGGTTTTCACTTCCGCTGATTTCCTCACCAAGCTCCCCCTGAGGCTCCGTTTCCGCTACCGTGGGCACCTCTTTCTCCGCAAGAAATGTTTCTGCCGACGTTGGCACTGCCTCCGAAGACGTTTTTGATACTTCTTCATTTTTCTTGCCGCATTGGCTTTCTACCAAACGGGCTATCTGATAAAATTCCTCGCTAACGGGTATAACCACCGTCTGACCGGGGAAAATTCTGTTCGCATCCTCCAAATCGTTAAGCTGAAGCAGCGTTTGCAAAGGAACGTTGAACTTCAGAGCAATCCCGAACAGAGTATCTCCCGGCAAAACTATGTAATCAAAACGACGTGTAAGCATAAAACTCCTCCTTTTTTGTTTATTTTATGCTTAAAAAGGCACCTTTGTTACTCTTTTCTTCTTGCCTTTTTTATTTTTAGGGGGTATAATATGATAATATGATTATATATTTAAGGAGAACACACAAATGGCTCAGAACGTTTTAGACACACTCAAAGCCCGCGGCTTTGTAAAACAAATTACCTTTGAAGATGAATTATATAAGCTTTTGGGAAGCGAAAGCGTTCCCTTCTACGTTGGCTTTGACCCTACGGCAGACAGTCTTCACGTAGGCCATTTCCTCGTTTTAATGGCTATGGCACACATGCAGAGAGCAGGTCACAAGCCTATCTGCTTAATCGGCGGCGGAACTGCCTTTGTTGGCGACCCCAGCGGCAGAAGCGATATGCGTTCAATGATGACTAAGGACACCATTCGCCACAACGTTGAATGCTTCAAAAAGCAGATTTCAAAATTTATCGATTTTTCCGACGACAAGGCAATTATGGTTGACAACGGCGATTGGCTCTTGAACCTTAACTTTGTTGAATTTATGCGCGATATCGGCGTATATTTCTCCGTTAATAGAATGATTACCTTTGAATGCTTCAAAAAGCGTATGGAAAAGGGTCTTACCTTCTTGGAGTTCAGCTATATGCTTATGCAGAGCTACGACTTTTTGATGCTTTATCAGAAATACGGCTGCAAGCTTGAGCTTGGCGGTGACGACCAATGGGCAAATATGCTTGGCGGTGCTGACCTTATCCGCAGAAAAGAGCAGCAGGACGCTTTTGCTATGACCTTTACTCTTTTAACCAAGAGTGACGGCACAAAAATGGGCAAAACCGCAGGCGGCGCAGTATGGCTTTCTGCCGAAAAGACTTCTCCCTACGATTTCTATCAGTATTGGCGCAACGTTGACGATGCCGACGTTGAAAAGTGCCTTAAGCTTTTAACCTTTATGCCTTTAGAAGAAATTGAAGAGCTTTGCGCACATAAAGACGAGCGCATTAACCTTGCTAAAGAACGCCTTGCCTTTGAGGTTACTAAAATCGTTCACTCTGAAGAAGATGCTATGAAAGCTCAGGCAGCTGCAAAGGCAGCCTTCGGCGGCGGAAGCGAAGAGGATATGATTGCTCTTGAAATTACTTCCGAGCAGGCTTCGGGCAGAATTACCGAGCTTTTAATGCTTGCAAATATTACTTCAAGCATCGGTGAGGGCAGACGTTTAATTCAGGGCGGTGCAGTTTCCGTTAACGATAAGAAGATTACTGACGTTAACGCAACCTTAGATGCCGACGTTTTAGCTAAAGGCGAATTTATTTTGCACAAGGGCAAAAAGGTTCACCAGAAGTTTCAGGTTAAGTAATGTATAAAACTATTGCCGAAACGGGCGAATTTGAGCAGGTTATAAATAAATCTACCTTTATTGCCCGTGCATTTGCCGTTAAATCACCTGAAGAAGCGGTGCAAATTGTGCAAGCCGAACGAAAGCGTTATCCCGACGCACGCCATTGCTGTTGGGCGTACGTTTTAGGCGAAGATAAATCAAACTTGCGCTATAGTGACGATTCGGAGCCTCAGGGCACCGCAGGTCAGCCTATTTTGCAGGTGATACTTAAAAAAGATATTACTAACGTTCTTGTTACCGTTACAAGATATTTCGGCGGAATTTTGCTTGGAGCAGGGGGATTGACCCGAGCTTATTCTTCTTCTGCCGCAGGGGCTATTGACGCAACGGGCATCAAAACTATGGTTTTATCCTCTAAAGCCACGGTCTGCCTGGATTACACAACCTTTTCAAAAATACAAAACACGGTAGAAAAAAGCGATTACATTAAAATCGAAAGCATTGAATATCTTGAGGGCGTAACCCTTCATCTTATTGTGCAAAGCGAGGATTTTCCCCGCTTGCTTGCAGATTTTACTCAGTTCACTCTCGGTAAGAGCTTGCCAAAGGAGACGGAAAAGCTCTTTCTTCCCTGGTAAATTTCTTAAAGCCCAATTTTATCCGCAACAGATAATAACCTATTTTATCCGCAACAGATAACAACCTATTTTTGTCCGTAACAGTTAACAACCTATTTTATTGTTTGGAAGCGTTGCTCTTCCTTGGAGGTAATTTTGAGAAGTACGGATATGACCAAAGGCAGTATCTTTAAGCAGCTTATTACCTTTGCTATTCCCATTTTACTTACTGCTCTTCTTCAAAGCTGCTATAATCTGGCTGACTCGCTTATGCTGGGCAGGCTTGCCGACGCAAACGCTCTTGCAGGCGTCAGCGCCGCCGAGCCGATTTGTGCAACCATTATAAATCTGTTCTTAGGCTTAAGTGCAGGTATCGGCGTTGTTGTTGCCCGTGCCTTCGGCGCTTCCGACGCAAAGGGAGTTCATCACGCAGTGCACAGCGGCATTGCCCTTGGCATTACGGCAGGTATTGTCGTTACAATTTTAGGTATTGTTTTAGCTCCGATTGTTTTAACCGCCATGGGCGCAGATAAGGAGCCTCTTGTATTTGAAGAAGCCGTAGCATACGTTACGTGGTACTTTGCAGGCGGTTTGTTCTTGGTTTTATATAACGTTGGCGCAGGTATTCTCCGCGCTATAGGTGATTCAAGAAGACCTTTGATTTTCCTTATTGTTTCCGCAATAGTAAACGTAGTGCTTAACTATGTTTTTATCGTATTTTTCTCCTTAGGCGCCGCAGGTGCCGCATTGGCAACCTCCGTCAGCCAGGGAGTTTCCGTAATACTGATTTTTGCAACGCTTATGCGAAGCGAAGGCCCTTACCGTCTTTTCTTAAAGGACATTCGTTTTTATAAAGACGAGCTTTCAAACTCGGTTAAAATCGGTGTTCCCACAGGTTTCCAAAGCGTATTTATTTCCGCATCAAACATAATAATTCAATCCTTTATTATTTCCTTTGGCGCTTCCGCAATGGTAGGCTCTATTGCGGGTAACAAAATTGAGGCATTTGTAACGGTTTATTTTGACAGCCTTTCAATCGCTCTGATGACCTTTGTTTCCCAGAACTACGGCGCAAGGCAAGGCACTCGCATTAAAAAAGGCCTTTATTTAACCTTGACAGTTTCAATTATCGGCACATTTATTTTAGGTGTTCTCAGCGTACTGTTCAGCGACACTTTGGTGGGAATGTTTATTAACCCTTCTGAAGCCGACTACGCAGGCATTTTAGAATCGGGTAAAACGAAAATCCTCTATTTAGGCTTATCTTATTTCCTCTTTGGCGCAGTTTCGTCTATTTCCGCCGTAATGCGCGCCTTTGGAAAGGCAACTCACTCGATGATAATATACATTCTATGCTTCTGTATATTCAGAATAGTGGGGCTCTATTTCCTGCGTCCCTTTATTCCCTTTATTGACCCCAATCACATTGAAAGCGTTTACGTTTTCTATCCCATTTCCTACGCACTCGGCACTGTTGCCTTTATTCTTTTTTACGCTTTAGGTCCCATTCCCAAGGAAATAAACGCGTTAATCGAAGAAGAAAAGACTTTTGAAAATGAAGATACCCAAGCCCTTTCTGTTTGATAGGGCTTTTCCATTTTTAATAAATACTTTTATCAACTATTGACACCCCACGCCCGATTTGGAGGTTTATATGTTTAAGAAACACGTGGATATGCTTTCAGGCCCCATTACCAAGGGTCTGTTTACAATGACACTGCCCATTATGATAATGAACGTTATTCAATCTTTATTTACCTTGATTGATATGACGGTTCTTAACACCTTTGGTTCTGACCCCTCTGCCGTTGGCTCAGTAGGCGCCTGCGGTGTGCTTATAACCTTAATAACGGGCTTGCTTGTGGGAATTTCAACGGGCTCAACGGTAATCATTGCCCGTTTTCTCGGGCAGAATGACTCTGCTCGCACGGAAAAGGCCGCAGGCACGTCTATTTTTCTTGCGCTGATAGGGGGAGCAATACTGTTTTGTGTCGGTCTTTCCTGCTCAGAATTTTTCCTCAATTTAACAAACTGCCCGCCTTCACTGTTACCAAAGGCGTCCCTATATTTTAAGCTCTATTTTGCAGGGTCACCTATTTTAATTCTTACCTATTTCTTTGCCTCAAACTTAAACGCCCAGGGTGATTCTACACGGCCTATGATATTTTCAGTTTTAGGCGGCGTAGCAAAAATCGTATTTGACTTCATTTTTATTTACTTATTTAAGATGTCCGTTGAAGGTGTTGCCTGCGCTACAATAATTTCGTGGATTGTAACCGCTTCTCTTTCATTTTCGGCATTATATTCGTCTCACTCGAACACAAGAATTCAATTTTCAAAAATACGTCCTTATTTTAAGGAAATAAAGGAAATTCTTGCTATCGGCATTCCTGCGGGAGTCGAGCAGGCGGCATACGCCATTGCCAACGTAATTATTGCCGCCACAGTAAACTCCTTCGGCGCCGCCGCTACCACGGGAATTTCCATTGCAAATATTTTTGACGGAATTTTATATAATATCTCCGTTGCTCCCGCCGTTGCGGTAACCGCCTTCGTAAGCCAGAATATCGGCAACAACAACGTTAAAAGGGCAACAAAAAGCATTTTTAGCGGAATTTTAATAACCGTCTCCTTAGGCGCAACCATCGGCGCACTTTCCGCAATTTTTGCCCCCCAGCTTTCATCAATTATGTCCAGCGACCCCGAAGCCATAGCCTTTTCTGCGCAGAAAATGGTTATCGTTTCAAGCACCTATTTCATCTGCGGTATCTATCACATTATAGGCGGCGGTCTCCGCGGCATAAAGAAGCCTCTTTCAATGACGATTTCAACCCTTTTATTTATGTGCGTGCTTCGTTTCGTGTGGGTTTACTTAATCTTCCCCCTTGTGCCAAACCTTACCTTCTTATATCTTGTTTGGCCTATCGGTTGGGTGCTTTGCATTATCACAATGCTGTTCGTGCTGATTCCCGAAATCAGAAAATTAAAAAAGGAAATGACTTAAGACGTACAATAGAAAGCAGACGGACTGTGTTTTACTGCACAGTCCGTTTTATTTTTATTGTTTGGCTTTACGAAAATTTTTACATTTTTTGCAGATAATGTTTGAATTCCGCTTTTATTTATGGTACAATAATAAAGGTATCAAAATTTTTTATTTTACGGAGGAAATTATGGAAAAGAAACTGATCTTCGGCATCGAAGACAAACCGCAATTTGGTAAACTGATTATCTTTGCATTTCAACAGTTGCTTGCCATTATGGCCGCAACAATCGCCGTTCCCGCAATCGTAGGTAACGGAATGTCCGCTTCCGCAGCGCTTTTCGGCGCAGGCGTAGGCACAATCGTGTATCAGCTCTTCACAAAATTCCGCAGTCCCGTTTTCCTTGGCTCATCCTTTGCGTTTATCGGCTCAATGTCAGCCGCCTTTGCAGGTGCGGCCTCCGCTTCCTTAGGTTACCTTGGCATTATCCTCGGTGCAATTTTTGCAGGCTTAATTTACGTAATAATCGCATTGATTGTTAAGCTTGTGGGCACTAATTGGATTGACAAAATTATGCCTCCCGTTGTTATCGGCCCCACCGTTGCCCTTATCGGTCTTTCACTTGCAGGTGCCGCTATTAACGACGTATTCTCTTACGGTCCTAAGGAGACCTTCGGCACCTCCGCTTACTTTATAATGGATACTTCTCTGTGGATATCCTTTATTTGCGCAATAGTTACCTTCTTCGTTGTAATCCTTTGCTCCACCTTCGGCAAGAAGATGTCCAAGCTTATTCCCTTTATTATCGGTATTTTAGCAGGCTACGCAGTAGGCCTTATCTTTACGGGTATCGGCTATGCCACCGGAAACGACGCTTTGAAGGTTATTGACTTTGCTCCCTTCGTTGCACTTACCGAAAACGGCATCGGCCTTTCAACCTTCTTATCCATTCCCGAGTTCTCCTTCCTTAATGCTATTGACGGTCTTAAGAGCGTTGACGGTCCTTACGTTGCTACCGTTGCAGTTGCATATATTCCCGTTGCAATGGTTGTTTTTGCCGAGCACCTGGCAGACCACAAGAACCTTTCAACCATTATCGACCGTGATCTTTTGAAGGACCCCGGACTTTCAAGAACTCTTTTAGGTGACGGCGTAGGCTCTATCGCAGGTGCAATCTTCGGCGGCTGCCCCAATACCACCTACGGTGAATCTGTTGGTTGCATTGCTATTACCAGAAACGCATCCATCGCCACCATCACTACTACAGCAATTTTTGCACTTCTTATTTCCTTCCTTTCACCCTTTGTCGCTTTCCTTGATTCTATTCCCGGCTGCGTAATGGGCGGTGTTTGCATTACTCTTTACGGCTTCATTGCAGTTTCAGGTCTTAAGATGATTCAGCAGATTGACCTTAACGACAATGCAAACCTCTTTACCGTTTCGGCAATACTTATCCCCGGCATCGGCGGAATGGCTATCAATATCGGTGAAGTTTATATCACCACTATTGCCTGCGCACTTATTCTCGGTATCATCGTAAACGCACTTCTTCACAAGAAAAAGGATTAAAGAAAATGAAAAACTATAAGAACGTAACAATATTCAGCCATCCACTTATCAACCATAAAATTGCTATTTTGCGCGACGAAAAAACAAGCATGAAGGAGTTTCGTGAGCTTATTGAGGAAATAACCACGCTTATGACCTTTGAATGCTTAAAGGAAGGCGTGCCCACAACCGAAAAGGAAGTTAAAACTCCTCTTGAAACCTGCACTCAGCAGGTGGTTAAGGACAACGCCATTGTGATTGTTCCCATTCTTCGCGCAGGCTTGGGTATGGTAAACGGAATCCACGTTTTATTCCCCTCTGCAAAGGTAGGCCATATCGGTCTTTTCAGAGACGAGGAAACCCTTGAGCCTCAGGAGTATTATTGCAAGCTTCCTGAAGGAATCGAAGAAAAGCTTGTGCTGGTGGTTGACCCCATGCTTGCTACCGGCGGAAGTGCTTGCGACGCTATTACTAAATTAAAACAGCGCGGCTGTAAAAATATTAAGTTTATGGCAGTTATCGGCGCTCCCGAGGGCGTATCGCGTGTTGCCGAAGCCCATCCCGACGTACACATCTTTGTTTCAACTCTTGACCGTTGCCTTAACGAAAACGGATATATTCTTCCCGGCCTTGGCGACGCAGGCGACAGACTTTTCGGCACAAAATAATTTTAATATCAAAATAGAAAAAGCAGATAACGCTTGTTATCTGCTTTTTTTGCTGTTGAAATAATTTGCGAGACGTTCTCTTAAAAAGAAAATAAAGTTATTCTATTTCAATGATCTCTTGGCAACGTTCTTTAACGCACATTTCTTCAAAATATTTTTTCTCTTTAGGTATCCATTCGTTAAAGAAACGTTTAGCAAGAGCAGGCGTATTGCGTTTTTCAATTCGCGTTTTCTGAGTTTTTTCCGAAACAGATAAAAACACAGAATAATCGTAAGCATTTTCAAGTTCAGGGTGCATAGAATATACCCCTTCAATAACTGTTAAATGCGTTTTCGTCTTTTTTTCAGACGGCAATAAGGTTTGATTGGTGCAATCAAATCTGACGTAATCAACTTCTCCTTTTTCCTTTAAGGGCAGAATAACCTGAGAAATAAAACGTTCTCTGTCAAAGTTTCCGCCAACTTCTTCTAACCGATTTTCCGTGCGCTGATGAGGTTGAAGAAAGAAATCGTCAATGTGAAACACAGTGCAAGAATAAATTTCTTCAAGCAATTTTGCCAAGGTTGATTTACCCGATGCACTTCCGCCCTCAATGGCAAGTATAACGGGCTTTTCTTTAAGCATTAAATCTAAATTGCATAAAAAATCAATAAAAGGAATAAAATCATCGTGTATAACTCTGTAGGCAGGAGCATAAGTTTGTCTGAAATCCTCTGAATGATGAATTGCAGGAAAACCCTGCTCTCTCCATTTTATCAGGCTTTCATCGAATTCCTTAAGCGAAACGGATATTTCGCCACTTTGAACAAGCTTTCGGCAAAGGGAAAGCATTTGCTCAAGCTCTTCCCTGCTTCCCTTTTCTTTTTTTGCAGAAAGGAACAAAAGCTTACCCAAGGTTTCGGGTGATAACCCTTTTGCCAAAAAACCTAAATGCACACGCGCAAAATTTCCTGCAAGATTTTCTATGCGGCTTTGTGAATTGTTTTGCGCAAACTCGTCTTTTATCCATTGAACGCAGTCTTCAAGGTTATGCACAATATGCTCACACCCAAAGACGCTTTGGTGGCAAAACTTAAACACATCCTGCGCAGAATAGGCTTTATATTGAGAAAAATATTCTTTTATGCTTTGTGAATTACACATTTCTTGTCCTACTTAAATATTTTAGTATTTTTAAGCAACATAACTATTGGTGGTATTATTGCAAGTTGAAGAATAATACCGGGAATAGCATTAAGCACCGCTCCTGAAACAAATGCGCTTAATCCGAATTCGCCGCCCGAAAAGCTCACGCAGGCAAAGGTTACAATTCCCCAGATTATTCTGCCTGCAATCATTGAAATAATAAGACTTGGATAGACGTAGAGCTTCTTTTTAGGAAGCATTGCATACGCACATCCTGCAATAGCACCGTAGGTTGCAAGTTCAAATGCCATCGCCAAAGCCGTTGGAAACATTGGCGGCATACCAAGGGTAAATGAACGCAACAAAGGCGCAATAAAGCCTACTGCAAGTCCCCACTTCCAAGAGCATAAAAACCCACATAAAATCACGGGAATATGCATTGGACAAAGCATTGCGCCAATATTAGCTATCTGCCCCGTTAAAAAGGGCAAAACAAACGCAAGGGCTAAAAATACCGCAGAAAATATAAGTTTGTGAAGTTTTTTCATAATTTTTTCTCCTTGAAATCGGCTTTGTAATAGCAACAAAAAAAAGTGCCGCCATCTCTTCAGAGATAACAACACCTACGTAGCGTTTTACAGTTCAAAACTTATTATATGATTATAAAAACTTCTGTTTTTCTGCAGCTCTTCTGAACCACAAAACAAGTATATCAAATTTCCCTAAAATGTCAACATAATTTGCGAATTTTTTTATCTTTTTCTATAGATTTTTGGACTAAAATATGGTATAATATAATTAGAAAAATTTGGGAGGATGAAAATGCACGTAGTTGTTGTTGACGGTCAGGGCGGAAAGCTTGGCGCACAGATAATAAAAGAAATCGTTTCCCAATTTGAACTTGTTGAAATAACCGCCGTCGGTACAAACGCAGTAGCAACTGCGAATATGCTTAAGGCGGGCGCGCACCAAGGCGCAACGGGTGAAAATCCCGTTATTGTTGCCTGCCGCAGTGCTGACGTTATAATCGGTCCCGTAGGAATCGTTATAGCAGATTCCCTTTTAGGCGAGGTTACGCCCAATATGGCAATGGCAATAGGGCAGGCTGATGCAGTGCGCATTTTAATTCCCGTAAACAAATGCAACAATTTGGTTGCAGGAGTGAACAGCGGAAATATTTCAGTCCTCGTTTCCGACGCAATCGAAAAATTAAAAGACGTTTACAAGCTTTATTAAATTAAAGCATATATAATTAAAAAGGAGATTTATTATGGAATTCATTATCGCAGCTGCTATTATTCTCTTTTTCCTGATTACAGGAATCAAAATCGTGCCTCAGGCAACGGAATTTGTTATCGAGCGCTTAGGTAAATACCACACAACCTGGGGCGCAGGCTTGCATTTTCTGCTTCCCTTTGTTGACAGAATTGCAAAACGCGTTACCTTAAAGGAGCAGGTGCTTGATTCACCTCCCCAGCCCGTTATTACAAAGGATAACGTTACCATGCAGATTGACACGGTTGTTTATTTCAAGGTGTTTGATGCAAAGCTTTTCACCTACGGTGCAGTTAATCCCATCAGCGCACTTTCAAACCTTACCGCAACAACTCTCCGTAACATCGTTGGTGAGCTTGAGCTTGACGATACTCTTACTTCCCGTGACACTATCAACGGCAAAATGACCGAGATTCTTGACTCTGCCACTGACCAGTGGGGCATCAAGGTTAACCGTGTTGAGCTTAAGAACATTATTCCTCCCTCTGAAATTCAGAACGCTATGGAAAAGCAGATGAAGGCTGAGCGTGACAGACGTGAAACTCTGCTTGAGGCTGAAGGTCACAAAGCGGCAGTTATCACCCGCGCAGAAGGTGATAAGCAGGCTATGATTCTTGCGGCAGAGGGTGAACGTGACGCGCGTATCGCTCGCGCCGAAGGTGAAGCAAAGGCTATTCTTCTTGCTAAAAAGGCTGAGGCTGACGGTTTAGCCGCCCTTAAGGCCGCTGAAATTGACGCCGCTGTACTTGAGCTTAAAAAGTACGAGGCTCTCATTGCCCTTTCCAACGGCACCGCATCAAAGATTATCGTTCCTACCGATGCAGTTGATATGACTAAGGCAAACGTTATCTTCTCCGAAACCGCAGGCTTAGGTGACACAACTCCCAACGCAAAGAAAGCAGCCAAAGCAAAAAAGGCTGACCCCTGCTGTGACTGACTTATTTAATAGGGCATAAAAATTCCCGATTGAATATCTATTTATAACAAACAGTAAAAAGCCGATATGGATTTGATTCCGTATCGGCTTTCGTTGTACTGTTGCTTTGGGTGAAATGCAAAAAAACTTTCAAATGTTACTTTTTAGCCTCCCTCTCAGAGGGAGGTGGCACGCAAGGCGTGACGGAAGGAGCTACTAATCTTAAGCTTATATAAGCTTTATTACGCGCTCTCCCTCAGTCAGCTACGCTGACAGCTCCCTCCCGGAAGGAGCCTTCCTGCTGTGACTGACTTATTTAATAGGGCATAAAAATTCCCGATTGATTTAATCGGGAATTTTTTTATTATTTCATCATTTCTGCAATAGCTTCAAGACGTTCTATTACTTGAGGGATAGTTGCAGTACCGGTTGTGCCTAACTGCTGAATGGTAATTGAAGAAACTGCACAAGCAATCATAGCTGCTTGTTGAGGTTTAAGCCCTAACGAAAGACCGATAATGATGCCCGCGTTTGAAGCATCTCCTGCGCCGGTAACGTCGATTTCGCCTTCAACGGGATAAGCAGGTACAGTAGAAATTTCTTCATCAAAAATAATTATACCGTCCTTATTACAGGTAATAAACACAGGTCTGTTCATTTTTTCCTTCATCTCAAAACCGCCTGCCAGCACGTCCTGACGGTTTTCGGGATCTCCCTTGGCACCGCAATATTTCATAAGCTCATAGTTGTTGCACTTAACGAACATATTTTGAAATTCCGAAGCAAATGCACGGGAATCCACAAGGAAAGGAATATCATACTTTTTAGCAAGCTCATTTACCTTATCTCGCACGTAGTCGCCCACAACACCTGAATTACGTTCATAATACTGGTCGGAAACAATTACACCGTCAGCGCCTTCAACTGCCTTTTCAAGATTTTCGACAAGCTTGTCAAAAAGAGTTTCTGAAGTGATGCTTCTGTTTCTGAAATCGAAGCGCACGTCTTCTTTGAACTGACCGTTAGCTTGAAGACGCATGGTTTTTAGATACGTTGCAGTAACAATTTCATCGGTAACTATTACGTACTCAGTTTCTGCGCCAATCCTTTTAAGTTCTTTAATAAGCTCATAGCCCTCGCCGTCATCTCCAACGATGCCAACGCAGGTTACCTGCGCGCCAAGAGCGCGAAGATTATTTGTAATAGTTCCCGCAACGCCCGCTGCACATTTTTTGTCATATATCTGCCATGCCTTCATACCCGTTTCAACGGAAATATCGTCTTCGGCAGGATTTGAATAAATATACTTATCAAGGCAATAGTCACCGAGAACTACTATTTTTTTATTTTGTACGTTTTCTAATTTTTCAATAATACAATTTACATTCATTGTTACTCACCCTTATCTGTTTCAAGAATAAGCTTTGCAAGAGCGGGAACTGTTTTCTGATGCTCTCCTCTTATGTAGAAGCTCCGACCGCCATCAGCAACGGTGCGGGCAAGAATAGTTTTCCATGGACGGAAATAATATCTGGGGTCAGATTTAGCAGGTGCCGTAGAATGATCATCGTCTTCGGGAATATCAAGCAAATCGAACACCGCCGTTGTAAAATCGGCAATTTTTTCTCCCCTTTGCTTTGCAACGTTTCTTGCCATAGCAAGCGCCTTAAGATAAACCTCGGGACCTGCAACCGCAGAACCGAAATTCAAAAATGCGCCGTGTTCAAGCTTAGTGATGCTTTGGGCATAAATAAGAAAATCGTTATAAGAGCAAATTCCCATAGCTGCACCGTCGCAGTTAGGATGCTCGTGAATAATATCATTGCCGATGCCGATATGCACCGTGCAGGGTACACCCAAATGGTAACCCATAGCAAGCACGCTCTTTTCTCTGAACGGGAAATTATTTTCCCAGATATATCTACCTAAAGCTTCGCCCCAGCCTAAGTTTTCCTTTGCGCCCTGAACGATAATATCGTTAATTAGTCCCGTTTCCGTCCAGAGACCGAACTGACCTTCAGAAATATACTTTGCAACGCTTTCACAGGTGTGGCCTATCATAGCAAGCTCAAAATCGTGAATCGAGCCTGCGCCGTTGGTGGCAAAATGAGTAACAAGACCTTTCTTCATAAGTTCGATCATATATCCTGAGTTACCCGTTCTGATTGCGTGAGCGCCGTACATCATCAAAACTGTTGCGTCATGGTTTCGTCTGCCGTTTACTACGGCTTTTGCAATCTCAGGCAAAGCAGGGTGTGTAAAATCAGGCTGATGGGTTGCAGGGTCCTTGAAGACCTTTTCTAAGTCAACGTCGTGAATTCTTTGGTCTAAAGGCAGAATATCAAGCTGGCTTCTATCAAATTTTTCAAAAGGCATTTTCTTCTCTCCTTAAATTCGTTTTAATCAATTATCGGGTAATATACTTAATAAGTCTTTCATAATCGCTGAAATCGGGAATAATCATATCTGCCCCTGCATTAAGCAATCGGTTACGCTTCCACTCGTTAATGCCTTCGCATCTTTCCTCGTCGGTTGCAACGCCTACGGTGTATCCACCGATATTTGCAACAAGCTCAATTTCAACGTAGCCATCACCAAAGGATATAAGCTCAGAGGGGTCAATTTTGCCCGTTTCAATCAAGGATTTAATAACAAGTTCTTTTGAACAGTCGGTCATATGGTCGTGAGCGCCGTAAATATGTCCGTCGAACACCTTATCAAGACCTAAAAGACCTGCTTCGTATAAAACGTCCTTTTCGTCAGTTCCGCTTGCAAGATAGCAGTTGATGCCCTGTGCCTTAAGGGCGTAAACAAAATCCTTGCATCCGGGAACAACAAGCTCATCGGGCGAGATTGTGCCGCTAATAAGACCTTCCTTGCGGTTTTTAATGTGAAGTTCAAGTCTGCGGAGATATTCTCTCTTGTAAACAAGAGGATCTACGTGCTCACCGCCACGCTTAACAACTTCTTCGTCAAGACGGATACATTGGAAGATAGTCTGCTTGCCCGTTAATGTGTCAACGAAGTCACGAACAATTTGTGTAATTTCCTCTTGTGTTTCGTTCTTTGCAACTGCGGAAAGCACCTCAATAAAATAAGGAATCATAATATCCTGCCAGCCTGAACGAATAAGGCTAACTGTACCGTCAAAATCGAAAAGTGCCGTTTTGAAGGCAGGCTTTTTAAGGGGCTTTACAATTTCCATATCCCAAGTGGTTTTAAGCTCTTCCTTGATAATGCAAACAAGAGCGTGAACGTAAAGCATGTGCATATCCTCAAGCTGTTCCATACTCTCGGTAGGTGCAATAATGTATTTGTCGCAATACTGTTTAAGCTTACCGCCGTCTCTACCTAAAAAGCCGATGGTGGTTAAGCCCATTTCCTGAGCAAGCTTTGATGCGCGAACAACGTTTGGAGAATTTCCGCTACCTGAGAAGGTAATGAAAACGTCTCCTTCCTTTGCCTTGGTTGCAAGCATAATTTCGTAAATTTCATCATAGGAAAAGTCGTTTGCAAGGCAGGTTACAACTGCAAGGGAATCTCCAAGACACGTGGCGTCAAAGCCAACTCTGTTCCACACTCTGCAGCCTTTTGTAAGATCATTGCACATGTGTGACGCAGTTGCGGCGCTTCCACCATTACCTGCTGTAAAAATACGGGCGCCCGTCTTTTTTGTATCAATAATTATTTTTGCTATTTCCGCCAAAGTGTCAAAATCAGTTCTCATTACCGATTCGGTACATTCCTTGGTATAATTTCTTAATCTCTCTGATGCTACTTCCTTTTTGTACATAATTTTTGCCTCCAAATGAATATTTATTTGATTGAATACTTTATTAACTCGATTAACTAAGTATGGAAAATAAAAAGCTAAAGTGCCCGAAAGACATTTTGCTTTTATTTATAAACCTTTTACCCGAAGGATAAGGGTTTTTTCATTATCTGTTCAAACAAAACGCAAGCTGATGCGGAATAAACCAAATCATTTTCGTTTATAAGCTCTACAGAAGGACGCTTGCGGCTTGCACAGCTTACCGAATCAAAATACGGTTGCTGAACAAGAGCTCCAAAGCCCTCCACTGAATTTGCTACGGCATTATATAAAAACACTTTTTCGGGATCAAACACGGTTATAACGTTATCAACCGTAAGCCGAAGATATTTTATATATTGGTCAAACTCTCCGCGCACAGAGTCGTTGCCTGAATTATATAACATAACCGCTTGATTTAAGGTGCGTCTGTTTGAAATCTTCTCACGAAGCTTTTCAAGCAAGCGATTTTCGTCAACGTAGGTTTGTAAGCATCCCCGTCTTCCGCAGGAGCATTGCTCGCCCTCGGGGGATACGGTTATATGGCCGAACTCACTTCCGTGAAAGCCCGAGCCCGCAAAAACCTCATTATTCAGAATCGCGCCTACGCCGATACCCTCCTCCACCATCAAACAAACGAAGCTGCTTAACTGCCTTGCCTTACCGTGCCACTTAAGCGAAAGAGCAAGGGCGTTGGCGTCATTATCCACATAGGTGGGCAGGTTGAATTTTTGAGAAAATATTTCAGCCAACGGCACCCCGTTCCAAACGGGGAAGGCGGGAATATCAAGCACTGTGCCGTTTTTGTCCGCTCTGCCGGGAATGGAAATTCCGATGCCTAAAACGCGTATTTTATCACTATTTTTATTTATTATTTTGTCAACCCTTTTGATTATTGCTTTTTTTGTTTCTTCAAGCTTTTCAAGCTTAATGGAAAACTCAAGAAAATCAATTGGATTAAGCTCAAAATCGCAAAGATATACCTGACAAGCGTTGCGTCGGACCGATACGCCCACAAGTCCGCCGAAATTTGAATTTATTTTATAAAGAGCGGCTTTTTTACCGCCGTAGGAAACGTATTCCCCACTCTCACAACAAGCGCCTATTGAGCAAAGCTCGCCCACAAGCTTATGAGAGGTAACGGTAGTAATACCAAGCTGAGTGGCAATATTTCCCTTGGAAATAGCTCCGTTTTTTTGAATACACTGAAGCACGGACGAAATATTAAATTCTTTTACGTCACCTGAATTGTTCAAGCCATATCCTCCAAAGGTTGCTTTTTTCTGTCTGTTCTAAGTCTATTGTACCACAGATTAAGTTCTTGTCAATAGTTAATTCGATTTATTAAGTTGTTTTTTGAATAATTTTTTCTCGTTTTATTTTTCACCATTGATTTCAAGGGCTACCTTAACGAATTCCTTAACCGCAGGACTGACGTATTCCTTCTTTTTATAGGCGATAAAAAGCGTTCTTTCCGCATCGGGAACGTCTAAAACGTAATAGAGAAGATTTCCGCTATCGGCAGCAGAAGAAACGAGCGTGTCGGTTGTAAAGGTTATACCCATTCCCAGATTTGATGCGTTATATGCCGTCATAAGCTGGTCAACGGCAATTAAACTTTGAGGCGCAAAGCCGAAAGAAGCACAAATCTTGTGGCTCTGCTTGTGCATATTGTTGCCCGCCTTAAGCAAGATGAATTTTTCGTTTTCGAAAAGCGATAAATCTACACCCTTAACTTGTTTATTCAGATGCTTGCCCGAAATAATATCCTGATGCGAAAGGGCGTGCTTTGCCTTTTGGTTAATTTCGTGCTTTTTAGGCACCGCCAATAAAATGCTCTCCTTCTTTAAGGGGAAGGACTGAAAAATCTCATTGTCGAAATCGTAATCAACTAAGATCTCAATTTCCTCCTGCAAAAGCTTTTCCTGAAGATTAACAGAATTAGCCTCAAGCAACTGCACGCTTATGTTGGGATGCCTCTTGGAATACTCCATAATGATGCCGGGCAAAATAAAGGACGAAATAAACGCCGCCCCTGCAACAGTAACGTCACCAAAGTTAAGCAGGTTGATGTTTTCAACGTAGTTTTTAAGGTTGCGCTCTACCTTATTCATTTCCTCTATGGCGGAAATATACACCTTCCCTGCATCCGTCAGCATTAAGTTGGCGGTACTTCGGTCAAAAATCTTAAACCCCAACTCTTCTTCTGTTTTCTTAACTGCCGCGCTAAGTGCAGGCTGGGAAATAAACAGCTTCTTTGCCGCAAGTGTAAAGCTCTTTTCCTGATAAATTTTATAAACGTAATCAGCATACTTAAACATATTCCACCTCATAACCATTTACTTATGACAGTTATATTAGCATATATATTTGATTATATTACACGCCCGTGATATAATCAAGTAAAATTTAAGCTTTCGGAGATAAAAATGAATATTTCAAATAAAATGGCACAAATCAATTCCGATATTCGCGGACGCAATTACTTTTTGTCCTTGGACTTAGAAAAGCAGGGATATGACATTTTGAAATTAAACACGGGTAATCCCGCCTCATTCGGCTTTGAAATGCCCCAAAGCATCAAGGACGCGCTGACGGAAAACTACACTTCCGCCCTTGGCTACTGTGACGTGCGCGGAATGGTTTCTGCCCGTGAAGCCATTTACTTATATCATCAAAAGTCGGGCATAAAGAATTTCGACTTAGACAACGTGTTTATCGGCAACGGCGTAAGTGAGATCGCTTCAATGGTTTGCTCAAGCCTTCTTAATCCGGGTGACGAGGTACTTTTGCCTACCCCCTGCTATTCCCTTTGGCATAATCAAGTGCTTCTTTCCTCAGCGAATCCCGTTTTCTATTCTTGCGACGAGGAAAACGGCTGGAATCCGGATATTGACCACATCAAGTCCCTGATAAACGAAAAAACCAAGGCTATTCTTATTATCAACCCCAACAATCCCACGGGTGTTTTGTATTCTGACGAAACTCTTTCCGCCATTGCCGACCTTGCCCGAAAGCACAATCTTATAGTGCTTTCCGACGAAATTTACGACCGCCTTGTGTTTGACGGTAAAAAGTTTACCACCTTTGCCTCTCTTGCGCCGGACGTAACCGTAATCACCATGAACGGCCTTTCAAAATCCCACTGCTTATGCGGATTTCGTTCAGGCTGGGCGGTAATAAGCGGAGATAAAAAGGAACGTACCGCCATAAGCGAAGCAATGCTCAAAATCGCATCTATCCGCCTTTGCGCAGGCGCCCTGATGCAAACGGTTATCCCTGCCGCATTGAACGATACTCAGTACACAAGAGAAATGATTGCCCCAACGGGCAGACTTTTTAAGCAAAGAAAAGCCACCTGGGACGCTCTTGAGAAAATTCCCGAGCTTTCTTTTGTTAGAAATGACGCCGCTTTTTACGTTTTCCCTAAAATAAAAAAAGAAGCCCTCAAGTACACCTGTGATAAAGACTTTGCGTTTAATCTTTTAACGAGCAAACATATTTTAGTTGTGCCCGGAAGCGGATTTTCTTACGAAAATAACGACCATTTCCGCATCGTTATGCTTCCCGAGGCAGAAATTTTATCCGCAGCCGTAGCTAAAATCGGCGAATTTCTCCAAGAAAAATAATTTACGCAAGCGTTTACACGCTGTTTTTATAACGCACTCATTTGCGGCTAAGCCGCAGAGTTCTTTCTTTCAAAGCCGAAAGTATAGCTATCTTCTATGCTTTCGGCATCTTTTTGTCCAATTTTTTAAGGCAACCAACCACAAATTTCCAAAGCAAAAAGCACAATATTTTTAAAGCAAAAAGCACGCTTAAAGCGTGCTTTTGCCGTTCTGTAATTATTAAGTTTTTATTTTTGCTGTTAAAGGACGGATTTTCTTTAACAGTTTTTATATTTTAATAGTTGGCTTTTCTGATTTCAAAGTAGCTCTGAGGATGTGCGCAAACAGGGCAAGCTACGGGAGCCTTTTTGCCTACTACAAGGTGACCGCAGTTACGACATTCCCACATAACCTCTTCTGACTTTTCAAATACCTTCTGCATTTCAACGTTATTGAGAAGTGCAAGATAACGTTCTTCGTGTGCCTTTTCTACAGCGGCAACCTTTCTGAACTGTTCAGCAAGAGCGTGGAAGCCTTCCTCGTCTGCTTCCTTTGCGAAGGTCGCATACATATCGGTCCATTCATAATTTTCGCCCTCTGCGGCTGCCTTAAGGTTTGCCTTCGTGTCGCCAAGACCGTTAAGAGCCTTGAACCAAAGCTTTGCGTGCTCTTTTTCGTTATCTGCAGTATTAAGGAAAAGTGCTGCGATCTGCTCATAGCCTTCTTTTTTTGCTACTGATGCAAAATAAGTGTACTTATTTCTTGCCTGAGATTCGCCTGCGAATGCTGCCATTAAATTGGCTTCTGTTTTTGTTCCTTTGAGATTCATAATTTTTGTTCCTCCTATAATTTAGCTTTTATTATTTTATGATTTATCTTGCATTTGTATTTTGGCAATTTTTACAAATACAATGCAAGTTCAAACTGAAATTTGTTACCTTCACCCCGTAATTATCTTCTACCGAAGCAATTATTCCGGGAACGTTTACGTCGATTACGCTTCCGCAAACGTCGCATATTGCGTGATGGTGCGCGTGTAAGTTACCGTCAAACCTATCAGGCTCTCCTGCTATCTGTACCCTGAGAATATGTCCATTATCAACAAGATAGTTAAGGCTGTTATATACAGTTGCCAACGAAATTTTATGCTCTGCTCGAACAAGATCAAAAATCTCTATAGCACTTAAGTGACGGCAACAGTTTTCACGAATACAATCAAGTATTATCTGTCGTTGCTTTGTCATTTCTTTTTCCTTTTTAGATTTAGAATTATTCTAATTACAAATTTATTATAACAAATGCTTTTTTGTTTGTCAACACTTTTTTGAAAAAAATTTTTATTTTTCAAAAAATATTTTTTATGATATAATTTTTACGTAAACTTACCATTATATATAAAGGAACTAAAGCCAATGAGAATGCGCAGAAAGAGAAATCTTGATTCTTTTTTAACACAGTACCCCGATTTACTTTATATCTTAGATAAACCTTGCCAGAACGTTGTGGAAGCGCTGAAGCACAAAAGCTATCTTCCCTTAAAGGAAATCTTCGGTAAAGATAAGGTTGAGCTTGAAATCGGTTGCGGTAAGGGCGCCTTTATTTGCGAAAAAGCAAAGCGCAATCCCGACAAGGCATATTTAGCGGTTGAAGTAAGCAAAAACGTTATTGTTGAAGCCTGCAAGCTGGCTCGAGCAGAAAACGTTAAAAACGTGCGTTTTCTTAACTGTGCCGCAGAAATTCTCCCTTGCTTTCTGCCTGAAAATTCGGTTGAAAGAATTTATCTTAATTTTTCCTGCCCCTTTCCCAAGTACACCTATGCTTCTCACCGTCTGACCTCCCGCAGATTTTTAGAGACCTATAAGATGTATATGTGCCAAGGCGCCGAAATTCATCAAAAGACGGACAATATGCACTTCTTTGAATTTTCATTGGAAGAGTATTCCGCCTGCAACTTTGGAATTAAAAACGTTTCTCTCGATCTGCACGCATCAGACTTTGAAGACAACATCGTTACCGAATACGAAAAACGCTTTACCGATTTAGGTATGCCTATCTACAGAGTGGAAGCGTTTTTGAAGGAGTAAAAAACCGCCCTTAAAAAAGGACGGTTTTACTTTTTGCATCATTAAAGGCAGAGATTTTTCTCTGCCTTTAGTTATTAAACTTTATTTGTTCTGCCTAATATATAGTCGGTGGTTGTACCGTAAAAGTCTGCAAGAATAACTACAAAACGTACGGGAATTTCGCGTTTGCCCGTTTCATAATTACTGTAAACCCGTTGGTCGATGCCAAGGAGTGCCGCTATTTCCTTTTGCGCCATATCCTTATCCTCACGCAAATCTCTTAATCTTGGATAGTACAAAAATCTCACCTCAAAATTATTATATGTACTATCAAAAAATAGTATTGATTTTACTATCGAATAATAGTAAAATAATAAAAGATATTGTTTTAAGAGGTGCTTTAATATGATAAAAATAGTAGTTGCGGGTTGCAGAGATTTTAATGATTACGAAATTGCAAAAAAATTTATTGACCGGTGTTTAACTGAAGCAAAAAACGAAAATCAAATTACGTTTATTTCCGGCTGTTGCAAGGGAGCTGATTTACTTGGTGAACGCTACGCTCTTGATAACGGCTTTGAAATTGAGCGTTTTCCTGCAGATTGGATAAAATACAAAAAAGCGGCAGGGGTTATCAGAAACAAGCAAATGGCAGAAGCAAGTGATATTGTTATTTGCTTTTGGGACGGTAAAAGCAAGGGAACTAAGTCTATGATAGACCTTGCTAAAAAAATGAATAAAAAGGTTTTTATAAAGTTTATTGGTGAATAAATTAGGGCAGAGATACAATATCTCTGCCCTTAAATTATTCTTTTTCAACACTCACAACTGTAAGTGTTTTTTCCTTGACGGTAAACTTAATTTCAAATCCCCCAAAGCTCATTCCGTACTCTCTTTCGTCCTTTTGATACGAGGGTCTGGGGTCACTCGATAAAATCATTTTTACCGTTTCGCGTTTTTCTGCAGGAATAAGCTCAAGTAACTCTTGGGGGAACACGACCTCCAGACAATAATCTGCAAACTCGTCGGAAAAGGAGCATTTGGCGTCCTCGTGGCTGTCGGAAAACGCAACGTAGGGCTTAATATCGAAAACGGGGGTGCCCGAAAGCATATCGGCACCGCGCACACTCAGCACCGCCCTGCCAAATTCATCAAAGGTGACCTTATCCAGCTCCACGGAGGACATACCTAAGGAATTGGGGCGAAAGGGTGAACGCGTTGCAAAAACTCCCACCTTTTTATTGCCCCCAAGCCGCGGCGGACGGACGCAGGGCGTCCAGGGCTTATTAACGTTTTCGGAAAACTGCCAGATAATCCACAGATGCGAAAATTCTTCTATACCACGAAATGCATTTTTGTCGGAATATTCCTTTTCCAAAACGATTTTCGACTGCATTTTAGATAAAATTTCGCTTTGGCGTGGTATGCCGAATTTTTCGTTAAAATCATTTTCTACGTATCCTATAACGCTAAGCTCAAACTTTTCTGCCATAATGCTGCCTGCTCCTTTGTTTTCTACCTTATATTATATAAAAACCCTTGAATTATTGCAATAATTTTGAAAAATTTTCCCTTTGTTTATTGACTTTGCATTTTTACTATGGTAAAATTTTGGCATAAACAAACAGAAGCTTGCGTATTTTTTGTGCAACGCTTCAAAAACACGAGGTGACAGAAATGACTGTAAAAACTTGGCTTGCCAACGAGCTTGAATTTACAAGCTCAAAAAAGTACGACAATCCCTTTGAAGACGTTGATTTAGACGTTACCTTTGTCTGCGGTGACACCGCCTTAACCGTTCCTGCTTTCTGGGACGGCGGTGACACCTGGAGAGTGCGTTTTGCTTTAACAAAGGAAGGCGTTTGGACTTATTCTACCGCCTGCACCGACAAAGACAATGCAGGTCTTTCCGGCACAGGAGAAATTTCCTGCGAAAAATACGACGGTGATTTGGAAATTTATCAGCGCGGCTTCTTAAAGACTATTCCCAACGTGCGCTACTTTATGTATGATGACGGAAAACCCTTCTTCTACGTGGGCGACACCCATTGGAATATGTGCTCAGAAGAATGGGACGAGGGCGGTGAACACGCAGGCGACCTTGAATGTGCTTCTCACTTTAAGTATCTTGTTGATTTAAGAAAGGAACAGGGCTTTAACGTTTATCAGAGCGAGCCTTTAGGCGCAGGCTATGAGTTCTTGATCGGTGAGAGGCTTGGGGAAAACTGCATCCCCGGTTTTCAGGATTTAGACCGTCGTTTTAAGTACATTGCCGACGCAGGCTTTGTTCACGCAAACGCACAGATTATATTCCCCCGCTTTATGAGCCGCTCACCAAGAGTTTTTGACGTTGATTATCTTAAGCGTCTCGGCAGATATTGGGCTGCAAGATATTCCGCATATCCTTGCCTTTGGACTCTCGGTCAGGAATGTGACAACAACTTCTACTTTGAGCGCGGCGACCAAAAGGTGTTTGATAAGGAAAACAACCCCTTTAAGTTTATTGCTGAGGGACTTCACGCAAACGATGCGTATAAGCATCCCCTTACCGCACACATGGAATTTACCCGTGTTGAAACGGGCAACGGTATGGACGGCACTATTCCCTCTGTTTCCGCTTTCCGTGACGTTGAGGGCCACACCTGGTACGGCTATCAGTGGAGCCGTGATTTAGGCAAGCCCATTGACTACGAATTTGCTAAAGACGGTTACCTTAACGGTCAGGGTAAGGTTTGCATTTTGTACGAATCCCGTTACGACCACCTTTGGACCAAGGAGTTCGGAGCACGAAGCGAGGGCTGGGAAGGTATTTTGAACGGTCTTTTCGGCTACGGCTACGGCGCGGCTGACATCTGGTGCTACAAGAGCACGTATCATCAGCATTTTGACAGTAACGACGGTCTTGAAACCGTTACGGTTGAGGATAAGAAAATTTGGTGGCCTGAAGCCGCAAAGCTCGACAGTGCATATCAGGTTATCTATATGAAGGAATTTTTTGAGAAATTAGAATGGTGGAAGCTTGTTCCCCGCTTTGATTCCGCCGCTTACTTTATTTCCGACAAGGAAAATTACCATTCAATAGCAACTGATGAGCGCAAAACCATCGTTATCTATTTTGCAAACCGTGGTTTTGAAACGGGCAAGCTTACTAACCTTGATAAAGGCAACTACACTTATCAGTGGTTTAACCCCAGAACGAACGAATATCTGCCCGAGCATCCCTTTGTTCCCGATGCACGCAGACAGTATCGCATAGAAGAAAAGCCCGATAAGCTTGACTGGACCATTTTAATTAAAAAGGTAGATTAATTTTTACGCATTAAGGCAGAGATGAAAATCTCTGCCTTTTTATTATGCTGTAGCTCTGCCCTATTTTAACATTACGGTTTGTTCCGTCCCGTTTGCTTTTAGCTTGCTCTTATTTAACGTTTTATTTATGCACTTTTCTTTAAGTGCTGGGTTTGGCGGCAGCCTTTAATTACACGCATAGACGCTCTGCGTTTTTTCTGTGAACGCTTTTCTCTGTTTGCCTTTACCTTTTCTTCGATTTTATCTGAAACGAAAATACCGCCCATCCATAATAATACAAACAAAAAAACTCCCATAATTTCGTCCTCCTTGTTTCTTTTTTACAAGCTTATTATAGCAATAGTAAAGTACGATAAGCAGGACTTTAAGGGAGAATAAATAAATTTTTTCAAAAAAAAACCTAATTTTCAGGTCTTTTTTTGTTTTATTCGTTGTATCCGTCAATAATTTCTTTCGCTAATGCGCAAAGCGCCGTTTTTACATCTTCGGGGTAAAGCACCTTCACCTTGTTGCCGAACTGCATAAGCCAGGAGAGAAATACGGGGCTGACGCAGGCTTCCACCATAACCTCGAAGCCGTCGTCTGCGGGCGTGAGCATTAAATCCGCGCCGAAGCGGTCAATAAATACCCCAAGCAGACTTTTGTGGCAAAAAAGCTTTACCTTTTTTATTTCACCGCCGTACATACCAAACATTTTCTTTGAATAGGCGCCTGCATCAAAGCGCGTCCAGTTATCAAAGCCCTGACGGTTAGAAAAAGAAACCGAAATGTTCATCATTTTATCTACGCGGTAATGCTTAAATATTTCGGATTTTTGGTCAAAGGCAACGAGATAATAGTTCTCGTCGTCCCAAATAAGCGCCCAAGGACTTGCAACGTATAATTCGCCCTGATGCCTGAAAACGCGGTTTTTGTGTATATCCCAGTCGAAATAGCGGAAGGTGATTTGCTTGTTTTCCTTTATGGCAGACTGAATAATATCAACGTTGATGAACACACTTTCGTTCATTGACTTTATTCTTTCGCGCATAACCACCGAATGCTGAAGCTCGGAAGCGTTTCCCTTACTTGTAAGGCTTTCAAGCTTTTTAATAAGCTGATTACTCTTTTTCTCGGTAATGAACTTTGAAGCCTGCACCGCGTCAACAAGAAGCTTTAACTCTGGCAACTCAAATTCCCTGTAAAGCAAATGGTATCCGTGCTTGCGGACAAATTCGATTTCCGCACCGTAATCGTTAAGTAGCGCAATATCCTCGTAGATGGATTTTCTTTCAGCGCTGACACCCTTTTTGCTCAGAAGCGAAATAATTTCCTCCATAGTAATATAGGTGTCCTCGTCAGTATGCGTCTTGAAAATATCGAGCAAATACAGAATTTTCAGTTTTTGGTTTGATGATTTTGCCATAAAAACCTCATTATTCAAAGGAAGTAAAGTACCAAGTGTTTATTTTTGCGTAAACGTTTGATTCACGGTGAATGTTTGCCACCGTCAGATTTTCGCGATATAAAAGAGTGTTCATCTCAAAGAACAAGCCAAGCTGAGGCAGGTCTCGGGAGAGAATTTTTTGTATCGAATGAACGGAAGTCTTTAATTCTTCAAGGTTTGCCGCCTTATCTACCGAGGCAAGCGCCGAATTCATATCGGCAGAAGAATATTTTGAGAAATTTCCTTCACCGTTTGCATCAAAAACAAAGTGCAGGTTCGGTGTATCGGAAAGGTAGTATCCGCTTAACACCAGATGATAGCTTCCGCTTTTAACAACGTCCTTAAGGGCAGCTTCGGAAAGGGCAAAAACCTTCATTTTAATGCCCACCTTTTCCAAATCGTTTTTGATGTATTCCACCGCTTCAAGACGCACGGGGTTTGAGGGAGTGGAAATTACCACGGTGGTCAGCTCAATAGTAGTTGAGCCTGACTCAAGATAGCCGTCACCGTTATTGTCCTTATACCCAAGCTGAGCAAGAAGCTCCTTAGCCTTTGAAATATTGTAGTCGTACTTGGTGTTGGATGCGCTGGAAAGCGACGTATCGTTAAAAAGAGGCTGTTCCGCGCCAGACGCCTTTGTTAAGTACACATTGTTGATAATTTTCGTTTTATTTATGGCATAGGCAATAGCCTTGCGGAAGGTTGTGCTTGAAACGTACGCCTGCTTTGTGTTATAGCCTAAAAACACGTAATCGCGGTCAAGATAGTTCTGTGCGTTTACGCCCGTTAAAAGCTCGTAATTTCCCGTTGTTTTAAGGCTTGAAGGTGCGCAGTCAAGCTCTCCTGCCTTAAAGGCCTCCAGCATTGATTCCGAATCTGCATATCCCGTTGCCACCACCTTTGAAATGTTGGGAAGCTTCTTCCACCACTTTGAAAAGGCGGAAAGCTCCATTTTAGTGTTTGTAAAGGTAAGTGAATCTACGCAGAAGCAACCGCTTCCACGAGGAACGTCGAGGGTATTAGCCGGCTTGCCCTCATAATACCGCTGAGGCAACACGGGAATATTAAGTGCGTAAAGCAACGCATAGGAGTTGATTTTAGGATACACTATCAAGGTGTTTCCCGAGGCTTCGGCACGAAGCACGTACTTTGAAACGTCGGAATAATAAATACTGTCGGGATTAGCCAAAATAGTGTTAATTGTCCAGGCGGCGTCGGCTCCGGTAATTTCGCCTAAATCCGAGTGCCAATGCACGTTGGTGCGCACCTGGAAAAGCCACACGGAACGAGAGGTATCGTACTTCCAGCTTTCCGCAATG
The DNA here is from genome assembly GCA_017502165.1 of Clostridia bacterium. Lineage (GTDB taxonomy): Bacteria > Bacillota > Clostridia > Christensenellales > QALW01 > UMGS1322. The sequence goes on from JAFVVO010000024.1 coordinate 111,697, forward strand.
CAGGCGGAGGGCTCGGATAAATCGTTAAACTCTATTAAAGGCTCAAAAATCATTGAAAATACGTTGCGCATCTGCATCTGCTTAACAAACAGAGGATGCATTGTCGCAGGCGACGCATTCATAGGAATACGCAAAACGCCTCCCTGCAACGCTTCCGTTGAGGAGTTATTTTGATTATTACTGTTGCCCGGCATAATTATGGGCTCATCCTCCTTTGGCGTACAGCCGCAGAAAAGGAGAACGCATAAAATCAAAACCGCAGTAAGCTTACGAATAAAGTTTTTTGTAAAAATCATATCTGACAGACACCTTTTTCACATAATTTGACGTTTCCTCGTAGGGAATACGCTTAAGCGTTTTTCCGTCGGAGGAATATTCGGGATTGTTAAGCCATTTTGCCACGTTGTTAGGTCCCCCGTTATAAGCGGCAAAAACAAGCTCGGGGGAGGAAAAACGGTTGGACAGATACGCAAGATAGCAGCAGCCCATTCGCACGTTTTGATCCGGATCCTTTAAGTTGATTTCGTCGTACCCGAGAGAATATTTTTCATTAAGCCAGGAGGCAGTATCGGGCATAAGCTGCATAAGGCCTATAGCGCCTGCGTGGGATTCAGCCTCAGGGTCAAAGCCGCTTTCGGTATTTATTATTGCGTAAACGAGATACTTATCCAGCGAATATTCGGCAGAATATTTTTCCACCTGCTCCTGAAATTTTATGGGAAGCCTTTTTTCAAGGGCGTTATTTCCCCAAACGAACACCAAATAAAGCAGTGCCGCTAAAATTGCCGCCGTTATAAGAATTTTATGCCAGGACCTTTGAAAATAGGTCGGCTTGTCTTCTCTGTTAAACATAATTTAATTCCTCTAAAACCTTGTCTATCTGTTTAACCGTTTCGTCTATTGTGCCGTTATTGTCGATAACGAAATCGGATTTACTGCTTCTCTCTTGGTCGGTCATCTGATTTTCTATTCTTGCCAACACTTCATGTCTGCTGATTTTAGACCGCGCCATTGCGCGAGAAACACGGGTTTCCTTTTCGCAAACAACACAAAGAGTTTTATTGCATTTTTTATCAAGCCCCGATTCAAACAAAAGAGGCACGTCAAGAATAATAATCGGACAATTCTTTTGTTGAAGCAATTTAAGCTCTCTGTCGATTTCCTCAATAATAAGGGGGTGCAAAATACTGTTGAGCTGCCGGGTTCTTTCTTTATTTCCAAAGCAGAACTGACCTAACTTCTGCCTGTCAAGTCTTCCGCAAACAAAGAACTCCTCGCCAAATGCCTTTTTTATCGCCTTGGCGCCGACAGAATTTTTACCCGTAATTTTGTGGGAAATGGCGTCCGCATCAACGACGGGCAGATTTTTGCTTTTGAGATAATCCGAAACGGTGCTTTTGCCTGAGGCAATACCGCCGGTAACACCTAAAATCATTTTAGTTCAAACCATGTCCTTCCTGAATTAACGTCTGTGGTAAGGGGTACGGAAAGTTCAAGCACGCTTTCCATAACGGACGAAAGCATTTTCTTGCATTCCTCCGCATAATCCTTATGCACCTCGATAATAAGCTCATCGTGAACCTGCAAAATAAGCTTACCCAGATGCTTTTTTTCTTCAAGCTTTTCGTGCACCTTAAGCATAGCAAGCTTAATAACGTCTGCCGCAGAGCCCTGAATGGGCGCGTTCATGGCAACACGCTCACCGAAGGAGCGCACGTTGAAGTTCTGGGCGCGAAGCTGAGGAATTTCACGTCTTCTGCCTAAAACCGTTAAAGCGTAGCCGCATTGCTTTGCCTTTTGCACGCTTAAGCTAAGGTATTCCTTTACCTTGGGATATTTTTCAAAATACTTTTCCATAAATTCTGCCGCTTCTTTGCGGGTAGAATGAATGTTTTTAGCAAGTCCGAAATCACTTATGCCGTAAACAATACCGAAGTTTACCGCCTTAGCCTTGCCTCGCTGGGCAGAGGTAACGTTTTCAATGCTTTCGCCAAAGACCTCTGCGGCGGTGCGGGCGTGAATGTCCTCGTTGTTGTTAAAGGAGGAAATAAGTGTTTCGTCACCTGAAAGATGGGCTAAGATGCGAAGCTCAATCTGTGAATAGTCCGCATTGACTAAAACGTAATCTTCCTTTTCTGCCAAGAACGCCTTGCGGATACTTCTGCCTGAAGCATAACGAACGGGAATGTTCTGCAGGTTAGGTTCGGTGCTTGAAATTCTGCCCGTTGCCGTAACCGCCTGATTAAAGGTGGAGTGTATTCTGCCGTCCTTATGGGAAATAAGCGAGAACATACCGTCAACATAGGTGCTTTTAAGCTTTTGTAATTGGCGGTATTCCATAATAGGCTCGATAATGGGGTGATCAAGGGACTCCAGCACATCGTTATCCGTAGAATAACCGCGTTTGGTCTTCTTTTGGGCAGGCAGGCCCAGGTCAACGAACAAAACGTCACTAAGCTGAACGGGACTGTTAATGTTAAACTCCTTGCCTGCAAGGAAGTAAATATCTTTAGTTAATTGGTTAAGTCGGGATGAAAACTCTGCGCCAAGGGCGGAAAGCACCTGACTATCCACGTAAAAGCCCGTTTTCTCCATAGAGAAAAGCACCTTTACCAAGGGAAGCTCAACTTCTTTATAAAGGGGCATTAGATTGCGTGCTTCCAATGCCTTTTCCTGCTTAGCGTGGACGAACAAAATTGCGGCGGCGCCTTTATCGCAGCCGTAACGCTGACATATTTTGTCGAAAGAAAAGTCTTCACTGCCTGCGTCCAGCAAATATTCCGCAAGCATTATGTCGCCGTCAATGGAAGAAATATCTTCAAATTTGTGCATTGCCTTTTTAGCATCAAAGAAATACTTTTTAACTAAAGGATCTTTTAATGTAGGGGCGAGCTTATCAAGAACTTCGTCTTCGGTTGCCCCAAGAGAGAACAAATCATAAGAAAGGCTTGCGGTAAACTGTGTTTTTTCGTCTATAGCAACGGAAATTTCATCTTCGCCGAAATAAACTGCAAGCTGATTGCCCGAAAAAACAAACTCGCTGAAATCTTTGTTTTCAGGCTTAAATACTTCCTCTTCTGCGTTAACGCGCTCAAGAAGTGACTTAAACTGATATTTCTTAAATATTGCCCCTGCAACCTCATCGGAGGCGGGAGCGTATTTAGTTTGGCTGAGAGGCTCAACGGGAACGGAGCGCACAATGGTGGCAAGAAATTTGCTCTCGTAGGCGCTATCCTTGCCTGCACGGATTTTCTCGCCCATTTTGCCTGAAATTTCGTCGGCGTGAGCGTAGAGCTCATCAATATTGCCGTATTTTTCTATTAAGGAAAGGGCGGTTTTCTCGCCAACGCCTGCAACACCGGGAATATTGTCCGAGGAGTCACCCATAAGCGCCTTAAGGTCGCAAACCTGGTCAGCGTTAACTCCGTAATTTTCTTTTAAGTTTTCGGGTGTCAGCTTAACCACGTCGGAGATACCCTTTTTAGTAAACCATACCGTAACGTTTGGGGAAACCAACTGAAAGGAATCGCGGTCACCCGTTAAAACGGCACATTCTCCGCCTTCTTCTTCGACTAAACGGGCGTAAGTTCCGATAATGTCGTCCGCCTCAAAGCCTTTAAGAGAAAAGCAGAACACACCTAAATCTTTAAGCACTTGCTGCAAAAGCGGGATTTGCGGACGAAGCTCCTGAGGCATTTCCTTTCTGCCTGCCTTGTATTCGGCAAAGCGCTGGTGGCGGAAAGTGGGATGCTTAATATCAAAGGCACAAACCACGTTGTCGGGTGCGTATTCGTCAACAACCTTATAAAACATCTTCAAAAAGCCGTAAACTGCGTTGGTATAAACGCCCTCGTCAGTTGAAAGCACGGGCAGAGCGTAAAATGCACGGTTAATAAGGCTGTTACCGTCAATTAAAAGGGTTTTCATATTTTCTCCTTTAGAATGCGCCATAAATCAGCAACCGCTGATTTATGGCAATATTTCAGTTAATTATCTGAACCAAGCGGCAAACCAGGAGGGAAGCCAACGAAGGAAATCGTTAACGTAATCACGGGAGACGCTTGTGCCTGTCCAAACGGGCTTGAACATAATAAACAGAATAAGTGCAAACACAATAAGTCCAACGGTAATATAGGTGCTTGCCTTAGGATATTTCCGCCAGGCGTGGCGCAGGCAATAAACTGTAAACAGAATTATAAAGGGAACAGATGCAAAGTAATGATAAATAAAGATGCATCTGCTGATGCCCACCCAGGGAAGCAGGTTGCAGGCTAAGCCAAGAGCAAGGAATAAAAGCAAACGTGTATCGCGCTCTTTTTTGTCAGTTAGCTTTTCGTCGCCGGGAGCAAACCAGGCTAACATTCCCGTTGCGGAAGCCGTTTCCAGCTTGGAGGAATAGCCTAAATAGCGTTTAATGCAAAGTCCGAGGCCGACTAACGTGCAAACGAGACCTGAATACCAAACCGCAGGGTTGCCAAAGGAATAAATGCAAGCCATATTGGTTGCATCCGATGGTCCTGCATAGAAGAACATAGGCAAGTACATTACCGGCCAGGTGTACCAGTCACTCTGATAGTTGTGGGTTGCCTGCAGTTTTGAGTGATAAGAAAACATATCCTTCTGATTATCTAATATAATCTCAAGCCAATGTCTCGTTTCGCCCTCTGCATTGAAATAGGGGTAATATGATGCGCAATAGATAATCGCGGGAATGATAATAAATACGCCGATACAGAAAAGCAAGGTAAGAATAGTGTTTTTCGGGAACACCTTAATAATGCGGTTAAGGTACGCCTTTTCTTCTCCCTCGGTTTTATCATAGCATTTCAGCGCGGTAAAATATTCGCTTCCTCTGCGGAAAAGGGTAATGAAGAAAATTACCGCAAGTCCTGCGCCTGCGTAGAGGCATATCCACTTGCTTGCGGCGCCAAGTCCAAAGGAAAGTCCGCAAAGACCTAAGGGAATAAATGTTTTCCATAAGGGCATATCATAGAAGCTGATGGAATAATACCAGTACATAAACAGGAACATCAGAATTATGAACAGTACCCCGTAGGAGTCAATGGTAGCAATTCTCGTCTGAACAAAGTGCATACCGTCCAGCGCCATTAAAAGCGTTGCCACCGTTGCCCAAGAGGTTTTTCTAAAAAGCAACAGCGCAAGGAAGAATATGGCAGGAAGCATCAGAACACCTGCTAAGGTGCCTGCAAAGCGCCAGGCAAAAGGCGTCATTCCCATTAAGGAGATGCACCAGGACATCATATCCTTGCCTAAGGGCGGATGAGTCCATTCGTAAATGGAAAGTCCGTTAAGGCTTTCATAGGCAGTACGGGCGTGATAAATTTCGTCAAAATACATACTGTTCATATATGTTGCGCCCTCGCTTGGAACAAGGTGTTGCTCGTCAAAGAGCAGCTTGCCCGAAAGCTCTGATTGGCTTGAAGCGTAAACGTCCTTTATTTTAATTGGCTCCGTAGCGTCCTCGGAAGTAAAGAAGCCCATTTCAATCAGCTTCATATAGCTGCTGTCGGCGCAAACCATAACGTATCGCGCCTGCTTAATCTCGTTAAACTCCATTTTGTGCCAGTAATAGAGATTTCCCGGCTCAACGGAATAGGAACGAAGCTTGTGCCAATCCTGACCGTCCTGGGACAGATACACCGTAAAGGCGCCCTGACAAACGCTTGTGAAGTAATATCCGCGCTCAACGTCGGTGATTTCACCAAAGTCCGCAATAACGTAATCGGAGCAGGACGAAATCTTCCAAAAAGATGCGTTTTCATCATTAAGGTGCGTCTCAAGCAAGCGGGAATCCGCAAAGCAGGAATAAACCGAGGAGGATGCAGAAAGCTCTTCACCGTTAACGTCAAAAACTCGGGCAACCTCTATTCTCTCCTCCTCCTGCATAAATGCAAGACTGCGAAGCGCCATTGAGTCAACGCCCGAAACAAGCACTCTGCTTGTGGGAATAAGATCCTCGGAGAAATAGATAAATTCGCCGTTAGTCCAGCCGTCAAAGCCGGAGTATGCCGTAACGCTAACCAGACCGGTCCACTCCTCCTTGGAGGTGCTTTGAGGCATTTTGTCTGTGGGAGCAAAAACGGTCACACCGTCTCCGCCCTCAGAATAGGAAACGTTGGCTAAAACCTCGGTTATAACGGCGGGAGAAGCAAATTCTACGATAAATTCTCCTCCGTCAGACCAGGGAACAAGCTCTTTTTCGTGGACAATATCAAGCGTAAAGGAGTCCTGCTCATCAATAAGATTATTGGGGTTCACCTTTGCGTCGGCAGGAAGCACCTGCTGAGTAACCGATTGGATTTCTACGGGTGCTCCGTCCTTCAGAACTGCGAACTCGTTAAGTGAAAGCGCAGAAAGTACGTTTAATTTAACGTATCTTGCTTCCGCCTTTCCGCCTGAAACGTTCCAAATGCCCTCCTTGTCACTGTTAAGAGCGCAGGAGGTGTATTTTTTGTAATTTTCACCGTCAAGGGAAATAAGCACGTCAAACTCGCCGTCATAAGAGTCGGGATAATAGGCTATGGAATCAAATTCCTTAACCGAGCCTAAATCAAAGGTGGCGGTGGCTGAGCCGCTTGAAGAATGCCAGAAGCTTTGAGCAGATTCTGTGTTGCCAAGGTTAGTAAAGGCAACGCAGGCGTAGATAGCGGTAATTAAAAGACAGATTATAACGTCCTTAAGGGTAACCCTTTTAATTGCAAAATCCTTGCGTGCGAAAAGCTTTTTAAGCTTTTTATCTTGGGAAGCCTTTGCTTCGCCCTCTGCCTCAACTGTTTCATCCTTTTCCTCAAGCAAGCTTTGTCTTTCCTGCTTTGTGAACAAAAGGCTAACGGAAACAAAGGCGTGGTAAATAAACGCAATAACGGTTAATCCGCTGAAGATAAGGAAGAAGGGATCAGCCTTATCCATATACGTTTTAAGATCGGAATAGATGTAAAGCACGCAAGCGGTGTTTATAAAGTTAATAAAGGCGTACGCTCCGCCTACAATAAGCAGACGAACATCCTTAAAATGCGCAAAGGCAACGAAAAGAGCAAATATTGCAGGGAAAAGGTATCTTTCGTGAGTGCGTGTTGAGAACACCACCATTCCTGCAAGGAATAAGCCCGCCAACAGCCAGAGCCATTTTGCCGAAAGGGTTTCCTTCTTTGCCTTAAAAAGAGCAAAAAGGAAGATAAATGCGCACAGAGCAAACACTAAAATTATGCAGGCGGTACCAAGCTGAGAATAGGTGATTTCGCCAAGCACGGCAGAATCCTCTTTAACCCATTGACCCTGAAGCAAGCCCATTAAGCCAAAGGATGAAAGTGTTGCGTAATTGTACTGTCCGCCAATAGTAGTAAGATATTTATCAACAAGCCACGTGGGACCTTGTCCGTTGCGCATAATAAGTGAAAGCGCCAGGAATAAGCCGATAGAGACAAACAGACCGCCAAAGCCCTTTGCAAGACGAAGCATACTGTCGCGCTTGTCAGTTTTTATGCCGCGGAATATAGTAATAAATTCTCTTGCAACCGCAAAGAGCATAATGGGTCCGAAAAGCACTGCCTGGGGCTTAAACAGAAGCCCGATTGCAAACACGATAATTGATACGCCCATCTTATCCTTTTCGATCAGGTAGAAGGCAAGGAGCATAAACACCACTAAAATGGAGTCAACCTGACCCCAAAGGGCCGAGTTTATTATTGCCGTGGGAAGAAGAGCGTAAAGGACGCCCAAAGCGGCGGCAACGTTTTCGCCCACGTATTTTTTCGTTATTTTTATTATTAAAACTGCGGAAATAATATCGCAGATAATAGCAGGCGACTTAAGAATCATTAAACCGATTCCCTCGGTTAAGTTGAGCGAGCCCGTAATAAGCGAAATAAAGCCTAAAACGAACATATAAAGGGGCGGATAGTCACAGAAATAGCCTTCGGAATAGAAGTCGGCAGGTCCTGCACTTGCCATTTTGTTGCCCCAGGCGGCAAAGCAGTTAACGTCCACGTCAAAGCCAACGTAGGAAACGGATGCAATAAGGCGGATAACCAGTGATACCGCAATAATAATCGTTGCAACGTTAAAGGTGATAAAGCGCTTTTTAATCGCAAGGAACATAAATACGCCTAAAAGGGCAAAATATAAAATGCCGCGGATAAGCACGCTTGATTCAATTTTCGAAATGGTGCTTTTCGTCTCGTCATTTTCCTCGGAGGAAGCAAACTCAAAAGGAGTAAGGGAAATAACCTGCGCGCCCTCAGGAACAGAGTCAACACGCGTTAAGGAAACGTCGTCAAAATATGCCGTACCCTTGCAGTCGGCGCTGTAATAGCCAAGGCGAAGTGCAACGGTTGAGGATTTGGTGTCTTTATCCGTTGAGCCGTAAACGGTAATTCTCGTCCAGGGAGTGTTTTCCTTAATAAATTCGCTTTTGCAGTAGGTTTGAATAAAGGAAAGGTTTGCGCCCGTATCGGAAGAATACAAGCCTGCAATCATTTCCGTTTTGACCATTGCAGAGAAGCAGTAGGTGGAATTGGGCATAAGAGAAACCTTTTGCACAAAGCGCGCGTCATTAAAATTAACGTTGTCAATTTTAAGCACGTTTTTGCCTTCGGGCGCGTCATCAGCCTCTACAACCGCAAAGTTTTCCAAGGGTGATTTTGTGTTATAACGCTCTAAAACCCAATCGGTAACGGCTGAGCCCGTCTCTGTCTCAAAGCCTGAATTTTTAAGTAAGTTTGTATCCGTTGGCTGATTAACGCTTCCGCAGGAGCAAAAAAGCATAATCAGTAAAACCAACAGAGATATAAGGGTAAGTTTTTTCATTTAGCGTCTCCTAAATAGCTTAAAATGCATTTTCGATGTGAACTATGGTAGGTAAGCCGTCGCAAAGAGTAATTTCTATAACGTCAAAACGGCAGGAAACCTCTTTTTTAATTTTGCAGGTTAAATAATGCTTGGCGGCATAACGGATATGCTGTTGCTTCTGAAAATTAACCGCCTCACGCCCTGCACCGAGGGAAGCGCCTTGACGCAGCTTAACCTCCACAAAAACGAGCAAATCCTTCTTTTGTGCAATTACGTCAATTTCCGCCAGCTTCGAAGCGTGATAATTGGTTTCAAGTATTTTATATTTTTCCTTCTTCAGCTCCTTGCAGGCAAGCTCCTCGCCCCAAGAGCCTATTTCTCTCGTGTTCATAAAATTTTAGTTAAAAAGCTTGCTCTGTGGCAGGGAGACGGCCCGAAAGCGCGGATTTTCTCAATATGCTCTTTAGTGCCGTAGCCCTTATGCTTGGCAAAATTGTACTGAGGATACTGTTTGTCAAGCTCCAGCATAAATCTGTCACGGGTAACCTTTGCAATAATTGACGCCGCCGCAATGCTTTGGCTTTTAGCGTCACCGCCGATTACGAACTGCTCGTTTTTTATGCTTCCGATGGTAAAATTGCCGTCAATAAGTAAATAATCGGGAGTAACGGACAATTTTTCTACAGCACGGCGCATAGCGAGCTTGGTAGCCTCTAAAATATTTATTTCGTCAATGGTTTTCTCGTCAACCAAAACGCAGGAAACCGTTGCGCAAGCCATAATTTCGTCAAAAAGCTTTTCGCGCTTTTTCTCCGAAAGCTTCTTTGAATCGTTTAAGCCTTCGGGGATATTATTGGGGTCTAAAATTACGCAGGCGGCGCAAACGGGGCCTGCAAGAGGACCTCTGCCTGCTTCGTCAATTCCGCCGATTAAGGTATAACCCTTTTCCATTAAGGCGGTTTCTATATCAAAGTTCATCAGGAACCTCCAAGGTTATGTTGCCCAAGGTGCCCTTGCGGAATTCGTCAAGAAGCACTCTTGCGCAACGGGAATAGTCAAATTCTCGGTTTTTAAGAATGAAGCCCCGTTTAGTGCAAATGGCTTCGTAATCCTCAATGTCCGAATCTGTAAGCTCAATTTTATATCTTTCCGTTACGTTTTCGGGATACTGCGCCTTAAGAGTCTTCAATAATTCCAAGGCAAGCTCGTCCAAATCAAGAATTTCGTCGTTAAGGGCGCCCGTAAAGGCAAGATATTTTGCACTTAACTGATTATCAAGCCTTGGCCAAAGAAGACCGGGAGAATCAAGCAAATCAACCGCACCGGTTTTAATCCATTGTTTTCCCCTTGTTACGCCGGGCTTATCACCGGTTTTTGCCTTCTGGCTTCCGCAAAGGGAGTTAATAAGGGTGCTTTTGCCTACGTTAGGAATACCTGCAACCAAAGCGCGCATTGTGCGGGTAATACCCTTTTGCCTAAAATGCTCTTGCTTTTCGGCGCAAACCTTGTTTATTAAAGAAACAATTTCCGTCTGCTTGCGTGTTGCGGTAATTAAAAGAGCGGGAATATTCTGCTGCTTAAAATAATCAAGCCACAAACGAGTCTTTTCCTTGTCCGCCAAATCCGCCTTATTAAGCAGAATAATTCTCGGCTTGTCAAACTTTTCAATATCAGGGTTTCGGCTTGAAAAAGGAATACGCGCATCGCAAATTTCAATAACAAGGTCAACCAGCTTTAAGTTTTCCTCCATCATTCTCTTTGCCGCCGCCATGTGCCCCGGGTACCAGTTAATATGCATAAAATTCTCCATTATATAATATATTTAATATATTATATCAAATATACCTTAAAAAGAAAAGAAAATTTTTGCGTGTAAGTCCAATTTCAAGGCTATATTGAACTTAATTGTTGTTGCGCATAAATAATCAATTTTTATGCATAATATACACAATTGGTGCGAGAAAACAATAGAAAAAATGAATATAAATTGATTTTGTTAACAAAAAATTTCTAATCTATTTTTTATTTATAGCCAATTGGCTATGTTTGTTTTATAGAAAATAAAAACAGACCTACTAATAGGTCCGTTTATACTGATCTTATTATGTTGCTATTGTATTTTTGATAGCTCATTCAAATATCTTTTTATTCCTGAAAAGGAATTTTTTTCTATTATGTTTGACGCAACAAGCATTCCTCGTAAATTTTGCTCTCCTGTTTTAAGATTACCTTTCGAAAAGCTTGCTATAATTTTTCTTCTTAATTTGTTTGGAATGCTTAATTTGTTTTGTGGAGTAATAATCACACCCGTGACTTTTTTATTCTGTTGCGACGTATAGTATATAACTTTCTTAAAAGAAACGTTATAACCGTATTTTGTTAAAATCCTCAGAATATGCTCCCTAACATTATTTGAAATGCTTTTGGATGAGCTAAAAAAGACATCATCCATATATATTGAAAATTTTAAATTGTTATTTTCAGCAATAGCATACATTTCGTCAAACATTGCTTTATTTACTAAGTATGACAAAATAGGACTGGCTGGAGATCCGGTACACAGATGATTATACATCTTTATTTTTTTATCTTTTACAAAGCCAGCAACGGAGGAATCCTTTTCAAGAGTGTCTCTAATATCTACCGTACATATATCGGTTAAGATTTTTGCTACATCCGAAGATGTTTCTAAATCGTTTTTAAAAAACTTATATGCAGTATTTCTTGAGATGCTTGGAAAAAACGCAGAAATATCTGTTTTGTATAAAAACTTGCAGTCGCGATGCAGGGCGGCATTACAAAAATATGATTTACCCTTAATCCCGGAAAAAACGTAGGAAGGCAAATCACATTTCAACAAATAATTTTTGATTTTATTCTGAACCTTTTTTATTTTATATTCAGGAGCTTCTATCAATCTTTTTTTAGGTTCAGTCGCAATATATATTTTTATCTTATCTTGCGCTTTGCCTTTCATAACCTTATTATCAGTTATATCAAGCATTGAAATAAGTTGTTTTTTTGATTTAAGACCATGTAATAAACAATGTTTATGCAAGATAAGTTCACCTCGAAAAGTTGTGTTGATTAGTGTATCACACAATCTATACCTGAATTGATAGTTTCAAGCACTTTTTCAAGTATAGAAGAGAAAACACCATCAGACACGGTCAATAGTCTGTAAGCAAATGCTACAAAAAACGAACTAATTGCTACAGTAAGAATAATTTTGACAATGCTTTTGCATATGTCAGAAGAGTTTACGTTAATGATATTGTTATTAAAACAATTTACATTAACGCCTTTTTTGCTTGAAAACTTCAAGACGCTCACCTCCTTAATTTTAACTACCTGTAAAAAACAGGCGTTCCACATCGTTAAAATATAGAAGTGATATTTTAGGTTCGTATCTGATTTTTCATCAACACAGTTTCGCGTTCCACAACTGCAGAACGATTCCCTTATGCACTCCTTTGAGAAAATCAACAACACACCGTCTCGGTGTTTTGTGTTTGATTTTCGGCTCCGAAAGAGTTTGAGAGTGTGTTGCACTCTTGCACCGGGAAATATAGCACGCATTACGCACTATCCATTTGTGCTTGCGCACAAACCAAGCGTGGAGCGACCTAACTATTGACGCGGGTATTATATCATATTTGTAAGAAAAATACAATAGTTTTTTAAAAAAGGAAAAGCACCGATTAAATCGGTGCTGGTTTATAAAACACGCTAATAGCGTACAAAATTCCTTCAATTATTAGAATTAGCTAACAAATGTTAACTTGTTTGGCAGCCATGTGTCTAAGTCTATCAAATTCTTTTGTGATAGATAGGACAAACAGCCCGCAATTTTTTGCTTACTACAATGATACTCGCTTACCAAATCAGATATCAAATCTCTTGTATCTTGATCAGGAAAAGCTTTAATATAAGCAAGAACTAAACGAGCCATATAACTCACCTCCCATTATAAATCTGCTAATATTATATCGTTTTATTGTGTAAGAAATATGGAAGTTTTAAAAAATTTTTCATAAAACGTGTTTTAGGACGCAAAAAAAGAGCTAATTTAAGCTAAATTGGCTCTTTTCTACTGTTTTTTATTTAATTTTTACGCTTATATTAACAGGTATACGACATTCAAAAAAGCATGTATTCCTACAATATTATTGTATTCCGCGTGCGGTATAATGTCAATATTTAGGTGACATTGTACATCAACCATAATCGAATGTAATTGGGGTCAAAAGAAAATTGCAAAATATGCATAATATATGTTAATCAATTTTGGTTCTGGTATAATACGTTTCATCTTCAAAAAGAGGATGAATACTTGTAATGGCGTTTTCTAAAGACTCTTCCCATCCTGTTTTAGTGCCTGCATCAACGTCAAAAGGGCGCTCACTTCCATAACTGAATATTTTATACGTTCCGTTAGGATATAATACCATTTCACCGGCAAGACTGGAAAAAGACACACCGCAAAACAACGTTTTAGTTTCAGTGCTTTGAAGATTCGTGCGTTCTAAAGAAAAGAACACAACTATTCTCTTCTTGGGGTTATCAGGAGAGTGATAAATGCCTTGTTCTTCATTCTGAAAAAAATAAACGCATTCGTATTTTTTGTTGTTGAAATCGTATTCATTAGAATTTTTTTGTTCATAAGCTTCGAGAATTTCATAAGATACTTGCTTAAGTTGGTTTATAAACTCAATTGTTATGTCTTCTGCTTCAACGGGTTTCGCTAAAGACGAAACTGTAAAGCTTTTTTCGTTTTGCTCAGGAATACAACAATATGTGTACGCTAAATTTTCGTCATATTTGGCAATAACAACGACTTTGTCGCCGTTCGAAAGAAAATTGTTGCTATTGGTACTCTTCTCAGAATCAATCGCGAAATCAATCTCCGAAACAAATGGATCTGTTGAATTGTTTACAATTCTGAGCTTACCTTCACCATCAATGCCTTCAAATACAACCTCAATATCCCTAAATGCGTCTATATTCTTAATTTCTGTAAGCCCTGAAACTGTATATGTTTTTTCGGACGACTTTATATATTTAGCTGCATCGCCTGTTGCTGTAACCGATATCACAATTTCCTCGCCATTAGAAAGGTTATCTTCTTTAGAAATAGCAAGTTTGATATTATCCTGATAATTATAATATTTTTCTTCCCACTGTAAATATTCTTTCAAACTCTTGTCGGAAAAATCATTAATATCTGGAGCTTCACCAACAAGGCTTGACACAAGAGAACTTTTATCAAAACTAACGCTTACAGTGCCCTTAGTATTAATGCCGGAAAACGAAACATTTATATAATCAAAAGGATCCTTTTGCATACCAGCATTCACAATGCACGCTATAATAATAGCGACAACTATCATTGCAGCAAGTATAATGCTGATTAAATTTCTTTTATTGAACGGTGGCGATTTTTTTGTAACTTCTTTTGCTTGAGGACATGTGCATTTTTCTCCATCTTTTATTTCTGTTCCACAAAATTCACAATAACTCATAATAATCTCCTTAATATTTTTTAAATCTAAACTTAAATGGCTCTTGTCCAGGCAAGCCAATAATAGCTTCGCCAATTTGTAATCTCGTAATATCCCAATCCTCAACAACGTTAGCTTCGCGCTGGGACTCTATCAAGCCCTTGCTTTGCATGGTAGGCATAAAGCTTTCAAGCTTTTGGTTCTTGCCGTATAAGCTTTGAATATATTCGCGCGATTTAGCATCATTTACACGAAAAGAAATAGTTGTAGAAAAGCCTGACATAATGCTGCGCGCACGTTCCTCACCGTAATTGTCATAAATTTGCTCAACGTTCTGCACGCCGACCATAAATTTAATGCCAAGGCTTCGGCCAAAGTTAACGGCATCATCTATGTGCTGTAAGTGGGGTAATAACTTAAATTCGTCTGTAATAAAATACACGTTACCTTCACTACGATTACGGCCAAGAGCTTCTTTTATGGCGAGATCAAAAAGAAGACTATAAATGGGAGAAAGCATATTGCCTACGCTTAAATCGTATTCAATAAATACGGTTTTACCGCCCTTGTTACGAACAAGGTTTTTAAGGCTTAACGTACCGTTTTTAGCAAAGTTGCCGATAAATATTTCTCTCACGATTTGCTGTAGTTCAGACAATACGCCTTGCGTTTGAGGTGAGTCTTCGTTTGAAATATAACTACTCATAGCCTTGAAATCATCGCAAGAATTTAAAATTGCCTTAATATCTGTTGCACTGCAACGATTAATAAATTTAATAAGGTTTTCATTGCAACGATGGATCTCCGGAACAGAACGGATAAAATGTATTAATAATGCCATAAAGATATCTTTTGCAGCATTTGGGAAAAATATCTGATTTGTTTTTTTGCAGGCTTCCGCAAAAAGTGCTTTAGAGATTTCGATTACGCTTTCTTGCTGACGCGAATCATAAGCAATTTCATTAAAAATATTCCAATAATCTTCGCCATTAACACCAACTGCTTTATTGTCATTACTGATAACAATATCTCCAGGACGATAAAATTCGTTGTAAAAATCACCCTTGGTATCAAAAACAATCATAACGTCGTTATGTGTAAGCCTGCTGCGGAGTTGTGATACGATATGATAAAAGGCATTAGTTTTGCCAGTACCAATACCGCCGAGAAACATTAGGTGCTTGCTTAAAATATCATGAGTAAGCGCAAGCTGAGTATCCAGTCCGGGAATAATACAATCGCCTTCTTCAACAGAAGAGGCCGGAACATTATTATTAAGTGTGTCACCAAATAAAACGGTGGCTTGTTGTCTTCTGCTTAAATTCATAATACGCCTCTTTATTCTATGCCCGTGCCGAGTCCTTTCCCAGAAGAATCGATACCTGTAGTTTTGGGTATGTAATCGTCGGGGTTAAATTTGTAGGAATCTGAGGAATATCCATCTGTAAGTTTACACGAAGAGATATCACTGTTTTCGTTTCGTTTAAATCCTTCATATCTCGTATAAGAAATGTTTTGTGGTGTGTTTGGAATTTGGTTAACAACCGCTTCATCTAAACCGCCACTTGTTTTTCCTTGATATCCCTCCATGTTTGGTGGATGATAACATCCGTTTTGGTCCCAATATTGTCCGTTAAGTTTGGCTAATTCGGCGGGATTGGTTTTTGCTGTATCTACAATTTTGCGGTCTGCATCTGCATATTTAATATCGGGAAGCTTGCCATTTTCATCAAGAGGGGTATTGTAATATTCATTTGCACCTGGTTCTCGACCGTTGGCTATTCGTAGGCCATGTTCCTCTGGATTGTTTATATCAACTCGAATGATAGGACCGTCTCCTAAAGAACGTGGCGGCAATCCTAATGAATTCTCTAATTCGGAAATATTACCGTGACATTCATTCAAAGCTTTGTCGATATCAGCAGAAGTAGAAATATAATTACTTCCTAATGGATTGTTTTCATCTGGTGAACGCCCAACATATTCTTGTCCACGATAAAAACGTCTATAACTCGCTTCTGACATAAGAATTGAGCTCTGTCCGTCAAATTTCTTTAAGTGACCGTTTTCGTCCATAATCAGTCACCCAAAATATTAATACGATAATCTTTATCTAACAAAAGGGCAATACGACGTACCTCTCCCCATAAACCATCGGAGTGAATACCTCCCAAATATGAACGATTAGTAATTAGGGTAGATTGTTTGTTTTTTAAAGCTGCGCTGAGTTTAAGCCAAAATTGATCGGCTACCTCAAAGGGAGCCTGTTTAAAGTAAGATTCCTGGTCTTTTTGGCCTTGTAATAAACTTAACGCCCACCAAGCAA
Organism: Clostridia bacterium; assembly: GCA_017502165.1. Classification (GTDB taxonomy): domain Bacteria; phylum Bacillota; class Clostridia; order Christensenellales; family QALW01; genus UMGS1322. The sequence continues at coordinate 128,332 of JAFVVO010000024.1, forward strand.
AGACTTCGTTATCAGAAATAATCATCTTGTCAAAAGCAGATGTGAGTTTGTTTAAAAATTCTTGCTTCTTCTCGGTAACCAATGTTTTATAATACGGATAAATACCGTTTTGAAATATAAACTCGTCACAAGTGGGCACATCGGCAACATACCGAGGCGCTTGATAGGCATAACCTTTTTGTCCAGTTAATAACTCAAACACTTCGTCGTGTTCAAATGCATAAACAGTTTTTTCGTAAATTTCACTGAATTGCATATTATTTCTCCTTCCACTTATCTACGGCCAGGTCGCCAGTTGTTTTTAGATCGGCAATCAGGGCTCCCAATTCTTCAGCTACTGTGTCGGCATCCGTCCAGGGCAAAACTTCAGAGAACCCGGAGTGTTCTTGTGTTTGCTTAAAGAACAAACCCCATATGCGTCGGCGTATCTGAATAGCTTCAGAGGCGGACGTGGTTTTGATCATAAAAACAAGGTCCGGAACAAAGCAGACGCGCAAAAGAATAACAAACCAAACGATAGAAAGTATAAAAATACAAATATTAGTCAATGTAAAGAGTTTAAACCCAAATACAATATCTAAAGCACTGAACGAAAGACCCGTTGTGCCAAGTAAACAGCCTATACCGCAGGAGCAGAATGCAAGCTTAAGCCAATATTTCTTTTGAAGAAGGATACAGCCAGCAATACATCCAAGAAAAAGAAGAATTGCGAAGAATGCACTTACGAACTCTGTCTTATGGTAAAATTTTTCAAAAAGAGATTGGAAGTCCAAAGAGATAAACAACGTTAATAGAAGACCTCCAATGATGTTTAAAACGCTTAATTTAGTTCCTTTTTGCACGTCAATACCGGAAATTTCATTGATAGAAAATTCTTTGTGGATCAACGTCTTGCCGGTGGCTGCTATGCCAGGCGCACGAAAGATTAATCTTTTATTAGTTACTTGCAAATTTCCCTCGGCATAATGACCGCGTATCTTAGAACGTAATTTAGCAAGCTTATATTGCTTAATGGGCAGTTCCCCTTCATCTGCTTGGATAATATCGGGAACAATTTGTTTGTCGCGCTCAAGAAGACCAAGCTTCTTTTTATCAGGCTCTCCGGATAACAGCGCTTTGATCTTGACAACGAACGATTTCCAGAAACAAAAACAGCGTTCGCCATCGGTCAGTTCTTTGCCGCAACGGGTACAAAAATGTGACATAATGTTTTCTCCTTTTAACTTTTTTTAATTTTCGCAAAAGTTATCA